>JBGALC010000079.1:0-12119 GCA_044224095.1 Micropruina sp. | reverse complement strand
CCGCTGGCCGGTTGCGCGCCCGAGGATCCCGACCCCGGGCCGTCCCTGGTCGGCACCCGCGGCCAGCTGTGCGACGAACGGGTGGACGCCGTCAAGGCGGAAGCGGTCGTCGACCAGGCGGTCGCCGGGCTTCGGGAGATCTCCACCTTCCAGGCCGGGCGGCGGGTCGGCGAGTGCGCGCTGCAGGGCGACGACGGCGGCGCGCTGCTGTCGGTTCAGGTGGTCCACGACCCCAAGGGCACCACGCTCGCCAAGGAACTCGAGGAACTCAGCCAGACCCAGAACTACACCGGCGACCGGCGCTCGGGCGTCACCGGCGAGGACTCCACGACCACGGCCCTGTTCGCCGTCGACGCCCGGTACTACGTGCGGGTGCTCGGCCTGGGCGGCAGCACGGATGCCCAGCGCGAGGCGGCGCTGGAGCTCGCCGAGGACGTGGCGACCCGTACGACGCCGCTGAAGTAGCGCGGCGACGGCGCACGCACCGCACCGCACCGCACCGGCCGAGCCCTGCCGAGCGCCGGTAGACCGGGGACGGTCCCGCGGCTCGACAAGCCCGACCGGTACAGACCGGGGACGGTCCCGCGGCTCGACAAGCCCGACCGGTACGGAGCGAGGTCAGAAGCCGAGCGCCGTCAGCGACTCCTTGAGGGTGGCCGCCGACCGCTTCAGCATGGTGATCTCCTGGGCGTCCATCGGGACGTCGAGGACGCGCTCGATCCCCTTGCTGGAGACCAGGCTGGGCACCGACAGCGCGACCCCGTGCAGCCCGTGGAAGCCGTCCAGGACGCTCGACAGGGGGAACACCGAGCGCTTGCCGCTGAGCAGCACCTCGGTGAGCCGCGCGCCGGTGAGGCCGATCGCGTAGTTGGTCGCGCCCTTGCCGGCGATCACCGTGTAGGCGGCGTGCATCGCCTCGTCACCGAGCTGGGCGAGCAGGGTCTCGTCGAACATCCTCTTGCCGGTGGAGTCGACCCAGTCCCGGATCGGGATGCTGTTGATCTTCGCGCTCGACCAGACCGGGAACTCGCTGTCGCCGTGCTCACCCATGATGGTGGCGTGCACGTGCGCGGTCGAGACCCGGGCCACCTCGGCGATCGCGAACCGCAGCCGCGAGGTGTCCAGCATCGTGCCGGTGGAGAACACCCGGCTGGTGGGCAGGCCGCTGATCTTCTGGGCGACCACCGTGAGCACGTCACACGGGTTGGTGACCAGCACGTACAGCGCGTCGGGCGCCTGCTCGAGCAGCTGCGGCATCAGCGACTTGAGGATGTTGACGTTGGTGGCGGCCAGGTCGAGGCGGGTCTGTCCGGGCCTCTGCTTGGCGCCCGCGGTGATGATCACCACGTTGGAGTCCTTCACCACCTCGATGTTGTTGCCACCGATGACGCCCGAGGACGGGGTGAATTGGGTCCCGTGGCAGAGGTCACGGACCTCGGCGTCAACCTTCTTCTCGTCCAGGTCGTAGAGCGCGATCTCGTCGGCCGAGCCGCGGATCAGCGAAGCATATGCAAGGGAGGAACCGACCGCGCCGGCCCCGATCACGGACAGCTTGGAGGGTGCATTGGTTGAAATCGCCATGAGTGACACGTTAGCGAGCGGCTTCCGTGCGCATGCGGGAACCGAATACTTCGTTGAAAAAGATCGGTCGGCCGTTCGCCGGTCGCCGCCGGCGCCGCCCTAGACCGCCTCGTAGGCCTCCCGGAACCGCTCCCCGGGAACCAGCCAGCGCTCGCCCAGACTGCCCTGCACCAGCCAGTCGCCCGGCTCGGCCACCGCCGGGCCCTCCAGGGTGTCCCTGGCCTGCACGGTCCCGGTCCGCCGGTAGCGTTCCTCGCCGAGCCGCTCGTGGCCCGCCGCGAAGGCCCGCTCGTCGGCCGACCACTGGCGTCCGGTGGCCGGGTCGGTGACCAGCCAGTCCCCCGGCACCGCCGCCATCTCGGCACCCGACTCGGTCCGCCAGCGACGCGCCTCGGCCAGCCGGGTGGCTCGCACCTCACCCCGCCGGCGGAACGGCAGCAGCGTCGTCCGGCGCCTGGATCGGTAGCCGGCGGTGTCCAGCAGCGCCAGCGAGCGGCGGACGCCGGCGATGGTCCGCATCCGGGGCGCCGGAGGCAAGGCGTCCCAGTCGACCAGCCAGTCGTGCACCAGGCGTGAGTCGTCCCGCGCGGGCCCCGGACGCCAGCCGTGGGCCAGGCAGAAGCGCCGCCAGGACTCATGCTCGCGCCGGCTCAGGTAGTCGACCTCGGCGGCGTCCAGTTCCTCGCCGACGCCCTGCGCGGCCCAGGACCGGCCGAGCTGGGCGACCCCGGAGAACAGCGCGTGCACCTGCCGCAGGTTGCTGTGCCGGTAGAAGGTGGGCAACTCCGACCACGGACGCGATGACGGCCGCGCGCCGACCGCGTCCCCGAGCTGGCCGAGGTAGGCGGCGTGCAGCAGCCGCGCGATCCGCGTCCAGTGGTCCTCCGGCGGGCGGTCGCCGCTGAGCAGGCCGACGCCGAAGTAGGTGAGCCGCCCCACCAGCGGCTGGTCGGGCAGCTCGCTGCTGGCCGGGTCGACGGCCAGGATCGTCACCTCCGGCAGCCGGCCGGCGAGCCGGGTGGGACGGTTGAGCTCGGGCTCGGCCTCGGTCAGCATCAGCACGGTGCCCGGCTCGTCGCCGACCGCGGCCAGCAGCACGGCGTCGGTAGCGGGCTCGGCGATCACCCGCAGCTCGGCGATGCCCCGGTCGTTGCCGAACCGGGCCTGCTGCCTGGTGTGCTGCTCGGCAAGCCCCGCAGCACCGGCACCGACCACGGTCACCGCCAGCGGCGACGCGGCCTCGCCGGGCCGCAGCGCGCGACGCTCCCGCTCGGAGCGGGCGACCTCGGCCAGCACGGCGGCCGCCAGGTCGCCCTGGCCGGACACCACCAGCCGGCGGGCCTCGGCCAGCTCCAGCCGGGCGACCAGGGCGCGGGCGGTCTGCTCGATCGCCGACAGCGCATCCGCCAGCCAGGCGCGTTCGCCGCCGGTGACCGCCCGGCGCCAGTTCTCGGCGACCCACGGATCGTCGATCCGCAGCTGCACCCGGCTGATCAACGCCGGATTCGGCGCCGCGGCGTCCAGCACCCGGGAGAGCTGCGCGAAGGTGGAGAGCGCCTCGGGCACCCGCTCCTCGATGACGTGCACCACCTCGACCGCGATCCGGCCGCGCACGGTGACCAGGTTCCGCAGCAGGTCGGCGTCCACCGCTTCGGAGGCCAGCACCCGGCCGCCCAGCGCCCGCACCGTCGCCCCGAACGCCTCGTCGCCGGTGTGGTCGACCACCAGCAGCGCCGACCCGGGCGACCGGTCGGCGGCCACCGCGCGAACCATCGCGGCCGCCTGCGGGGACGCCCCGAGAACCACCACCGCATGATCGGACCAGGCCGCCAGCCAGCGGTCGAGTTGGCGCCGCAACACGGCCGCGACAACGCCCAGCACGCTGGCCAGGGCGCCCCACAGGGCACACAACCGGGCCAGGTGGTGGGCCAGCGGAGGCTGGCTGGGGCAGCCGGGGGCATCGCCCCACGGCTCGGCGCTGGCGCCGGACAGCACCCAGATCAACTGCTCGAAGAAGGGCGGGCCCTCGACGCTGCAGTGGAAGTAGGACGCCATGCCGAGCACCAGCGTCCCGACGGCGAAGCCGGAGACGCTGAGCACGCCGACGAGCCTGCCGCGGGCGTTGCGGGAGCGTCCGTAGAGCGCGGCGGCGGCCACGATGGAGCCCAGGAAGACCCCGGGGACCACCGGCTGGCGGGGATCGGTCAGCCACTGGAACCAGGTCGGTCCGTCGGTTCCCAGGGCACGTGCCGCTGCCAGCAGCGCGAGGCACCCTGCGACGGCGGCGAACGGTATCCAGCTCCAGCGCGGCACCGGACGCCGGCCGCGCGTCGGCGAGGCGAACAGCCTGCGCCGTCGCCAGCCAGAGATCAGCCCGCCCATCGGGGCCCGAGCCTACGGGGTCGAGGAGCCGGACGGCGAGGGATCCGCCGACGACCGGGACTTCTCGCTTCCGGAACTGCTCGGCGTCGCCGACGAGGTGCCGCCCTCCGACTTCGACGCGGTCGGGCTGGCGTGGCTCGGCGAGGCGCTCGCCCGGGCCGACTCCGACGGGGTGGCCGTCCGGGTCGGGGTCGGGGTGGGGGTCGGGCTGCGGGTGGGCGTCGGCTTCGGCGTGGTGCTGGTCGGCGTCGGGCTCGGGGTGGCCGAGGGGGACGCGGACGGGCTGGCCGAGGGGGACGCCGACGGGCTGGCCGGAGTCTTCGACGGCGTGGGTGTCGGCGACTTCGTGGGCGTCCGGGTCGGGCTGAGAGTCGGTGTCGGGCTGGGCGTCCGGCTCGGCGAGGTGGTCGGGGTCGGCGAGGTGCTCGGACGAGGCGAGTTCGTCGGGCCCAGGTCGGGGATCGGACCGCCCGGACGCGGCGACGGCTTGCCGGTCAGGTAGGGAGCCGGGTCCACGTAGACGCCGTTCTCCTTGATCTCGAAGTGCAGGTGGCAGCCGGTGGACAGGCCCGTGGTGCCGGACAGTGCGACGCCCTGACCGGTCTCGACCTTGTCGCCGACCCGGACGCCGATGCGGGACAGGTGGGCGTACTTGCTGATCACCCGCTTGCCCTTGTAGCTGCCGTGATCGATGACGACCAGATTGCCGTAGCCGCCGTTGGGCCCGGCCTGGACGACGGTGCCGCGGTAGGCGGCGATCACCACGGTGCCGCAGGCCGCGTGCATGTCGACGCCGTTGTGCATGCGCCAGTAGTGCAGGATCGGATGGAATCGCTGGCCGAAGCCGCCGGTGATGGCGCCGGGCACCGGCGAGACGAAGTCGCTGCCGTTGGCGGCGACCGCCTTGCCCGGCGGTGGCGGCGGGGGCAGCGTGTCGTCGTGGTCGAGGGCGTCCCGGACGGCGTTGCGGTCCGGCCCCGACCGCGGCTGCTCGGTGCCGAACCGCTGATGCTCGGTGTCCACCGGGGCCACCGGTGCCACCGAGGCAGCCGTCGGGACCGGTGCCGGCCGCGGCACCCCGACCGTCGCCGACGACGTGGTGAGCGCCGGCGCCAGCAGCACCGCGATGCCGATGGCGATCGCGTTCAGCAGGTAGGTCCGCAACGGAACCCGGCCGGGCACAGCGCGCTGCGCGCGGCCGTGCCGCTCTGCCGGCGTGGTGTCGTCGACCCGTCGTGGCGCGCGATCAGCATTCTCGCAAGCCTCATTGTTTGGTGGCGTGGCCATGCCCCCCAACCTTCCTCGCAACCAATCCTGGGAGCTTAACAATGAAGTCGGGATTCACCCCCGCCTAGAGACATATCTGAAGTTTTCTCAATCAGACTTACATCATTTCCCAGGTATGCACCGGGGCATTGGCGTGCATGCGGGCCGCGTACCCTGCGACCATCCGCCGCAGCGCCTCGCCGCGGGGAACCCCGGACGCCTCCAGCGACCGCACCGCCTCGACCTGCCACTGGGCGCCGTTCATCCCGGTCTTGCACCGTCCCTCGACGACGCCGAGCAGCCGGTCGCGCACCGCCGGGTCGACGCCCCAGGCGTCCAGCCCCTGGTGGGCCAGCGGCAGCAGATGGCGCAGGATCAGCTCGGAGGCCGGCAGCTCGCCCACCCCGGGCCAGAACAGGTCGGCGTCGATGCCCAGCCGCGAACCCTGCCGGAAGTTGGCCTCGGCGGTGGAGAACGCCATCCGGGTCCAGACCGGGCGGTCCTCGGCCGCCAGCATCCGCAGCGTGCCGTAGTAGAAGGCCGCGTTCGCCAGGGTGTCCACCACCGTCGGCCCGGCCGGCAGCACCCGGTTCTCCAGGCGCAGGTGCGGCGCCCCGCCGGCCACGTCGTAGATCGGCCGGTTCCAGCGGTAGATGGTGCCGTTGTGCAGCCGCATCTCGGCCAGCTGCGGGGTGCCGCCGGCGTCCAGGACCGCCTGCGGATCCTCCGGGTCCAGCTCGGGTAGCAGGGCGGGGAACCAGCGGGCGTTCTCCTCGAAGAGATCGAAGATGGAGGTGATCCAGCGTTCGCCGAACCACACCCGGGGCCGCACCCCCTGGTTCGCGTACTCGATCGGGCGGGTGTCGGTGGCCTGCGCGAACAGCACGATCCGGGTCTCGGCCCACAGCTGCCGGCCCATCAGGAACGGTGAGTTCGCCGCCATCGCCAGTTGTGGACCGGCCAGCACCTGGGCCGCGTTCCAGTGGTCGGCGAACTCGTCGGGGCGGACCTGCAGATGCAGCTGCATCGAGGTGCAGGCCGATTCCGGCGCGACCGAGTCGATGTAGCGGGTGAGGGTCTCACCGCCGGGTCCCTCGATGTCGATGTGGATGTCCTCGCCGCGCGCGGCCAGCACCGCGTCGTTGATCGCCGCGTACCGGACGTTCTGGCTCATCCAGTCGCCCTCGAAGGTCTCCGGCATGACGGTGGGCAGGATGCCGGTCATGATGATGTGCGTGCCGAGCGCCGCCGACCGTCGCTCGGCCTCGTTCATCGACGCCCGCAGCGATTCCTCGAGCCTGACCAACGCGTCTCCGGCCAACCGGCCGGGCGGCACGTTGAACTCGATGTTGAAGCGGCCGAGCTCGGTCTGGTACTCGGGATCGGCGATCGCGGCCAGCACGTCGGCGTTGTGCATCCTGGGCAGGTAGTCGGTGCCGACCAGGTTCAGCTCGATCTCCATGCCGCTCAGCGGCTCGTCGAACTCGAAGCTGTCGGTGGCCAGCATCTGCTCGAACACGTCCAGGCAGTGCTGCACCTTCTCGCGGTAACGCTGCCGCTGCTCCCTGGTGTACGTCTTGGCCTCGATGTCGCGTCCCATGGCGGGGAGTATGGCCCACGCCGGACGTCGCCCGCACCCACCGGACGCGGGAGCCTCCGCGATGCCGGACCGGTCGCCGGCCCACTGGATGGTGTTCATTCAGATGAACGAGCGCTAGGGTGCGGGCATGTCTCCCGTACGTGGTGGAACCGATGTCACTCCCCCCGGGGCCGCTCCCGCGGTGAGCCGGGCCGTCGCCGTGCTGGACGCCATCGCGTCCAGCGAGTCCGGCAGCATGACGCTGTCCGACCTGAGCCGGGACCTCGGGGTGCCCAAGTCGTCGACCAGCACCATCTGCACGGCGCTGGAGCTCGGCGGGCTGATCCGGCGCGACGACCTCGGCTACTCGCTCGGCCGCAAGCTGGTCGAGCTCGGCGGCTCGTACCTGGCCCGCCTCGACCAGGTCAGCGAGTTCCACCGCGCCTGCCTGGAGTCGGAGGTGTTCCGCGGCGAGACCCTGCGGCTGTCGACCGCGGCCGGCATCGACACGCTGTGCCTGGCCCGCTACGAGGGACACCCCGCGATCCGGCTCACCACCAACATCGGCGACCGGCTGCCGGCGTCCTCGTGCGCGCAGGGCAAGGCGCTGCTGGCCAGGCTGGACGACTCCGAGATCGAACGCCTCTACTGCGGGATCGACGAGCTGCCGCGGCTGACCAGCCGCTCGCGCCGGACGGTTCCCCGGCTGCTCAAGGACATCCGGCTGGCCCGCGCGC
This sequence comes from Micropruina sp., assembly GCA_044224095.1. Classification (GTDB taxonomy): domain Bacteria; phylum Actinomycetota; class Actinomycetes; order Propionibacteriales; family Propionibacteriaceae; genus Micropruina. The sequence continues at coordinate 4,574 of JBGALC010000079.1, read as the reverse complement.
GGGGCTACGCGATCGACGACGAGGAGTCGGCCGACAGCGTGGTCGGCCTGGCCATGGTGGTCCCCACCCGCGGCGTCCGGGCGCCGATCCTGGCGATCAGCGTCACCAAGCACAAGTCCGACTGGACCGACGCCGTCCGCGACCAGCTGGTCGCGGAGCTGAGCAGGATCGCCATGCTGCTCGGCAACCCGATGGCCACCGGCTGAGCCGCGCCGCCGCGGCCGGTCCGGCGACTTCCCGGGCGGCCCCTTCGGCACCGGCGTCACCCGGCACGACGGACGACCCCTTTCCGCACCGGCACCACTCCGCATCGACGCACCCCGATCCCGGGACGCCGCCGAACCGACCCCGAGAGCTCGGTGTGGACACGCGTCCCGTTGCGTTCGATCTATTGACTATCGTTCGTTCTATGGTGCATGATGGTCACATCGCATAGAGAACAAAAGAGCTCTCATGTCTCAGCCATACGCTCTCCGCCCACCTACGAGATGGCCGGCATCTGGGGAGCCATCCTGCTGGTGGCGCTGCGCATCGCCCAGGGCCTCCCTTCGTCGGCATCCAGGTCGGCACCCTGCTCGGCGCCGGCACCTTCGCGCTGCTGGGCCTGGCGAACCGCGAGGTCCTGTTCGGCTGGCTGTGGCGGGTGCCGTTCCTGCTCGGGGCCGTGCTCATCGTCGTCGCCGTGGTGATCCGGATGCGACTCAAGGAGTCCCCCGCGTTCGAGGCACTCGAAGAGGCCGAGGCCGAGCAGGGCGAGCACGTCAAGCAGAGCGTCGGCCAGGCGATCGCCACTTCCAGGCGCAACATCCTGATCGGCATCGGCCTGCGGATGGGTGAGAACGGCAACTCCTCGATCTACTCCGCCCGGCTGCTCGCCTACGTCGCCAGCCTCGAGGTCTACAAGGGGCAGCAGCTGATCGGCACCTGGGGTGCCGTGGTGGCGGCCGTCATCTCGGTCTTCACCGTGGTCCTGTTCGGCGCCCTGTCCGACCGGTTCGGCCGGGTCCCGGTCTACCGCTGGGGTGCCTTCTTCACCGCCCTGTTCGCCTTCCCCGGGTTCTGGTTGCTGACGGTGGGCCAGGTCTGGCTGGTGCTGCTGGTGATGGGCGTCGGCATCGGCATCGGCGTCCAGGCGATGCTCGGCCCGCAGTGCGCGCTGCTGCCGGAGCTGTTCGGCAACACCCACCGGTTCACCGGCGTGGCCACCGCCCGGGAGTTCTCCGCGGTGATCGCCGGTGGCATCGCTCCGCTGGTCGGCGCCTCGCTGCTGGCTGTGACCGGGAACGCCTGGTGGGTGATCGCCACCTACTCGGCCATCCTCGCCCTGATCTCGTTCTTCACCACCTTCGTCACCCCGGAAACCAGGGGTCGTAGTCTGACGGACCTCAACGACGCCGGACAGGAGACAGTGCATGCCTGAGCAGGACACGGTGCGGGTGGTCGTCGCCACCCCGCTGGCCCCCGAACTGTGCGACCGGGTGGCCGCCGTCGACCCCCGGATCGAGGTGGTCGTCGATCAGGAGCTGCTGCCGCCGATGCGTCACCCCGCCGACTTCGCCGGCGACCCGTCGTTCAGCCGGACGCCCGAGCAGCAGGCACGCTTCGACGCCTTGGTGGACAGCGCCGAGGTGCTGTACGGCATCCCGGACGTGCAGCCGCCGGCCCTGGCCCGCACCGTCGCCGCCAACCCCGGGCTGCGCTGGGTGATGACGATGGCCGCCGGCGGCGGCGGCCAGGTGGTGGCCGCCGGGCTGCCGGACGAGGCACTGCAGCGGATCGTGTTCACCACCTCGGCCGGCGCCCACGGCATTCCGCTGGCCGAGTGGGCGGTCTTCGGCATCTTCTGCGGCTGCAAGGAGCTGCCCCGGCTGCAGCGCCAGCAGCGGGCCCACGACTGGCCGACCCGGGTGGTCGGCCGTCCGATCGAGGGCAGCACGGTGCTGATCGCCGGCCTGGGTGGCATCGGGCAGCAGGTCGCGAAGCGCTGCAAGGCGCTGGGCATGACCGTGCTGGGCGTCAAGCGGCAGGTGAGCGAGGTCGAGAACGTCGACGAGGTACATGCCCTGGACGACCTGGAGAGCATCGTCGCCCGCGCCGACCACATCGTGCTCACCCTGCCCGGCACCGCGCAGACCGAGAAGCTGATCAACGCGCAGGTGCTGTCGCTGGCCAAGCCCGGCGTGACGGTCGTGAACGTCGGACGCGGCACCGTGATCGACGAGGACGCCCTGGTCGACGCGCTGCGTGCCGGTCAGGTCGGCTTCGCCGCCCTCGACGTCTTCGCGGTCGAGCCGCTGCCCGCCGACTCCCCGCTCTGGGATCTGGAGAATGTGCTGGTCAGCCCGCACTCCGGAGGCCTGGACAACAAGGAGGACGAGCGCATCTGCGAGATCTTCTGCGAGAACATCAAGCTCTATCTGGCCGGACGCCCGCTGCGCAACGTGGTGGACCCCGCGCTGGGGTACTGACGTGGAGCTGTTCGTCAGCGCCAACGACGCCAAGCTGGTTCGCGACGCCGGCCGGGACCTGTTCCCGGCCGGCGTCGGCGCAGACACGCTCAGCCTGATCGACCTGGACGCCGAACCGCCCGCCGTGCTGGCCACGGTCGACGTCCGGACCTCGATCGTCGGGCCGCCGCAGGCGGTCGCCCTCTCCCCCGACGCCCGGCTGGCCGCTGTGGCTGCGCCGACGTCCTACGATGCCGACGCCGGGGCGCTGGTCTTCCACGAGATCCTCCAGGTGGTCCGGTTCGGCGGGGACGCGGCGGCGGTCGAGGTCATCGAGTTGGGCAGCCACCCGCAGGCGGTGGCCTTCACCCCCGACGGCAGCCGGCTGCTGGCCACCACGGTGAGCGGCGAGGTGGTCGTCTTCGACGTCGCCGGCGGCACGGTCGACCAGCGGCAGCGGCTCGCGGTGTCGTCCGGACGACTCGCCGGGATCGGCGTCCTGCCCGACGGCACGGCGATCGTCTCGCTGCGCGACGAGCAGGGCGCGGCGGTGCTCGACCTGACCGGCGCCGAGGTGACCCTGCGGCCGGATCGGCTGGCCACCGGGGTGAGCCCCTACGTGGTGGACGCCGACGCCGCTGGCCGCTGGGCGGTGATCGGCAGCGTCGGCTGGGCGGGCAAGGACGTCCGCGGCGGGCGCAGCGTGGCGGACGCCGACCTGGTCACCCTGGTCGACACCGGTGCCGCTCCCTACCGGTCCGTCGATCACGCGGCCGTGCCGTCGGTGCCCGAGGGCGTCGCGATCTCCCCCGACGGTCGCTGGGTGGTCGCGCTGTGCATGGCCGGCAGCCAGATCCCGCCCGATCAGCCCGGCCACAGCGCCACCGGGCGCCTGGTGCTGTTCGCCAACGACGACGGACGCCTGCGCGCGGTCTCCGAGCTGCCGACCGGCGCCGCCGCGCAGGGGGTGGTGTTCAGCCGCGACTCGCAACGGATCGTCGCCCAGCTGTACGCCGACCGCTGCCCGGGCGCCTGGTGCTGTTCGCCAACGACGACGGACGCCTGCGCGCGGTCTCCGAGCTGCCGACCGGCGCCGCCGCGCAGGGGGTGGTGTTCAGCCGCGACTCGCAACGGATCGTCGCCCAGCTGTACGCCGACCGCTGCTTGGCCGTCTACCGGGTGGACGACGTCCGGCTGGCCGACACCGGCGTCCGGATCGGGGTGCCCGGCGGCCCGGCGTCACTGCGCCGGGGCTGACCCGCCGATCTCACCATCGGTGCCCGCTGACCCGATCCGTGGCGACTTTCGGGCAATGACACGAGAGCCGTCACCGAAGGGCACAGCCGACACCGATGGTGAGATCGGTGAGGTGCCACCCATCAGGCGGCCCTACCGGATGCGAACCACCCGACAGACCCCGGTCCGATGAGAAGCCGCCCGACGACATACCCGGGCGGTGGAACTGGCGCCACGTCACACAGGTCTAGGGTGAACGCCCGTGGGCGAGGTCGTCTCGGTCGTCATGCTGGTGGTCGTGCTCGGCTTCGCCGTGGTGCGGCCCCGAGGCCTGCCCGAAGCCGTCGCCGCCGTGCCGGCCGCACTGGTCGTGCTGTTCACCGGGGCGCTGGGCTGGGACAAGGCCTGGGCCGAGGTCGAGCATCTCCTCCCGGTGGTGGCCTTCCTGGCCGCGGTGCTGGTGATCAGCGAGCTGTGCGACGCCGACGGACTGTTCCGCTATGCCGGTGCCCTGATGGCCGCCAGGAGTCACGGCGACGCGCACCGCCTGCTGGTCTTCGTCTTCGCCCTCGCCGCCGCCGTCACCGCGGTGCTGTCGCTGGACGCCACCGTCGTCCTGCTGACGCCGGTGGTCTTCGCAACCGCGTCCCGGATGGGCGTGCGCCCCAAGCCGCATGCCTACGCCTGTACCCACCTGGCCAACGCCGGGTCGCTGCTGCTGCCGGTGTCGAACCTGACCAACCTGCTGGCGATGTCCGCGGCCGGGCTGACCTTCGTCTCCTTCGCCGGACTGATGGCACTGCCCTGGCTGGCGGTGCTGGTGGTCGAGTACGTCGCGTTCCGGGTGTTCTTCGCCTCCGACCTGTCCATCGCCGCGACCAACACCGAGCC
>JBGALC010000078.1:0-17424 GCA_044224095.1 Micropruina sp. | reverse complement strand
GTCATCTCGGCCAGCCCCATCGGTCCGCGGGCATGCAGCTTCTGGGTGGAGATGCCGATCTCGGCGCCGAAGCCGAACTCGCCGCCGTCGACGAACCTGGACGAGGCGTTCACCAGCACCGCGGCGGCGTCCACCTCGGCGACGAACCGGTTCGCCGCCGCCCGGTCATTGGTGAGGATGGTCTCGGAATGGCCCGTGCTGTGCGCCCGGATGTGGTCGATCGCGGCAGAGACCGAGTCCACCACGTCGGCGGCGATGTCCAGCGACAGGTACTCGCCGTCGAACTCGTCCGGGCCGGCCGGCACCACGGCGTCGGAGTAGCCGCGGACGGCGTCCGTTCCGTGCACCGTGACGCCCTGACCGGCGAGCGCGGCCAGCGCCTTCGGCAGGAACTCGTCGGCGATCGCGGCGTGCACCAGCAGGGTCTCGGCGGCGTTGCAGACGCTGGGCCGCTGCACCTTCGCATTGAGCAGAATGCCCAGCGCCATCTCCTGGTCGGCGGTGGCGTCGACGAAGATGTGGCAGTTGCCGGTACCGGTCTCGATCACCGGCACCTTGCTGCCCTCGACGACCGCGTTGATCAGGCCGGCCCCGCCGCGCGGGATCAGCACGTCGACGAGCCCGCGGGCGGCCATCATCTCCTCGGTGACCTCGCGCCCGCCCTCGACCAGCTGGACGCCGTCCACCGGCAACCCGGACGCCGCCAGCCCCGTCCGCAGCGCCGTCACCACGGCCCGGTTCGACTCCAGCGCCGAGGACGAGCCGCGCAGCAGCGCGGCGTTGCCGGACTTGACGCAGATACCCGCCGCGTCGGCGGTGACGTTGGGCCGCGCCTCGTAGATGATGCCGACCACCCCGAACGGCACCCGCACCTGGCGCACCTGGACGCCGTTGGCGTTGGTCCAGCCGCGCACCACGTCGCCGACCGGGTCGGGGAGCCCGGCCAGGTCGCGCAGCCCGCCCACCATGCCGTCGATCCGCTGCGGGTTGAGCCGCAGCCGGTCGATCAGGGCGTCCGAGGTACCGTTCTCCCGGGCCCGGTCGACATCGCGCCGGTTCGCCTCCAGCACCTCACGTTCGGCGTCGGCGAGCGCGTCGGCCATGGCATGCAGGGCGGCGTCCTTGGCCGCGCGGTTCAGCGTGGCCAGGGCGATCCCGGCCCGCTTGGCGGCCCTGGCCTGATCGATGAAAGTCACCGCCGCAGAATAGCCGTCCGGCTCGGACGCCGGTCAGCCGCCCTGCTGACGAACAGTCGCTGCGCGCCGACCTCCCGCACCTGGGTGCGACTGCGCCGGCTCCGTTGACGAGGCAGCACACGAGAAGTCTGCACTCATCGGCTCACCAGGATGAGGTAGACGATCCAACCGTGGATGAGTCCAGACTTCTCGTGTTCGGGTCGCGATGGGGTCACGCGTCAACCGCCCCACCGACGCCCCCTCGTTCGCAGGGTGGCGGTCAGGCCTGCCCGCCGAGCCAGAGCGAGACCACGACCTTGCCGGACTCCTGGCTGTTCCGGGCGGTGTGGAAGGCCTCGACGATGTCGTCGGCGTCGATCACGTGGGTGATCACCCCGGCCAGCTGCGGGTGGGCGGCCAGCAACTCGATCGCCTCGCCGATCTCGTCGTTGAACCGGAAGCAGCCGACGTAGGTGACCTCCTTGGAGACGAAGGGCGCCAGGTTCACTCCGATCTCGCGGTCGGGCAGCATGCCGACCTGGGCGACGGTGCCGCCGCGCCGGGCCGCGGCCAGCGCCGGGCTGATCGCCGGGCCGACGCCGGAGCACTCGAAGACGACGTCGTAGGCCAGCGCCGGGATCTGCTCCTCGCGGACGTTGATGGTGTGCTGCACGCCCAGCGACTTCGCCCGCGACAGCGGGCCGTCCAGGACGTCGGTGGCGGTCACCTCGAGGGCGCCCTTCACCACCGCGGCGGCCGCGACGCACAACCCGATCGGGCCCGATCCGGTGACCAGCACCTTCCTGCCCTCGACGCCGCCGGCCTGCACGATCGCGTGCAGCGCGACCGCCAGCGGCTCGGCCAGCGACGCCTCCTTCAGGCCGAGGCCCTCCGGCAGCACCCGGATCATGAAGTCCTTCACCACCCGGTACTCGCTCATCCCGCCCTGGGTGTGCGGCCTGGTGGACGCGCTGCCGAAGTAGCTGCCATTGGGCCACAGGTAGGGACGGTCCTCGATCCCCGGCTCGGAGTCGCCGTAGGTGGCCGGCGCGATCGTGATCGGGGTGCCCGGCGCCAGGCGTCCGGACGGGTCCAGGTCGACCACGCCGGACATCTCGTGGCCCGGGACCAGTGGTTCGGTGACCACGAAGGCGCCGTTGCGGCCCTCGAAGTAGTAGTGCAGGTCCGAGCCACAGATGCCGCCGTACATCATCCGGACCCGCAGCTCGCCCTCACCCGGGTCGGGGACCGGGACGTCCTCGATGGTGACCTTCTCGGCTGAGTGGATCTTGAGCGTCTTCATCGACAGTCCTTTCAGGGCCTTCGGGTTGGTCAGGGTTGGCGGGCGTCCAGGGCGGCCCTGGCCGCGTCCCGGACGCCGGAGGTGGCGATGATCCGGACGAAGTCGGCGACCCGCTCGGTGAACTCGTCGCGCTCGGCGAGCGCCTCGGGGAAGAAGCCACCCCGGACGATGGCCTCGACGCGGTGCCGGGTCGATCCGGCGCCGGCGGTCACCGCGGCCAGCCGCTCCTTGGCCGGCTCGATCATCGCGGCGGCGATCGACCCGGGATCGAAGCCGTCCGGCGGACAGACGCAGGCGATCCAGCCGGCCACCATCAGCGCCAGCTGCTGCGGCACCTGGCCCAGGTCGAGCATCCGCAGCGCCGGGTCGGGCACCCGCTGCAGCAGCTTCAGCGAGCCGTCCGAGCCGACCCTCGCGGTGGCGTCGCCGAGGGCGTGGTTGCCCCAACGGTCGAACAGCTGCGCGATGTAGGCCTGCGGGTCGAAGCCGGACGGCAGCGCGATGCTGGGCAGGTACTCGGTGTTCAGCAGCTCGGTGACGCACTCCCGGACGAAGTCCTGATCGAAGCTGGACGGGATGGTCGGCCGGCCGTCCAGGCCGCCCAGGTAGGAGATCAGCGAGTGCGAGCCGTTCAGCAGCCGCAGCTTGACCAGTTCGTAGGCCTCCACCTCGTCGGAGAAGATCGCGCCCGCCTCCTCCCAGGCCGGACGCCCGGCGGCGAACCGGTCCTCGATCACCCACATGCTGAACCGTTCGGCGGGCACCGGGACCGCGTCGGCGAGGCCCAGCAGTTGCTCGACCTTGGCCCGGGTGACGTCGGTCATGCCGGGCACGATCCGGTCGACCATCGCGTTGGGGAAGGTGACCTGGCTGGCGAACCAGTCGTGGAAGCCGTCCGGGGTGGCGGTGGCCTGCAGGTACTGGCTGACCATCTTGTGCGCGGTGTGCCCGGCGGAGACCAGGTTGTCGCAGGACAGGACGGTGATCGGCGACGCGTCGCGGGCGTAGCGCCGGATCAGCGCGCCGGCCAGCTGGCCGATGCTGGTGCGGGGGGCGTCCGGGTTGGCCAGGTCGGCGCCGATCAGGTCGCCGTCGATGTCGAGATCGCCGGTGACCGCGTTGCGGCAGTAGCCGTTCTCGGAGATCGTCATGGTGACGATCCTGATCGCGGGATCGGCGATCCGGGCCATCAGCTCGGCGGCCTGGTCGGCCGCGACCAGGGTCTCCCGGTGGACGTCCATCACATCGACCCGCTCGCCGGCGCTGGACAGCTCCAGGATCGAGTACAGGTAGTCCTGGCCGGCCAGCGCGTCGACCACCCGCCGGGAGCGGTTGGCGACCGCGACGATCCCCCAGTCACCCCCCTGCGCGGCCATCGCCTTGGCGGTGTAGACCGCCGCGTGGGCGCGGTGGAAGTTGCCGATGCCGAGGTGCAGCATGCCCGGTTCGGGCGGCGCACTCGCCCCCAGCACGGATCCGGTGAAGCTGTCGCGAGACAGGGGCTGGGTCATCGGGATCACCAATCTGTGAGGGTGCGGTCGCGGCGGCGAGCGGGTACGCATGACGAACGGACCACGCGTAGAGGCTATCGACCGTGCCCTGACGCTGCTCACCGCACTCGCCGGGGCCGGACCGGACGGCGCGCCGCTCACCGAGTTGGCGGCGGCCACCGGCGACGACAAGTCCACCGCCTACCGGGCCTCTCGACGATGCGGGCGCGGTTTGGCCACCCAGTCGGAGACCACCGGGGAGACTACCGGCTGGGCGCCACGCGATGACCCTCGCCGGGCGCTTCCTCACGCCGCAGAGCCTGGCCCAGTCCCTGCAACCAGCCCTGGTCACGCTGTCCGCGAGGCCGACGAACTGGTCCACCTCGGCGTCCTGGTCGGCGACGAGGTGCTGTCCGTTGACACGGTCGAGCCCGAGCGCGCCGTCCGGGTGTTCTCCGAGATCGGACGCCGCATCTCCGCCGCGACCTCCGCGATGGGCCGCGCGCTGCTGGCCGCCCGCGGCGTCCCGCACGATCAGCCGGCGGCGTACCTGCGGCAGGGCACGCTCAGCGTCGATCAGCTCGCGGCCGCCCTGGCGATCACCCGCAGCCGTGGCTTCTCCACCGAACTGGAGGAGACGAAGGCGGGGTCGCCTGCCTCGGCGTCGCGGTGATGCGCGGCGCGGAGGCCGTAGCGGCGCTGTCGCTCACCATGCCGGCGGAGCGGTTGACCGAACGCCGGCAGTCGGACTGGCCCCCTGATCCGTACCCTGCTTCCCCCACTGCTGCCCGAAGGACTCTCGGTCTGGCGACCGAACGCCTCAGCGGCGTCCGGGCCTTGCCCTGCCGGTCGTTCGAGTGGTGATCCCCGGGACCCGGCTCCACCGATCTCACCATCAGTGGCGTCGGGGACCGGGGCCCACCGGATCTCACCATCAGTGGCGTCGGGGACCGGGGCCCACCGGATCTCACCATCGGTGTCCACTGGCCCGATCCGTGACCGATGTCATGAAATAACGCGAGAGTCGTCGCCGAAGGCGAGATCGGGCACCGATGGTGAGATCGGCGGCACCCCGGGCGAGGGATCGACCGGCTCGACGGACGGCGGGACCACGCAAAGCCGGCCCGCGACGCCGGCCACACGTGACGCCGGCGAGCGCCGGGACTGCGAGGCGAACCCGGACTACGACCGGGCTTCTGCGCCACGGCGCACCATAGCGATCAGCAGGCCTACGCCATGGCGGAGCATCACGATCAGCACGCCCCGCGCCCACGGCTCAGCATGGCGACCAGCACGCCCCGCGCCCACGGCTCAGCATGGCGACCAGCAGGCCCGCGCCCACGGCTCAGCTGACGGTCAGCAGGCATCACCGCCCACGGCGCAGCTTGACGATCAGCGCGTCACGATGGACGACCTCGCGGTCGAACTCCGGTCCACGCTCCTCGACCAGTTGGTGGGTGCTCCTGCCCAGCAGGCCGGGCAGGTCGGCGGCGTCGTAGTTGACGATGCCGCGAGCCACCACCGAACCGGCCGGATCCACCAGCCGTACCGGCTCTCCGGCCAGGAAGTCGCCGTGCACCGCGGTGATGCCGGCCGGCAGCAGGGACGCCTTGCGTTCCAGCACGGCCCGGACGGCACCCGCGTCCAGGACCAGGTCGCCCTTGGTCTGCGAGGCGTAGGCCAGCCACATCAGCCGCCGCGAGCGCTTCTTCCCGGTGGCCAGGAAGACGGTGCCGACGTCGCCGCCGGCCAGCGCCGCGGCGTGGTCGTCGAAGTGTGCCAGCACCACCGGGATACCGCCCGCGGTGGCGATCCGGGCGGCCTCCAGCTTGGTGGTCATCCCACCGGTGCCCACCGCCGACCCGATCCTCGAGGTGTCCACCTCGAGGTCGTCCACATCCGCCACCTCGACGATCCGCTCGGCCCCGGGCTCGGCGGGGTGCCGGGTGTAGAGCGCGTCGACGTCGGACAGCAGCACCAGGGCGTCGGCGCGCACCAGGTGCGCCACCAGGGCAGCAAGCCGGTCGTTGTCGCCGAACCTGATCTCATGGGTGGCGACCGTGTCGTTCTCGTTCACCACCGGGACGGCACCGAGCTGCAGCAGCCGGGTGAAGGTGCGCAGTGCGTTGCGATAGTGGGCCTGCCGGGTGAGGTCGTCGACGGTCAGCAACACCTGGCCGACCACCAGCGAGTGCGCCGCGAACAACGCGTCGTAGCGCTCGATCAGCAGCCCCTGACCGACGGACGCCGCCGCCTGCTGGCTGGCCAGGTCGCGCGGGCGGTGCTTCATGCCGAGCGCCGGCATCCCGGCGGCCACGGCACCGGAGGAGACCAGCACCACCTCGCGTCCGTCGCGGCGCAGGCCTGCCAGGGTGGCGACCAGGTGCTGCATCCGCTCGGCGTTCAACCCGCGGCGTCCGGTCAGCGAGGACGAGCCGATCTTGACGACCACCCGCTGGGCATCCGCGATCTGGCGGCGAATGCTCACTGCCCCTCCTCGGTCTCCGCCGCCCCCAGTGGCGCGCCGTCTGTGTCGGCGGCGTCCGCGGCGTCCGGGTCGTCGCCGGCGTAGCCGTCCTGGGCCAGCCGGGTCGACTGCTCCGCCTGCTTGGCGGCGTGGTACTCGGCGTCCAAACGGCGCCGACGCTTCACCGATTCGCGTTCGTCGAACAGCCGCTGGTCCTCGCCGCGGCGCGACAGCAGCTCGGCCCCGATCTCCACCTGAGGGGCGAAGTCGAACACCACCGGATGCTCTCCCGACCCGATCGCCACCGCGTCCCCGGCCCGGGCGCCCTGCGCCAGCAACTCGTCCTCGATGCCGAGCCGCGCGAACCGGTCGGCCAGGTAGCCGACGGCCTCGCCGTTGGCGAAGTCGGTCTGCCGCACCCAGCGTTCCGGCTTCTCGCCGCGCACCCGCCAGACGAACCCGCCCTCACCGTCGCCCTGCCGGCGGATGGTGAACTCGGGACCGCCGGCCACCGGCGCCGGCCGGATCACGATCCGCTTCGGCTCCGGCTTGGGCGCCGCGGCCCGGCGTTCGACGACCAGGTCGGCCATCGCGAAGGTGAGCGCCCGCAGACCCTCGCCGGTCTTGGTGGAGACCGGGAAGACCGGCAGCCCCCTGCCCTCCAGGTCGGCCCGGACCATCTCGGCCAGCTCGGCGGCGTCGGCGACGTCGATCTTGTTCAGCGCCACCATCCGCGGCCGGTCCTCCAGTCCGCCGTGTGCCGCCAGTTCCCCCTCGATCACGTCCAGGTCGGTGACCGGGTCGCGTCCGGGCTCGTAGGTGGCGCAGTCGATCACGTGGACGATGGCCTGACAACGCTCGATGTGCCGCAGGAAGTCGTGGCCCAGGCCGCGGCCCTCGGACGCCCCCTCGATCAGCCCGGGCACGTCGGCGACGGTGAAGGTGACGTCACCGGCCACCACCACGCCCAGGTTCGGCACCAGCGTGGTGAACGGGTAGTCGGCGATCTTGGGACGGGCCCGGCTGATCGCGGCGATCAGCGACGACTTGCCGGCGCTCGGGAAGCCGACCAGGCCGACGTCGGCGAGCACCTTGAGCTCGAGGGTGATCCGGCGCGCCTCGCCCTCTTCGCCGAGCAGGGCGAAGCCGGGCGCCTTGCGGGTGGCGGACGCCAGGGCCGCGTTGCCCAGGCCGCCGCGGCCGCCGGCGGCGACGACCACCTCGGCCTCGGCGCCGACCAGGTCGGCCAGGACCTCGCCGGTGTCCGCGTCGCTGACCACGGTGCCGTCGGGCACGGCCAGGACGATGTCGTCGGCGTTCGCGCCGTTGGCGTGGTCACCCTTGCCGGGCTGGCCGTTGCCGGCCCGGCGCTGCGACTGGCGGTGGTACTCGACCAGTGTGGTCAGCCCGGAGTCGACCCGCAGCACGACCGAGCCGCCGTTGCCGCCGTTGCCGCCGTCCGGTCCGCCCAGCGGCTTGAACTTCTCCCGCCGGATGGACGCGCAGCCGTGCCCGCCGTTGCCCCCGGCGACCGTCAGGGTCGCGGAGTCGACGAACGAGGGAATGGCCATGGCGAACTTCCAGACGTGTGCGTGGGTGGTGGGGACCGCCTCTCATCGTCCCACAGCCACCGAACGGCAGGCGATCCGGGCCGTTCACCGGGCACGGCTCCCCCGCTCGCCTGCCGCGTCAAGGCTCGGGCGGTGGTGCCCACACGCTGTCGTCCGGACGCGGACGCGGGCGCGGGGCGGACGGCGGGTGCGTCGCGGTCGCCGGCGTCCCAGGCCCAGGGCCAGGGCCAGGCCCAGGCCCAGCCGGCGACCCTCGGCCGGCCGCCGCCGCGTCCGGCAGCCGGGTGCCCGGATCGCCGGCGCCGGCTGGCTGCGGTTCCTCCGTCGCCTGACCCGCACCGTCGGGCTCGCCGGCCGGCGTTCCGCCCCGAGCCGATCGGCGTTTGCGGATCACCAGCCACACGCCGGTGGCCACCACCCCGGCGGCGAAACCCGCCAGCGGCCCGCTGATCGCCCAGGGCGGTCCGGGATGGTCCAGCGCCTCGGCGGACAGCCCGTACGGCTCGGCGATCTGCCGTGGGTCGCGGAAGTGGACGACGTTGCCGTCCGCGACGCCGGTGCTGCGCAGCACCCGGCCCGGAAATCGGAGGGCGACGTCCAGGGTGTTGATCGACGAGAACGGGGAACCGCCCGGCGAGGCGCTGCCCGGCGCGAGGGCGAGCGGGTTGAACGAAACCACCAGGGACTCGCCGGCGTGGGCGACGCCAAGATAGGGCCGCAGCTTCTCCGGATGGACGGACCCGGTCACATGACACAACTGGCCCCGCTCGTCGTCCAGGATCTCGACGTCCAGCGAGAAGCCGCGGACGAACTGGGCGTCGCAGTGGTAGTCGGTCAGCGCATCGTTGCGGAAGGTGAGATCGACGACGACCTCCTCCGCCGTCCGCACCTCGATCGTCCCGGACACCGTGCAACCGGTGAGCAACAGCAGCAGAGCGGTCGCCAGGACGGCCGCGCCCCGCCTGATCGCCGACCGCATCGTCGCCTCCAGTAGCCCCACCGTGGTGGCCGCCATCCTCGCACACCGCCACCGCGTCCCGAACCCCACCAGCCAGTCCGCCGGCCATCGGCGACGAAGGTCGCCGCGGCCACTGATCCGCCCTCCGGGCGCGGCGTCGACGAGGGCGACCGCGAGACGGACACGTCCACAGACCGTCCGCACCCCTGGTGACCCGGAACGGTGGCTGCGGAGATGACGATGGGGCGGTCCGTCAGGACCGCCCCATCGTTGAAGTTCTCGGGTGTTACTCGGCGAGTGCCACGTTGACGACCTTGCGGCCGCGACGGGTGCCGAACTCGACGACGCCGGCCCGCAGCGCGAACAGGGTGTCGTCGCCGCCCCGGCCCACGCCCTCACCGGGGTGGAAGTGGGTGCCGCGCTGGCGGACGAGGATCTCGCCGGCGTTCACGGCCTGGCCGCCGAAGCGCTTCACGCCGAGCCGCTGGGAGTTGGAGTCGCGCCCGTTGCGGGAGCTGGATGCGCCCTTCTTGTGTGCCATCTCGTGCTGCCTCAGCCTTCGATTCCGGTGACCTTGACCTGGGTGTACTTCTGCCGGTGGCCCTGGCGCTTCTTGTACCCCGTCTTGTTCTTGTACTTCAGGATGCGGATCTTCTCACCCTTGGTCTGACCCAGCACCTCGGCGCTGACGCTGACCTTGGCCAGCTTCTTGGCCTCGGTGGTGATGGACTCGCCGTCGACGATCATCAGCGGGGTCAGCGCCACGCTGTCACCCACCGCCGCCTCGACCTTGTCGATCTCCAGGACATCGCCGACGGCAACCTTGTGCTGGCGGCCGCCACTGCGCACGATCGCGTACACGCCTGACCCACTCTCTTCGATCTCGATGAATGCAGATGCCGGCGTGGGCGGGCGATCCGGACGAACCGGCTGCCAACAAGCCCACGGGCACCGAGGGTCAACAATACGTGCCCGATCCGAACCCGGTCAAACCGAGCGGGACCGGCCGGACCCCGCGAGCCTCGGCGGGCACGTCCGGCCCCTCGGGGTGGATTGCGGCGTGGCCCGCCTCCGGCCGATGGAGCGGTCCGGGCCACGCCGCATCGCGACGCTCAGTCCGTCGTCACTTCCACGACCTTGGCGCCGTCGGCCGCCCGCTGCACCGCGGCGCAACCGTCCTTGGCGCCGGCGAGACTGGCGTATGCCTGGCCGGTGGCCACCACCTCGCCGTTGCCGGCCTTGAGCCGGAAGCGGTATTTGCCGGCCGAGTCCTGATAGACCTCGAATTTCCCTGCCATCGGTACTCCTGTCGTGCGCTGCCGGACGGCCATCGTCCGTTGTCATCGTAAGACGCGCGGTCAGCGCGCGCCAGATCCCGATGCCGGCGGAGTTCGCCCGAAAGGGCGCGCCGTCCCGGGGCTCGGGTGGTGCAGGATGGGCCGGGTGAGCGATGTCGTCGAGGTCATGCGTCCGGACGGGAACCTGCCCGTGCACCGGTGGCTGCCCGCCGCCGGTGGCGGACCGGGTGTTCTCGTGCTGCAGGAGATCTTCGGTGTCAGTCCCGCCATTGAGCGGCGGTGCGCCGACCTGGCCGCGGCCGGCTACGTCGCGTATGCGCCCGAGTTGTACTTCCGGCTGGGCGGGATGACGTTCGACGAGGACAGCCCGAGCTACGTCCAGGAGGGCGTGGGAGCCTCGCAGCGGCTCGACTGGCGGCAGACCACCGCGGACGCCTCGGCCGTCCTCGACGTGCTGCGCGCGGCACCGGAAGTGACCGGGAAGGTCGCCGTGCTGGGGTTCTGTTTCGGCGGCGGGCTCGGCTTCCAGGTGGCCGCCGAGAACGCCCCGGACGCCCTGGTCTCCTACTACGGCTCGGCGATTCCCGAGCTGCTCGAGCTGGCGCCGCAGGTACGCTGCCCCAGCCTGCACCACTGGGGACTGGGCGACAGCTTCTTCCCGCCCAAGGTGGTCGAGCAGGTGCGGGAAGTGCTGACCGCGGCGGGCGCCGAGTTCCACACCTACCCCGGTGCCGAGCACGCCTTCGACAACCCGCATCCGATGTTCTTCCACGCCGAGGCCTCCCGGCTGGCCTGGACGCGAACCCTCGATTTCCTCGCCCGCCGGCTGGCCTGAACCGGCGCACCCGCGAGCCAATCGGCCCGAACCGGCGCTCCTGCGGAATTCATCGATACGGGAAATACCGATTTCCGCGCTCGATCGCGGCGACCGGCTCGCTACCCGGTCTCAGCGCGAATCGACCGCGGAAATCGGCCCTGCCGGTCGCTGGGGTCCGTTCGAACAGGTCACCAACCGCGGGGGTCCGAGCGCCGGTCCCGGTCATCGCGGCGGCGCGGCTCGGAGAGATCCCGCAGCCGATCGGCCAGCCAGTCGCGGGCCTGCCCGAGCCCGTGGCCGAGGTCGGCGAAGATCCGTCCCAGGCTCTCGTCGAGCCGCGAGAACTCCTCTCCGTAGTGCCGCGCGGCGGCGGACGCCTCGGCGGAGATGCTCGCGTTCGCATCGTCCTCGCGGCGCGGATAGCTGCCGTCGAGAATCGCCTGATAGCTGCCGGAGTTCACCCAGCGGTCGAGCTCCCCGGCCCGGACCACGGCGAACGGGTGCGTCTGGGTCTCGACGATGAGGACCCGCAGCAGCACGTCGCGGACGTCGTCGTTGGCGTGGTACTCGGCGGCCTGAGCCAGGAACGCCTCGGCGTTCAGCTCGTCGATCCGGCCGCCGGAGGCCATCTTCATGTGGGCCCGCAGCGCCACCTCCGGCTGCTGATCGGCCAGCAGCCCGGCCCGGTCGGCGGACAGCTCCGATTTGCGCTGCCACTCCAGCAGCGCCGCGATCACCGCCCGGACGCCGAACGCCCCGAACGGAATCGCGAACACCGTCGTGGACAGCGCCAGCAGGACACCCAGCAGCGTCCGGTAGACGGCGTGCCCGCTGAGCACGTGCCCGAGTTCGTGGCCCAGCACGAAGCGGAGCTCGTCGTCGTCCATCACGTCGACCAGGCCGGAGTTGAGCACGATCATCGGCTTGTCCAGTCCGATGGTCATCGCGTTGATGGTCGGATCGGCCCTGATGAACAGCTCGGGCAGGACGCCGGCGTCGAGCACCTCACCGGCCTCCCGGTAGAGCCGGTACACCCGGGCGAACTGGCGCTCGTCGGCACGCACCGCCGAGCCCAGCAGCAGCATCCGGACGGCGCGCTCGTTGAGGAACCCGGACAGTTGCTTCAGGATCACGTCGAACCCGCGCAGCTTGCGCAGCGCGACCAGGGCGCCACGATCGGCCGGGTGTTCCCAGGCCCGCGAACTGATGGAGGGCAGCAGCACCCGTGGACTCTCGCTCATGACGTCCAGTCTGCCCTGCGCCCACTACGCCCGAAGGGGTAGGTTCTGACTACACCTACACGGTGAGCGGCGCCGTTCGGCGTTGCGCGGTATCAACGGGACACCTGGTGTCTCCTGACGCATGTGGGAACAGGGACGCTGATGGCTGCATCGGATGTGGCGGGCCGCTCGGACGCGACGGAAGCTTCCGTCTGGGTCCGGGCCGCCGCGTGCTTCGAGCGCTGGCAGGGCGGCGAGTCAGCCGCCCTCGATGAGCTCGTCCGGCTGATGACGCCCGTGCTGTGGCACACGGTACGGGCCTACGGGTTGAGTCAGGCCGCTGCGGAGGACGCCGTCCAGAACACCTGGCTGGCACTCGTCCGCAACGGTCACCAGGTGACCCAGGCGGCGGCGATCGGGGGCTGGCTGCTGACCACCGCTCGGCGCACCGCCTGGCGGACCAAGACCTCCGACGGCAAGGCGACCGCGGTCGAAGACACCCAGCTCGCCGCTGGGCTGCCCCACTCGGGCGGGCCTCGCCCAGAACCTGGGGATGCCCATCGGCAGTATCGGCCCGACCCGGCGCCGCTGCCTCGACAAACTGCGCAGCTCGCTGGAGAAAGGTGGCCAACTGTGAACGCCGAGGAACGTGACCCCCTGTTGGTCGCCGTCAAACGCATGTACGCCGAACTCGACCCGCCGCCGGCCGGCCTGACCGAACGCGTGCTGGTCGCCCTTGCGGTCGACGATCTCGACCTGGAATACGAGCTGCTGACCATGGTGCACCGCTCGCAGCAGCTGGCCGGCGTCCGCAGCGGCGACGACCAGAAGCTGGTGATGGAGTTCACCGCCGCCGGCATCACCGTGATGCTGCGGATCAGCCCGGTCGACGCCGGCCACCGCCGCATCGACGGCTGGGTCACCCCCACCGCGGACGCCACGCGTGAGCCGTCCGAACTGACCGCGTCACTGTGGCAGGAGCAGGGCACCCAGACGTCGTCGGTCGGCGCGCATGGGCGCTTCGAGTTCGCCAGCGTCCCCCACGGGCTCACCCGGCTCGACCTGTCCGGCACCGACTCCGACCCGGCGTTCCGCACCACGCTTTTCGAGATCTGACCCCCGACGAAGGACCCCCCGTGAGCGACTACACGCCCGCCAGCCCCAAGCCCGAGGACGACAAGTCCGAAGTGACCCGCAAGGTCCGCGACCCACTCGACCGCGACCCTGAAGCACCGCCCCGGGCGCTGATCGACCTGCTCTCGGGCCGGGTGCTCGATCCATCGACCGCCATGAAGATCCGCGGGGTCTCCCCCCGCACCACCGTCTACGTCAGCGATCGTCTGCTGGTACCGAACGCGCGGCTGCAGGCTGTCCTGCCGCTGCTCAACCGAGTGGGCGAGGGCAAGGGCTGGGTGATCGTCGAGGACGAGAGCTTCAGGGCCTGGGAGGTGACGATTCCCGATCCGCGCAATCCCGAACGCGAGGTGACCCTCGGTCGGGCCCGGGTGGTGATCGAGGTGGCCGAAGGCGCAGCGGCATCAGCTCCGGACGCCTGGGTGCTGCTCCAGTTGGCCCGTGCGGTTGACCGTGAGGGTGTTCGCGGCGTCGGACTGGACCACGCCGTCTTTGCATCCGGCAATCTGGCCGCAAATCCGCTGCACGACCCGAACCCGTTGCACGACCCCAATCCGTTGCACGACCCCAATCCGTTGCACGACCCGAACCCGTTGCACGACCCAAACCCGCTGCACGACCCCAACCCGCTGCACGACCCCAACCCTCAACGCATCGCAGGTCGCAACCCGGTCAACTACATCGGCCCGCGTCCGTACCGCTGCACTGATGAGCAGCTCAAGAGGCTCCGTCCCGTGGTAGCCATCCTCGACTCCGGTTGCGACACTACGCACCCCTGGTTGAACGGGGTCGTCGACGAATCAGTCGAGATGGACGGCCCGATCGGACGCACGGACCCCTCCACTGATTCCGAGGAGCACGGCGATCTGGCCGGGCCACTCGATGGCGTGCTGGACACGAACTCTGGCCACGGCACCTTCATCGCCGGCCTGATCCACCAGGCCTGCCCCGATGCCAACATCCTGAGCTGGCGACTGGTCGACTCCGAGGGTCCGGTCTCTGAGTCGGAGTGGGAGCGCGCCCTCAGCCAGGTGGTCAAGCTCGTCCAGGCGTACCGCAGCGGCGACCCGAGTGGTCATCGGATCGACGTCCTATCGCTGTCCATGGGCTACTACCACGAGACTGCCGAGGACACCGAAGCCGTCGAGACAGCCCGCCTGATGCTCGGAGCGCTCGGCGCGATCGGCGTCATCGTGGTTTGTTCCGCCGGAAACGACGCGACAGCAAGACCACAGTTCCCCGCCGCCCTCGCCCCATGGCGGGTAGACCCGGTCCCCCCGGTGTCCCTGGCCTTGCGAGCGGACACCCTGCCCCTCGTCAGTGCGGGCGCTCTCAATCCCAACGGCACGGATGCACTCTTCTCGAACACCGGCCCGTGGGTTCGGGCATGGGCTCCGGGCGTGGCGCTGGTAAGCACCCTTCCCACCTGGAACGGCGGGTACCTGCCGGTGGCTCGGGTGCGCTACGAGGGGCGAACCCGCGAGAGTTTCGATCCCGACAACTTCGCCGCCGGCTTCGGCACCTGGAACGGCACCTCCTTCGCGGCGCCACTCCTGGCCGGACGGCTGGCGGCTGCGCTGCTAAGCGACATGCCGGCCGATGAGGACGAAGTGCGAAGCACGGCCGTCGAGCGCGGTTGGCGGGCGTTGGAGGCACACACCGAGCTGAAGTTGGTCAGCTCCTGAATCACGGCATGTCACCATGTGGGGGTGCTGACCGCTGACCAACTGCACGTCCGTGCGATGGAGGCGAACGCGCGAGGGCGTTACAGCGAGGCGAGACGCCAGTTCCTGCGCGGGCTGCAACGGACGTCAGATCCTTCGCTGGTGGCCGCACTGCAGCGCGGGCTGAGCTATTCCGAGACCGAACTCGGCAACGCGGTGCGGGGGCTCGAACTACTTGATGGCGCCATTCAGGCCAGTCAGGCGCTCCAGGATCTGGAACGCGGGATGCTGCTCTCGCAGCGCGGCCTGGTGCGCATTCGGCTGGGTGACGTCAAGGGGTCGCTGGCCGACTACGCAGCCGCTGAGCCACTCGTCGCAGACAATCCGCAAGAGCTTGCACGAATCGGCGTGAATCGCGGCAACATCTTTCTCGATCAGGGTCAGGTGCGCGCCGCGATCGCAGATTACACAATGGCGCTGGAGCAGTTCGAACTGGTCGGCCGCAGCGATGGCCGAGCCAAGGCCATGCACAATCTGGGCTACGCGCACATGCTGGACGGTGATCTCGTCCGATCGTTGAGACTGTTCGCCCAATCACACGATGTACTCGAGCGTGAGGCGCCCGCGCTGATGGCGACCGTCGATCAGGATCGTGCTGAGGCCTTGGTTGCGGCAGGCCTGGCGGACGAGGCGGAGGAACTGTTGCGCAGTGCCGCAGCCAAGTTCGGCGCTCAGCGGGTACGGCTGCGCCAGGCGGACGCCGAGATGACGCTGGCCCAACTGCTCGCCCGGCACGACCCCAGGGAGGCCGCTCGGGTCGCTGCGCGAGCAACCCGGCGCTTCGAACGCGCCGGGGCTCCGCATCAGGCCTTGCGCTGCAGGGCGATCAAGGCCGCCTGCGACCTGTCGCGGGGTGTCGCGGACCAGGGTGCGGCGGAGGCGTTGCTGGCCGAGTTGCGCCGCCTCGGTCTTCGGCGTGACGCGCAGCTCCTGCGGGTGCTGCTGGCGGGTGCTGGACGCCGCGCGCTCCGGCTGCGGCTGCCGACCGAGACCCCGCTTCCGTTGCGGCTGATCGCCGCCGACTTCCGTGCCCGCGAGGCGGAAGAGGCCTGCCGGCCGGACCGTGCGTTGCGGATCGTCCGACAAGCGCTCGATCAGCTGTCGGCATGGCAGGCCACCTTCGGCAGCCTCGACCTGCAGACATCGGCCGCGGGTCATGCCCAGCCCCTGCTCGAACGCGGCCTCAGGTTGGCAGTCGCCAGCGGGCGTCCGCGCCTGGTGTACCGGTGGATCGAACGCACAGGCGCCCTGACCGGCCGGCTCAATCCGTTGCGGCCGCCCGCCAACCCCGGGATCGCGGCTGACCTCACGCGACTGCGGGCCCTCAGCCAAGCGGACAATCCGGGACAGCACGAGGCGCACGAGCGGGACGTGTTGGTGCGGCGGGTTCGAGAGTGGGCCTGGATGCACGAGGGTGCCGCCGAACTGCGCGATCTGGTATCACTCGAGGAATTACGCGCCGAACTGAAGTCCTGTCACGCAACGATGGTAGCCCCGTTCAGTGTGGGGGATGACACCTACGCACTGACTGTCGACCAGCACGCCACCCGGTTGTATCGCGTCTGCGACGTGGGCGTCCTGCGCCAGCAACTCGCCGGCCTGCCTGCGGATCTCGACCTGGCTGCCGCGGACCTTCCTTCGGCTCTGGGGGCGGCCGTCCGGGAGTCCCTCCGCGAGCGGATGGCGACGTTGGACGCCCTGATATTCGGCTCGCTGACGTCGTCGCTGCGCACTCAGCGCATAGTGATCAACCCCCTGGGCATCTTCTCCGGCCTGCCGTGGACCCTGATGCCTACGCTGATAAATCGGTCGGTGACCATTCCGCGGAGCTCGTCGGCCTGGGTCATGGCACGGCGAAAGCCGCACGAGTTCGCCAACGCGGGGTTTGCCGCCGGCCCGCGGCTGCCCCGCTCCGAGCTCGAGGTGGCCCAGGCCGCCGGCCACTGGCCGTCGGCGGCCGTGCTCGTCGGAGCAGATGCCACCGCATCGGCCGTCAGCGAACTCGCCGGAAAGGTCGACCTGCTGCATCTGGCCGCGCACGGGCACCACGTGGTGGACAACCCGCTGTTCTCCAACCTGGAACTGGTGGACGGGCCGTGGTTCGGCTACGACTTGGACCAGTTGCCCCAGGTTCCGGAGACGGTGATTCTGTCGGCCTGCGAGCTGGGAGCCACGACCATCCGCCGCGGTGACGAGTTGCTGGGGCTGACCACGGCCTGGCTGCACGCCGGCGCGCGCTGTGTGATCGCCTCCCCGGCGAGCGTGTC
>JBGALC010000077.1:0-12746 GCA_044224095.1 Micropruina sp. | reverse complement strand
GCTGAGGTAGTCCATGCCGGTTCGGGATGCCGCGCGCGCCTGGCGAGCTCCAGGATGGTGCCGATGTAGTCGGTCGATCGGGGTGAGGATCGTCGCTTCACCACTTTCCGCTCCCAGGACTTCGCCACCTTGCCCTCGGGGTACCGGACGGGTTGGTCATGATGTGGCCGAGCCCGTCCTCCATCACCACCCGGTAGACCACGTTGGGGGCGGTCGAGATCAGGTCGAGGTCGAACTCGCGCCCAGCCAGTTTCGCGGACGGAGATCTCTTGTGCAGCAGGCCGAGGAAGCCGACCTTGAACCCGAAGCCGAGCGCACCGGACGTGCTCCGGCTCGTAGGTGAGCGCGGCGTCGTTGAGCTGCAGCTTGTCGAGCGCCTCCCGCAGCTCGGGGAAGTCGGCTCCGTCGATCGGGTACAGGCCCGCATAGACCATCGGGTTGGGCTGCCGATAGCCGCCCAGGTTCGTCGTCGCCGGGCGGGAGGTCAGGGTGACGGTGTCGCCGACCCGGGACTGCCGGACGTCCTTCACCCCGGTGATCAGGTAGCCGACCTCGCCGACCCCCAGACCCTTGGCGGGCAGCGGCTCGGGGCTGATCACGCCCAGCTCGAGCACCTCGTGGGTGGCCTTGGTGGACATCATCAGGATCCGGTCGCGGTGCGCGAGCGAGCCGTCGACCACCCGGACGTAGGTGACCACGCCCCGGTAGGTGTCGTAGACCGAGTCGAAGATCAGCGCCCGGGCGGGGCCGCCGGATCGCCGACCGGGGCCGGAATCTGCTCGACGATCGCGTCCAGCAGTTCGGTCACCCCCTCGCCGGTCTTGGCCGAGACCCGGAAGACGTCGTCGGGGTCGCAGCCGACCAGGTGGGCGATCTCGGCGGCGAATTTCTCCGGCTGCGCGCTGGGCAGGTCGATCTTGTTCAGCACC
Source organism: Micropruina sp. (assembly GCA_044224095.1). Classification (GTDB taxonomy): domain Bacteria; phylum Actinomycetota; class Actinomycetes; order Propionibacteriales; family Propionibacteriaceae; genus Micropruina. The sequence continues at coordinate 11,817 of JBGALC010000077.1, read as the reverse complement.
GGGATGATGTGCAGGTCGGCGTCCAGCGCCAGGTAGAGGTTGGCCAGCGTCTGCGCCTCGATGCCCTGGGCGGCGTCGATCAACAGGATGGCGCCCTCGCACGCGGCCAGCGAGCGGGACACCTCGTAGGTGAAGTCGACGTGGCCGGGGGTGTCGATCATGTTCAGGACGAAGTCCTCGGCACCGCGACGCCACGGCATCCGGACGGCCTGCGACTTGATGGTGATGCCGCGCTCGCGTTCGATGTCCATCCGGTCCAGGTACTGGGCGCGCATCGAGCGGGCGTCGACCACCCCGGTCGACTGCAGCATCCGGTCGGCCAGCGTCGATTTGCCGTGGTCGATGTGCGCGATGATGCAGAAGTTCCGGATGCTCTCCGGGGGCGTGGCGCCCGGGCGGGGTCCGCTCATTCACCTGTCCTGTGTGTGGTCCGAAGGGTCACTCTACCGACGGTGGAGACGGGATCCGGCATCGGCCGCGCGCCAGCGGGCCGTCCCAGTAGGGTGCCGAATTGTGACGAACGCACTACATCCGAACTTCCGCCCCATGTTCGACATCGTGCTGGCCCGCAACCCGGGCGAGCCGGAGTTCCACCAGGCCGTCTACGAGGTGATGCAGAGCCTGGCGCCGCTGGCCGACGACCGTCCCGAGTACGCCCAGTGGTCGATCCTGCAGCGGATCTGCGAGCCCGAGCGGCAGATCATCTTCCGGGTGCCCTGGGTCACCGACGCCGGCCAGGTCGAGATCAACCGCGGCTTCCGGGTCGAGTTCAACTCGGCCCTCGGCCCGTACAAGGGCGGGCTGCGGTTCCACCCGAGCGTCAACCTGTCGATCATCAAATTCCTCGGCTTCGAGCAGGTGTTCAAGAACTCGCTGACCGGCATGCCGATCGGCGGCGGCAAGGGCGGCTCCGACTTCGACCCCAAGGGCCGCTCCGACAACGAGGTGATGCGGTTCTGCCAGTCGTTCATGACCGAGCTGTACCGGCACCTGGGCGAGTACACCGACGTCCCGGCCGGCGACATCGGCGTCGGCGCCCGCGAGATCGGCTACCTGTTCGGCCAGTACAAGCGGATCACCAACCGCTACGAGTCCGGCGTGCTGACCGGCAAGGGGGTCAGCTGGGGCGGCTCCCGGGCCCGCACCGAGGCCACCGGCTACGGCACCGTGCACTTCGCCGCGGCCATGCTCGGCCTCCGCGGCGAGGATTTCGGCGGACGCCGCGTGGTCGTCTCCGGCTCGGGCAATGTGGCCATCTACGCGGTCGAGAAGGCCCAGGAGCTCGGAGCGACGGTGCTCGCCGTGTCCGACTCCTCCGGCTACGTGGTCGACCCGGCCGGCATCGACCTGGACATCCTCAAGGACGTCAAGGAGGTCCGCCGCGGACGGATCACCGACTATGCGGACGCCGTCGGCTCCCGGGCCCGGGTGGTCACCGAGGGCTCGGTGTTCGACGTGCCCTGCGACGTCGCGCTGCCCTGCGCCACCCAGAACGAGGTGGACGAGAAGCAGGCGAAGATCCTGGTCGGCAACGGGGTGCAGCTGGTCGCCGAGGGCGCCAACATGCCGTGCACGCCGGCCGCGGTGACCCTGCTCCGCGAGGCGGGGGTGCTGTTCGCCCCGGGCAAGGCGTCCAACGCCGGAGGGGTGGCCACCAGCGCGCTGGAGATGCAGCAGAACGCCAGCCGGGACGCCTGGGACTTCGAGACCACCGCCGGACGGCTCGAGCAGATCATGTACGACATCCACGACCGCTGCGTGGCCACCGCGGAGGAGTTCGGCAGCCCCGGCGACTACGTGGTCGGGGCCAACCTGGCCGGCTACATCAAGGTCGCCGACGCGATGGTGGCGATGGGCGTCATCTGACCCGATCCGGCAGGGGCCGGACCGCCGACCCGCCCCGGACGGGAGCGTCGCGGCGTTAAGGTGCCGTCATGACGCGCACCAGCACGGGAATCCCCGGTCTGGACGACACCATCGATCACCTGCGGATCGGCGACAACGTCGTCTGGCAGGTGGATTCGGTGGCCGACTTCCAGGCGGTGGCCGCCCCGTTCGTGGCGCAGGCCCGGGCCGACGGCCGTCGGCTGGTGTACCTGAGCTTCGGCGTCCGGCCCCCGCTGCTGGCCGATCTGGACGACGTCGAGGTGCGCACCGTCGACCCGGCCGGCGGCTTCGAACGGTTCGCGATCGCCACCCACGAGCTGCTCGCCGAGATCGGGCCGCTGGGCTTCTACGTGGTCGACCCGCTGACCGACCTGCACGAGGCCTGGCACTCCGACCTGATGGTCCGGAACTTCTTCGAGGCCACCTGCCCGTACTTGTTCGAGCTGGACACGATCGCCTACTTCCCGCTGCTGCGGAACCGGCACAGCTACGCCACCGTCGCCGGCATCCGGGAGACCACCCAGGTGCTGCTCGACCTGCACCGGATCGACGACGCCCTCTACGTGCACCCGCTGAAGGTCTGGCAGCGGCACTCCCCCACGATGTTCTTCCCGCATCGCCTGGCCGGCGGCCAGGCGCTCTCGATCACCTCGTCGGCGGCCAGCACCCAGCTGTTCTCGTCGCTGGCCCGCCGGATCGACCCGCCCGACGTCTGGCACCGCATGGTCGAGGACGCCTGGACGGCACTGTCCGGAGACGCCGCCGCGCAGCAGGCCGCGCGCCACACGCTGCTCGCGGTGCTGGTCGGCGGCCAGGGCCGGATGGCCGAGCTGAGCCGGCGTCGGCTGCGCCTGGTCGACCTGCTCGCCGTCGCGTCCCGGCTGGTCGGCACGGGCCGGATCGGCGGCAAGGCGCTGGGGGTGCTGCTGGCCCGCGCGATCCTGGAGCAGTCCGAGCCGGACGCCGCGGCGTCCGGGCTGGGGCCGGGCGGGGTGGCCGGACGCCTCGAGCCGCACGATTCCTTCTTCATCGGCAGCGACGTGTTCGTCAGCTTCCTGGTCGCCAACGGCTGGTGGCGGCTGTGGACGGCGCACCGGGCAGACGGCGCCCCGGGCGCGGCTGCGGACGCGCTGCACGAGCGGATCCCCACCGGCGCGTTCCCGCGCGACGTCCGCGAGGACTTCCTGCAGGTCCTGGAGCACTTCGGTCAGGCGCCGATCATCGTCCGCTCCAGCTCGCTGCTCGAGGACGACTACGGCAACGCCTTCGCCGGCAAGTACGACAGCGTGTTCTGCGCCAACCAGGGGACGCCGCAGCAGCGGCTGGCTGCGTTCGAGGACGCCGTCCGCACCGTCTACGCCAGCGCGGTGGGCCCGCAGGCGCTGCGGTACCGCGCCGACCGGGGGCTGCTCGAGCTCGACGAGCAGATGGCGATCCTGGTGCAACGGGTCTCCGGCGACCTGCACGGCGAGCTGTTCTTCCCGCTGGCCGCCGGGGTGGCCAACTCGTCCAGCCTGTACGTGTGGGACGCCTCGCTGCCCGACGAGGGCATGGCGCGGCTGGTGGTCGGGCTCGGCACCCGGGCGGTGGACCGCACCGGGGGCGACTACGCCCGCATCGTCAGCCTGGCCGCGCCGACGGCGAACCCGGCACCGGCCGACCAACTCGGCCGCTGGAGCCAGCGGCGGGTGGACGTGCTCGACCTGGCCGCCGACGCCCCCGCCACCCTGGCCGTGGCGCAGGCCCGGGAGCGGACGTCCGGGCTGGACTGGTCGCTGGTCGCCAGCCCCGACGCCGCGGCGGCCCGCCGGCTGCGCGAGCTCGGCCGCACCCGGCGTCCGGTGCCCGAGGTGGTCGACTTCGGCGCCCTGCTGCGAGGAACCGACTTCCCGCTGCTGCTGCGCACCGTGCTCGCCCAGCTGTCGGACGCCTACGACCACCCGGTGGACATCGAGTTCACCGTGAACCCGGAGCGCGACGGCACGGTGTCGCTCAACCTGGTGCAGTGCCGCCCGCTGCAGACCCGCGGCGTCGGCGGGCCGGTCGGGATGCCCGACCTGGACCCGGAGCGCTGCCTGCTGGCCACCGACGGCAACTTCATGGGCGGCAACGCCCGGCTGCCGATCGACTGGGTGGTGCTGGTGCGGCCGGACGCCTATCTGGCGCTGGGCGAGCCAGACCGCTACGCGGTGGCCCGGCGGATCGGCGTGGTCAATGGCGCGCTGGAGGGCTCCGCGCTGCTGATCGGGCCGGGACGCTGGGGCACCTCGATGCCGTCGCTGGGAGTGCCGACCCACTTCACCGACCTGAACCGGTTCACCGCGCTGGCGGAGACCACCTACGCGGCCGGCGGGTTCCGTCCCGAGCTGTCCTACGGCAGCCACTTCTTCCAGGAGCTGGTGGAGACCGGCATCTGGTACGCGGCGCTGTTCGACGACCGTCCCGGGGTGCTGTTCAACCCCGAACTGGTCACCGCCCTGCCGAACGCGCGGCTCACCGCGTCCCCCGGCGACTCCCGACTCGCCGATGTCGTCCACGTGGCCCGCACGCCGGGGCTGGTGTTGCACGCCGACGTCTCGCGGCAACGCCTGCTCGTGCAGTGGTCGGCGGACGGTTGAGCCGGGCTCGGTGACGTCCGTGCAGCCCCGGTTCTACGATGAGGACCGGTGGACGGAGGCGACCCCAGGTGACCGATTACCGCGCGTGGCGAGGCGTCCGGACCGGTGCCCGGCTGTGGCGGGTGCGGTCACCGGAAGCCGGGTTGCGGGTCACCCCCGACGGCGTGCTGGACCTGATCTGGTTCCGGGGCAGCCTGGTCGTCGCGGGCGCCGATACCCGCACCACGAGCGTCGAGACTCGGCCCGGCGAGGTGACCTGGGGTCTGCAGTTCGCTCCCGGGGTGGCCCGCGCCCTGCTCGGCGCACCCGTGGCCGAACTGACGGACCGGCGGGTCGAGCTGTCCGAGCTCGTGCGCCCGGCCGCGGCCCTGGCGGGCTGCTTCGACGAGGACGCCCCGGCCGCGCTCGAAGAGCTGTTCGTCGCACTGTGGAGACGGGCGGACCCGGATCGCCGCACGCTGCGGCTGGCGGCGTCGCTGGACCGTGCGGCCCGCGACGGCCTGAGCGTGAGGGAGACGGCGAGGCTGCACCAGCTGTCGGAGCGTTCCCTGCGCAGGACCAGCGGCGAGCTGTTCGGCTACGGGCTCAAGACGCTGATGCAGATTCACCGGTTCCAGCGCGCGCTCCGGCTGGTCGACGCCGGCCTGCCGCTGAGCGGCGCCGCCGTCGGCGCCGGCTACGTCGACCAGCCCCACTTCAGCCGTGAGAGCAGGCGGCTGGCCGGCCGGACGCCCGCCGAGCTGGCCTCCAGCCATGGTGGGGGCCCCGGATCCCTTGGGCGGCCGGATCCACTGGGCGGACCGGGTCCCCTGGGCTGACGAGGGCCTTGGGCTGACCGGATCACGCGGCGGACCGATCGCGGGACTGACCGGCTCCGCTGGCCGTTTCGTCCAAGACGGCGGCCACACCGCCGCGGCAGCATGGCGTCCGAGAGCAACCGTGACAGTCCAGATGACCCAGGAGTGAAGCCATGTCACATCGCCACCACGCCATCGACTACGTCGAGCTGTCCGCACCGGACCTCGACGCCGCGCGTGCCTTCTACGGCGCCGCGTTCGGGTGGGAGTTCAACGACTACGGGCCCGAGTACGCCGGCATCCGCGGCCCGGGGCCGGACGACCCGGAGGCCGGCGGCCTGGCCCTCAGCGGACCGGCCAACCCGCTGGTCATCCTCTACTCCGACGACCTGGACGCGACCGTCGAGGCGGTCACCGCCGCGGGCGGCAGGATCGTCACCGGTCCCTACGGGTTCCCGGGCGGCCGCCGCTTCCACTTCCTGGATCCGGCCGGCAACGAGCTGGCCGTGTGGGGTGCCGAGCCGGAGGCGTCCTGACCGTCACCGACGCGGCTCGGCCGGGGGGCAGGCGGCGCCGAGACCGGGCACCGGCCCCAGCAGCTCGATGCCGTGGTGGCGAGCACGGTGGCCGACTCGGCGCCCACGCGGAGGGTCCCGCCCACGACGATCGTTTCGACAGGTAGCGTGTCCAGGTAAGGATCGCCTGCGACTGCTGCGCGCCGACCTCGACGCCATCCAGGCCGAGTTCGACGACGCCGATCGGAGGCGGATGTGACCCCGGATCCGCTCCGCGCCGCTATCGAGACCAGCACGCTCTGGTACGACGGCATCTTCGCCCTGCACAGCATGCCGGTGCGCTCCGACGGCCGGCTCTGGGCCGCGCTCGGACCGCTGCCGCCGTGGCACTCCGCGGTGAAGACGCTCGTACCGGACGTCGAGGTCGACGCCGTCCTTCGGGCCATGGAGCCCCATCCGCACGGCTCGGTCGCCGACTCCTTCGGCACCCTGGACCTGGACAGCCACGGCTTCGACCTCCTCTTCGAGGCGACCTGGGTGCATCATCCCGGCGCGGCGGACGCGAGTTGGCCACCCGCCTGGTCGGTGGTCGGGAACGCGGACCTGCTCGACGAATGGTGCCGCGTCCATGACTACGCGGGGGTGCTGCCGGCGGCGGTGCTCGCCGATCCCGCGTTCCGCGTCCTCGCCCGCGTGACCAACGGCGAGCCGTCCGCGGGTGCCGTGATCCATGACGCGGGCCGGGTCGCCGGGCTGTCGAACCTGTGGTCCGGCGGCGAGCCGCTGACCCCGGACGACGTCGCCGACCTGATCGCCTGCGCGGCGGCGCTGCACCCGGGTCGTCCGATCACGGACTACGCCCGGGGCGAGGAGCTCGAGGTGATGCTCGCGGCGGGCTTCGAGCCGGTGGGCACCCAGCGGGTCTGGGCACGCTGAGCCCGACCCGCGCACCGGGCGACTCCTCCCCCGGCGCCGGCGTCCTCAGCCCGTGTAGAAGTCATTCAGGATGGGGCCGAGCAGGCTCGGGTCCGCGACGTGTCCCGGCATCTCGACGGTTGCCCGGCGAGCGTGCGAAAGACTGGCGGCAGCGGTGTCGGCGGCGGCACCGAAGAAGTCCACGGGCAGTCCGGCGGAGTGCGGGTCGGTGGTGACCCCGGTCGTCAGCAGCACCGGCTGGGTCACGGTGCGGAGCCGGTCGGCGGGAGGCGGACCGTCGCCGAGACAGTCGGCGTCGTACCGCAACGTCGGGGCGAGAGCGCGCAGCGCGTCCCAGACCGGGGCGGCTTCGGCGGCCGCGATCTGCTCAGCGGGAGAGCCGGCGAGTCTCATGAACAGGCGGAGCGCCTGGTCTCGATCGCCGGCGTCGAGCGCCGCGGCGAGGTCGGCCCGGTAGGCGCGCCAGGCGGCCAGCATCTCCTCGCCGAGCAGGTAGGGCACCTCGTGCACCGCGATCCGGTCGACGGGCAGGCCGGCCGCAGCTGCCTCGAGGGCGAGCGCGCCGCCGGACGACGCTCCGAACAGGTGCGCCCGCCCGCCGACGGCGGCAATGACGGCGGCGAGGTCCTCGATCTCGCGCCGCACCGCGTACGGCTGGGTGTCGCCGCTGTCGCCACGCCCGCGACGGCGATAGTTGACGACCGCGAAACCTCCTGTCAGGCGCTCCCCGAGGGGAAGGTTCTCGGTGCCGTCGTCGAGCCCGCCGCCGACGAGGACCACCACGGGACCGTCGGCGCTCAGTCGGTCGTATCCGATGGCGGTGCCGTCGGACGATCTCACCTGCGGCATCGGTGCTCTCCTTCGCTCCGTGACTCCTGCTTCGGCCGGCTGCGGGACCCGCCGATCGAGTTCATGGTGTCGACGCGGAGGTTCCGCTCCAGTGGTCGACGATCACCTTGGCCCGGCTCCACAAGCGTCGCTACCCGGAGGCTCTGAGGGTCTCCAGGGCGGCCAGGATGAGGTCGAGGCCGAAGATGAACTCGTCCGCCGGATCGTAGCCCGCAGCGAGGAGCGCCGCGGCGGACTCGTTGAGGTAGGGAAACTGGTCAGCAGGAAGCTGTGGCAGGAAGACGTCCTCGGCCACGTCCGCGAACTCGGCGGCGGTGTCGAACGGCAGGCTGGCCTCCTGCAGGGCGAAGCCGTAGACATAGCTGTCGAGCAACCAGCTGGCGTGCGTCGCCATCACGACCGGGAAGCCGGCCCTGCGCAGGCAGGCGGTGAACGCTTCGCGGTGGCGGAGGTGCGCGGGTCCCGGCGAGGTCCGCGACTCCGTCAGGCCGATCGCCCACCGGTGGCGGGCCAGCACCTCTCGGGCGGAGACCGACCGCCGCCGCATCGCCGACCGCCAGTCGGTGTCCTCGGGCGGGAGCTCGATCTCGGCGAACACGACGTCGATCATCGCGTCCAGGAGCTCCTCCTTGCTCGCCACGTAGTGGTAGAGCGACATCGCGCCCGCGCCGAGCGCGCCGGCCAGCCGGCGCATGCTCAGCCCATCGACCCCCTCGCGGTCGGCGAGCCGGATCGCCTCGATCACCACCCGCTGCTTGCTCAGCCCCGCGTCTGACGCGACCTGGCGTTGTTCCCTCGCAGGCATGGGCCTCCTTCCCGGCTCGAACGGCTTGATAAGCGTACAGCGTACGTCTACAGTACGGTGTACGACGTACGGTGTACGAGTCGGCGGGATCCGCCGGCTCGGCGTGAGGAGGATGCTATGGAGATCGACCAACGATCGAGGGGCGGCGCACGCCTGGCGCCGGGGACGAGTCCGGCCGCGGCGCCGACGATGCGGGCCGTCGTCCAGCACTGCTACGGCCCGCCGTCGGTGCTCCAGTCGTCCGAGGTCGAGCTGCCGCTGCCCGCTCGGGGCGAGGTGCTCGTCCGGGTGGGCGCGGCCTCGGTACACCCCGGCGACTACTTCGTGATGACCGGTGAGCCGTACCTGGTGCGCCTGGTGTTCGGGCTCCGTCGGCCGCGCCACGGCATCCCGGGCCGGGATCTCGCCGGCGTGGTGGCAGCGGTCGGTCAGGATGTCACCGGTCTAGGTCCCGGCGACGAGGTGTTCGGCTGGAGCACCGGCGGAACGCTCGCGGAGTACGCCTGCGTCCCGCAGGAGCAGCTCGTTCCCGTGCCCGCCAACCTGTCGGCGGTGGAGGCGGCAACGGTGCCCACCTCGGCCGTGACGGCGTTGCAGGCACTGCGCGATGTCGCGAAGGTTCGACCGGGCCAGACGGTGCTGGTCACGGGCGCCTCAGGCGGCGTGGGCTCCTTCGCCGTCCAGCTCGCCAAGGCGTTCGGCGCCGAGGTGACGGGGGTGTGCAGCACCCATAATCTCGACCTGGTCAGGTCGCTCGGCGCCGACCACGTCGTCGACTACACGAACACCGACTTCACCCGCACCGGACAGCAGTACGACGTCGTCCTCGACAACGTGGAGGCCCAGCCGCTGGCGGACGTCCGCCGAGCCCTGACGCGCACCGGCACACTCATCCCCAACAGCGGACGCGGCGGCCGCTGGCTCGGTCCCCTCGGTCGGATCGTCATGGCGCGCCTGCTGTCCGGCTTCACCCGTCAGCGGCTGAGACCGTTCACGTCGGTCGGGAAGCGCCAGGACCTGCTCACCCTGGCCGACCTGCTCACGACCGGGCGGATCACGCCCGTCATCGACCGCAGCTACCCCCTCGATGAGGCAGCCGACGCCCTCCGCCACGTCGCCGCCGGTCACACCCGGGGGAAGGTCGTGATCACCATCTGACGACGACGAGAACGACCCAACCCGCGCGTATCCACGCCCAGACCTGCCGCCACTCCGGCGGAGAAACCACACCTGGAGGAAGAAGACCCGATGACCATCCGGACCAACAACCCGAACCTGCTCGACAACCCACCGATCCCCGTGCAGGCCAAGATCGCCGCAGCCTGGACCAGCTTCATGTTCCTCTACCTCTATGTCGACGTCCTCAACTTCTACAAGCCCGGCGTGGTCGACAGCATTCTGGACGGCCTCATGTGGCGGTTCGACGTCAGCTCGACGTTGTTGACCGTTGTCCTCGTCTCCGTGTCGATCCCGGCCCTGATGGTGGCGCTCTCCATCACGCTGCCCGCCCGGGCGAACCGCGCCACGAACCTCGTCGTGGCATCGCTCTACATCCCCTACTCGATCTTCAACGCGGCGGGGACGACCTGGGAGTGGGCCGCCTTCTACTCCCTCTCCATCGGAGTCGAGGTGCTGCTCCTGGCGTTCATCCTGCGCTCCGCCTGGACCTGGCCCCGCACCCCCGACGTCCCGGCCGCTCCCGCGACGACCGACCTGCGGCAGGACGTTCGACAGTAGGTTCCGGGCGCAGTCGTACAGGGTGAAGCCCAACGGTGCGGACGCCGGCCGACCTTGAGCAGCCCGGGCGCGGCATCGGAGAAGCCGCTCACCGACGGTCCGGTGTCCGCGCGGGGCTCACGAGCCGGTGGCCAACGTCTTCCTCGGCCCCGAACCGAGTTCAACCAATCGTTCCTGTCACGCCTACCGAAACGACTGAGACCGCCGCTTTGGGGCGGCCTCACAAGCGTCGGATGCTCTTTCTCGACTCATCACCGAGGTGGACTCTGGGGCACCCCACTTGAACCACCTGCGACGGCTGGATCGCCTTGCTTCCGCGTGGATCCAGGGATCTCCGATCCTCCAGGCGTCGCCGCCGTTCACGTTCGACGAGGCTTCGAAGTCATCGCGAACCACTAGTAGACGTAGTAGAACCCCTCTGACATTCACGGTTCGAACGTCAGCGAGGATCGAGACGGGGAAGGCTGGGACGGGTGCGCCGACGCAGGAGTATCGGGCCGTGGAAGGGCACCGCTGCGTGGGATGTCTCCACCGGAGATCCGATCGTGCCCGCTCCCGGTCGGGTGCGCATCGACCGCGTCTTGGGCGACCCGATCGTGCTGCTCGGTTACACGCCCGAGACGACGATCGCCGAGAAGGGAGTGACCATCCTGGAGCGGGGGATCACCAGTACGCGGTGGCGCGACTACGTCGACATTGTCCAACTCGCCCGGCAGGGCATCGACTCAGATGAACTGCTCCGCTCCGCACGGGCCGTCGCCCGCTACCGCGGCGTCACCCTCGAGCCCATCGCGCCGCACACGGTCGGCTACGGGCAAGTCGGTCAGGCCAAATGGGCGGCATGGCGTCGCAAGGAACGCCTGGAGGAGGTCTGTGAAGCACACCTCGACAAGCAGATGACACTGGTGGCCTCTTACCTGGATCCCCCGTTCAGCCAGGGGGACACCGCGCCGCCCCGCAGATAGCACGCGTCCGTGCCCGAAGCGTTTGGAGGGCATGACTGCTACCACCACAGAGAGTCCGTTGTCTCCGCTTCGGGCGGTGTCCAATGTCCGTGTCTCCACTCTCGATCAGGCCCACCGCGGTTCTGAGCCCGAGGGGTTATCAATCGCAGCGCAGCGAGAGGTGAACCGGCGGCGAGCGTTGCGGATGGGCGCTTTGGTAGTCGCGGAGTTCGCCGAGCGCGGCCGCTCGGGCAGGGCGTTGGAGCGGCCGACCCGCCCGCGTCCTCGCCGAGCAGGACGACCAGCCCACCAAGCCGCCCCGAGCAGCAGGTCGAGCCCGACCCGGCCCCGCACTCTGCGACACCGACCTCAACCCCGAAGATGGCCTGGACCCGCAACGGCTGGGCCGGACGAGCATGACACGCCGAAGTCCATCCGCACGTTGTGGCCGGTAAACCTACTCACACCACGCGCTGATGGCAGCAAAACCCCTGGCCAGCTCAGGGTTGCCCGCGCGCCCGGAGACGACTGAGGCCGCCCTCTCGGGCGGCCTCAGCAAGCGTCGGATGCCATTGTGATAAGAGCAACTGGGTGGAGCTAAGGGGATTCGAACCCCTGACCTCTTCCATGCCATGGAAGCGCGCTACCAACTGCGCCATAGCCCCGTGAACGGGTGGCTCGGAGTGCCGAGCACGAGCAAGAACTCTAGCCGATCGCCGCTCCGCGCGC
>JBGALC010000076.1:0-13128 GCA_044224095.1 Micropruina sp. | reverse complement strand
AACTGGGCGAGCAGGGCGTCCAGGAGCTCGGTCGGGTGCAGCTGGAACTGCTCGGCCAGCCGCAGCGACCCGGCCACCGGAAAGGGCAGCTCCACCTCCGGGTCCCAGTCGACGTTGAGCCCGGCGGCCATCGCCGCCGCATGTTCGCGCTCGAGCCGCGCCCGGTCGCGGTCGGCCATCGCGTAACTGAGCGCCGGACGCCGCTGGTGGTCGACGCCGTGCGCGGTGACGACGTCGAGCAGCCAGCGCTGGGCGTCGGCGTTGGCCGCCACGTAGGCGCGCAGCACCTCGTCGCCGTGCCGTCGCCGGATCTCGCCGAGCAGGGTGCCCTGCAGCAGGCTGACCTTCCCGGTGGTGTTGCCGGTGGTCACCGCGCCCACCGAGCGTGCCTCCACCAGGCAGGTGCGGCGGCCGGAGCGAGCCAGCAGCAGCGCGGTCGCCAGCCCGGTCAGGCCGGCGCCGACGACCACCACGTCGTACCGCGCCCCGCCGACCAGCGGCACGCCGCGCTCGGCGACCGGATGGGTGTCCAGCCAGAGCGAGGTCATCGGGTGTGCTCATCCGTCCCGGTCGAGTCGGTCCTCCCGCCGTGCGAGTCGGTCCCGCCACCGTGATCCGGTGGCGCCTCGTCCATCCCGGGCGGCACCGAGTCGGCCTTCACCGCGCCGCGGCTGCCCAGCGGCTGGTCCGGTCCGCGCGTGGTGTCGCGGATGGTCTGGGCCTCGGCCTCGGCGTTGATCTCGGCGCCCAGCAGGATGGCGTAGCAGGTGATCCACAGCCACAGCATCAGCACCGCGACACCCGCCAGTGCGCCGTAGGTCTTGGCGTAGTTGCCGAACAGGCTCACGTACACCGAGAAGCCGGCGGAGGCCAGCAGCCACAGCAGCGTCGCCAGCACGGCGCCGATGCTCACCCAGCGGAACTTCGGCGCGTCCCGGTTCGGCGCGACCCGGTACAGCACCGCGAGCACGGCCATCACCAGGACGGCGATCAACAGCCAGCGAAGGACCTCGGCCAGCCAGCGCCACCCCTCGCCGATGCCGATCAGTTGCAGCGCGGCCGGCACCCCGGCAACCAGGGCGACCATCAGCACCATGAAGACGATGGCTCCCAGGGTGAGCGCCAGCGCGATCAGCTTGTCCTTGACGAAACTGCGCCGACGCTCCTCGTCGTAGGCGATGTTGATCGCCGCCATCAGGTTGCCGATGCCACCGGAGGCGCTCCACAGCGCCGCGAGCACGGCCACCACCAGCCCCCAGCCGAGGCTCTGATCCGAGGCGGACGCCAGCTGCTGCAGCTGGTCGACGATCAGGGTGCGGGCCTCCGCCGGCAGCGACGCGGTGAGCGCGGCCGTCTGCTGGGTGACCGTCGCCGGGTCTGCGAGCAGACCCCAGACCAGCGTGAAGGCCACCATGGCGGGGAACAGCGCGAGGAAGCCGAAGAAGGCCACGCCGGCCGCCAGCATCGGAACCTGGTCGGTCGTGGACTCCTGCCATCCGCGTTTGGCGACCTGGAGCCAGCCGCGAGGAGGGATCTCGCTGGGCCGGTCGGCGCTGCCGCCCGGCACCGTGCCGGCTCGGTCGTTCGACGATGAGTCGGTAGTCATGCCGCACCTTTACCCAGCCGGACCGGTCCGGACACTCGTCGGCGCGAATCAAGTCGCCCCGTCGGCAGCGCGGTTCCGGGCTCGCGACGGTCGCGCAGGGGAGGCCCGGTGGCGTCTCGCCGGCTCGGGCACAGCAGGCTACGGGCGATCGCCTCTCGTAGCTCCTCGAGGCTCATGGCCCGGACCGCTTGCCGTCACCACGGGTTCGACGCAGACCTCGAAGTTCACCGAGTTCGCGATGAAGCACCACTCGTGGGCGTCGTGGTGGGCGGCGACCGCGGCCTCCACCATCGACGCCTCCCGCACCACCACCCGCGGACGCAGCACCACCTCACGGAAGGCCCCACCGTTGCCCCGCGTCTCCATCACCCCGGACGCCTCGTCGGTGTACTCGGTGACCACCACCCCGCGGGTGACGCAGGCGTGCAGGTAAGACAGCAGGTGGCACTGCGACAGCGCGGCGAGCAGCAGATCCTCCGGGTTCCACCGCGCCGGGTCGCCGCGGAACGGCTTGTCGGCAGAGCCCAGCAGCACCGGCTTGCCGGCCACCTCGACACTGACCGAGCGGTCGTAGTCGCGATACCCGGAGGTCCCCGGGCCCAGGTTGCCGGTCCAGCTGGTCGTCAATGCGTAGCGATGCTCTCCGGTCATGGCGGTAAGCCTCGCACGAGGCCACTAGAGTCGGACGTCGTGAGCAGCAGCGAAGGACCGATCGGCATCTTCGATTCCGGGTTCGGCGGGCTCACGGTGGCCCGCTCGGTGGTCGACCAGATGCCGAACGAGGACATCATCTACCTGGGCGACACCGCCCGCGCTCCCTATGGCACCAAGAGCCTGCCGGAGGTCCGCGAGTACGCCCTGGAGTGCCTCGACCGGCTGGTCGAACGCGACGTGAAGGCCCTGGTCATCGCCTGCAACTCGGCCTCCTCCGCGGTCCTGCGGGACGCCCGCGAGCGGTACAGCGTGCCGGTCGTCGACGTCGTCCTGCCGGCCGCGCGGCGCGCCGTCCGGGTGAGCCGCAACGGACGGATCGGCGTGATCTGCACCACCGCGACCGCCTACTCACGCTCCTACGACGACGCCCTCGCCGCGGTGCCCGACGTGGAGCTGTTCACCTCGCCCTGTCCGCTGTTCGTCGACTTCGTCGAGGCCGGCGTCACCGGCGGGCCCGACCTGGAGGCGATCGCCCACGACTACCTGGAGCCGCTGCGGCTGGCCGGCATCGACACCCTGATCCTGGGCTGCACCCACTACCCGCTGCTGACCGGGGTGATCAACTACGCGCTCGGCGACTCCGTGACCCTGGTGTCGTCGGCGGACGAGTGCGCGAAGGCAACCTGGACCACCCTCAACGAGCTGGGCCTGCTGCACCACGCGCCGCGCGAGGCCGCCCGCCGCTTCCTCACCACCGGCAACCCGGAGAAGTTCCAGGGCATCGGCAGCCGGCTGATGGGCGGCTTCGTCACCGAGGTCGGCGCGATCTGGTAGCGGGGCGCGTGCCGCAGCCGACGAAGGCGGGTGGCCGGGCAGGGCGTCAGGTCCGCCGCGCGCAGCCCTGCAGTGCGCAGCCGCCGCAGCCCTCCGGCGGACAGCCCGCAGCGAGCGGGCACTGTTGCACCAGCCCGGCCCGGACCAGGTGATCGGCCGCGGCCCGCACCACCTCCGCCCGCAGACCGGTGCGGCGGCGCACCTCTCCCAGCGACCCGGCACCGTCGGTCAGGGCGTCCAGCACCGCGGTGACCGGCCCGGTCACCACCACAGGCTCCCCACCTGGAAGACCAGCACGGCCAGGCCCCAGGCCACCGCCAACTGCACCGCGATGCCGAACACCGTCCAGCGGCCACCGATCTCCCGCCATTGCGCGGCCAGGGTCGCCACGCACGGGGTGTAGGCCATCAGGAAGATCATGAAGGCCAGCGCCGCGGGCATCGGGTGGCCGCCGGACGACTGGGTGAAGTCGGCCATGATCCGCTCCCCCAGCGAGCCCGGGTCGGCGCCGTCGGCGGGTTCGTCGAGCGCGTAGGTCTGCGCCCAGGACGAGATCACCGCCTCCTTGGCGACGAAGCCGACCACCAGTGCCGAGGTGGTCTGCCACTGGGCGAAGCCGGCCGGGGCGAACGCCGGGGTTATCGCCTGGGCGGCCACCCCGTACACCGAGTCCTCCACCTCGACCTCGCCGAAGCCGGCACCGCCATGAGCGGGGACCGACTGCAGCAGCCACACCGCGCACACCGTGACCACGATGATCCCGGACGCCGTGCGCAGGAAGCCGGCCAGCCGCGTCCAGGCGACGGTGGCGGTGAGCCGCAGCGTCGGCAGCTGGTAGGGCGGCAGGTCGATCACCAGCGGCTCGGCGCCCATGGTGCGCCACAGGGTGCGGCGCAGCAGCAGGCCGACGCCGACCACCAGCAGGATCGAGGCGACGTACATGGCGAACACGACGGTGCCCGCCCACTGCCCGAAGAACACGGTGCCGAGCAGCACGAACACCGTCAGCCGGGCGGTGCACGAGGTGAACGGCACCAGCAGCGCGGTCAGCAGCCGCTGCCGTCCGTCGCTGAGGATGCGGGTGGCGCTGATCGCCGGCACGTTGCAGCCGAAGCCGACCACCAGCGGCAGGAACGCCTTGCCGGGCAGTCCGATGGCGCGCATCAACCGGTCGGTCACCACGGCGGCCCGGGCCAGGTAGCCGGAGTCCTCCAGCAGCGCCAGCAGCACGAACATCAGCGCCATCAGCGGGACGAAGGTGAGCACCATGCCGACCCCGGCGATCAGGCCGTCGACCACCAGTCCCTCCACCCAGCTGCCCTGCAGCCCGATCGCGGCGAAGCCGGCCAGTGCGGCGTCCGTGACCGGGCCGGAGAAGAGGGTGTCGAAGAAGTCCTGCAGCGGCGCGGCCACCGTGGTGGTGACCTGGAACACCAGCCACATCACCCCGAGGAACAGCAGCGGGCCGAGCAGCGGGGCGGTGGCGATCCGGTCGAAGCGGTCCGAGGACGACACCCGGTCCTCGCCGGCGTCGGTGACCCCGGCGTCCACCGCCGCCGCCACCCAGCCGAACCGCTCGTCCGCCTTCTCCAGCGCGTCGCCGCAGCAGCGGTGCCTGCGGGCGGCCGGTTCGGACGCCGCGAGTGCGGCCGCGACGGCGTCCGCCAGGCCGCCCAGCCCGGAGCGGCGGCGCGGATCGAGGGCCACCACCGGGCAGCCGATGCCGACCGCGAGCGCCGCGGTGTCGACCGCGATGCCGCGGCGCGCGGCGACGTCCAGCATGGTCAGCGCGACGATCACCCGCTGGGCCCGCTCGCGCACCTCGCTGACCAGGTACAGGCTGCGGGCCAGGTTGGCGGCGTCCGCCACCACGACCACCAGGTCGGGGCGGTCGTCGGGGTCGGAGACCAGCAGGTCGCGGGTGAGCGCCTCGTCCGGGGACAGCGGGTCGAGCGAATAGGCGCCGGGCAGGTCGATCAGGGTGCGTCCGCGCCAGACGCCGCGGGCCACCTCGACGGTCGTGCCGGGCCAGTTGCCGACGGTGGTCCGGGCGCCGGTGAGCGCGTTGAACAGGGTGGACTTGCCCGAGTTGGGCGCCCCGACCAGGGCCACCACGGCGGCGTCCGGGCCCGCCCCGGTGTTGGCGACGGCGCAGTGACAGGTGGTCACCGCCGGCTTGACGGCGGTCATCGGGCCACCTCCGCGACCAGGCCCCGAAGCAGTGCGGCGCCGAGGGCGATCCGGGCACCGGCCACCGAGACGATCCGGCCGCCGCCGGCGCTGGCCCGGAGCACACAGAACGCGGTGCCGGGCCGCAGGCCGAGGCGTCCGAGCCGCCAGGCATGCTCGTCCGGAACGGCCGAGAGAGTGAGCGGGGTGGCCAGCGGTGCCTCCGCCAGCGTGATCACGTCCATGCGACTTCCATCGACGGGTCGAGCAATCCGACGGCCGTTCGGCCGGCTGGTCCGGGCCTCGACGTCGTCCAGGTCAGCTATGCCTACCCTAAGAAGACGGCACCGCGCCCGCCGGCGAACCGGGATTCCTCCCGGCCCCCGGTCTCACCACGTCCGCATTCCGGACAAGCCCTCAATGCAGCTTGTCGATCAGGCCTTCGAGGAAGTAGCCGAGCCATTCGTACATGCCGTAGAGCACCCCGCGCGGCTCGTCCGAGTCGAGCTCCTCGAGCGCCTCGACGTCGTCGGCGGTCTCGATGCCGAGCCGCACCGACAGGGTGAGCCGGATCGCGGTGATGGTCTTCAGCCAGGCCTCGACCTCGTCGCGGCGGACGACCGCCGGGTCGCGTCCGGCGTTGGTCTCCATCAGCGCGTCCAGCACCACCCGGGCCTGTTCGATCTTGGTCCGCCGCTGCGCGTTCTGGGTGAACCGGCGGAACTCCTGCTCGGCCTTGTCGTCGTCGCGGTAGGCCGGCGGGAACAGCCGCCCGATCACCGGGTCGGAGATGTCCAGGTCGCTCGGCGGAGCCATCTCGGCCGCCCACTGCGCGAACGGGTCGTCGCCGGCGGCGTGGACGTCGTCGCCCTCGAGCAGCCCGATCAGCTGCTCCACCATCGACTCCAGCACCGCCTCCTCGTAGTCGGCGAGGGTGATCAGCAGCTGGCTGCCCGAGCGCCGGAAGCGGCTCATTCGGCACGCTCCAGGGTGGCCCACAGCCCGTAGGCGTGCATCGCGTTCACGTCGGTCTCCATCGCCTCACGGGTGCCCGACGAGACCACCGCCTTGCCCTCGGTGTGCACCTGCAGCATCAGCTTGGTGGCCTTCGACTTGGGGTAGCCGAAGTAGGTCATGAAGACGTGGGTGACGTAACTCATCAGGTTCACCGGGTCGTCCCAGACGATGGTGACCCATGAGGTCAGCTCCACCGGCGCCTCCTGGGGGCGCTCGGCGAGCACGGTGCCGCCCTCGGGCGTCGCCGGCTGACTGGACGCGAACCCCATGCCGGCATTCTGTCAGAACGTCACCGGGCCGGACCGTCCGGACGCCGCCGCCCGGCCGCCGTTACGCTGACGCCCATGCTCAACTCGACGGCGCTGTTGACCGATCATTACGAACTGACGATGGTCCGCGCGGCGATGCGTTCCGGCGCCGCATTCCGGCGCTCGGTCTTCGAACTCTTCCCCCGCCGGCTGCCCACCGGACGCCGCTACGGCGTGGTCGCCGGCGTCGGTCGCGCGCTGGAGGCGATCGAGGCGTTCACCTTCGACGACGCCACCGTGTCGTTCCTGCTCGACCGGAAGATCGTCGACGAGCCGCTGGCGGAGTGGCTGGCGGGGTACCGGTTCAAGGGCAGCATCTGGGGGTATCCGGAGGGCGAGATCTACTTCCCGGGCTCGCCGCTGATGATCGTCGAGGGCTCGTTCGCCGAGGCGGTGATCCTGGAGACGGTGCTGCTCAGCGTCTACAACTACGACTCGGCGGTGGCGTCCGCGGCGTCGCGGATGACCGCGATGGCCGGCGACCGGCCGTGCATCGAGATGGGGTCGCGGCGCACCAACGAGATCGCCGCGGTGGCGGCGGCCCGCGCCGCCTATGTGGCCGGCTTCGCGACCACCTCGAACCTGGAGGCCGGGCGCCGCTACGGCGTCCCGACCCGGGGCACGGCCGCGCACAGCTTCACCCTGCTGCATGCCTCCGAGCGGGAGGCGTTCGAGGCCCAGATCGAGTCGCTCGGCGAGGACACCACGCTGCTGGTGGACACCTACGACATCGAGACGGCGGTGCGCACCGGGGTCGAGCTCACCCGCGGACGGCTCGGCGCGATCCGGCTCGACTCCGGCGACCTGGCCGAGCTGGCCACCGAGGTCCGCCGGCTGCTCGACTCGCTCGGCGCCACCCACACCCGCATCCTGGTCACCTCCGACCTCGACGAGTGGCAGATCGCGGCACTGCGCGGCGCGCCCGTCGACGGCTTCGGGGTGGGCACGTCGCTGGTCACCGGGTCGGGGGCCCCGACCTGCGGCTTCGTCTACAAGCTGGTCGCGCGCGCCGACACCGACGAACCGGACGCCCCGCTGCTGCCGGTGGCGAAGAAGAGCGTCAACAAGACCAGCATCGGCGGCCGCAAGTACGCGCTGCGCCGGCTGGACGCGCGCGGCAAGGCCGAGGCCGAGGTGATCGGCATCGGCTCGCCCCCGGACAGCGACGGCAACGATCGTCCGCTGTTGGTGGAGCTGGTCCGCGACGGCGAGATCGTCGGGCACGAGAGCCTGGCGGTCGCGCAGGAGCGCCATGCCCGCGCGCGCGCCGAGCTACCGTTGGCGGCGCTGAAGATGTCCAAGGGCGAGGCGGCGATCCCGACCCTGATGCTGGACGCCGACGGGCATGTCACCGACAACCCCTATGCGAGGAGCGAGCAGTGAGCCGGGTGCTGATCGTCGTCGACGTCCAGAACGACTTCTGCGAGGGCGGCTCGCTGGCGGTGGCCGGTGGGGCCGCGACGGCGTCCGCGATCTCGGCGTTGCTGGAGGGTGCCGCCGGGTACGACGACGTGGTGGCGACCCGCGATCATCACATCGACCCCGGCCCGCACTTCTCCGATCATCCCGACTATGTCGACTCGTGGCCGCCGCACTGCGTGGCCGGGACGCCGGGCGCCGAACTCCATCCGAACCTGCGCTGGCGCGATTTCGGCGCGGTGTTCGACAAGGGCGAATACGCCGCCGCCTACTCCGGCTTCGAGGGTGTGGACGCCGCCGGCCTGCCGCTCGGCGACTGGCTGCGCACGCGGGGCGCGACCGAGGTGGACGTCTGCGGCATCGCCACCGACTACTGCGTGAAGGCGACGGCCCTGGACGCCGCGCGGGCCGGCTTCCCGACCCGGGTGCTGCTCGACCTGACCGCCGCGGTCGCGCCGGCCAACGTCCCGGACGTGGTCGCCGAGTTGCGCGCCGCCGGCGTCCGGGTCTGACCGCAATCCCCTCCCTAACTACCTGGGCCCTCCCACCGGTGGGAGGGCCCAGGTAGTTAGGGAGGGGTTTGTGGAGCCGCCGCCGGGTGGGACGCGCCAGAATGGCCGGGTGTCCAAGCCCCTGGTGACCATCCGCTACTGCATCGACTGCCGCTGGCTGCTGCGCGCCCAGTGGTACCAGGGCGAGCTGCTGCAGACCTTCGCCGACGACCTGGGCGGGGTGACGCTGATCCCCTCCCGCGGCGGCATGTTCCGCGTCGCGGTCGACGAGGTCACGGTGTGGAACCGCAAGACCGACGGCGGCTTCCCCGACATCGCCGAGCTGAAGCGACGCGTCCGGGACCTGGTCGCACCCGGGCGGTCGCTCGGTCACACCGACCGCACCGGAGGCCCGTGAACCGGAAAGGAACCGTCCCCTGAACCGGGGGACGGTTCCTTTCCCGTTCAGCCCCGGAGCCAGCGGGTGCCGACCAGGATCGGACGCCCCCGGCCAGCGGTGAGTTCGGCGATCGCGGACGTCACGGCCTCCCGCTCGGCGGGCGGGAGGGCCAGCACGAGGGTGGCCACCGCCGCGTGCCGGACCTCGAGCAGCCGGACGCCACGGTCGCGCAGGGACGCCTCGACGCGTCCAGCGATCGCGTAGTCGACGTCGAACTCCACCACCTCGACCAGCCGGTGGCGAACCACCTCGGCGGCATCGGACGCCGCGGCCACGGCGTCCGAATAGGCCCGGACGAGTCCCCCGGCACCGAGCAGGGTGCCGCCGAACCAGCGGGTGACCACCGCGACCACGTCGCGCAACTCCCGTCCGCGGAGCACCTCCAGCATCGGGGCGCCCGCCGTCCCGGCCGGTTCACCGTCGTCGCTGCTGCGCTCGACGGCGCCGTCCGGACCGAGGATGAACGCCGAGCAGTGATGCCGGGCGGTGTGGTGCCGCCGCCGGACCGACTCGATCACGGCCCGGGCGGCGGCCTCGTCCGGCACCGGCTCGAGATGGGCCAGGAAACGCGAACGCCGGTCCTCGATCTCGGCCTCGATCGGGCCGGCGAGGCTGAGGTACTCGGTCACACCCCGCAGACTGCCACGTCAGGCGTCAGCGGTCGCCCGGGCGATCAGTGCGCTGAGAAAGGCCTCGTCGGCCTCGGAGAGCCCGGCGATACCAGGGCATGGATCCGTTCGGCTATGGCGCGGTCGGCGTCCGGCGTCCCGGCGATCTAGTCCAGAGGCCTGCGCCTGCAGTTCCTTCCTGCCCTCGCGCCGCTTCGCGGCACGCAGCTCGGCGGCGTGCTCCTTCATGGCGGCGCGTTCCTCGGGGGTGAAGCCCACGGTGCTGTCGGTCGTGCGGGTCATCGCGGAATCGTCTCCTTGGCTCGGGTGATCGGGTGCGGGGTGAGCGCGCGGACGATCGATTCGACCCGCTCGGGGCGGACGCCGGCCCGCGGCTGCTCGGCGAAGGCCCTGGCCACCCAGGGCGGCAGGCACATGGCTCAGCCCCCGGCCAGGTCGGTCTTGAACCGGACCATGTTGCCGTCGGGGTCGCGGAACGCGCAGTCCCGGACGCCGTAGAACTGGTCGGCGGGCTCCTGCAGCACCTCGGCCCCGGACGCCCGAACCGTCTCGTACACGGCGTCCACGTCGTCGCAGTCGAAGATCAGCGCGGTCAGCAGGCCCTTGGCGAGCAGCTCGGTCAGCGCGCTCCGGTCGGCGTCGGTCATCGGCATCGCGCCGGGGCCGATCTGATCGAGGGTGATCTCCAGCTCAGGCTGGGTGGGCGTGCTCAGCGTCACCCAGCGAAAGTCGCCGTTGGTGACATCGGTGCGGACCTCGAAGCCCAGCACGTCGCGGTAGAAGGCGAGCGAGGCGTCCGGGTCGGTGGTGTGCACGAACGTGTTCGCGAGGGTCAGGATCTGCAGTGCTGTCATGTCCCCGACCCTAGATCGGGCGATTTTCGGGGGCTTCTCGGAAACTGATCAGTTCCGGGTGGGCCGGGTCACCTGCTTCACGATGCAGCTCGGAATGCCGCGCAACTCGTCGTGGGAGCGGCTGCGGTAGGCGCTCGGCGTCTCGCCCACCAGCTCCGTGAACCGGCTGCTGAACGACCCCAGCGAGGTACAGCCGACCTCCATGCAGACGTCGGTGACCGACTTGTCGGTGTTGCGGAACAGCGCCATCGCCCGCTCGATCCGGCGGGTCATCAGCCACGCGTACGGGGTCTCGCCGAAGGCGTCCTTGAACGACCGCTGGAAGTGCCCCACCGACATCAACGCCTCACGGGCCAGCTGCGGGACGTCCAGCGGCTCGGCGAAGTCGCGGTCCATCCGGTCACGGGCCCGGCGCAGCCGCACCAGGTCGTCGGGCGTCATGAGCCCAGCCTGGCACACGCCGACGAACAGACCCACCGGGAAGGACCATCCTCACCGCTCGTGACGGTTCCCCCCGAGCGGCGCCGCACGTCGCAGGCCAGTACCACCGCCTGGCGCGGGCCCCGCCCGGCCGCTGAAAGGGTCCCGCGGCCAGTGAGCCATCGCGCCCACCCTGGCCGGGCCCGCTCACGTCCCGGCCCGTCGGTCGAGAGACGCGCCACGCGAGAGGTGTCCGATTCCGCACTCGGCCTTGGTCGGACGCGCAACACTGTCGGACATGCACACCGACGGACCGGCCGCACTGTGGTTCAAGAAGTTCACCGCCCGCCTCCACCGGGCGTCGGATACGCGATCATCAACGGCAGCGCCTTCCTGCTGGATATGGCCGTCCTCGTCGGTCTCGACCGGGCGCTCGCACTCACCGCCGGCGACCTGAAGTCGGCACCGTGGATCACCGGCGTGGTCTTCTCCATCGGCTACGCCATCGCGTCCGTCTACGCGTTCATCCTGAATCGATGGTTGAACTTCCGCGAGCACGGCGATCTAGGAAAGCAGTCCGGCAAGTACACCGCGGTGATGATCAGCAACTACCTGATCTGGATCTGGGCGGTTGCCACCCTGTTGACGATGTGGGGCATGCCGCTACCGGTCGCCCGGGTCACGGTGGCCTGCTGCGAGGGCCTGTACATCTACGTGTTGCTCCGGCTGTGGGTGTTCCCGAGGCCCCGCGGTGGGTCGGTCGCCGAGGCGGAGGAAGGTGCCGCGACCGGACCGGAGAACGGTTCCGCCGATCTCGAACGGCCTCGGCCGCAGGTCCTTTGACGCCGGCCGGCCCGGGTGCCGGGCACCCGGGCCGCGCGCTCACATGGTGCGGCGGTAGCGCCCGCCGACCTCGAAGAACGCCTCGGTGATCTGGCCCAGGGACGCCACCCGCACCGTCCGCATCAGCTCGTCGAACACGTTGCCGCCGGTCAGGGCGACTTCCTTCAGCCGGGCGAGCGCGGCCGGCGCCTCGTCGGCGTGGCAGGCGTGGAAGTCGGCCAGCCGGGCCAGCTGGGACTCCTTCTCCTCGGTCGTCCCCCGCGCCAGTACGGTGGGCACCGCCGGCGAGGCGTCCGGGTCGACGAAGGTGTTGACGCCGATGATCGGTAGCGTCCCGTCGTGCTTGCGGGATTCGTACAGCATCGACTCGTCCTGGATCAGCCCGCGCTGGTACCCGGTCTCCATCGCACCCAGGACGCCGCCGCGGTCGGCGATCCGGTCGAACTCGGCCAGCACCGCCTCCTCGACCAGGTCCGTCAGCTGCTCGATCAGGTAGGAGCCCTGCAGCGGGTTGTCGACGGCGGCCAGCCCCCATTCGCTGTCGATGATCAGCTGGATCGCCAGCGCCCGCCGCACCGACGCCGGGGACGGCGTGGTCACCGCCTCGTCGTAGGCGTTGGTGTGCAGGCTGTTCGCGCTGTCGTAGAAGGCGCACAGCGCCTGCAGCGTCGTCCGGATGTCGTTGAACTCCATCTCGGCGGCGTGCAGCGACCGCCCGGAGGTCTGGATGTGGTACTTCAGCTTCTGCGCCCGCTCGCCGGCCCCGTACCGGTCGCGCAGCGCGATCGCCCAGACGCGGCGGGCGACCCGTCCGATCACGGAGTACTCGGCGTCCATGCCGTTGGAGAAGAAGAAGGACAGGTTGGGCGCGAAGTCGTCGATCGCCATGCCGCGGGCCAGGTAGGCCTCGACGTAGGTGAACCCGTTCGCGAGCGTCAGCGCGAGCTGGGTGATCGGGTTCGCCCCGGCCTCGGCGATGTGGTAGCCGCTGATCGACACCGAGTAGAACCGCCGCACGCCATGTTCGATGAACCACTCCTGCACGTCGGCCATCGCCCGTAGTGAGAAGTCGATCGAGAACAGGCAGGTGTTCTGCCCCTGGTCCTCCTTGAGGATGTCGGCCTGGACGGTGCCGCGCACCCTGCGCACCACCTCGGGGTCGCCGGCCTGGTCGATGGCGGCGTTCAGGAACATCGCCAGGATCGTCGGTGCCGGGCCGTTGATGGTCATCGACACCGAGGTCGAGTCGTCGGCCAGGTCGAAGCCGGCAAACAGGTCGCGCATGTCATCGACGGTGGCGATCGACACCCCCGAGGTGCCGACCTTGCCGTAGATGTCGGGGCGCCGGGACGGGTCGCGTCCGTACAGGGTGACCGAGTCGAACGCGGTCGACAGCCGGGTGGACGGCTGCCCGGCGGCCAGCA
>JBGALC010000075.1:0-14646 GCA_044224095.1 Micropruina sp. | reverse complement strand
GTCTGGCCCCGGGAGGCCCGACGCCGCTGCCGTCGCACGCCCGGCTGGGCGCCGCCATCCACTCCGTCCGGGCCGTCCCCCGCGACCAGCTGCCGGTGGTCGCCGCCGCGGCTGGGCGGAATGCACTCCCGCTGCACGTCCACCTCTCCGAACAGCCGGCCGAGAACGACGCCACGATCGGCTGCTACGGTCGCACGCCCACCGAGCTGCTGGCCGATGCCGGCGCCCTCGGCCCGCGGACCACCGTCGTGCACGCCATCCACCTGACCGGACGGGACATCGACCTGCTCGGCTCGTCCGGAACCGCGGTCTGCGCCTGTCCGGTCACCGAGTCCGACCTCGCCGACGGCATCGGGCCGTTCCCGGCGCTGCAGGCGGCGGGCAGCCCGCTGTGCCTGGGCAGCGATCAGCACGTCGAGATCGACCTGCTCGCGGAGGCCCGACGGCTGGAGCAGCACGAGCGGCTGGCCTCCGGACGGCGCGGCACCTTCGCCCCGGACGCGCTGCTCCACGCCGCCACCGAAGCCGGGCACCACTGTCTGGGCTGGACGGACGCCGGGCGACTCGCGCCCGGCGCCCGGGCCGACCTGGTGGCCATCGACCTGGATGGCCCACGCACCGCCGGTGCGGCGCCGGTCCAGCTCGTGATGTGCGCCACGGCCGCCGACGTGACCGACGTCATCGTGGACGGGCAACCGGTCGTCCGGGACCGCGCCCATCGGCTCGGCGCCGTCGGCGCGCTGCTGGCGGCGGCGACAACGGCGCTGAGCTGAGCCGAGGTAGTCGGAGGAAATCCCGGGCGTTGCCTCGTCATCCCGGCGAACGCCGGGATCCCCGCAACCCGACCGGCTGCTGAATCACCGGAGATCCCGGGTCTGGCCCGGGATGACCAGCCCTGCAACGCCGGACGACCATGCAAGCCTCTGGGCTTGACCGGAATGAGCCGGGCAACACCTCGGGGCCGCCCGATCTCCCGTAGGCTGACACCGCTCGTGATCCCAGGAACCCGGTGCGATTCCGGGGCGGTTCCGCCACTGTGACGTCCCTCGCGGACGCAGCCAGACACTGCTCACGGGTCGTCCGACCGCTAGCCGGGGCGAGAACCCCGGAGGAGGAACCCGAGCCCATGGCCGACGCATCGACGCGCATCGCGTTGCTCTCCACGTCCGACACCGACCTGCTCTCGGCGCGCGCCAGCGGAGCCGGCTACGCCTGGATCAACCCGAGCCGGGCGAGCGACGCCGACCTGACCGACGCCATCACCGGGGTGGACCTGGTCGTGGTCCGGCTGCTCGGCTCCCGGCACGACCTGTGGCCCGGGCTGGACGCCGTCCGCGACGCCGGGACGCCCCTGGTGATCCTCGGCGGCGAGCAGCAGCCGAACGCCGAGCTGATGGAGCTGTCCACCGTCCCGATCGGGGTGGCCGCCGAGGCGCACCGCTACCTGGCCGAGGGCGGCCCGGGCAACCTGGCCCAGCTGCACGCGTTCCTCTCCGACACGATCCTGCTCACCGGCGAGGGCTTCGAACCGCCCGCCGCCATCGCCGCCTGGGGCTACGCCGAGCGTCCCGCGCCGGCCGACGACGCACTGCCGCGGGTCGGCGTCCTCTACTACCGGGCGCACGAGGCGAGCGGCAACAACGGCTTCGCCCACGCGCTGGCCGACGCGATCGACGCCACCGGGCAGGCGGCCGGCGTCCCGATCTTCGCCGGCTCGCTGCGCTCCGCCCCGGACGAGCTGTACGCCGCGCTCGGCACCCTCGACGCCCTGATCGTCACCGTGCTGGCCGCCGGCGGCAGCGTGCCCGCCGGTGCGTCCGCCGGCGGCGACGACGAGGCCTGGGACGTGGAGCGGATGGCCGCCCTCGACATCCCCGTGCTGCAGGGGCTGTGCCTGACCAGCAGCCGGGCCGCCTGGGAGGCGTCCGACGACGGCGCCAGCCCGCTGGACGCCGCCAGCCAGATCGCCATCCCCGAGTTCGACGGCCGGATCATCACCGCCCCGTTCTCGTTCAAGGAGATCGACGCCGACGGCCTGCCGCGCTACGTCGCCGACCCGGAACGCTGCGCCCGGGTCGCGACGATCGCGACCAACCATGCCCGCCTGCGGCACACCCCGAACGCCGACAAGAAGCTGGCCCTGGTGCTGTCGGCCTACCCGACCAAGCACGCCCGGATCGGCAACGCCGTCGGCCTGGACACGCCCGTCTCGGCGATCCGGATGCTGCGCCGGCTGCGGGCCGCCGGCTACGACCTCGGCGGCGACAACCCGGTCACCGCGATCCTCGACACGGCCGCCGAGAGCGGCGACGACACCGCCGCCGGCGACGCCCTGATCCACGCCCTGATCGCTGCGGGCGGACAGGACGAGGAGTGGCTCACCGCCGCCCAGCTGGGCGAGGCGCACGTCCGGATCACCCGCGACGACTACCTGCGCTGGACGGCCGACCTGCCCGCCGAACTCACCGGCGCGATGACCGAGGCCTGGGGCGAGGCGCCCGGCAACCTGTTCGTCAACGACGACGGCGAGATCGTGCTGGCCACGCTGCGGGCCGGCAACGTGGTGATCCTGATCCAGCCGCCGCGCGGCTTCGGCGAGAACCCGGTCGCGATCTACCACGACCCCGACCTGGCGCCCAGCCACCACTACCTGGCCGCCTACCGCTGGCTGGAGCACGGCTTCGGCGCGGACGCCGTGGTGCATCTGGGCAAGCACGGCTCGATGGAGTGGCTGCCCGGCAAGACCGCGGCCCTGTCGGCGGCCTGCGCCACCGACGCGACCATCGGCAACCTGCCGCTGATCTACCCGTTCCTGGTCAACGATCCCGGCGAGGGCGCGCAGGCCAAGCGCCGGGCGCATGCCACCATCGTCGACCAC
Source organism: Micropruina sp. (assembly GCA_044224095.1). GTDB lineage: Bacteria > Actinomycetota > Actinomycetes > Propionibacteriales > Propionibacteriaceae > Micropruina. Next base: position 11,768 of record JBGALC010000075.1, on the reverse strand, counting down.
CTGGTGCCGCCGATGGCCCGGGCCGAGAGTTACGGCGACATCGCCCGGCTGGAGCAGTTGCTCGACGAGCACGCGAACATCGCCGCCATGGACCCGGCCAAGCTACCCGCGATCCGGGGCGAGATCTGGTCGTTGATGCGGGCCGCCGAGCTGCACCGCGACCTCGGCCTGGAGGAGCGCCCCGAGGACGAGGAGTTCGGCGACTTCCTGCTGCACGTCGACGGCTGGCTGTGCGAGATCAAGGACGCGCAGATCCGCGACGGGCTGCATGTTCTCGGCCGGGCCCCGACCGGCGAGGCCCGGGTCAACCTGGTGCTGGCCGTGCTCCGGGCCGCGCAGGTGTGGGGCGGTGTCGGCAACGCCGTACCGGGTCTGCGGGCCGCCCTCGGTCTCACCCCGGACGCCGACTCCGCGGCCACCGACGCGATCGAGGGCCGGGCGCGGGCGCTGGTGGAGGCGCTGGAGGCCGCCGACTGGGACACCGCGATCGTGCCGGATCTGCATCAGGACGCGGATGTGCAGCGGGTGCTCACCTTCGCCGCCGAACAGGTGGTGCCCCGGCTGGCCCGCACCACCGACGAGCTGGACGCCGTGCTGCACGCCCTGGACGGCGGGTTCGTGCCGGCCGGGCCGTCCGGTTCGCCGCTGCGCGGCCTGGTCAACGTGCTGCCCACCGGCCGCAACTTCTACACCGTCGACCCGCGCGCGGTGCCGTCCCGGTTGGCCTGGCAGACCGGGCAGGCGATGGCCGACTCGCTGCTGCAGCGCCACCTCGACGAGACCGGCGAGTACCCGAGTTCGGTCGGACTGTCGGTGTGGGGCACCAGCGCCATGCGGACCAGCGGCGACGACATCGCCGAGGTGCTCGCGCTGCTCGGCGTCCGGCCGGAATGGGACGAGGCGTCCCGCCGGGTGAGCCGGCTCACCGTGATCGGGCTGGAGGAGCTGGGCCGTCCGCGGATCGACGTCACCGTCCGGATCTCCGGGTTCTTCCGGGACGCGTTCCCGCACGTCGTCGCCATGCTGGACGACGCCGTCCGGCTGGTCGCCGACCTCGACGAGCCCGCCGAGCAGAACTTCGTCCGGGCCCATGCCGAACAGGACCTGGCCGCGCACGGCGACCACCGCCGGGCCACCACCCGGATCTTCGGCTCCAAGCCCGGCTCGTACGGCGCCGGCATCCTGCAGGCGATCGAGTCCGGCTCGTGGCGCGACGACAAGGACCTGGCCGAGGTGTACACCGCCTGGGGCGGCTTCGCCTACGGCCGCGGCCTGGACGGGGCACCGGCCGCCGACGACATGCGGGCCAACTACCGGCGGATCACCGTCGCCGCGAAGAACGTCGACAGTGCCGAGCACGACATCGCCGACTCCGACGACTACTTCCAGTACCACGGCGGCATGGTCGCCACGGTGCGGGCGCTGACCGGGTCCGACCCCAAGGCCTACGTCGGCGACTCGACCTCGCCGGACGCGATCCGGACCCGCAGCCTCGCCGAGGAGACCGCCCGGGTGTTCCGCGCCCGGGTGGTGAACCCGCGCTGGATCGCGGCCATGCAGCGGCACGGCTACAAGGGCGCCTTCGAACTGGCCGCCACCGTCGACTATCTGTTCGGCTTCGACGCCACCGCCGGCGTGGTGCACGACTGGATGTACGAGAAGCTGGCCACCGAGTACATCCTCGACGAGACCAACCAGGAGTTCCTCCGGCGTTCGGCCGAGCCGGACGAGGCGGTGCTGCAGGCGATGCAGCAGGTGTACCTCGACGTCGAGGGTGAACTGGAGGACCGCGACGAATGAGCCTGCCAGGAGTGAGCCGGCCGTGAGGGCGCGGGTGCTGGGCATCGGGATGGGGGCCGACCAGGTCACGCCCGAGGTGGCCGCGGCCCTTGCTTCGGCCGACTATGCGGTGGCCGCGCGGAAGCGTGACGCCGACCCGCTGCTCGAGGTGCGCCGGGCGATCTGCGCGCAGTACGGGCTCGACCTGGTCGCGGTGTCCGACCCCGAGCGCGACCGGGATGCGCCCACCGACTACCCCGGTGCCGTCGCGGATTGGCACCAGGCCCGGGTGGCCGCCTATGCCGAGGTGCTCCGAGTGCGGGGCGGGACGGCGGTGTTCCTGGTCTGGGGTGACCCGTCGCTGTACGACTCGACCATCCGGATCGTCTCGCGACTAGGGGAGATGCTCGACCTGGAGTGGGACGTGCTGCCCGGGATCAGCGCCCCGCAACTGCTCGCCGCCCGGCACCGGATCGTGCTGCACGAGGTCGGCGCCGCCGTGCACGTCACCACCGGACGCCTGCTGCGGGAGGCGATCGCCGCGGGGCAGCGCAACCTGGTCGTGATGCTCAACTCCCGGCTCGACCTGGACGGCCTGGACGACTGGCGGATCTGGTGGGGCGCCAACCTGGGCGCCGCCGGCGAGCAACTCGTCGCCGGGCGGGTGGGGGACGTCCGTGACCGGCTGGACGAGGCCCGCGAGGTGGCCCGTGCTGAGGCGGGTTGGGTGATGGACGTCTTCCTGCTCCGGGCCCCCGGCGAGTGATGGCCGGCCTGCTGGTGGCCGGCACCACCTCCGATGCCGGCAAGAGTGTGATCACGGCCGGGCTGTGCCGGGCGTTCGCGCGCCGCGGCGTCCGGGTGGCCCCGTTCAAGGCGCAGAACATGTCGAACAACTCGATGGTCTGCGCCGGACCGGATGGCGTGGCCGAGATCGGACGCGCGCAGTGGGTGCAGGCGCTGGCCGCCCGGGTGGCACCCGAGCCGGCGATGAACCCCGTGCTGCTCAAGCCAGGGGGCGACCGGCGCAGCCACGTGGTGCTGATGGGCCAACCGGCCGGCGCGGTGTCGTCCGCCGACTGGACGACCGGACGCCGGCATCTCGGCGAGGCCGCGCACGCAGCCTTCGACGACCTGGCAGCGCGGTTCGACGTGGTGGTCGCCGAGGGTGCCGGCAGCCCCGCCGAGATCAACCTGCGCGCCGGCGACTACGTCAATCTCGGTCTGGCCAGGCACGCGAGCCTGCCGGCCGTGGTGGTCGGCGACATCGACCGTGGTGGCGTGTTCGCCGCCCTGTACGGCACGGTCGCGCTGCTGGAGCCCGCCGACCAGGCGCTGATCGCCGGCTTCGTGATCAACAAATTCCGCGGCGACCCGGCTCTGCTGGCTCCCGGGCTGGACGAGCTGGAACGACTCACCGGACGCCGGGTGTACGGCGTCGCGCCGTGGCACCCGCAGCTGTGGCTGGACTCCGAGGACGCCCTCGACCTGGAGTCCCGGCGCAGTGCGGGGGACGGGGCGTACCGGGTGGCGGTCGTCCGGCTGCCGCGGATCAGCAACCTGACCGACGTGGACGCGCTCGGCCTGGAACCGGACGTCGACGTCCGGTTCGTCTCCGGCCCGCGGGAGCTGAGCGACGCCGACCTGATCGTGCTGCCCGGCACCCGGGCCACGATCAGCGACCTGGCCTGGCTGCGCCGCCGCGGGCTCGACCTGGCGATCGCCGATCATGTCCGGCGCGGCAAGCCGCTGCTCGGCATCTGCGGCGGGTTCCAGATGCTCGGCCGGTCGATCGCCGATCCGTATGGCGTCGAGGGCGATCCCGGCGTCGAGGTGGCGGGTCTGGGACTGCTGGACGTCCGCACCGACTTCGCCGAGGCCAAGACGCTGCGGCTGCCGACCGGTTCGGCGCGCGGTGTTCCGGCCGCCGGGTACGAGGTCCACCACGGGGTGATCAGCGTTGGTGCTGGGACGGAAGAGTTCCTTGGTGGCGCCCGCACGGGCAGCGTGTTCGGCACCATGTGGCACGGCAGCCTGGAGGGCGACGAGTTGCGCGGCGCCTTCCTGGCCGAGATCGCCGGACGGGAACCGTCCGGAGTCAGCTTCGCCACCGCCCGGGAGCGCCGGCTCGACCTGCTCGGTGACCTGGTGGAGGAGCACCTGGACGTCGACGCGTTGCTGGGATTGGCGCGGGACGGTGCACCGGACGGGCTGCCCCTGCTGCCGCCGGGGGCCGGCCGATGAGGGTGTTGCTGCTGGGCGGGACCAGCGAGGCTCGGGCGCTCGCCGCCCTGCTCGTCGAGGCCGGGGTGGACGTCACCAGCTCGCTCGCCGGGCGGGTCGCCCGTCCGCGGCTGCCGGTCGGGAAGGTGCGGATCGGCGGCTTCGGCGGCGTGGCGGGCCTGCGGGCGGCGCTGGCCGACTTCGACCTGGTGGTGGACGCCACCCATCCGTTCGCGCTGGGCATGAGCGCCAACGCGGTGGCGGCTTGTACCGAGCACCCACTGCTCCGGCTGGAGCGAGCCGGCTGGGATCCGGAGCCCGGCTGGCACTACGCCGACGACCACGAGCAGGCGGCGGAACTGGCCGCCGAGCTGGGGGAGCGGCCGCTCCTGACGGTGGGCCGGCAGGAGCTCGCCCGGTTCGTCCCGGTCCTGGCTAGCCATGATGTGCTGGCGCGGGTGGTCGACGTGCCCGAACTGGTCGTGCCGGAGCGCTGGCGGCTGATCACCAGCCGCGGTCCGTACACCCTCGACGGGGAGCGCTCGCTGTTGCGCGGGCATGCCGCGGACGTGCTGGTCACCAAGGACTCCGGCGGCAGCTACACCCGTCCCAAGCTGGACGCCGCGGCTGAACTCGGCGTGGTCGTGGTCATCGTCCGGCGACCGGTCGCACCGACCGGGGTGCCCACCGTGCACAAGGTTGACGAGGCGTTCGCCTGGGTGCTGCGCGGCGGACGTGATGGGTGGCGCTCGGGTCCAGGTCTGTGACAGGGACTCCCGAAACTCGATAGTGAACAAGCCCTGATTCATTTGACAGCCACGCGCGGCGCAAGGTACGGCGTCCTACGGCTCTGTCGACGCAGCCAGTGACAGACGCAGCCAGTGACAATGGTGACAGACTTCATTGCATGTCGAAGCCCATGGTGGTCGCTCGGTATCTGGGCGACCGTGTTGAGTGCTCTGTCGAGGCGCCACCGGACTTGGGTCTGATCTTGTCTGGCGGCCCAAGGGACCTGTACCCCAACGTCGAGGGGTCCTCAGTCCTTGCCGACAATCGGGCGCTGGTTGACAACGCTTGGTCCTGTGCCCTGTTCACTCGCTTACGTGCAGTCTTGCCAACCCCTGATGAGCAGGAGGCTGCAAACAAGCGTGCTCGCGCCCACCGCCGCGTTGTGGAGGCTCTCGTCAGTCTGTCTGCCGACGTTACGTCGACGACCAAGGAGGAGTGGTGCTCCGGCTGTTTCACCAAGTCCACGCATAGAAAGGTCAGGGTTTCGGTCGGTCAGTTGCCCGCTTACCTGTGCAGCTACTGCGGAACCCCGACTCTTGGTTGCATTGCTCTGGGATGCAAGCACATGGCCACCAGAATCCAGTCACGCGCCATCATCCCTCGCTACTGCGCAGAGCATCGGCACGAGATTCCTGGTTTCGCGAAGAGCGCGACACCGATGCGAACGATTGGGGACTACGAGGATTTCCTCAGCTACGACAGCCCGAACCTCAGTCGTGCGACGAAACTTGCAGGCATCGGCATGGTTGGCGTCGGCTTCGGGGCCCCCGCCGCCTTGATTGCTGCCCCAGCGATCGGCGGCGCGGTGGGTACCTTGATCGGCGGCTATAGCGGAGCGGTCGCGACGAATGCCGGTTTGGCGTTCCTTGGCGGTGGGTCATTGGCCGCCGGTGGCCTGGGTATGGCCGGCGGAACAATGGTCGTCACCGCGGCCGGTGGTGCTCTAGGCGGCGTCCTGGGCGCGTCTGTCGTCAACTCGTACGTGAGAGAGGACAAGTCGTTCCGCATCGAAAAGCTCCAAGATGGGGCAGATGTGCCGGTGATTGTTTGCAACGGCTTTCTCAGTGGAAAGAGCAATGGGTGGGGCGAGTGGGAGCGGATCGTAACCAGTCGCTACCCGCACTCAGCGGTCTATCGTGTGCATTGGGGAGCCAAAGAACTCAAGGACCTGGGAATACTCACGGCTGGCGCAGCGCTCAAGGGGGCCAGCGTTTCCGCGATCAAGCAAGCAGCGGCAGTCGCTACCAAGGCAGGTTCCAGGAGGATCGGGCCATGGGCTCCCGTCCTGCTCGCCATGGACGCGGTCAAGAATCCCTGGCATGTTGCAAAGAACCGAGCAGACAAGACCGGAGCGATCCTGGCTGACCTCATCGCCCGAACGGAAGATGACTCGTACGTACTGATCGGTCACAGCCTCGGCGCCAGAGCAATGGTGGTTGCTGCGCAGAGCCTTGGCACGAAGTCTGATACGCGCAGGGTTCGGGAGGTACACCTCCTCGGTGTCGCCATCGGCTCCAAGAGCGACTGGCAAGGCCTTGCGGACGGCGTAGATGAGGCTGTGTACAACTACCACTCCCGCAACGACGCCGTGCTGAAGCACATTTACCGCGCAGCGCAGGCTGGCCAGCAAGCGGGAGGGTTCAAGGGGCTCACGCCAGCCTCGCCCAGAATTCATAACCTCGACGTTACCGATAAGGTGAAGAGCCACTTCGACTACCACTCGAGCGTCGTTCTCGTGTAGCGCCGCCTGCTTCTCGACCATCGCTCCGAGGGACGGATTTCCCGCAGAGTGCGGCCGATCAAGAAGCCATTTCTGTTCTTCCCTGCGACCGCGAAGGTCCACAGGTCACCCTCATCAACTCTCCCCGAACCTACTCAACTGCCACTGGCCGAGGCGAGTCGCTGCCTCCTGATAGCCGACCGCGCCTGTGGCGAGAGCGAGGACGAGGTCGTACGCGTCGTCGTCGGGCGCGTCCAGGGTGATGTCGTTGAGCCCGTAGAACACGACCGTGGCGAGCCAGCCGATCCGCTTGTTGCCGTCGGCCAGAGCGTGGTTGCGGACGAGGGATTCCAGCAGGACGGCTGCCTTCTCGTCGAGGCTGGGGTAGGCGTCGTGGCCGAACACTGTCACCTGTGGCCGGTGGACAGCTGAGTCGAGCAGCCCGATGTCGCGGATCGGGCCGACGCCCAGGTCCTCGATGAGGTGGAGCACGTCCTCGAGGGTGAGGTACTCGATCAATGGCCGAGGCGCTCGAGCAGATCGGCGTACCGCTGCCGGGCGGCGCCGGACAGGGTCCGGATCTTGTCCTGCCGAAGACGTCGCGATGCCGCCTCGTGGATCGCGCGCACGGTCGCCTCCTGTTTGCTGATCCCGTCGGCTTCGGCGAGCAGAGTCAGGGCCCGCTCATCGTCGGGACTGAGTCGCAGAGTCATTGCCATGCACCCATGATACCAAAGTGGTATCAGTCGATCGTGTGCCCTCTTGCTCGGTACTGGGCGAGCGGCAGACCTGGATGCAGGTGACCTACCGTCGGCGCTCGGTCCACTTCACGGGTTCGGGATCCCAGGACGCTACCCGCTCGTCACGGTCGGTGATCAGCATCCCGGCTCTCAGGCGCGCGAGAACCTCGATCCGTGCGGCCCGGACACGTGTCGCCGAGTGCTGCATCACCTGGGGGCCGGCCGTCGACCACCACCGGTCGAGCGCGTCGAAGACCTCGGGCGCATCTTGCGGGTCGATGAGATCGCCGGTGACCCGGGCGACCCCGGTCTGACGTCCGGATCGGTCTGCCCGGTGCGCGTATCCGCCCAGGATGAGTGCCACCAAGCCGGCACTCCCGAGCAGCGTGAGGCCCGCGATGGCCGGGAGCGCCGCGAAGGTGCCGACCTCGCCCCATCGGAGGGCCACCACGGCCGCCGCGGCCAGCATCCACAGGCCGCCCAAGACGAGGTGGATCGCCGCGGGGATCCGGGATCCCCAGAGCGATCCGTTGGCGCGACGCGGCTCGAGCCAGCACAACAGCGCCACTGCGGCGACGGCGAGCAGCCCGGCGGGCAGCAGCACATCCTGCAGGGCGAGCGCGCTCGTGCGGGTGGTCAGCAGCGCCGCCGCCACCACCCCGGCGAACAGGGCGACTCCCAGCGACACCCGGTGCAGCGTGGTCGAGGCGCGCACCCGCGGGCCGGTGGGGTCGCGACGTTCGTTCGCCGCCCCGACCGCCGCGGCGCGGGCTCGCTCGTGGGCCGCGCGGGTGCGGGGATCGGATGCATCACGGCCACCCGCCAGGAGTCCTCGACGGCGGCCTTCGCGTCGCGGTAGTCGGCGTCGAACAGGATGAGGTCGATCCGGCCGAGCGTGCGCTCATCCATCCCCGTCACCGAAGGGTGCAGTGCTCCAGCCATCATGCCCTCCCTCGTGCGACGCAGGCCTCCGACGGCTGTGCCGTCCAGGATAGGCCCGCGCTGGGTTGTCACCACTCGCTTCGGCGGCCATCTGCCCGATCTCGCGTGACGATGGCCAAGCTCATCGAGCGGTCTTCGGTCCGGCCTCATTGATCACCCGGTACCGGGTGCGGATCACCCCGCCCGGGATGGTGCGGGAGTCGATGAGTTCGACGCGGAGAGGAAGGGCCCGGGAGTCGAGCGGGGCACCGTCCATGATCGACGGCGTCCCTGCTCCGCCGACCAGGCCGGGCAGCGTGACCACATCGAGTTCGTCGACCAGTCCCGCCCGCAGCAGTGCGGCGTTGAAGGTACCGCCCGAGTCGGCGACGACCACGCGGGCATCCAGAACCGCGGCCAGCTTGGCCAGGGCCTGCTCGAGGTCCACCTGCTCGCGTCCGGCGTTCAGGTGCCCGATGCCCCGGTCGTGCAGGAGTTGCAGGTAGCCCAGCGGGGTGGCATCGCAGACCAGGATGAGCAGCGTGGTGGTGTCGTCCCCGCCGAAGGACCAGTCCACGCGCCCGCGGCTGTCGGCCACCACGAACCACAGGGGTGTGCGCCGCGGGATCGTGTCGCGTCGCAGCTCGGCCTCCGGCAGCCTCGGGGAGGGCAGGACGATCGGAGTGTCGTCGAGTACGAAGCTGCCGCTGCCCTCGATCGTGACGGTCGCTCCGTGCTCGGCCCGCCGGGAACCGAGGAGTTCGTCCGTACCGTGCGGCTTGATCGCTGCCCAGCGGCGGGCGACGTCGGGCCGGAGCAGCGGGGTGCTCGGGCCCAGAGTGACCCGGCCGTCGACGGAGGCCGTGGTCGTGATGATCACCTTCGGTAGTGCAGTCTCCATGCGGGGCACGCTAATCGGTGCTCTTGTCAGGTCGTCGGACGAGGCTCTTGTCAGGTCGTCGGACGAACCCCGCGGGTCGACGTCCAGCTCATGGCGGCGCACACCACGGTTGCAGCCAGACCGATCCGGCGCGCCAGCCGGTTGCCGGCCGGAATGTCGGACGGCTCCGGCGGGCGTCCGTCGCCCATCGTCGGGCGCTCCTCGACCCGGGTCCCGTAGTAGGTGTTGGTGCCGCCCAGCCGGACGCCCAGCGATCCGGCGAAGCCGGCCTCGGCGACCCCGGCGTTCGGGCTGGGGTGGCTGGCGGCGTCGCGGCGCCAGGCGCGCCAGGCGTCCCGAGCCCGGGATGGCCGGACGGCGAGGGTGAGCAGGCCGGTCAACCGCGAGCCGGGCAGGTTGAGCAGGTCGTCCAGCCGGGCCGAGGCCCAGCCGAAGCGCTCGTAGCGGGCGTTGTGGTGGCCGACCATGGCGTCCAGGGTGTTGGCGGCGCGGTAGCCGAGCAGCCCCGGGACGCCCGCGACCGCACCCCAGACCAGCGGCGCCACCACGGCGTCCGAGGTGTTCTCGGCGACCGACTCGAGCACGGCGCGGGCGATCTCACCGGCGTCCAGTTCGCTGGTGTCCCGGCCGACCAGGTGGGTGAGCTGTTCCCGGGCCGCCGGCAGGTCGCCGGCGGCGAGGTGGGCGTGGACGGCTGCCGCCTCACGCTCCAGCGAACGTCCACCGAGGACCGTCCAGGTGGCCAGGGCGGTCAGCGTGATCCGGGCCCACGGACGGTGCGCCAGCCGTTCGGCGACCACCCCGAGGACGACCGCGCTTCCGACCAACAGGCCGTTGTGGACGGCGCCGCGGAGCCTCGAGTCCGCGTAGCTCAGCCCCTCCAGTCGGTGCGCGACCGAACCGAATCCCGCGACCGGGTGCCACCGCCGCGCGTCGCCGAGGATCCGGTCCAGGGCGTAGCCGGCCAGCAGGCCGACGGCACGACCGGCTGCGGCGTTCGCCCGTGTCGCCCGGGTGCCTGCGTCGTTCTCGGTCACATCGCCATCCTTGCCGATCTGCGCCGCTGTCGTTGGGGCCGTCCGGTCGAACGACTTCCGGGACCCGCCATCGCGGGGCCAGCGGCGTGCCCCTTCCGGCCCAGAATCACCCTCTGCGACTGCGAGATGTTGTCCCAGGTGTTGTCAGGAATCGCCGAGGTGTTGTCCGCTTCTTCCAATATCGGCCGCCGTTTCGTAAACGAGAAGAACTGTCAGATCCGACCCATAGCGTGACTGCATGAATCGGCGCGGTGAAATGCTCGACGAGGATCGACTCGGGCAGTGTGCGCGATGCGATTTGTGTCAGTGGCGGCGTTTAGGGTGACAGGTATGAGCAACGGGTCCGCATTGGTGTCGGCGGTGGATTTCACCACTGCCGTCAGCGGCCTGCTCGACGCCGTTCAGCCCGAGGTGGGGTCGCTGACCGACCGGCAACAGCTCGACCTGATCACGGATCTGCTCCGCATGCAGTCGCGGCTTTCGGGAGTGCTGCACACGATCATCGGCGAGGTCGACCGTAACGAGGCCGCCCAGACCGCCTACGGGGTGCCGACGGCGAGTTGGCTCGCCGCCGAGCTGCGCTACACCCGGCCGCAGGCCTGTGCGATGGTGCACCACGCGAAGGATCTGGACCGGTTCGGCCGCATCGGTGAGGCGCTCCGCGACGGCCAGGTCAACCGGTTCCAGGCCCGGGCCGTCACCGAGGTGCTCCGGAAACTCCCCGACGACCTGTCGTCAGCTGCCGAGGAGCAGGCGCAGGCAACAATGGTGGGGTTTTGCGACGAGTTCGACAGCCAGCACCTGAAGGGCCTCGCTCACCACCTCCTCGAGGTCGTCGTCCCCGAGGTGGCGGACGAGGCCGAGGCGGCGCGGCTGGAGCGCGAACGCCGGGCTGCGCTCCGGAACCGGCACCTGTCCTTCGCCGATGATGGGCACGGCTCGACGATCGTCCGGGGGAGTCTGCCCACCGGCGATGCGGCACTCCTTCGGGCGCAGATCGAGGCCCTCGCTCACCAGGCTCACCGCACCGCGCTGGAACGGTGCGATCCGTTGAGCGCGGAGATCACCTGGCCGATGCGGCGCGCCGACGCTCTGGTCGAGTTGGCTCGGCGGGTCGCCGTCCAGCAGGCGGCGCCGAAGCACGGTGGCGATCGTCCTCATGTGACGATCACCATTCGCTACGAGGATCTGATGAACGACTGCCGGAGGGCCGGTTTGGGCAACGGCCACGAACTCACGCCGTCGGAGCTGAGGCAGTACGCGTGCGATGCCGGTGTGCTGCCGGTGATCCTGGGAGGACCGTCCGGGGTGCTGGATGTGGGTCGTACGCATCGCCTGGTCACCCTGGCCCTCCGACAGGCGCTCCACGCGCGTGACCAGGGCTGCGTCTTCCCGGGCTGCAGCCGGCCCGCGGCCGACTGCGACGCCCATCACATCGTGCCCTGGCAGCAGGGGGGCGAGACGACGCTGGCGAATCTGTGCCTGTTGTGCAAACACCACCACAATCTCCTCGAACCCGATACTCGACGATCTCCCGATGTGCAATGGCAGATCCGGATCGGCCCGGACGGCATCCCCGAAGTGATTCCGCCTCGGTATGTCGATAAATGCCAACGACCTCGGCGGCACCAACGATTTCGACAACCCGGCGGCTGATT
>JBGALC010000074.1:0-15930 GCA_044224095.1 Micropruina sp. | reverse complement strand
GCGTCAGGCGCTTCCGGCCCGGCTGTCCCTCGGCGACACGGTCGCGCTGCTCGCGCCGGCGAGCTGGGCGGAGGACGACTGGATCGAAGCGACGGCGCAACGACTCACCGACTGGGGCTGGCGAGTGCGGCTCGGGGATCCCTCGAAGGCATCGTCGGTGTCGCCGTCGGCACCCTGGAGGGGTTCGACGACTACCGCGACCGCGGCTGGGGCGTGCTCGACGTGCTCCGCGACCGACTGGGACTGCTGGGGGTTCCGATCCTCGCCGGACTGCCGCTCGGGCACGACCCCGATCCGGTGACCGTGCCGCTCGGCGTCCGGTGTGAGTTGGACGCCGACGCGGGCACCCTGCGGTGCGCGCAGGCCCTGGATTAGGACCAGCGGCTCTCCGGGCCGTGGAGGCCCGATCGTTGGTCGAGCTCGTCGAGACTCACTGGAGCGTCGCCGCCCGCAGTGGCGGCGACAGGGCGACACGAATGTCGTTGCCGCGAGCCGGCAGACGAGGCGGTGCAATGAACTCTCGTCGCTGACCCGCCTTGACGAGGGCGCTTGCGACCTCTGGTACGATATTTGGTACCGATAGGCGGAGGCGTGAGAGATGTCGACGATGAGCGCAAGTGAAGCGCGCAAGAACCTGTTCCCACTGTTGGGCCGGGTGAACGAGGATCACGACGTGGTCCGGATCACGTCCAAGGCGGGCAACGCGGTCCTGATCTCTGAGGCCGACTACGAGGCCTGGCAGACCACCCGGCACCTGTTCTCCACCCCGGCGAACGCCCGCCGATTGCTGGGATCGATACAGGAATGGCACGACGGCAACCTGGTGGACGCGGCACTGCCCGAGGACGACGAAGGCGACGAGTGAACCTCGCCTTCACCCCGACCGGCTGGGACGACCTGAACTACTGGGCCGACAGGGATCGGGCAACCTACAGGAAGGTCCGCGCTCTGTTGAAGGAGATCCTGCGGACGCCGTTCGAAGGCACGGGCAAGCCCGAGCCGCTGAAGTACCAGCTCGGCAATGTCTGGTCGCGCCGCATCAGCCAGGAACACCGCCTCGTCTATGCCGTCGAGGACGACCAGATCGTCGTACTGGCGGCTCGCTTCCACTACGGCGAGTGACGTCTTCGCTGCCAGTTCGGCTCGGGTGGTGGGGCGGGTGGGGCTCGAACCCACGACCCAGGGATTATGAGTCCCCTGCTCTGACCTGCTGAGCTACCGCCCCCGACGGCGGGTTCCAGGCCCGCCGCTGTCACGGCTCCCCAAGCGGGGACACCTCGACCGGGTCAGAGTGTATCCCGAGGCCACCTGGCCGAGCGGCAACGCCGGCGCGTGCATCGGCCCCGGGAAAGATCCCGGGGCCGATGCGGTCAGCGATCGGTCACCCCGAGACCCGGGCCACCCGATTGCGCACCTGGGCGTTGTCGGCCTTGGCCTGGGTGCGCTGGGCACCGGTGACGCAGACATCGTCCCCGGCCCAGGCCTCCCGCCAGACGTAGCCGCTGATGCAGGTGTGCGGGCCGTAGGCCCCGTTCACCCAGCGACTCGCGCGAACCGCGTTGTCGTTGAGCACCTGCGCCCGGATCGCCCCGGTCACACAGACATAGTCCGACTGGTCGCCGTTGCGCCAGACGTAGCCCGGAGCGCAGGTGTTCGGTCCGTAGACCAGCCGCGCCGGGTTGCGCCGGGACGCCGCCGCCGCGTTGTCCGCGGCGGCCTGGGTCCGCTGCGCTCCGGTGACACAGACGTCGTCGCCGGCGAAGGCCTCGCGCCAGACGTAGCCGTTGACGCAGGTGTGCGGGCCGTAGGCCCCGTTGACCCAGCGGCTTGCCTTCACCGCGTTGTCCGCCGCGACCTGCGAGCGGGTCGCGCCGCTGACACAGACCTGATCGCCGGCGCGCGCCTCGCGCCACACCCAGCCCTGCAGGCATCGCTGCGCGGTGCCGGACGTGATCCGCACGGACGCCGTCGCGCCCACCGACTGGACGCTGATCGTCACGCCGTTGGCGTTCACCGACTGGACCGGTGGCTTGCCGGAGGTGCCGAGCGAGCGGAGCAGCGTGGGGCGTCCGTTCTTCACCTCGTGGATCAGCACCGTGTCGGCCGGGATGCCGCGTGACCAGCCGAGCTTCCGCTGGTACTCGACGGTGTAGTAGTTGAACAGGTCGCCCGGGTTGAACGGCACCCGCACCAGGAGTGAGCCCGCGGTGCCAGGCTGCTGCAGCGGGGCGAGCGTCACGGTGCCGGACGTCTCACCGCCCGAACCGAAGGTGCGCACCCGGTCCATCGGCAGCCAGCCGAGCTTGTCGCGGTTGAAGGCGTTGAAGCCGGTGCCGGTCTCGCCGAAGGTGCCGCCGTTGACGCTGTACACGTGCTGGGCACTCATCTGGTCCCACATGTCGTCGTATTCGCCGGGCTGTGACCAGGTCGCGTTCTGGTAGGTCAGATCGTTCGAGAAGGAATGGTCGAGGTCGTAACCGTGCGCCATCTCGTGGGACGCGAAGCGAACATTCCAGGCGCCGGGGTCGAGCAGCACCCGACCGCCCGAAGCGCCGGAATCCTGCTGCGAATTGGTGATCACCGCGATCCGATTTCCGGGCTCATCCGAATCGGGGGTGTAGTCGAGGTCTGAATCCGCCGGTTTCGAGGAGGCTGCGGGCGATGTAGTTGGTGAGGTTCCGGAAGCCGAGGGCACTGCCGCGGAGGTGTTCGAGGCGCCCGTTGATGGCTTCGGTGGGCCCGTTGCTGGTCCGTGGATGGTCGAAGTAGGCCAGCACGTCAGTGGCGCGCTTGGTGAGGGTGCGGCCCAGCTTGGTGATCTCGACCAGTGCTTTGGGAACGCCGGCGCCCACCGAGCCGATCAGCTTGACCATCAGCTCGCGGCCGTGGCTGCGGTTGGCGTGGCGGTAGGCGGCGATCATGCGCTGGTAGATGCCCCAGGTGGCCTCGACCTCCACGTGCGCGTCGTCGGCGAACAGGGCGTGCAGTCGGGTCTTCTGCTTGTCGGTGAGCAGATCAGCGCCGGTGGCCAGCGTCCGGCGGGCGCTGTAGAGCGGGTCGCCTTTGCGGCCGCGGTGGCCGTGGATGGTCTGCTGGACTCGGCGGCGGCACGCATCCAGTGCCTCGCCGGCCAGACGGACGACGTGAAAGGGGTCCAGCACGGTCGCCACCTCGGGTAGTTCCTCCACGGCTGCGGTTTTGAACCCGGTGAACCCGTCCATCGCGACCACCTCCACGGCGCCACGCCACGCCTGTGGCCGCTCAGCGAGCCAGGTCTTGAATGCCTGTTTGGAGCGGCCCTCGACCATGTCCAACAAGCGTGCCGGCCCGGTGCGGTCGCGCACCGGGGTGAGGTCGATGATCACGGTGACGTAGGTGTCGCCGCGGCGGGTGTGGCGCCAGACATGCTCATCGACCCCGATCACTTTCACGCCGTCGAACCGCTTATCGTCGTCGATCAGGACCCGTTTGCCCTCGGCCAGGACCGCACTGTTGGCGGTGTCCCAGGCGACACCGAGCCCCTCAGCGACCCGGGCGACCGTGAGGTGCTGCACGACGATCCCTTCCAGCGCCCACCGCAGCCCGCGCCGTGACAGCTTCGCCCGTGGCTCAGCCGCCAGACTGGTGTCCTGGCGCCACACGTGACCGCAGCCGGTGCAGCGGTAACGGCGCACCGTGATCTCCAGCCTGGTGGGTCGCCAGCCCAGCGGTTCGTGCGCCAACCGACGGATCACCGTGTCACGCGCCCTGCCCTGACAGCCGCACCGGTGACACCACCGGTCCGGTTCGACCACCACACAGGCCAGCACCGCCCGATCGGGTTCGAGTCGCTGCCCGACCACGGCCAAGCCCAGGCCATCGAGTCGAGCGAAAGCGGTCAGATCAGGACGGTCGAAACCGGCCGGCACGGTAGCGTCAAGCATGTCGAGGTCTTCCAGATGACAGGCGTAGGAACCTTCATCATCGGGAGACCTCGACCCTCAACCCGACACCGACGCGCCGACCGACCAACCACCACCCTCTACACCCTCAACTGGGAAGAGCCGATTTCCGGCCGGCACCGTGTATCCGTTGTTGGCGGCGGTGGTGACGCAGTCGTTGATCTTGTCCCACCGCGACTTCGGTGCTTCGGTCGCCTTGCTGTAGGGCATCGTGTACCAACCCCGAACGGTGGCGTTGATCTTCACCTTGCCGTAGCTCTGATCGAGGAAGTAGTCGTAGAGCCCGCTCTGTCCGGCGCCCGCCGAGCCGAAGAACCGCTGGAAGAAGCTCACCGGTTGTGGGGTGGTGGTGACGTCTGAGAACCGGCACAGCAGCACCGACCAGCCGTCCTGGGTGCGGACCGGGACGGCCTGCGCGGGTGGCGCGGCGGCGGCGAGTATGCCGAGACTGGCGAGAACGGCGGCGCCGCCGGCGGCGGCGCGGGTCAACACTCTCGTGGCGCGGCTCGGACAGGTGTGAGTCATGGTGTTCCCCCTCGTGATCGCCCGGCTCGGTGGTGCCGGGGGCGTCTGGCTGATCAGAGCGGGACCCGTCGGGATGAATACCCGGATGGGCAGTTGTGCGTATGCCCGTCGGTAGAGGCGCCCCGCGGAAACCGCGTCCGTAAACCCCTGCATAACTAGTTGTGCCCTCCCACATGTGGGAGGGCAGAAGTAGTTAGGCAGGGCCTTCCGGTGCGGGCCTTCCGGCGCAGGCCGGGAGCCCGGACGGCACGGACCGGACGGAACGCGGGCCGGACAGCCCCGGACGATCGGGCCTCAGTCGAACAGGGCCTTGCCGATGTAGCTTCCGGTCTCCGGGCCGGGAGGCACGGCGAACACCGCCGACCCGACGTGGCGGATGTATTCGTTCAGCAGGTCGAACCGGCCGAGTTTGCTCTGCAGGTCGACGAAATGCTGGGGCGAGTTCTGGTAGCTGATGAACAGCAGTCCGGCGTCCAGCAGACCCTGCGAGTTGAGCCCGTCGGTGAAGTTGTAGCTGCGCCGCAGAATCTTGACGCCCCGGTTGTTCTCGGGCGCGGCCAGGGCGATGTGCGAGGTCTGGTCGATCACATAGGCACCCTCGACCTGCCTGCCGAAATCCGGGGTGTCGAATTCGCGTTCACCGGTGAGCGGCGCGCCCTCGTCCTTGGTGCGCCCGAAGATCTGCTGCTGGTCGGAGATGCGGTCGAAATCCCAGGTCTCGATGGTCATCGCGATCTTCCGGACCACCTGATAGGTGCCACCGGTCATCCAGTCGGGGTCGTCGAGCCAGACGAACCTGGTGTAGTCCGCGTCCGCCATCACGTTGCGGGTGCCGTCCTTGAACCCCATCAGGTTCCGCGGGGTCTCCTGGCCCGGGCCGGCGCTGGCCCGCCCGAACCCCATCACCACCCAGTGGGTGTGTGCGGTCGTGGTCACCATCCGGGCCAGGTTGCGGATCGCGTGATAGGCGACCTGCGGGTCGCCACCGGTGAACTCGGGCAGCAGCGTGTCACCGGGAATGCAGCGACAGGTCGGACCACGGCCAGGTCGAAACGCTCGTCGAAGACAGCAGTCGACGTCACCGGGAACGCGCGGCAGGTCGCTGCTCCGGTGTCGGTGGCGACGGCGGCCGGGCGGCCAGATCGAAACGCATCGTCGATGGCCGCGCTCCACCGGGCCAGCAACACCTGCAGATCCTGCCTGGTCGCGCCGCGGTTCAGGTTGAACGTCATGAACACCGCATGCCGCTGCGGCGGCGTCCGGATGCCGGCCTGGTGTTTCTGGTCGTAGAACGGGACGGTGGCGGTCAGATCGACCGAATCGGTGTCTCCGGCCGGCCCGGCGGGGGACGGACGCCCGGACAGGAAGGCCGCCGTCGCACCGCCGCCGGCCGCCGCACCGGCGGCAGCAGCGGCCGCGCCGCCGACGATCAGGCCGCGGCGCGAGACCGCGGGTCGGCCGGCGGGCGCCGGACCTGACGAACCGGCGCCCTGGTAGGCGGGCACCTCCCCGGGACCGGCCACCATGTCGGCGGCAGGAGGGGAGCCGGCGTCACCCCCGGGACCGGCCACCATGTCGCCGGCAGGAGGGGAGCCTGCATCGCCCCCGGGACCGGCCACCATGCCCCCGGCAGGAGCGGAGCCAGCGTCACCCCAGGGACCGGCCGCCCCGTCCCGGGCAGGACGGGAGTCGGCAGCGTCCGAGCGACCGTTGGTCGATTCAGTCATCTCCCGCTCCCGTCCTTGCCTGGGATCCGCGCGGCCGCCCCGCGGGTCACTGGGCCGTGGCGACCTTCTCGGCGATCTTCTGCATCGGCTGCTGCAGGCCGAGCACGGCCTGGCTCAGCGCCTTGCGGTGCTTCGCACGATTGGCCTCGTTCCACGGCAGGTAGCCGCCGGGCGAGGCCTTGTCGCGCAGCTTGGCCAAGGCACCGTTCACGTTACCGAACTGGGTGACGACCTGCTTGACCAGCTCGGGATCGATCTTCTCCAGCCCGGGCTGCAGGTAGGCGAACGCCTGCCGCGCACCCTCGACGTTGGCGTGGAAGTCCCACAGATCGGTGTGGCTGTAAGCCTCCTCCTCGCCGGTGATCTTGCCGGACTGCACCTCTTCGAGCAGCGCGGCGGCGCCGTTGGCGAGGTCTTCCGGCTTGAAGGTGAGCGTCTTCACCACGTCGATCAGCCTGCCGACGTTGCTGTCCAGGTCGGCGGCGTACTTCTTGGTGCCGTCGGTGATCTTCCCGCCCTTCCACAGGTCACGCTCGACCGCGTGGAACCCCGACCAGCCCACCTTCTCGTCCAGGTTGGACGCCCGCATGTCGATCAGGTAGTCGAGGTTGCCCTTGTTGTCGTCCACCTTGAAGCCGGGCATCACGAAGCCCTCGACGTCGGACTCGATCTTCTCGTAGAACGGACGCGCCGCGACGTAGGCGGCCTTGGCCTTCGCCACGTCACCCGAATCGACCGCCGCCTTCAGCTCGGCGACCGCGGACTTCAGTCCGTCGGCCTGGGTGCCGACCCAGGCGGCGTACTCCTTGACTCCGTCGTTCAACAGGGTGGCGGTGCTGCCGGTCGGTGCCGCGGCGGCCTGCCCGGTGACCGTGAACGGCTGCGTCTCGGGCGTGGCGCCCAGGCAGTACAGGGTGTACTGGCCGCCGTCCATGGTGATGGTGAAGGCGGCGGCGGGCAGACCGGGGGCGAGGTTCTCCTTCTCGCCGAGGATCTTCAGCTCGCTCTGGATCTCGACCTCGGTGATCGCGGTCGAACTGACGTTCTCGACGGTGAAGGTGACCGGTCCGGCCGGCGCGGTGGCGAAGTCGGCGGCGCAGGTGTCGCCGCCCTCGCCGCCGGTCAGGGTCACCTTCACCTGGGCGACACCGTTCACGACGGGCGCCGAGCCGTCAGCCGGCGCGGACGCCGACGCGGACGTCCCGGCCGAGGTGCTCGGTGCGGCGCCGGCGGCGCACCCGCTCAGGCCGGTGGCCAGCGCGATGACGGCACCCAGCCCCGCGGCCGCGTGGGTTCTATGAGACATTGAGGTTCCTCCTTGGTTCGGACTCGGTTGCCACGACCACCTGGTCGGGCGGGGTCAGCCGGCGGCGTGAGCGCACGGCCAGGATCAGGGCGGACGCCGCGGCGAGCAGCAGCAGCACCGGGAACACCCGGCCCCAGAAGCTGCGCTCCACCTGTTCCAGGCGGAGGGTCAGCGCGGCCTGTTCGGCGGCCCGGACGCGGGCGTCGTCCACCCGGAACGATCCCGAGCTGATCTGGACGCCGTCGGCCAGCCGCCCGGACAGGGTCAGCGTCCGCGGGTTCGGCAGGCCACCGCCGGTGAGCGTGGCCGTGGTCGCCTCGGCCTGGGCGAAGTCCAGCACGTCGCCGGCGATCAGCCACAGCTGCCGCTCGCCGGTGCGCGACCAGCTCACCGCGAAGGGACCCTTGGCGAGTTGCGGGTTGATCCCGACCGGGAGGCGTCCGCCGTTGAGGGTGACCAGCTCGTCGAGGGTGAGCGTGTCGGGCAGGGCGGACGCCCCGGCCGGCTGCAGCGGTTGCCGGTGGGCGACCGCGTCCGGGACCGTGCGGTGAGGTTCGGGGGTGCCCACCCCGAGCGGCATCTCCGACTCGACGCCGTCCACGGCGACGATGGCGCGTCCGCTCTCGGCACGCACCGTGCCGACGGCCTGCCCGGCCTGGTCGACCAGGGTCGCCGGGCCGAGCGTCGCCAGCCGGGCCGGACCGATGACCGCGACCATCACCACCGCGATCACGGCCAGCGCGCCGGCGATGCCGAAGCGCAGCCGGACCGCGCCGGGGGCGCTCGGCCGCCACTTCTTCGGCCAGTACACATAGACGGCCATCGGCACCACGTAGCCGAACCAGCCGACCAGCTGAATCACCCGCGGATCCGGCGGAATGCCGAGGACGCCGGTGAACAGCGCCCCCTGGATCGACCCGGGTGGTGCCAGCCAGTACAGGTCGACGGTTCTGCCCTGGCCGGCGATGAGCCAGCCGGCGCTGTGCATCTTGCCGAGCGTGCTCATCACCAGGCCGGCGGCGACGAGCAGCAGGAACACGCTGGTGACGCGGAAGAAGCGGCCCAGGTTGAGCCGCATGCCGCCGGTGTACAGGCCGTAGCCGATCACCGCCGCGGTCAGGATGCCGAGGGTGGCGCCGGTGGCGGCCAGACCCGCGTTGCCGGACGCCGAGAAGGTGGCCAGCAGGAAGACCGACGTCTCGAAGCCCTCCTTGAGCACCGCCAGGAACGCCATCGCCACCAGTGCCCGGCCGGTGCCGGCGCTGAGCGCCTGGTCGGCAGAGCTCTCCAGGTGCCGCTTCAGCCCGCCGGCGTTGCTGTTCATCCACAGCAGCATCCCGGTGACGAAGACGATGGCGACGACGCCGATCACCGCCTCCATGCCCTCCTGGGCGGCCTGCGGCAGGCTCATCTCGACCATGCGCAGCCCGACGCCCACGCCGAGGCTCAGCAGGATCGCCGCACCGACACCGACCAGCATCGGGGCCAGCGAGCGTCCGTGCCGGCGCAGGAAGGCCGCGATGATGCCCACGATCAGGGCTGCTTCGAGTCCCTCACGCAGGCCGATGATGAAGGTTGCCAGCACGTTCTGCCGTCCGCGGTGTGTCGGTGGTCCGCGCGCGGTCTCAGCTCCCGTGGGGCCGTGGGCGGCGGTTAGCTTTGCCTAACCTTAGCCACAGTATTGACCCGCCCGCGGGGCTTTCGGGAGGCGTCCACCATGAGATCCGGTCCGGTGCCCGGTACACCCGGGAGGGGGCTGGCCGCTCCGTTCCGGCCCGGACTACAGTCGCAGCGAAGCCCCTCACGTTCGAGCTTCTTTCCGCCGCGCGTGCGGCCCGACCCGAAGGAGTGACATGAGCGAGAACCCCAGGGAATCCCTGTCCGACGAGGAGATCCTGACCGACGGCGCGCCGGGCACGGTGCCGGCCGGTGACGCCGACGGCGTCGACGGCGGCGATGCCGATGGCACCGATGGCGATGGCACCGACGGTGTGGACGGCGACGGCACCGACGGTGACGGCACCGATGGTGTGGACGGCGACGGCGGCGATGCCGATGGCACCGATGGCGATGGCACCGACGGTGTCGACGGCGACAGCGGCGACGCCGACGGAGTAGACGCCTGAGCATGGACCCGCTGACCCTGCTCTCCGGCGATCCCGGGACCTTCGTCGAGGAGGTCTGGGGTCGCCGGATCCTCGTCCACGAGGTGGAGCCCGGCCTCCTGCAGGGCATCTTCGGCATCGACCAGGCCGATCACCTGCTCACCGAGACGGCGCTGCGGACGCCGCAATTGCGGCTCGCCAAGAACGGCTCGGTGCTGCCCGAATCCCGGTTCACCAGGTATGCGACGATCGCCGGAAAGCAGCTGACCGGGCTGATCGACACCCGGAAGCTGCTGGACGAGTTCGCCGGGGGAGCCACCATCGTCTTCCAGGGCCTGCAGCGCTACTGGCAGCCGCTGCGGACGCTGGTGCGCGGCCTCGAGGAGCAGCTCGGCCACCCCTGTCAGGCCAACGCCTACCTCACCCCGCCGGGCTCGCAGGGCTTCGCGCTGCACTCCGACACCCACGACGTGTTCGTCTTCCAGACCTTCGGCGCCAAGGAGTGGGAGGTGCACGACGAGGCGGGCGCCCGCCAGGTGCTGATGATTCCCGGCACCTCGATGTACCTGCCGACCGGTACCCCGCACGCCGCCCGCACCCAGGCGACCGCGTCGCTGCACGTGACCCTCGGAATCAACCGCTACGTCTGGCGCGACCTGCTGAAACGCGTCGTCGAGCCGCTGCTGGAGGCCGCCGACGACCCGCTGCCGGCCGCCCTGTTCGCCGATCCTGACGCCCTGGCCGCCGCCCTGCGGGAGCGGCTCGCCGGCCTGGCCGACGCCGTCCGCGGCGCCGATGCCGACGCCGTCGTGCGGCGTCAGGAACGGGCCTTCGGCACCGGGCGCCAGCCGCTGCTCGGCGGGGCGCTGCTGGACGTGCTCGACGCCCCGACCATCACCGCCCAGACGCGGTTGCGCCGGCGTCCGGGCAGCAGCTGCCTGCTGCGTCCGGAGGGCGACCGGCTGCTGTTGCTGCTCGGCGACCGCCGGGTCAGCCTGCCGGCCCGGATCAGGCCGGCGATCGAGGCGGTGCTCGCCGCCGGCGAGCTGTGTCCCGGCGACCTGCACACCCTGCTCGACGAGGCGTCCGCGCTGGTGCTGTGCCGGCGACTGGTCCGCGAGGGACTGCTGGAAGTGGCGCGTTGACCCTGCGCTGCTCGGTCGCCAGCGAACAGCGCGAAGAGCCGCTGGTCGCCAGTGCGTCGACCGTGCGGCACTTCCTGCTGCTGGAGGACCCAGGGCCGTGGGGTCCGGCGATCCTGCGCAGCCGACGGCTGCCCGGCGTCCTGCGCGAACCGGTGATCGGGTGGCAACGTGAGCTGGGGGTGCGGCCGTTGCTGATCAGGCGTCCGGGCCGCTACCTGGCCGGTCCGCGACGCCTGTTCGTGGTGAACGCCCGTCACGGCTGGTGCGAGACGGCCACGGTGGCCTCGCTCGCCGAGGCGTCCGAACTCGACCTGAGCGGGATCGCCGGCCCGGACGGCGTCGGCCTGCAGCGGCACTCCGACCCGCTGCTGCTGGTCTGCACCCACGGCCGCAACGACGCCTGCTGTGCCGAGCGCGGACGTCCGCTGGCCGCCGCCCTGGCCGGACGCTGGCCCGAGTCGACCTGGGAGTGCTCCCACCTCGGTGGCGACCGGTTCGCCGCCAATTTGCTGATCCTGCCCCGGGCGCACTGCTACGGACGCCTGTCGCCCGACCAGGGACTGGCCACCGTCGCCGCACACCTGGATGGCCGGCTGACGCTGGAGCACTACCGCGGGCACTGCGCGGCGCCGTGGCCGCAGCAGGCCGCGGAGCACGCCTTGCGGGAGGCGCTCGGACTGCGTGAGATCGGGGCAGTGCGGGTGACCGGCGTACGGCGGGACGGGGACCGGTTCACCGTCACGCTGACCGCTGCCGGACGCCGGCACCGCGTCGAGCTGCGGCACCACATCCGGCCACCCGAGCTGCTCACCTGTGGCGCCGACAAGCCGTCGGGGGCGGTGTCCTACGAGGTGCTCGGGATCGACTAGCGAATACACCACCCGATGAATACGGATTCGCACACTCGATGCGGCGCTAAAGCGATTCAGTACCCGCATCTGCGTGACCGAGTGTGCGAATCCGTATTCACTCAATGGAGAAATTGGCTCAGCGCCAGCGACCGTCGGTCGGCACCACCATCGGGGTGCCCGAGGCCGGGTCGTCGATCACCAGGCAGTTCAGCTCGAACACCTCGCGGACCAGGTCGACGGTCAGCACCTGCGCGGGCGGCCCGGCGGCGATCAGGTGCCCGGCCTTCATCACGATCAGGTGGCTGGCGTAGCGGGCAGCCTGGTTCAGGTCGTGCAGCACCGCCACGATCGTGGTGCCGTCGCGGTGCAGCCGGGCGAACAGGTCGAGCATCTCGATCTGGTGGGTGAGGTCGAGGTACGTGGTCGGCTCGTCGAGCAGCAGCACCGGGGTTTGCTGCGCGATCGCCATCGCCGCCCACACCCGCTGGCGCTGGCCACCGGACAGCTCGGCCACCTCGCGGGTGGCCAGTCCGGCGACGTTGGTGGCGGCCATCGCGCCACGGACCGCCTCTTCGTCGGCGGGCGTCCATTGCCGCACCAGCTTCTGGTAGGGAAACCGACCGCGGCTGACCAGGTCGACCACGGTGATCCCGTCCGGGGCGACCGACGACTGCGGCAGCAGGCCGACCTGCCGGGCGAACTCCTTGGGCTTGTAGACCTCCAGCGGGCGGCCGTCGAGGGTGACGCTGCCCTCGGCGGGGCGGAGCAGCCGCGACAGCGACCGCAGCAGGGTGCTCTTGCCGCAGGCGTTCGGCCCGATGATCACGGTGAACTCCTGATCGGGGATGTCGACGGTCAGGCCGGTGCTCACCACCCGCTGGTCGTAGCGCAGCGTGACGCCCTCGGCACGCAGCCGTGGCGGCCGCGGGCTCTCCTGGACCGGGAAACTCATCAGCGGCTCCTCGCTTCCTGAACCAGCAGGGTGAGCAGATACGCCCCGCCCAGCACGACGGTGACGATGCCCACCGGAACGTCGACCGGCAGGGTGTGCTGCGCGATCAGGTCGGCGCTGAGCAGCACCAGGGCGCCCACCGCGGCCGACGACACCAGCGGAATGCCGGCGCTGCCCGCCAGCCGGCGGGCCACCTGCGGTGCGGCCAGCGCTACGAACGCGATCGGGCCGGTGCTGGCCGTGACGATCGCCACCAGCGCCACCGCGAACAGGACCAGGCCGATCCGGACGCGCTCCACGGCGACCCCGTGCGCGGCCGCGGCGTCGTCGCCGAGTTCCAGCTGGCGCAGGCCCGGAACGAGCAGCAGCCCGGGTGTGCAGAGCAGCAGTCCGATGATCGCCGGGATCAGTGCCGGCCAGCCGAGCAGCGCGATCGACCCGGCGCCCCAGATGGCCGCGGCCATCGCGACATCCTCCTGGGCCCGCAACAGCAGGAACAGGTTGGCGGCGTGCAGCATGGCGGTCACCGCGATGCCGACGATGATCAGCCGGAACCCCTGCATCCCCCGCCGGTAGGCCAGCAGGTACACGACCACCGCGGTCGACAGACCGCCGACCAGAGCGCCCAGCGAGGCCGACACGGCCCCGGCACCGATCACGGTGAGGGCCAGCAGGGCGCCGGTGTAGGCGCCGGTCGCGAAACCGATCACGTCCGGCGAGCCCAGCGGATTGCGGGTCAGCGACTGGAAGACCGCGCCCGAGATCGCCAGTGCGCTGCCGAACACGACCGCGCCGAGCACCCGTGGCAGCCGCCAGTCCCGCACCACGGTGGAGGTGAAGCCGCCGTCGGTGGCGAACAGCGCCTCGATCACCTCGCCCGGGCTCAACGGCAGGTCACCCAGCCCGAGCGCGACCACGGCCAGCACCAGGGCGATCACGCTCACCACCGTGGCGACCAGCAGCCCGCGAGCGGACGCCCAGCCGCCGAGCAGCGGCACCGGCACGCTGCCCGCGCGCGGGTTCGGCGCCTGCACCCGCTGATCGACCACCACGCTCACAGTTCGCTCGCCTTCCGCTGCCGGACCAGGAAGATCAGCACCGGCGCCCCGATCAGCGCGGTCACGATGCCCGCGGGGAGCTCGGCGGGCGGGATGACCACCCGGCCCAGCACGTCGGCGAGCAGCAGCAGGGTCGGGGCGGCCAGCACCGAGTAGCCGATGATCCAGCGCTGATCCGGCCCGACGATCCAGCGGACGGCGTGCGGCACCATCAGCCCGACGAACGAGATCGGTCCCGCCAACGCGGTCGCCGTCCCGGCCAGCAGCATCACCGCGGCGACCGACAGCACCCGGGTGCGCATCACGTTGGCGCCCAGCGCGGACGCCAGATCGTCGCCGAGCGCGATCGCGTTGAGCGACGGCGCGACGGCCAGCGCGATGCCGAGGCCTAGCAGGACGAACGGCACCGACGGACCGAGCAGCGCGACGTCCCGGTCGAGCAGGGAGCCCGACTCCCAGGAGGTCATCACCGCGAATCGCTCGCGATCGGTGAGCACGATCGCGCGGGTGATGCCGGCCAGCACCGCTCCCAGCGCCACGCCGGCCAGGATCAGCCGGACCGGACTCGCGCCGCCGCGTCCGAGCGAGCCGATCGCGTACACCAGCAGCGATGCGGCGAAGGCGCCCAGGTAGGCGAGGGTCAGCGTGCCGAGGGCGCCGGAGACGCCGAGCAGGCCGGTTCCCATGGCCAGGGCGAAGGCCGCCCCCGCATTCACGCCGAGGATGCCGGGGTCGGCCAACGGGTTGCGGGTCACGGCCTGGATCAGCGCGCCGGCGACGCCGAGCGCCGCGCCGGCGACGACGGCGATCCAGGTCCGCGGGGCTCGCAGCTGGCTCACCACGATCGCGTTCTGGCCGGTGTCGTCGCCCAGGAGGATCTGCAGCACCTCGAGCGGCGGAATCGAGCGGGCGCCGATCGCCAGGCTCGCGATCACACCCACCCCGAGCGCGACCAGCAGCGCCGCCAACCCGACGGCCCGCAGGGCGGGGGACCGGGTCTCGGTGAGCGGCGCGTTCGCAGCCTCGGGGCGCGGACGGAGGGCGGTCACGAAGGGGATCATAGGCTAGCCTTACCTAAGTTCGCACCCGGCGCGACCTCCCTGAGACCGCGCGGTTTCACCATCACATCGAGCGAAGGAATTTCATGCGTCTACGAGCACTCGCGGTGGCCGTCGTGGCCACGCTGCTGGCCGGACTGTCGGCCTGTTCGCCGAGCGGCCAGCCGGCGTGACGGTCTCGGCCAAGCCGGCGCGGGTGGTCGCCCTGGGCTGGGGCGACGCGGAGACCGCGCTGGCGCTCGGCGTCCAGCCGGTGGGCGCGTCCGACTGGCTCGGCTTCGGCGGCGAGGGCGTCGGACCGTGGGCGAAGGGCCTGTACACCACCGCGCCGGAGATCATCGGCACCCTGGAGCCGTCCTTCGAGAAGATCGCGGCGCTGAAGCCCGACCTGATCCTCGACGTGAAGAGCTCCGGCGATCAGGCCCGCTACGACCGGCTGAAGAGCATCGCGACCACCATCGGCGTCCCGGCCGGCGGGGACAGCTACCTGACCACGCAGGAGCAGCAGGTGACCATGATCGCCGCCGCGCTGGGCGAGAAGGAGAAGGGCGAGGCGTTGCTCAAGGAGGTCAACGATGCCTTCGCGGCAGCGGCGTCGGCGCACCCCGGCTGGAAGGGCAAGAGCGTGACCGCGGCCACCAAGAGCGCCAACGGCTGGGGCGCCTACATCAAGGGCAACGAGCGGGTCAGCTTCATGGAGAGCCTGGGCTTCGTGCTCAACCCGACCATCGCCGCCATGAAGCCCGGCGCCACCGGGTTCTCGGTCAGCCTCTCGCCGGAGAAGCTCGACGACATCGACGCCGACCTGATCGTGGCCTTCCCGATCTTCATCACCACCGACAAGCTCACCGGCGATGCCGCCTGGAAGGCGGTGCCGGCGGTCAAGGCCGGGCGTGCCGTGGTGATCGACGGCGACCTCTCCGCCGCCTACTCGCTGGGCAGCACGATGGCCAGCAAGTACGCCATCGAGAACCTGGTGCCCAAGCTCGAGGCCGCGCTGAAGTAACCCGTCCGGGCCTTCGCCGAGCCGCGCGCTCGTCGTTCCCACGCTCGCCTGACTATTTGGGGCTCGCCGAACTCGGCGAGCCCTAAGTGGTCAGGCGAGCGTTTGGGTTCGGACGTCGTCGCGCGTCCGCTTGCCCGCAACCGCCGGAGCCGGGAGAGTCCTGCCATGAGGTTCCTCTTCCTGGGCGCGGGCGCGATCGGCACCTATGTCGGGGGCAGCCTGGCTGCCGCCGGCGAGGACGTCAGCTTCATCGAAC
>JBGALC010000073.1:0-15660 GCA_044224095.1 Micropruina sp. | reverse complement strand
CATCAGTGAAACTCGGCTGCCACCCATCCGTCATACCAGCATTTTACCTAGCCACAACACGAATCGGCCGGAGCCACACGGTCAACCCGAGCGCCAACCACCCGACCGTCCACCCGAGCCAGACCCCGCCGGGTCCGCATCAATCAGCGCTTCCTTAGGCAGGGACTTTCGGGCGAGTCCGCCGCGCGGCGAGTCTCAGCCGATCAGTTCGTCCAGGCGTCGACGGGCGATGGCACGCACCTCCAGGGTGGTCGCCGCACGGTCGGCCTGCTCGTCGAGCTTCAGCCGCCGGTGGCCGATCCGCAGGATCTCGGACGTCGAGCGCCCGGTCGTCCGCACCAGCAGCGCGCGGCCGAAGTGCTGCCGGTAGGCCGCGTCGACCGCCCGCAGCTCAGCGGCGAGGGTGTCGCCGACGCCGCCCCCCGGGATATCGAGACGCGAGTACGCGGTCAGGGCCGTCACGACGTCCGCCCAGTTCCACAGGCCCATCAGATCGGACGCCGTGCCCAGCAGCTCGTTCCGCTGCCGGAACGGACGCCGGGAGACGAGCTCGTCCGCCCACCAGCCGACGTCCGCGCAGTTCCTGAGCAGCCCGGACGCATCGGCCTCGGCCATCTCGTCGAATCGCTCGACGTCGACGGCGATCGTCATCAGCGCGGTCATCTTTGCCGCCGCGGTGCAGCGGCCGCCGGCCCCGGCGGGACCCCCATCCTGATCATGCCGACCCTCCTCGCCCCGAACGTTCGGTACTCGGGAACGAGGCTAGGACGCCGATGTTTCAGCGAGTGCCCGCCGCCGTTGCGCCCGCGCAACAAGGCCCTGCCCAACTACTTGTGCCCTCCCGCATGCGGGAGGGCACAAGTAGTTAGGCAGGGGTCTAGGGGGCGCCAGGTCCAGGGGCGCCGGATGCGGACCGGCTCAGCCGGCGCGGGCCAGCAGACGTCCGGACGGCTCGGCCAGGTCGTGCCCGTCGAAGACGGTCCTGCCGGCCAGCACGGTCCGCCGGACACTGCCGGAGAGCACCCGGCCGGTGTAGGCGGTGAGCTTGTTGCGGTGCGCCAGCCGGCTGCCGTCGATCGCGATCTCGCGTCCGGGCTCGTACCAGATCAGGTCGGCGGCGGCACCCGCCTCGATCACACCCTTGCCGGTGACGCCGGCGACCCGGGCCGGCCCGGCCGACATCCAGGCGCTCACCTGGGGCAGCCCGATGCCGCGTTCGGACGCGGCGTCCACCATCGACGGGAAGGTCACCTGCAGGCTGGACACCCCGCCCCAGGCCTGGGCCAGGTCGCCGCCGCCCTTGGTCTTCTCGGCCACGGTGGAGGGCGAATGGTCCGACACCACGCAGTCGAGGACGCCGGCCGCCAGCCCCTGCCACAGCTCGCGCTGGTTGCCGGGGTCGCGGATCGGCGGGCAGCATTTGAACTCGGCGGCGCCGTCCGGGACCTTCTCGGAGTCGAAGATCAAGTAGTGGGGGCAGGTTTCGGCGGTCAGCGGCAGCCCCTCGGCGCGGGCCGCCGCGATCGGCTCCAGGGCCCGCGCGCTGGAGACGTGCAGGATGTGCGCCCGGGTGCCGTGCCGGCGGACCTGCTCGATCACCGTCTCGACCGCCCGCACCTCCGCCTCCGGCGGCCGGGAGTTGACGAAGTCGGTGTAGCGGCGGCTGGACCAGGCCGGGATCGCGCCCAGCACGTCCGGGTCCTCGGCGTGCACGATCATCAGGCCGCCGAACGAGGCCACCTCGGCCATCGCGGCGGCGAACGCCTCGCCGCCGAGCGGCGGGAACTCCGGGACGCCGGAGTCGACCAGGAAGCACTTGAAGCCGTAGACGCCCTGCTCCCAGAGCTCCTCCAGCCGGCCCAGGCTGTCGGGCACGGCACCGCCCCACAGCCCGACGTCGACGAAGATCTTGCCGGTGGCGACCGCGCGCTTGACCGCCAGGGCGTCGCTGTCGACGGTCGGCGGAATCGAGTTCAGCGGCATGTCGACGATGGTGCCGATGCCGCCGTAGGCCGCGGCCTCGGTGGCGCTGGCGAAGCCCTCCCACTCGGTGCGGCCGGGCTCGTTGACGTGGACGTGGCAGTCCACGTTGGCGGGCAGCTGAATCACCTCGTCCGGCACGTTGATCACCCGCGTGCCGGTGACCGAGTGCCCGGCGTCGCAGGACGCGTCCAGCGCCAGTGCGGCGCGGAGCTCCTCGCCGGTGCGGACGGCGGTGATCAGGCCGGTCGCGGTGTCCACCTCGACGTCGGCGGGCACCAGGGCGGACCCGATCAGGGTCTGCCGGGAGCGGAAGATCTTACGCATGGCGACTCCGATCCGTGGTCATGACGGTGCGGGTGGCGGTGGCGAAGGCCTCCACCGCCAGGGCGACGTCCCAGACCGTGACTGCCTCGGCCGGGGCGTGTGAAATGCCGTCCTCGCAGCGGATGAAGAGCATGCCGACATCGGTGACGTCGGCCATCACCATCGCGTCGTGGCCGGCCTTGCTGTACAGCCTGGGCACCGGGTTGGCGGCCGGCTCGACGGCGACGACGGCGTCCGTGATCGCCCGCATCAGCCAGTCGGCGCAGGCCACCGCGTGCGCCCGGTGCTCCTCGGTCCAGTGGAAGTTGAGGTTGCGTTCGGCGCAGACCCGGCCGATGGTGTCACGGATCTCGTCCCAGCCGGCGTCGCGGGCGGCGTCGGTCTCGGCACGCAGGTCGAGACTGAACTCGACCCGGCCCGGGACGACGTTGACCGCCCCCGGGTAGGCGTGGATCTCGCCGACGGTGCCGATGATGTCGCGGCGGCGGGCGATGCTCTCGACGGCGAGCACGGCGAAGCTGGCGCCGACCAGGGCGTCCCGGCGGCGGTCGTAGGGGGTGCCGCCGGCATGCCGCGCCTCACCGGTGACGGTGAGCGAGAACCGGCGGGCGCCGGCGATCGAGGTGACCACGCCGAGCGGACGGGCCTGGGCCTCGAGCAGCGGGCCCTGCTCGATGTGCGCCTCCAGGTAGGCGACCAGCTCGTCGGGGCGGCGGGCGGCGTTGTGGGCCTTGGCCGGATCGAGCCCGAAGTCCTTGAACGCCTGGCGCAGGCTGGTGCCGGTCTCATCGGTCTGGTCCAGCCAGTCGTCCTGCCACCCGCCGGCCACCGGCTTGCTGCCCAGCATCGTCTGCGGGAAGCGGGTGCCCTCCTCGTCGCTGAACGCCACCACCTCCAGCGCGCAGGGCATCTCCGGCATCGCCTCGCGCAGCAATTCCGCCACCTCGATGGCGAGCACCACGCCCAGCGGACCGTCGTAGCGGCCGGCGTCCGGGACCGTGTCGATGTGCGAGCCGAGCATCACCGCCGGCAGGCCCGGCCGGCTGCCCTCCATCCGGCCGACCAGGTTGCCGGCGGCGTCGATCCGGGTGCGCAGCCCGGCCGCCGCCATCCAGCGTCCGACCAGGGCGTTCGCCCAGGCGTGCTGCGAGGTCAGGTGGAAGCGGTGGATGCTGCCCTTGACCGCGCTGAGCGCGGCCAGCTCGTCACAGCGGTCGTAGGCGCGGCGCCCTGCCCGCGCCATGGTCAGCTCAGCGGACGTCGTGGTGCCCGGCCCGCCCGTCATCGGGCATACACCTCCTTGGCTGCGGCGACCCCGGCTCCCGGGGTGGGGTTGGTGCCGGCCGCCCGGAGCACCTGCTCCAGTGCGGCCAGGGTGGTCAACACGGTGTCGGTGCGGGCGTTGTAGCCCATCGTGCCGACCCGCCAGACCTTGCCGTGCAGCGGGCCGAACGAGGTGCCGATCTCGATCGCGAAGTCGGTCAGCAGCCCGGCCCGGACGGCGTCGCCGTTCACCCCGTCCGGGATGTACACGGCGACCACGTTGTTCATCTTGTGGCGCTGGTCGCCGAACAGCCGCAGGCCCAGGGCGACCAGGCCGGCAGTCATCGCCCGGCCGTGCCGCGCGTGCCGGGCGACCGCGGCGTCCATGCCCTCCTCGACCAGCAGCCGGGCGCACTCGCGGGCGCCGTACAGCATCGAGGTGGCCTCGGTGTGGTGGTTGAGCCGGCGCGGACCCCAGTAGTCGAGGATCATGCCGAGATCGAAGTAGTTGGACGCGATCCGCGTGCCGAGCGCCTCGTCGCCCTCCTCGCGGATGCCGGCCTCGATGTGCCGGCGTCCGCGGATCACCGCGACGGCGGCGTCGGAGAGGCTGATCGGCGAGCTCCCGGACGGCCCACCCAGGCACTTCTGCAGGCCGGCGGACGCGGCGTCCAGGCCCCAGGCGTCCATCTCGAACCGGTTGCCGCCCAGCGAGGCGGTGATGTCGGAGTAGAGCAGGACGCCGCGGTCGGCGCACAGCCGGCCGAGCTCGGCCAGCGGCTGGCACATGGTGGTGGAGGTGTCCCCCTGGACGACGGCCAGCACCTTCGGCCGGACGCGGTCCAGCGCGGTCTCGATCTCTTCCGGGGTGAAGACCGTGCCCCAGTCGCGCTCGATGGTGTGCACCTCGGCGCCGCAGCGCTCGCCGATCTCGGCGAGCAGCTGGCCGAACCGGCCGGCGACCGGCACCAGCACCCGCTCACCCGGTGCCAGCAGC
Source organism: Micropruina sp. (assembly GCA_044224095.1). Classification (GTDB taxonomy): domain Bacteria; phylum Actinomycetota; class Actinomycetes; order Propionibacteriales; family Propionibacteriaceae; genus Micropruina. Next base: position 11,093 of record JBGALC010000073.1, on the reverse strand, counting down.
GACACCAGGATCGCCTCGATGCCGGCCCGCGAGGTGCCGTCGACCAGCAGCGTGGCGTCGTTCGCGGTGCGGAACACCTGCCGGTACAGCGCCTGGGTCTCGGCCATGTAGCCGGTCATCACCGGGTCGTACTGCCCGACCAGGCCGGCCGACATCGCCCGCAGCACCCGCGGGTCGGCGTTGATCGGGCCGGGCCCCATCAACAGGCGATGGGGCGGGTCGACGGCGTGCACGCTCATGCGGTCCTCACTGGTTGGGGCGGACGGACCCGGCCGCGATGACCCGACCAGGTGACGACGAAGGTGACCGCGGCGGCCAGCGCCGGCCCGGCGGCGAGGCTCAGCTGCAGCAGCAGGGCGCCGGCCAGCGCGCCGAGCATGATCATGGCGATCGCGGTGCCGCGGCGGCGCCAGTGCGAGCCCGAGCCGTTGCCGAGGAAGGAGTCGGCGGCGAGCGCGGTGATCGTCGAGGTGACCACGACGGTGGTCACGTCCTTGACGGCGATCTGCCGGGCCGCGGCCGCCTGGACGCCCATCGCGGCACCCAGCAGCGTGGTGACGAGCAGCCTGCGCGGCTCGTCCAGGCCCGGGGCGGCCAGCAGGGCGGTCACCGCGGCGAGCCCGACCCCGACACCGGCGAGGATCGCGGTGGTGGCGCCCGACCATCCGGTCGGCGCCCTCCGGAGAGCCCGACCGCCGAGGGCGGCCCCGGCGGCGAAGCCGAGCAGCGCGAGCACCGGGCCGAGCACCGGCAGCCCGTCGGCACCGGTCAGCGCCATCGCCAGAATCACCACGTTGCCGGTCATGTTGCCGGTGAACACCCGGTCCAGGCCGAGATAGCCGACCGCATCGATGACACCGGTGGAGAAGGTCAGTGCCAGCATCAGCGCCGTCGGCGACGCCGGGCGTCCCGGCGATCCGGTCACTGGCACGACGACCTCCTGGGCATCCGGACGGCGTCCGGTCTCGGGGCGGTAGCGGCGCTGCGACCTGTGGTTTCGCCTCGACCGATGCCCGGACCGGGTCCGTTGCGGTAGAGTCGAGGCAACTTGGTCAGACCAACATACCAAGGCTGCCGCGGGCCCGCCAACCCGTCCAGCCGCCGGCACCACCGATGATCGACAAGCAAGGACAGGAATGAACCTCACCGTTCCGCGACCGCGCACCATCAGCGGAGAGGTCGCCGCGCGACTCGAGCGACACATCGCCGACGACCTCACCCCCGGCGACAAGCTGCCCCCCGAGCGCGAGCTGTGCACGACCTTGCAGGTATCCCGGGCCACCCTCCGCGAGGCGTTGCGGGCGCTCGAGGACCGCCGGCTGATCGAGCGGCGTCCCGGCCGGGGCACCGTCGTGTGCAGGCCGCCGGAGCCGCAGCTGAGCCTCAGCTTCACCCCGTTCGCCGACGAGGGACCGGACGAGTTCGCCCAGGTCGCCGAGTTGCGACGCCTGGTCGAGCCACGGGTCGCCGAGCTGGCCGCCCAGCGGGCCACCGATCTCGACCTGGCCCGGCTGGACGACATCCTGCGGGAGAGCCACGCCGGGCTGACCGCCGAGGAGTCGCTGCGGCTCGACGTCGAGTTCCACCGCCGGCTGGCCGTGGCCACCGGGAACCCGCTGCTGGTCGGGGTCTGCGAGGCGATGAACGGCCTGGTCCACGACGTCCGGCTGCGCTCGCACCTGGCCCGCGAGGGACGCCGCAACTCGATCGAGGGCCACCAGCGGCTCTATGCCGCCCTGGTGACGCGCGACTCCGAGTCCGCCCGGCGGGCCATGGACGCCCACCTCGCCGAGGTCGGTGAGCTGATCGCCGGGCTCGACGACCTGTTGCGCTCGGAGCCGGAGCTGTGACCGCGCTCGCGCACGGCGTCGACGGGCCGGTGCTGCAGCGCGGCGACGGCGACCTGCCCGGGGACCACTACCTGAGCGCCGAGGTCGACCACCTGATGTGGGGACGGCTGCCCTGCGCCGCCGACCCCGCCGTCCTCAGGGTGGCCTCCGGCGACACGGTGACCATCGACACGCTGTCCCACGAGGGGGTGCTGGAGGATCAGGGCCGCGACCCGATCGCATTCTTCGGCCGCCACGGCGTCCGGCCCGATCAGGTGCTCACCGAGGCGGTCGACCTGGGTCGCTCGGCACGTGCGCACGACCCGGCCGTGGACGGCCCGCACCTGTCCACCGGGCCGATCGAGGTGCGCGGCGCGCGGCCGGGTGACCTGTTGGCGATCACCGTGCTGCGGCTCGATCGCCGGGTGCCCTACGGGGTGATATCGAACCGCCACGGACGCGGCGCGCTGCCCGGTGAAATGCCTAGTGGACCCGGAAATGTCAGCGTCTTCACCCCGGTCGTGGAGACTGCGGCCGGCGCGTTCGGCGAGCTGCCGCTGACCGAGGGCGGGCCGGGCGCGGTCCGGTTCCCGTTGCGTCCGTTCCTGGGGGTGATGGGGGTGGCCGTGGCCGGCGGCGTCCGTCCGCACTCGGTGCCGCCCGGGCCGCACGGCGGCAACCTCGACATCAACCTGCTGGTGGAGGGCTCGACCCTGTACCTGCCCGTGCAGGTGCCCGGTGCAGGTGCCTACGTCGGCGATCCGCACTTCGCCCAGGGCGACGGCGAGGTGGCGCTGACCGCGCTGGAGGCGTCGCTGCGGGCCACCGTCCGGTTCGACGTGGTGCCTGCGGCCGAGGCGGTCGCACGGTTCGGCGCCGACCTGGCACCGGTCGCCGAGACCCGGGAGTACCTGATCCCGACCGGCCTGGACGCCGACCTGGACGTCGCCACCGCCAACTGCGTGCGGGCCGCGCTGGGCCTGCTGCAGGCCCGGTACGGCATGGAGCGGCACCTGGCCTACGCCTACCTGAGCGCCGCCACCGACTTCGACATCTCGCAGGTCGTCGACCTGGTCAAGGGCGTGCACGCCCGGATCCGGAAGGCGGATTTCGGTGGCTGAACGGCCGGCCAACCCCCCGCTGCTCGCGCTCGTCGAAACCCTCCGCCATGTGGTGGACGACGCCCCGCCGGGGCTGCTGGAGGCCTTCGCCGGCTACGAGCTGGCCCTCGGTGGCGACGACCTGGCCGCCATGGACGAGTTGTTCGCCGACGCCCCCGACACGTTGCGCGGCGATCCCGGCGGGCTGCTGGTCGGCCACGCCGCGATCCACGACTTCCGGGCCGTCCGGGGTGGTGCGCCGGCCCGCGAGCTGGTCGAGGTGCGGGTCTTCCCGCTGGCCCCGGACGCCGCGGTCGTCGTCGCGGTGACCGCACCCCGACGGGGCGGACGCGGCCTGCAGACGCAGGTCTGGCAACGCGACGCCGACGGCGCCTGGCGGGTCCGGGTCGCGCACGTCGCGCCTCCCCCGCCCACCTTCGACTCCGCGGTGTGGCGGCTGGTCGGCGACCCGCTGGCCGGCGCCGCCGGCTCCGGAGCCCTGGACGGCGAGACGGTGGCGGTGAAGGACCTGTTCGCCGTCGCCGGGCAGCCGATCGGCGCCGGCGTCCCGGCCTACCTGGCGCGGGCGCCGGTCGAGACCGCCGACAGCGTCGCCGTGGCCCGGCTGCGAGCCGCCGGCGCGGCCGTTGCCGGCATCGCCCGCACCGACCAGTTCGCCTACAGCCTGGCCGGGGACAACCCGCACTATGGGGCGCCGGTGAACCCGGTCGTGCCCGGCGGCCTGCCGGGCGGATCGTCCAGCGGCAGCGCCGTCGCGGTGTCGCTGGGCGCGGCGTCCATCGGGCTGGCCACCGACACCGGGGGCTCGGTGCGGGTGCCGGCCAGCTATCAGGGCTTGTGGGGGTGGCGTTCCACGCACGGCCGCGTGGACCCCGCCGGCCTGCTGCCGCTGGCCACCGACTTCGACACCGTGGGGGCGCTGACCCGGTCGGCCGCGCTGTTGGCCCGCGTCGCGGCCGTGCTCCTCGACCCGGCCGAGGGCGTCGGGGCGGGCCGCCCGGTCGGGGCCTCGATCGACCCGACGTGCTTCAGCAGCCGCTCGGGCCTCCAGGCGTCGGTGGCCGCGCCCTCGGCGGGGAGGCGCTCCGGAGCCGGCCCGGCCGCACTCGCGGCGGGGCTCCTCCTGGCCACCTCCCTTCCCGCGCTCGAAGCCGGGGTCGCCGAGCTCTTCGACGACTGGGCTGCGGGGCTCGCCGGGGCGGGTCGCGTCCGGCTGCCCGACCTGGCTGCGGCGGCCGAGGCGTTCCGCGTCCATCAGGCCTTCCAGGCCTGGCAGCGGCACGGTGCCTGGGTGGAGGCGCATCCGGGCGCGCTGAAGGGTGCCGCCGGGGAACGGTTCGCCGCGGCGTCCGCGATCACCGATGCCGACGACACCGCCGCCCGCGCGACCCTGGACGAGCTCCGCGATGAACTCGATGCGGCGCTGGGCGATGCGGTGCTGGTGCTGCCGTCGGCCGCCGGCCCCGCGCCGCGGGTGTGGGCGTCCGCGGCCGCGGTGGACGCGCACCGCCAGGCCACCCTCCGGCTCACCTGCATCGCCGGCATCACCGGACGCCCCGCGGTCAGCGCACCCCTGCTGACCACCCCGGGCGGCCCGCTCGGGGTCTGCCTGGTCGGCCCGCGCGGCAGCGACCTGGCGCTGATCGACCTCGCGGCGTCCCTGGCCTGACCCCAGAGGCCCTGCCTAACTACCTGTGCCCTCCCACCGGTGGGAGGGCACAGGTAGTTGGGCAGGGCTTTCGGGTGCGAGACGTCGACAGTGCCGGACGCCGACATGGGCAATCCGTCCGGCCGAACTGGGCAATGCTCACCGATCAGCCGCGGAGCCGACGTCCGTAGCGTCCTGGGAGTCCACTCACGACGAAGGAGACTCTCATGTTCCGACTGGACCGCCGGGGCCGAATCCCGGCAATCGTTCTCAGCGGCGGACTCGCCGCGACCCTGGGGCTGGCGGCCGCACCGCCGGCCCAGGCCGCTCCCGCCCTGGGCACCGTCACGTTCGCGGCCGGACGCGGAGCGCTCTCCGTGATCGGCACCCGGGCCGCCGACACGATCGGCTTCACCCGCGGCACCGTCGACGAGGTCGCCATGCTCGGCGTCGACCTGGACGGCGACGGCAAGCCGGAAAGCCTCGTCCCGGAAGCGCTGGTCAAGACCCTGACCGTCGACGGCGGCGGCGGCAACGACACCCTGAGCACCGTGGAGGTCCCGGCGACGATCAAGGTCCGGGTCTACGGGGGTTCCGGCAACGACACCATGGTCGGCGGTCCCGGTGCCGAGCGCTTCTACGGCGGCGCCGGCGACGACACGGTCAGCGGCGGACGCGGCGACGACGTCGCCTACCTGGGTTCGGGCAACGACCAGTTCCGCTGGGCGCCCGGCGAGGGCAGCGACACCGTCGAGGGTCAGGGCGGACGCGACACCCAGCTGTTCCTGGGCGCGGGGGCCGACGAGAACGTGACGATCAGCAACGTCCGCGGCCGCGTCCGGTTCTTCCGTGACGTCGGCAGCATCACCATGAACCTGAGCGGCATCGAGGTGCTGGACACCAACCTGCTCGGCGGTAAGGACACCATCGACGTCCGCAACCTCGCCGGCACGCAGGTGAAGGAAGTGATCAACCGGCTCGGCAACAACCCCGGCAGTCAGGGCCGCATCCTGGTCGAGGGCACCCGCCGCGCCGACAACGTGGACGTCCTCGCGCAGACCGGCGCCGACGGCACCACCGCGCACGTGCTCGGCCTGCCCGCGCAGGTCAGCCTGATCGGGGCCGGGGTCGAGGACGAGCTGATCCTGCGCACCGGCGGCGGCAACGACAAGATCGCCGCGAGCGTCCCCGCCGGGGCGTTGAGCTTCACCGCCGACGGCGGCGCCGGCGACGACCAGATCCTGGGCGGCGACGCGGCCGAGAAGCTGATCGGCGGACCGGGCAGCGACGTCATCGACGGCGGACGCGGCGACGACACCGCCGACCTCGGCGACGGCAGGCTCGACCTGTTCATCTGGGATCCGGGCGACGGCAGCGACAAGGTCAACGGCGGCGCCGGCGACGACGTGCTGGTCTTCCGCGGGTCGAACCAGGACGAGAAGTTCGCGGCCAGCCGGACGGGGCGGGGCGAGTCCCTCTTCACCCGTGACCTCGGCAACATCCGGATGGACCTGAAGTCCGTGGAGGCGATCGACCTGACCGCCATGGGTGGCGCGGACAGCCTTGACGTGGGTGACCTGACCGGCAGCGGCGTGCGGGCCGTGGTGGCGAACCTGTCGGTCGTCCCCGGGACGCCCGATCCCGACCGCGCGGTCGACACCGTCACCGTCGCGGGCAGCGACCGGGCGGACGTCGTCCGGATCAGCGGGACGCCGTCGTCCACGGTGGGCAGCGGCACCGTGACGGTGCGGGGCCTCGCGGCCGAGATCAAGCTCAGCCGGGTGGAACCGACCGACCGGCTGACGATCAACGGCGGTGGCGGCGACGACACCTTCGACAGCCGGCGGCTCCGTCCCGGCACGATCGAGTTGACCACCGTGCAGTGACCGCTGCCGGATCGACTCTCCCCGGAGGGCGACTCGCCCGGACGCCCTCGCGGTGTCCGGGCGAGTCGTCGTCCGGACGCCCCGGCGCAGCCGTCGCCCGCTCTGCCCGCCGCACCCGGCGGACTCCGTCGTCCAGCCGGTCGATCGGGTGATTCCGCTAGTCACAAGATTCCGGCGGAGACATGAGACGGCACTCCGAGATCGGTCGGTGTGTGATTACCATACCAATCACCTACCGATTCAATAGGAGTTGAGGACGATGAAGCTGGGCCGAGCACCACGGACACTGGTTCTGTTCGCCGCGACCGCACTGTTCGCCGGGTCTGTCGCGGCTTGTTCACCAGAGCCCGGCGGCAGCGCTCAGCCCACCACCGGCCAATCGGCGGATGCCTACCAGGCGCTGATCGTCTCCGGACCGGTCGCCGACGATGCCGCGGTGCAGGGCAACAAGTGGGCGAGTGCCGTCAAGAAGGCCGGTGTGTTGCGGATCGGCGGCACCGAGACGTCCGAGCTGTTCTCGCTGCTGGATCCGGTCAGCGGCCAGGTGAAAGGCTTCGACGCGGCGATCGGCCAGCTGCTCAGCCGCTACATTCTGGGCGACGTCAAGACCGAGTTGAAGCAGGTCACCGTCGACACCCGCGAGTCGTTGTTGCAGAACGGCAACGTCGACACGGTGATCGCCACCTACTCGATCACCGCCGAGCGCGACAAGGCGATCGACTTCGCCGGGCCGTACTACGTCTCCCAGGCCGGCATCCTGGTGAAGGCCGACAACACCGCGATCAACGGTGTCGCCGACCTGGCCGGCAAGACGGTCGTCACCCAGGCCAACTCCACAGGCGTCACCACGGTGGAGAAGTTCGCCCCGCAGGCCAAGCTACAGCCCCTGCCTGACAACGCCCAATGCGTCGCCACCGTCGAGCAGGGCGGCGCCGACGCCTATGTGATCGACCAGGCGCTGCTGCTGAACCAGGTGGTGGCGAACACCAACGTCAAGATCGTCGGCGAGCCCTTCGGGCCGAAGGACAACTACGGCATCGGTGTGCCCGAGGGCAGCGACGGCAAGAAGTTCATCAACGATTTCCTGACCACGATCATCGCCGACGGCACGTGGGCAAAGGCCTGGCAACAGACCATCGGCGACCGCACCAATCTGGACACCGCCCCGGCCGCACCGACCCCGGGCAAGGTCGAGTCCTGAGGTCGATCCGGATGCCGGGGCCGGCTCCGGCATCCGACGCCCTTAACCGAGACCAGTCATGGATACGCTCCTTTCCAAGCACGGCGGCGAGTTGCTGGAAGGCCTTTGGCTGACCGTGTGGCTGACCGCCGTCGGCTTCACCGGGGCACTGCTCCTCGGTGCGGTGCTGGCGACCTGCCGGATCAGTCCGATCGCGCCGTTACGTTGGGCGTCCGCGACCTTCGTGGAGGTCTTCCGCAATGTGCCCCTGTTCAGCCTGCTCATACTCGTGGTGTACGGACTGCCCCAGGCCGGGGTGAACCTGGGCCGGGTCGGCAGCGTCATCCTCTGCATCATCTTCGTCGGTGCCGCCTTCGCCGCCGAGACCATCCGCACCGGCGTGAACGCGGTGGGCGCGGGCCAGGTGGAGGCCGGGCGATCGGTGGGCCTCTCCTTCCGAGGCGTGATCACCGAGGTGGTGCTGCCGCAGGCCGTCCGCACCGTGATCGGCCCGCTGGTCACGCTCTTCATCGGCATCCTGCTGTCGTCGGCGCTGGCCGGCGTGGTCGGCATGCGGGAACTGACCGCGGTCGCGTCCGACATCAACAACAAGGAGGCTCTCGGCCTTCTCACCTTCATCGTCGCGGCGGTCATCTACGCCACCATCTCGCTGGGCGCCGGCGGCGTCGGGGCATGGCTCGAGCGGAAGTTCCGGATCCTTCGATGAGCATGCAACACGCCCTCTTCGACACCGCCGGCCCGAAGGCCAGGACACGGGTGCGGATCTTCACCGTGATCTCGGTGCTGGTCCTGCTGGCGATCCTGGGACTCGCCTACTGGCAGCTCTACCTGAGCGGCGCCCTCGCCCCCTCGAAGTGGCTTCCGTTCACCCAACCCGGCATCCAGGCCTATTTCGCCGGGGCGCTGGGGCGAACCGCGCTCGCCGCACTGGGTGCCGCGGTCATCGCTGTCCCCCTCGGTCTGGTGTTGGCACTCGGACGGCTGTCCCCGATCGCCCTGCTGCGCTGGCCAGCCACCGCCTTCATCGAGTTCTTCCGCGCCATCCCGGTGCTGCTGGTGATCTATGCCTTCATGTTCGCCCTGCCCAGCTACGGCATCAATCCGAGCGAGTATCTCAAGCTGGTGATTCCGGTCGGACTCTGCACCGCCGCGGTGATCGCGGAGGTGTTCCGTGCCGGCGTGCTGTCACTGCCCCGCGGTCAGGTCGAGGCCGGGCTGGCGACCGGTCTGACCAATGGGCAGACGTTCCGGCTGATCGTCTTTCCGCAGGCACTGCGGGTGGTGATCCCCGCCCTGGTCGCCCAGGCGGTGATCGTGGTCAAGGACACCGCCTTCGGCTACGTCGTCTCCTACCCCGAGTTGCAGCAGAGCGCCCGCGTGTTGGTGGCCAACACCCGCAACCTGGTGCAGACCTACTTCGTGGTCACGGTGATCTACATCGTGATCAACCTGCTGATCTCGCGGGCGGCGATCTGGATGGACACCAAGCTGGCCACCCGTCGCGCCGGCAAGCCCAAGTTCATGTCGCTCACCACCGGACGCGGCCCGATTCAGTAGCCGCCGCCCCCGGGCGCAGCCGCCGATAGGCCCTCCCCAACTACCTGGGCCCTCCCACCGGTGGGAGGGCGCAGGTAGTTAGGGAGGGGGATACCGGGTGTCCCGACGCGGTTCGGGGTTCCCTGGGGACGCCTCAGAAGCCGAGCCGGTTCAGGTGCTTGGCGTTGCGCTGCCAGTCCTTCAGCACCTTCACCTTCAGGTCGAGGTGGACGGGGGTGCCGAGCAGCGCGGTCAGCTGGGCCCGGGCCGCGGTGCCGATCTCGCGCAGCACCGAGCCGCGGTGGCCGATCACGATGCCCTTCTGCGAGTCGCGCTCGACGACGAGTGAGGCGTAGACGTCCAGCAGCGGCTTCTTCTCCGGACGCCCCTCACGCAGTCCCATCTCGTCGATGGTGACGGTGATCGAGTGCGGCAGCTCCTCGTGCATCTTCTCCAGCGCCGCCTCGCGGATCAGCTCGGCGATCAGCGTCTCGGTGGGTTCGTCGGTGACCTCGCCCTCGGGGTAGTAGGCCGGCCCCTCGGGCAGCTGGGCGATCAGCACGTCGGCGACCAGGCCGACCTGGTCGTCGGTCAGCGCCGACACCGGGATCACCTCGGCCCACCGGATGCCCAGCTTCTCCTCCAGCGAGGCGATCTTCAGCAGGTGCTCCGCCATCCGCTGCTTGCCCACCAGGTCGGACTTGGTGGCCAGCGCGACCAGCGTCGGACGCTTGGGCAGCTTGGCGATCTCGCCCACCAGGAACTCGTCGCCCGGGCCGATCCGTTGGTCGGCGGGCAGGCAGACGCCGATCACGTCCACCTCCGACCAGGTGGCGTAGACCAGGTCGTTCAGCCGCTCGCCGAGCAGGGTGCGCGGCCGGTGCAGGCCGGGGGTGTCGATGATCACCAGCTGGGCGTCCGGACGGGTGACGATCCCCCGGACGGCGTGCCGGGTGGTCTGCGGACGCGACGACGCGATCGCCACCTTCTGCCCGACGATCGCGTTGGTGAGGGTCGACTTGCCGGCGTTGGGGCGTCCGACGAAGCAGGCGAATCCGGAACGGTGCATCAGCTGGCCCGCTTCGCCGAATCGGACGCCAGCTGCGCGGCGGCGTCCACGCCACCCTCGGCGGGGTCCTCGGCCGGCTCCTCGACCAGCGAGGCCAACACGGTGAGGATGCTGTTGCGGCGTCCGATGCCCCGCTCGGCGACCAGCTGGATGCCCTCCCAGACCACCACGGAACCCGGTATCGGCACCTTGTTCAGCTCCTTGCCCATCAGGCCCAGCACGGTGTCGACGTCGTCGTCGTCGACCTTCAGCCCGAACAGCTCGCCCAGGTCGTCCACGGACAGCCGCGCGGAGACCCGGAAGCGGTTGGGCCCGATCTCCACCGACGGCGGCACCTCCTGGTCGTACTCGTCGACGATCTCGCCGACGATCTCCTCCAGGATGTCCTCGATGGTGGCCAGGCCGGCGGTGCCGCCGAACTCGTCCACCACGATCACCACGTGCGAGCGGGTCAGCTGCATCTCACGCAGCAGTTCGTCGACCGGCTTGGAGTCGGGGCAGAAGGTCGGCTTGCGCATCAGCGACTCGACGGTCTCGGTGGCCTGGGCGCGCGGGTTGTCGTACATCCGGCGGATGGCGTCCTTCAGGTAGAGGATGCCGCAGACGTCGTCGACGTCCTCGCCGATCACCGGGATCCGGCTGAAGCCCGATCGCAGCGCCAGCGACACCCCTTGCCGGACGGTCTTGGTGTGCTCGATGTAGACCATCTGGGTGCGCGGCACCATCACCTCCTTGACGATGGTGTCGCCCAGGTCGAAGACCGAGTGGATCATCTTCCGCTCGTCGGCCTCGATCATGTCGGA
>JBGALC010000072.1:0-16956 GCA_044224095.1 Micropruina sp. | reverse complement strand
CCTGCTGCAGACCGCGGACGTCCTCGGACCCGTCGGCCATCGCCTCCTCGACCGCCTTGATGATCTGGCCCTTGATGCCGTCGAAGACCGAGTCGTCCTCGACGAACCCGCGGGCGTGGATGTCGGGGCCGCTGACCAGGCTCATCGAGTGCAGGTTGACCACTACGACGACGCTGATGAAGCCGTCCGCACCGAGGATCTTGCGGTCGCTCAGCTCGGCGTCCCCGATGTCGCCGACGGTCGAACCGTCGACGAAGATGTAGCCGCAGTCGAGCTTGCCGACCACCCGCGCCTTGCCGTTGGAGAGGTCGACCACGCCGCCGTCCTCGACCACGATCGCCCGCCGCGGCGGCACGCCGGTCGCGACGGCCAGGTCGGCGTTGGCGATCAGGTGCCGGATCTCGCCGTGCACCGGCATCACGTTGGTGGGCTGGATCAGGTTGTAGCAGTACAGCAGCTCGCCCGCCGAGGCATGTCCCGAGACGTGCACCAGCGCGTTGCCCTTGTGCACCACGGTCACCCCGTTGCGGGCCAGCCCGTTGATCACCCGGTAGACCGAGTTCTCGTTGCCGGGGATCAGCGAGGACGCCAGCAGCACCACGTCGCCCGGCCCGGCCTTCACGACCGGGTGCTCATGGTTGGAGATCCGGGACAGCGCCGACAGCGGCTCGCCCTGCGATCCGGTGGAGATCATCACCACCTTGTCGTCGGGGTAGTTCTCCAGCTGCTTGAGCTCGATGAGGGTGTTCGGCGGGACCTTCAGGTAGCCGAGTTCCTGGGCGACCGTCATGTTCCGGACCATGGAGCGACCGACGTAGACCACCTTGCGGCCGTGCCGGACGGCGGCGTCCAACACCTGCTGGACGCGGTGCACGTGGGAGGCGAAGCAGGCCACGATGAGCTTCTGCTTGGCCTGCGAGAACACCCGCTCCACGGCCGGTTCGATGTCGCGCTCGTGGGTGGTGAAGCCGGGGGTCTCGGCGTTGGTGGAGTCGGCCATGAACAGGTCGACGCCCTCCTCGCCGAGCCGGGCGAAGCCGCGCAGGTCGGTCAGCCGGTGATCCAGCGGCAGCTGGTCCATCTTGAAGTCGCCGGTGTGCAGCACCAGGCCGGCCGGCGTCCGGATCGCGATCGCCAGGGCGTCCGGAATGGAGTGGTTGACGGCCAGGAACTCCAGGTCGAACTCGCCGACCTTGATCCGGGTGCCCTCGGTCACGACCCGCAGGTCGACGTCGCGCAGCCGGTGCTCGCGGAGCTTCTCGCGCACCAGGGCCAGGGTCAGCCGGGAGCCGATCACCGGGATGTCCGGACGGCTGCGCAGCAGGTAGGGCACGGCGCCGATGTGGTCCTCGTGCCCGTGGGTCAGCACGAGGGCCTGGATGTCGTCCATCCGATCCTCGAGCAGATGCAGCCCGGGCAGGATCAGGTCGACGCCGGGATGGTCGTCGGAGGGGAACAGGACGCCGCAGTCGACCAGCAGCAGCTGCCCGTTCAGCTCGAAGCTGGTGCTGTTGCGGCCGACGTCGCCGAGACCTCCGAGAGGAATGACTCGCAACGTGTCCCGGGCCAGCTTGGGGGGTGTCTTCAAGGACTCACGCACGACGATCACCCTACCGTCGCCGGGCGCGGCCGCTGGCCGGGGCCGGACGGGCCCGGCGTTAGCATGAGCATCGTGATCGCCGATTCCGTCCGCCTCGCGCTGCCCGTCGAGGCGGCCCAGATCGCGGCGATCCAGCGACGCACCTGGAGCCAGCAACTGCCGGCCCAGGTCGCCGACTCGGTGCTGTCCGGTGTCGACCTGGACGCCATGACGCAGTCGTGGCACGCGGCGATCGTCCGGCCTCCGCTGGCCCAGTTCCGGGTGCTGGTCGCGGTCGCCGACGTCCGGGTGGTCGGGTTCGCGGCGCTCGGTCCCAGCGACGACCCGGACGCCGAGCCCGGCCAGGACGGGATCGTCGCCGAGTTCGCCGTCGACCCGGTCGCCCAGCGTTCCGGCCACGGTTCGCGGCTGCTGAACGCCTGCATGGACACGCTGCGTGCGGACGGCTTCGAGCGGGCCACCTGGTGGGTGCGTTCCACCGACGACGCGCTGCGCCGCTTCCTGGTCTCCTCCGGCTGGGCGGCCGACGGCGGGCACCTGGAGATCGGCGCGGCCGACGACGCCACCCGGCTCAAGCTGGTCCGGCTGCATACCGACATCTCGGCCTGAGCCCGGTATTTCGGGCCGCCAGCCCCAGGGCCCACGCTGAGTAGCCGCCGCCCCCAGGGCCCTCTAACTATCTGCCGCCCTCCACCGGTGGGAGGGCGCAGATAGTGCAAGGGCCTCCGCGGTGGGACGGCGCGCGCTCCTGGGTGGGCCGCGGAAGGGAGCGCGACATGAGCGAGAGCACGACGAACACAGCAAGGGCAGGGCCTACTCCGCCGCGGGCAAGGGAGTTCGTCCGCGACACCAGCTACATCACCGACCGGATCGTGGCCGCCCCGCAGGGCGCCGGCGACTGGCCGGTGGAGCCCGGACGCTACCGGCTGGTCGCCGCCCGGGCCTGCCCGTGGGCCAGCCGGACGCTGATCGTGCGCCGACTGCTCGGGCTCGAGGACGCCCTGTCGGCCGGCCTGCCCGGCCCGACCCACGACGCCGACTCGTGGACCTTCGACATCGACCCGGGCGGTGTCGACCCGGTGCTCGGCATCCACAAGCCTGAAGGAGGCCTTCGAGCGCCGCTTCCCGGCTACCCGCGCGGCATCACCGTGCCCGCGATCGTCGAGATCGGCTCCGGCGAGGTGGTCACCAACGACTTCGACCAGATCACCCGCGACCTGGCGTCCGAGTGGACCGCGTTCCGGCGACCGGCTCCCCCGAACTGTGGCGGAGCAGCAGGACGAGATGGAGCAGGTGATGCGCCGGGTCTACACCGAGGTCAACAACGGCGTCTACCGGTGGCTTCGCCGGCAGCCAGGACGCCCATGACCGCCTACGACCGGCTCTGGACGGCGCTGGACTGGCTGGAGGACGGCTCACCGGCTCACCATTTCTTCTGGTCGGCGACACGATCACCGAGGCCGACGTCCGACTGTTCACCACCCTGGTCAGGTTCGACGCGGTCTCACCACGGCCACTTCGCGGCAACCGGAACAAGCGACGGAGTTGCCGGCGCTGTGGGGCTACGCCCCGCGACCTGTACCAGACCCCGGGCTTCGGCGACACCGTCGACTTCGTGCAGATCAAGCAGCACTACTACATCGTCCATCGTGACCTGAACCCGCACGGCATCGTCCCGCGGGGGACCCGACCTGTCCGGTTGGCTGAGCCCGCACGGCCGCGAGGGAGCTGGGTGGGCGTCCGTTCGGCGACGGCGCCGCCCACGCCCGTCCGGGCGGCGAAGAGGTGCCCAACCCGCTCACCGACCGCCGTTAGCGCCGTCCGCGCAACCGGTGGGGTGGCGATGTCGAGATCGGTCCAGGGTGACGCGGAAGGCGATGTCGAGATCGCTGCCAGTCCAGGAAAGCCCGCCCGATTTCCGGGTCACGACACGAGATCGCCGGGGTATCCTTCCATCGGATAGCGATGTCGAGATCGCCCTCTCGAGCGATACGTGGGCGCGCAGGTCGAGATCGGTCCCCCGTGACACGGACGGCGATGTCGAGATCGCTGCCCAGTCCAGGGAAAGCCCGCCCGATTTCGGGTCACGACACGAGATCGCCGGGGTATCCCTCCATCGGACGGCGATGTCGAGATCGCCCTCTCGGGCAATACGTGGGCGCAGGTCGAGACCGCCCTCTCGGGCAATACGTGGGCGCAGGTCGAGATCGCCCTCTCGGGCAATACGTGGGCGCAGGTCGAGATCGGTCTATCGGGCGACACGACACCGGGCGACATCGGGCTCGACCGGCGAGCCGGACGCCGGCGGAGAGTCGCGCTCCGGCCGTCCGCGCCGGCACCGGGTCCATCCACACGATCGGGTGAACGGAAAAGGAACCGTCCCCTTTCCGTTCAGCTGGCTCTCCGTTCAGCTGGCGTCTCAGCCGGCGATGACCTCGAATCGGCTCAACGCGCGGAGCTTGTTGGTGGCGTCCAGCGCCGCCACCTTGTACGCCTCCGACAAGGTCGGATAGTTGAACACCGTGTCGACCAGGTAGTCGACTGTGCCACCGCAGCCCATCACCGCCTGGCCGATGTGCACCAGGTCGGTGGCCCCGGTGCCGAACACGTGGACGCCCAGCAGCGTCCGGTCGACGCTGTGCACCAGCAGCTTCAGCATGCCGTAGGAGTCGCCGACGATCTGACCGCGGGCGAGCTCCCGGTACCGGGACAATCCGGTCTCGTAGGGCACCGACTCGCCGGTCAGTTCGTCCTCGCTCTTCCCCACATAGGAGATCTCGGGAATGGTGTAGATGCCGATCGGCTGCAGCGGGGTGATGGCGCCCGGCTTCTCCCCCATCGCATGCATCGCGGCGAGCCGGCCCTGCTCCATCGAGGTGGCGGCCAGCGCCGGGAAGCCGATCACGTCGCCGACGGCGTAGATGTGCGGCTGCGACGTCCGGAAGTGCTCGTCGACCGTGATCCGGCCACGCCGGTCGGCCTCCAGGCCGGCGTTCTCCAGCGCCAGTGCGGCGGTGGCGCCCTGGCGTCCGGCCGAGTACATCACCGTCTCGGCCGGGATCCGTTTGCCGCTGCCCAGCGTGGTGATGGTGCCGCGGGTGCTGCGTTCCACCCGTTCCACGGTCTCGCCGAACCGGAAGGTGACCGACAGGTCGCGCAGGTGGAAGCGCAGCGACTCGACGATCTCGGCGTCGCAGAAGTCCAGCATCGAGGGACGGGCGTCGACCACCGTCACCCGGGTGCCCAGCGCAGCGAACATGGACGCGTACTCGATCCCGATCACGCCGGCACCGACGACCACCATGGTTCCCGGGACCCGCTGCAGGTCGAGGATGCCGTCGGAGTCGACCACGTTCTCGTCGTCGAACTCGACGTTGTCGGGGCGGGCCGGCTCGGTGCCCGGCGCCAGCACGATCCGGTGCGCGCTGACCGTGTGATGGTCGGCGCCCTCCACCTTCATCGTGTGCGGGTCGAGGAAGGACGCGTCCCCGGTGTACAGCGACACGTGGTTGCGTAGCAGCTGGTTGCGGACGACCTGGGTCTCGCGTCCGATGACGTGCTGCGTGCGCGCGGTGAGGTCGGCGATGGTGATCTCGTCCTTGACCCGGTAGGACGCCCCGTACAGGTCGCGCTGGTGCATGCCGGTCAGGTAGAGGACGGCCTCGCGGAGGGTCTTGGACGGGATCGTCCCGGTGTTGATGCAGACCCCGCCGAGCATCTGCCGGCGGTCGACGATCGCCACCCGGTTACCCAGTTTCGCGGCGGCGATGGCGGCGCGATGACCGCCCGGGCCGCTGCCGACCACCAACAGGTCGTAGTCGTACTTCATCGCGCCTCCGTCCGTGCGGCTGCCGCGATTATCCGCCCCGGCTAGCGCCGACGGCAATCATCGCCAGGTTACGGTCGCCCGATCGGAGCAGCGGACGCCCGGTGCCGGCGGCCCGCGGTCAGCGACGGACCGGCACCTCGGCGGCGGTCAGGTCGACCACCAGCCCGTTCTCGGCGACGGCGACCGCGCTCACCCGGAGCCGGTCGTCGGCGGCCAGCGAGATCGGCTTCACCACCCGGTCGATGATCTGCTGGGACAGGGCCGCGTTCAGCTCGATGCCGGCGACATCGATCCGGGACTGGGTGAGCTCCACCTCCTGCTTGCCGACGTCGAGCTGCGGGACGCCGGAGATTCCCACCTCCAGCAGGTTCAGCCCCGCGATGTCGGCCCGGTAGGTGACCAGCAGGCGGCCGTCGCCGCCGTAGCCGATCGGCAGGCCGGCGACCTCGCTGAGGCCTCGCCAGCCGAGCGTGCCGGCCAGGTCGAGGCGTCCGATCACGGCCTCGGAGAGCCCGAGCAGCCGGATCTCGGAGGCGCGATAGGTCACGTCGGAGACGTCGACCCGGTGCTTCTCGAAGGGCACCTCGGCCGACCGCGCGGTGCCCGACAGGTCGACGAACCGCCCCTGGACCAGCGAGGCCAGCACCGAGCCGCCGCCCAGCTCCAGGGTCGGCTGCTCCAGCTTCAGATCGGTCTGCGCGACCGCCTGCTGGAGTTGTGAGTGGACCAGGCCGCGGACGCCGAACTCGGCCCCGACCAGCAGCGCCGCGACGACGCCGAGGATGAGCAGGACCCGACCGAGCCGCTTCATCTCAGCCCAGCCCGAGAATCGACTCGATGCCGACGGTGAGGCCCGGGAGACTGGGCACGGCCCGGACCGCGGCGATCACCCCGGGCATGAACGAGACCCGGTCGAGCGAGTCGTGCCGGATGGTCAGGGTCTCGCCCTCGCCGCCGAACAGCACCTCCTGGTGGGCGATCAGGCCACGCAGCCGGACGCTGTGCAGATGGATGCCCTCCACCTCGGCGCCGCGCGCCCCGGGCAGGGCCTGCGCGGTGGCGTCCGGCACAGGCCCGAGCCCGGCCTCAGCGCGTGCGGCGGCGATCTTGCCCGCCGTGGTCGCCGAGGTGCCGGACGGGGCGTCGGCCTTGTTCGGATGGTGCAGCTCGATCACCTCGACCGATTCGAAGAAGCGGGCCGCCTGCGCGCTGAAGTGCATCATCAGCACCGCGCCGATGGAGAAGTTGGACGCCACCAGCACCCCGGCGCCGCCCTGCTCGGCCAGCTGCCGTGCCCGTTCGAGCCGCTCGGCGTCGAAGCCGGTGGTGCCGACCACCACGTGGATGCCGCGCTCGGTGCACCAGGCGATGTTGTCCAGCACCGCGTCGGGATGGGTGAAGTCGACGACCACCTCGGCGTCCTCGACCGCGGCCCGGTCGTCACCGGCATCGACGGCGGCCACCAGCTCCAGGCCGTCGGCGGCCCGGACCGCCCGCACCACCTCGGAACCCATCCGCCCGCGCGCCCCGAAAACGGCCACCTTCATCGGCTTCTCCTCCAGCTGTCTCGTCCGATGCTCACCCTACTGACCCGTCCCGACAAGCTCGACCGAAACGAGCCGCCGGGGTCGCCGGCTCGCGCCACGCCGGGCTCGCCCGGGGGCGGACGCCGGGTGGGCAGCCACCCGGCACGGAGCTCCCGGAGTTCACCGGAGTGACGTGTGGCGGGACGGCGTGGGTCGGGATGGCGCGCACCTGGACGACACGGGGCTCGCCGGGACGACGCCTGATCCGCCGGGACGACGCCTGATCCGGCGGGACGACGCCTGATCCGGCGGGATGACGGGGGGCCGGATGCGGCGGGGCTGGAGTGACACGGCCTCGGGATGACGCGGCGCCCCCGCACCATGCCCCGGGCCGAACGGAATGCGGTTACGCGTCGAACAGTGACGAGATCGACTCGCCCTCGTTGATCCGGCGGATGGCCTCGGCGAACAGCGGGGCGACGCTCAGCACGGTCATGTTCGGCAGCCGCTTCTCCGGCGGCACCGGGACGGTGTTGGTGCAGACGATCTCGACCAGGTCGTCCTGGGCCCTGAGCCGATCCATCGCCGGACCGGTGAACAGCCCGTGCACGCAGGCCGCCGAGATCGAGTTGACGCCCACCTCGCGCAGCTTGTCGAACAGCTCGATCAGCGAGCCGCCGGTGGCGATCTCGTCGTCGAGCACGATCACGTCCTTGCCGGCGACGTCGCCGACGATCGAGTCGATCACCACCTTGTCGTCGGCCATCCGGCGCTTCGACCCGGCCGCCACCGGGACGTCCAGCAGCCGGGCGAAGTGGTTGGCCTCCTTGACGTTGCCGAAGTCCGGCGACACCACCACGGCGTTGCTCAGGTCGCGCCGCCGGAAGTGCGCGGCGAGGACGTGGTTGGGGCTGAGATGATCGACCGGCATCTCGAACATGCCGTGCACCTGCGGCGAGTGCAGCGCCATCGTCACCACCCGCTTGGCGCCGGCCTTGTGCATCAGGTCGGCGACCAGCCGGGCGCCGATCGAGATCCGCGGCGCGTCCTTCTTGTCGCTGCGCGCGTAGGCGTAGTGCGGCATCACGACCGTCAGGTGACCGGCGGACGCGCCGCGCGCGGCGTCCAGCATCAGCAGCAGCTCGACCAGGTTCTCCTGCACCGGCGGCACCAGCGGCTGCACGATGAACACCTCGCGCTTGCGACAGTTCGCCTGCAGGTGCACCTGCAGGCAGTCGTTGGAGAAGCGGGTGGTCTGGGACGCCGACAACGGGACGCCGAGCAGGTCACACACCTCCTGCGCGAAGGCCCGGTGAGCCGAGCCTGAGAAGACGGTGATGTCGCTGGCCACGGGAGGTGACCTTAGTGGACGCGACCGCCGCTCGGCGTCCCGGCCGAATACTGCTCGGCCGACGCCGCTTCTTGTAGCCTGCGGCCATGTCGGAAGCCACCCCCGCCCACCGGCCCCGCCCACCGCGACAGGACCCGCCCCGAAGAGTCGTCCGGCGGTGAGCGTCCAGCCCGCCGACGTCGCCGAGCTGCGCCTGGCGATCGGGGCCGGGGAGATCGTCCCCTGGTACCAGCCCATCGTCGACCTGGCCAGCGGGACCGTGACCGGGGTCGAGGCGCTCGCCCGCTGGCAGCGACCCGGCGGCCCGGTCGTTCCCGCGGAGTTCATCCCGCTGGCCGAGGACGCCGGTCTGGTGATCGAACTCGACCTGGCGGTGATCCGCCGCGCCCTCGCCGACCTCGCCGGCTGGCAGCGGCTGAGGCCGGGCTTCGAACTCAACGTCAACGTGTCCGGCCGGCACCTGGACGCCCCCACCGGTGCCGCCGACCTGATCGCGGCCGTGGCATCGGGCCGGGTCGCGGCCGGCACGGTGTGCGTCGAGCTCACCGAGACGGTCCGGCCGGTTACCGCCGACCGGGGGGCGGCCGGCCTGGCCGCCCTGCGCGGGGCCGGCATGTCGGTGTGGCTGGACGACTTCGGCTCCGGCTACTACAACCTGCGGGACCTGATCGGGCTGCCGGTGGACGGGTTCAAGTTCGACCGGGCGTTCACCGCCCAGCTCGACCTGCCCCGCACTGCGCCGCTGCTCGGCGCGCTCACCGCCGCCGCCCACCGGATGGGCCTGCTGGTCACCCTGGAAGGCATCGAGACCGCAGCCCAGGCGTCCGCCGCCCGCGACCTGGGGTGCGACCTCGGTCAGGGCTACTTCTGGTCGCGCCCGGTGCCGGCCGCCGAGGTGCCCGGACTGCTCATCGCCCGCCCCGCGTAGCCGGGCAGGTCGGCGTACAGCGGGCCGAGCCCCAGCTCGCACCCGGCGTCGGCCAGCGCCTCGGCCTCGGCCTCGGTCGCTATCCCGGGCGCGATCACGCCGTAGCCGAAGGCGTTCGCGGTCTCGACGGTCAGGCGCACCAGCAGCGTGCCGGCCGCCACCGTGAGCAGCCGGCGATCCAGCCGGACGTAGTCGAGGGGCACCCGGGCCCAGCGGTCCGTCCCGCTGTCGTCGGCGCCGAAGCTGTCGGCGCAGATCCGGACGCCGAGCCCGCGCAGCTGCGCCAGGGCGTCCAGCACCCGCACCCCACCGACCTCGGCGGAGGGCACCAGCAGCATCAGCCGCTCCGCCGGCAGCCCGGCGTCCAGCGCCGACGCGACGTCGGCGACGATCGTGCCCTGGGCGAGGTGCCGTCCGGTCACCGGGACCAGCAGCCAGCCGTCGCCGGGCCGGCCCAGCACCCCGCTGCGCAGCACCCAGCTGTCCAGGTCGCACAGCTTGTCGGTGCCGCGGGTCAGCGGCACCAGGTCGGCGCGCGGCCAGAGCTCGCCGTCCTGACCCGGCACCGCCACCTCGAGCTGTGCCCCGGCGGGACGGCCGGTGCGCAGATCGACGACCGGGCTGGGGCGCACCGTGGCGGTGCCGTGCCGCAGCGCCCCGACGATGGCGGCCTCGACCGCGGCCCGGCGCTCCACCTCGGCCCGCAGCGACGGCTCGAACACCTCGACCCGGCCTCGGCCGCCCGCCTTCGCCCGGAAGACGGCATGGTCGGCCTCCTGCAGCAGGCGGTCCGGGTCGAGGGTGACGTCGCTGTTGATCGCCACGCCGATGCTGGCACCGATCCGGGCCTCCCGGCCGGTGCTCAGCCGGATCGGCTCGGCGAGGTCGGCGACCAGCCGCTCGGCCACCCGGACGGCGCTCACCTCGTCGTCGACCGGCTCCAGCAGCACCACGAACTCGTCGCCGCCCAGCCGGGCCACCACGTCGCCGCCCCGGACGCCGCGCTGCATCCGGCCGCCGGCCACCGCCAGCACCTCGTCGCCGGCGGCATGACCGAGGGTGTCGTTGACCTGCTTGAAGCCGTCGAGGTCGATGAACAGCAGACCGACCAGCTCGCCGGCCCGCCGCGCCCGGCTCAGCGCGGCGCGCATCACCTCGATCGCCTGGGCCCGGTTGGGCAGCCCGGTCAGCGGATCGTGGGTGGCCTGGTGGGCCAGCGCGACCAGCGCCCGCTCGCGCTCGGTCTGGGCCTGCTCCATCGCCTTCGCGGCGACGCCGATCCGGGCCATCACCAGGCCGCAGGTCAACGCCCAGCCGACCACGATGGGCCAGACGTCCACGCTCTGCCCGACCAGCTCCTCGACCGCCAGCAACGCTCCCGGCATCACCAGCGCCACCGCCAGCGCGGCCAGTCCCGGACGGCTGAACGACCGGTCGGGCTCGCGCGCCGGAGCCGGCTCGGGAGCCATCGACGGGTGCAGCGCGGCCGCGGCCCAGAGCAGGTAGGAGGCCATCCAGATCACCTCGAGCCGATCGCTGGAGGCCCAGGTCAGCTGCTCGAACGCCGATGCCAGCACGTCGGCGAGCAGCAGCGCGGCCACCGCGGCCACCAGCAGCCAGAACGACGGCGTCCGGCCCCACGGCGTCGGCACCAGCCGGATCAGGACGGCGGCAAGCAGCACGTCGGCCACCGGATAGGCGAGGCTGACCACGGCGGCCGCGGCCGAGACGTCCAGGGTGTCCAGGGTGGGCTGGGCCAGCGACACCCAGGTGAGCAGCCCGAGCGCCACCACGAAGATCGCGCTGTCCAGCAGGCCGGCCAGCCCGCGGCGCGAACGCTCCCGGTTCAGCAGCAGCAGCAGCCCGAAGCCCACGATCGGGTAGCCGATCAGGTAGATCACGTCGGCCGGGGCCGGGAAGCGCTCGTTGCCGAGCAGGTCGCTGTCGATCGCCCCCACGGTGTCGGCCACCGACCAGATCAGCTGCCCGGCCGCCATCAGGTACCAGGGCAGCGCCTGCGCCGGGCGGTGCTTCCGCACCCCGGCCACGATGGCCACCGCGGAGACCAGCCCGACCAGCTGGAAGACGACCGATCGGGGGATCCCGTCGGGCACCAGCCGGCTGACCACGATGCCGACCGCGCCCAGCGCGAGCAGCACCCACCAGGCGCGTGCGGACGGGCCGCCCGGCCGGGACGCCCTCGGCTCCGGTGCGGGCTCAGCCATTCAGCGCCGGCCGATCGGAAGCCGGGCCGTACTGGGCGACCAGGGTGGCGGTCCGGCCGGGGCTGCGTCCGGACCGCAGCGCCACGGCGGGCATCCCGTCCGGGAGGCCGTCGATCACCCCGGCGGGGGTGTGGAACAGCCAGAGCGCGATCGTCCGGTAGGCGGCCCAGTCGCCGAACCGGACCCGGAAGGAGGCGATCTCCGCTGACCCGCTGCTGCGCACCCGGACGGTCTCCAGCAGGATCGGCTCGCTCTGCCCGGGCAGCACCAGCTCGATCTCGGACGCCGGTGGCAGCGCCCCGGCCGGCACCGACACCGCGACGCCGCCCAGCGAGACGTCGACCAGCTCGCCGGCGGCGCCGTTCAGGGTGATCGGGGCGCGCACGCCGACCCGGTAGGCGTTACGCCGCGAGGTGGCGAACTCGACCGACTGGATCCGCCGGATGCCCATCAGCAGGACGACCCCGGCCAGCACCACCCAGGCGCCGGCGGTGACCGTGGAGGACGGCGAGCTCTGCCACGGCACGAACCCGGCCACCCCGAGGCCGGCGTACAGGACGACGGCGACGATCAGGCCGAGCAGCCACCACAGGATCTGCGGGACGTGGCCCCGGCGCCGTTCGTCGGCGCCTGCCTTGGGGGTGACGGCGAAGTCGAGCGAGCGCCGGGTGAGCAGCCACCACAGGCAGGCCAGCCCGACCGGGATCCGCAGGATCCGCAGGGCGAAGGCGGTGCCCCAGTGCAGATGCAGGCGATACAGCCGCCGCGCCCCCCACAGCCGGATCACGAAGAGCGCGACGAACACGGTGAGGAACAGCCACGGGTCGACGGTCGAGACCTGCGCCCCGCTGAGCAGCACCGCGACCGGGATCATGAAGCCGATCACGGTGGCCACGCCCTCCAGCCACCACACGGTGGCGTCCAGGTACTCGTAGTACTCGCGCCAGGACAGCCAGCGCTTGGCGGCCCAGAGCCGCTCCCGGACCAGCACCTGCATGCAGCCCAGCCCCCAGCGACGCCGCTGCAGCAGGTACTGCTCGGGGGTCGCCGGCGCCAGGCCGAGGGCGAGCACCTGGTGGTGGTAGGCGGTCTTCCAGCCGGCCCGGACCAGCACCATCGTGGTGTGCAGGTCCTCCACGATGGTGTCGGTGGCGATGCCGCCGATCTCCTGCAGGGCGCTCACCCGGATCAGCGACGTCGATCCGCACCAGGACGTGCCGGCGCCGGCGTGATCGCGGGCGGGCAGCTGGACGTGGAAGAAGACGCCCTGCTCGCCGGTGTCGCCGTCGTCGTCGAAGGCGCCGGAGTTGTAGTAGCTCTGCGGGGCCTGGACGAGGGCCAGGCCGGGGTCGCGGAACCAGCCCAGGGTGGCGGTCAGGAAGTGCGGCAGCGGGACGTGGTCGCAGTCCAGGACGCCGATGACGTCGATCGGCTCGGCGCCGGCGGCGACCTCGTCGGCCAGCACAGCCAGGGCGTGGTTCATGTTGCCGGCCTTGGCGTGGGTGTGCTCGTCACGCCGCACGTACCGGGCGCCGTAGGTCTCGCAGAGTTCCCGCACCCACGGCCGGTCGCCGTCGTCCAGGACCCAGGTCTGGTGGGCGGGTTCGAGCGCCACGGCAGCCGCGATGGTCGGCGCGATCACCTCGACCGGCTCGTTGTAGGTCGGGATGAACACGGCGGCGCGCAGGCCCGGCTCGACGGTGGTCACCGGCTCCGGGCCGGAGCAGTCGAGGTTCCACAGGTTGCGCGCCCGGATCACCAGGCCGGTCACCGGGAGCACCTCGAACGCCACCAGCAACCAGGCAGCGACCAGGTTCCAGCCCTCCAGCGGCATGGTGAACAGGATCCGCCAGGTGCCGTAGACGACCAGCGCGACGATGGAGGCGAGGACGCCGAGGTGCGCCCACTGCCGGGAACGGCCGGTCTCGACCCCCAGCAGCCGCAACCCCGGGGACCAGCCGGCGAGGTGGGTGCCGGCGGCCGGACCGATGCCCGCCACGGCGGCACGGAACGACGAGCGCTTCAGGGTGCGTGACAACGGGCCGGCTTCCCCCGCCGACGGCGGATCGTCGGGGGCCGGACGCGGAACGTCGACCGGAAGGGGCCGCAGGTGGGACATCGGGGGTCTCCTCGGGTAGCCAAATACGCCCCCCCGAGCGCGACCACAGTACCCGGGACGTCAGTCGCGTCGCTACTCAATCGTTATTCCCGGCCGGCGGGCCCCCGGACCCCGCGGGACGGGCGTCGCGCCCGCGAAACGTCCCCGGTCACGCGCCGGGGGCGGCGGCCCGCACGGACTCCCGTCGCGGGCCACCGATCATCGAACTCAGGTGAAGACGCTCACGCCGCCCGGTCCGACGAGCAGGCCGACGACGATGAGGACGATCCCCCACAGGACCTGCTTGCGGACGATGGCGAGGATGCCGGAGATCACGAGCACCGCGGCCAGGATCCAGAGCAAGGTTGACATGATGGTCTCCTCTCAGCGATCGAGCTCGTCGGTGGCGGCGTCCTTGGCCTTCTCCGCCCTCTTGCCGGCCGCGGCCTCGGCCTGGTCGGCTCTGCCCTCGGCCACCAGGCGCTCGTCGTCGGTGAGGCGGCCGACGCCTTCCTTCACCCTTCCGGCGACGCCCTGCGCGACGTTCCTGGCCTTGTCCTCGATGCCGATGGTGCGTTCCTTTCGTCCACTCGGGTGTTCTTCCGAGTACCCGTCGCCGGTGGGCTCAAACGGACGGCGGGCGCGGGATCGCGGACGGCTCCGCCCGGCGTGGTCTGGGCGGAGGGCAGACAGAAGCCGGCGCCGCACCGCTCGGAACGAGCGATGCGGCGCCGTGCGTCGGATCGGAGGCCGTGGGTCAGACGGTCGCCTTCTCCTCGACCACCGGGATCAGCGACAGCTTGCCCCGATCGTCGATGTCGGAGATCTCGACCTGGATCTTCTGGCCGACGCTGACGACGTCCTCGACGTTCTCCACCCGCTGGCCGTTGTTCAGCGCACGCAGCTTGGTGACGTGCAGCAGGCCGTCCTTGCCGGGCAGCAGCGAGACGAAGGCGCCGAAGTTCATTACCTTCACGACGGTGCCCAGGTAGCGCTCGCCCTTCTCGGGCATGGTCGGGTTGGCGATCGCGTTGATCATCGAGCGCGCGGCGTCCGCGGCCTCGCCGTTGTCGGCGCCGATGTAGATGGTGCCGTCGTCCTCGATGGAGATGTTGGCGCCGGTGTCGTCCTGGATCTGGTTGATCATCTTGCCCTTGGGGCCGATCACCTCACCGATCTTGTCGACCGGGATCTTGATGGTGATGATCCGCGGCGCGAACGGCGACATCTCGTCGGGCACGTCGATCGCCTCACCCATCACGTCCAGCAGGGTGTGCCGGGCGTCGCGAGCCTGCTGCAGGGCACCTGCGAGCACGTCGGACGGGATGCCGTCGAGCTTGGTGTCCAGCTGCAGCGCGGTGACGAAGTCACGCGTGCCGGCGACCTTGAAATCCATGTCGCCCAGCGCGTCCTCGGCGCCGAGAATGTCGGTCAGCGCCAGGTAGCGCATCTCGCCGTCGATCTCGTCGCTCATCAGGCCCATCGCGATGCCGGCGACCGGAGCCTTCAGCGGCACGCCGGCGTTCAGCAGCGCCAGCGTGGACGCACACACCGAACCCATCGACGTCGAGCCGTTCGACCCGAGCGCCTCGGACACCTGACGGATCGCGTAGGGGAACTCCTCACGCTTGGGCAGCACCGGCACCAGGGCCCGCTCGGCGAGGGCGCCGTGGCCGATCTCCCGCCGCTTCGGCGACCCCACCCGGCCGGTCTCGCCGGTGGAGTAGGGCGGGAAGTTGTAGTTGTGCATGTAGCGCTTGGTGGTCTCCGGCGCCAGCGAGTCGATCTTCTGCTCCATGTCGAGCATGTTCAGCGTGGACACACCCAGGATCTGGGTCTCGCCGCGCATGAACAGCGCCGAGCCGTGCACCCGCGGCAGCACGCCGACCTCGGCGCTCAGCGTCCGGATGTCACGCAGCCCGCGTCCGTCGATGCGCACCTCCTCGATCAGCGTCTTGCGCCGGACGACCTTCTTGGTGAGCGCCCGGAAAGCCCCGGTGATCTCCTTCTCGCGGCCCTCGAAGGTGCCGTCGAGCTCGGTGTGCAGGTCGGCCAGCAGGGCCTCGGTGGAGGTCTCCCGCTCGTGCTTGCCGGCGATGGTCATCACCTGCTGCAGCCGCTCGGTGCCGGCGGACGACACCGCCTCGAAGACGTCGGGCTGATAGTCCAGGAAGACCGGGAAGTTGCCCACGCTCTTGGGGAACTTGGCGGCCAGCTCGACCTGGGCGTCGCACAGCGCCTTGATGAACGGCTTGGCGGCCTCCAGTCCGGCGGCGACGACCTCCTCGGTCGGCGCGGTGCGACCGGAGCGGACCAGGTCCCAGGTCTGCTCGGTCGACTCGGCCTCGACCATCATGATCGCGACGTCGCCGTCGGCCAGCACCCGGCCGGCCACCACCATGTCGAAGGTGGCGTCCTCGAGCTGGCTGTTGGTCGGGAAGCCGACCCAGTCGTTGCCGATCAGCGCGACCCGGACGCCGCCGACCGGGCCGGTGAACGGCAGGCCGGCCAGCGTGGTGGACGCCGAGCCGGCGTTGATCGCCAGCACGTCGTAGAGCACGTCGGGGTTGAGCGCCATCACGGTGATGACGACCTGGACCTCGTTGCGCAGGCCCTTCACGAAGCAGGGCCGCAGCGGGCGGTCGGTGAGCCGGCAGGCCAGGATGGCGGCCTCGCCGGGACGGCCCTCACGGCGGAAGAACGAGCCGGGGATGCGGCCGGCGGCGTACATCCGCTCCTCCACGTCCACGGTGAGCGGGAAGAAGTCGATGCCGTCGCGCGGGTTGTTGGACGCGGTCGTGGCGGACAGCAGCATGGTGTCGCCGTCCAGATAGACGCTCGCGCTGCCGTTGGCCTGGCGGGCGAGCAGGCCGGACTCGAAGCGGACGACGTGCTTGCCGTGCGCCCCGTTGTCGATGACGGCCTCGGTGTACTGCAGATCGGGTCCCTCCACGGGACCTCCTTTCGGGTTGCACCCACCGCTGCGGCGACACGGCCAGCTCGGCGATTGAACCCGGTCTTCGATCGAGGCCCGCGGGGTTTCCGACCCGAGAGCCACTACCGAGGACCGAGGATTCACATGCGTTCGCGCGGTGGACGGTGGTGTGGGTATTCAGTTGTCGTGGCCGGGACCGACCGGTTGAGCCCGGCGGGACTCCGGCCGGCCCGGGAAGTGCCGAGGGGAGCGGCCGGAGCCACTCCCCTCGTCAAGTCAGCGGCGCAGGCCGAGCCGAGCGATCAGCGCGCGGTAGTGTTCGACGTCCTGCTTGGCGACGTAGTTCAGCAGCCGGCGGCGCTGGCCGACCAGCAGCATCAGGCCACGGCGGCTGTGGTGGTCGCCCTTGTGCACCTTGAGGTGCTCGGTCAGGTGGGCGATCCGGCGGGTGAGCAGCGCGATCT
>JBGALC010000071.1:0-17012 GCA_044224095.1 Micropruina sp. | reverse complement strand
ACCGCAACATCCGGGTCGAACCGACCGCGGAGGCCCGGGCGGCCGCCTACGAGCTCAGCTACGACCCGTACGACTACGACATGGCCGGCAGCGGCATGTCGGTGTCGCTGGACGAGTTCGACATCGGCGACCTGCGCTGAGCGATCGCTGACGGACGGCCCCGGGGACCTCCCCGGGGCCGTTCCGCGTTTCACCCGTCCGACAAGGCCCTCCCTAACTACCTGTGCCCTCCCACAGGTGGGAGGGCACAGGTAGTTAGGGAGGGCCTCTTGGTGCCGGTAGCGTGCCTGTCGTGTTTCCGGTGATCCTGGTGAGTCGCAACTGGCTGCTGTTCGGCCCGCTGCTGGCGCTCGTCCCGGTCGGTGCCGCGTGGGCGGCGGACCACTGGGCGTCGTGGGACTGGCTGCGCGAGACCGCGGCCGTGCTGGCCTGGCTGGTGTGCATCGGCGTCGCGCTGTGGGGGATGGGCAGCACGGTGATCCTCACTCGCGGCGGCTTCTGGGTTCCCTTCGACGGACGCGGCCGCTGGGGCGACGTGATGGCGCGGGACGACCTCACTGTGACCCTCCGGGTGAGCGAGAAGTACGGGATGGACCGCCTCGTGTCCTTCGATCGGGTGGAGGGGTGGTCGGCCATGGCCCGCATCCTGGACGCCCGGCTGCCGAGCGACCTGCCCGGGATCGAGATGACCGAGCCGCACCAGCAGTGGCGTCGACACCTCGAGGAACTGGCGGACGACCTGGTCCGCCGGGTGGCGCGCCAGGTCACGCCACCGGCGGCCGAGCGCAGCTGGCTGCGTCCCGCGGACGGTGAGGGCTTCGCGGTGCACCGACTGCGTCTGGCCTTCGAACCGGCGGCGGACGGCAGCGTGGTCGAGGTCCGGCTCGGTAGCGAATGGTCTCCGGAGATCAGGGTGGACGATTGCTACGCGTACTTCCCCGATCCGGCGTTCGATGAGGAGTCCGACGACGGTGTGGAGTCGGCCGATGAAGGGCTGGCCGAGGCGGTGGCCCTCCTGGTGTCGGTGTTCCGGGCGCACGTCGCGAGCCGCTGCGGGCCTGGCGGATCACCGACCACCAGGGCACGCGTTGGGACTTCTACCCGCGTCCGATGATCTGACCGGACGCGTTGCCGTCCCGTGCCCGCCACCCCGCCGGCATCGCCTGCGTTCGGGTTCATCGCCTGCGTTCCTGCGCGGGCGATGTGTTTGTATGCAGGCGACCTGTCCGGTAGCCGCATGGGTTCGGCCGGCCGGCCGGGCTGTGGTCCGGCGGGCCTGTCCCGAGGGCATGGCTGGGCGTCGCCGCCCTTAAGGTGGGCTCATGAAGATCGTTGCGCACAGCGACCACGCCGGTGTGGCGCTCCGCCGGGAGATGGTCGAGCAGGCACGTGAACTGGGCCACGAGGTGGACGACCTCGGTCCGGCCGAGGGCGAGAAGGTCGACTACCCCTACGCCGGGGCGGTGGTCGGGCACAAGGTGGCCGCCGGCGAGTACGACCTGGGCATCCTGGTCTGCGGCACCGGGGTGGGCATCTCGATGGCGGCCAACAAGGTGGCCGGGGCGCGGGCCGTGGTCTGCTCCGAGCCGTACACGGCCCGGTTGTCGCGGCAGCACAACGCGTCCAACATCGTCTCGGTGGGCGAGCGCGTGGTCGGGCCGGGCGAGGCCCGGATGATCGTCGAGGCCTTCCTGACCGCCGAGCCGGCGGGTGGACGCCACGCGCAGCGCGTCGAGATGCTCAAGGCGCTCGACGATCCCTCCCTCGATCTCGAGCAGTTGCGCCGGATGGGGCCTGCCTGCTCGGGCTGAGGGAGCGTCCGCACCACGACGCCGGAGGCTGCGAGAGGCCACTCACTCCCGGACGGCCAACCCGCCCATTCCCCCGAAAACACCGTGTCTACGGTGCTATCGTCCTGCTCGTGACGCAACTACGGATCTCTGAGGCCGCGGCGCTGCTCGGGGTGAGCGACGACACGGTGCGTCGCTGGGCCGAGCAGGGACGTCTCAGCCTGTCCCAGGACGCATCCGGACGCCAGGTCGTCGCCGGTGCGCAGCTGGCTTCGCTGGCCCAGGAGTTGGCCGGCCACACCGATTCGCTGGACCCCGCCGCTGGCCATCGCTCGGCGCGCAATCACTTCACCGGCCTGGTCACCAAGGTCACCTCGGACGTCGTGATGTCCCAGGTCGAACTGCAGTGCGGTCCGTTCCGAGTCGTGTCGCTGATTTCCACCGAGGCCGTCCGAGAACTCGGGCTCGAGGTGGGTTCCTTGGCCACCGCCGTGGTCAAGGCGACGAACGTGACCGTGGAGGCATTGCGATGAGAAGACTGGCGGGCCTGTGCGTGGCCCTTGTGCTCGGCCTGGTGGCCAGCGGTTGCGGCGGCAGCCCGGCGTCGAACGAGAAGACCGTGCAGGTGTTCGCCGCCGCCTCGCTGAACAAGGTGTTCACCGAACTGGGCGGCACGTTCGAGGCGTCCCATCCGGGGGTCACGGTGAAGTTCAACTTCGACGGCTCATCGGGTCTGGTCGGTCAGCTCAAGGGTGGCGCCAAGGCCGACGTCTTCGCCTCGGCCGACGAGAAGAACATGGCCAACGCCGTCGACGCCAAGCTGACCACCGGTGCACAGACCATCTTCGCCCGCAATGTGCTCACCCTGGTGACCGCGCCCGGCAACCCGAAGAAGGTCACCGGGCTGGACGCCTCGCTGGACGGCAAGAAGCTGGTCGTATGCGCACCCGAGGTGCCCTGTGGCAACGCCACCGACCAGCTGGCGACCAAGCTCGGGGTCACCCTGAAGCCGGTCTCTCAGGAGAGCAAGGTGACCGATGTGCTCGGCAAGGTCACTTCGGGTGAGGCCGACGCCGGCATCGTCTACGTCACCGACGCCAAGGGTGCCGGTGACAAGGTCGAGACGGTGGGCATCACAGGCTCGGATCAGGTCGTGAACAACTACCCGATCTCCGTGCTCGCCACTGCTCCGCAGCCGGATCTAGCCGGCGAGTTCGTCGCCCTGGTCACCTCGCAGGCCGGCAAGGATGCCCTGAGCGCGGCGGGCTTCGTCACGCCGTGACCCGTCCCGTGCCCCGCTGGATCGGGGCACTTGCCGTGATCGGGGGCCTGCTGCTCGGCGTGCCCCTGCTGGGTCTGTTGTCGCGCGTCCCGTGGGCGCGGGTGCCGGTCCTGCTGGCCGGTTCCGCGGCCCGGGACGCGCTCGTCCTCAGCTTGCAGACCTGCCTGGCCAGCACTGTGCTGTCGCTCGTCCTCGGCCTCCCCGTGGCTCTCGTACTGTCCCGGCTGCGCGGCCGGTGGGTGGCGGTCGGACGGGTGGTGGCGACGGTCCCGATGGTGTTGCCGCCGGTGGTCGCCGGCCTGGCGCTGCTGGTGACTCTCGGACGTCGCGGGCTGGTCGGCCAGGTGCTCAGCCTGGGCGGCATCGAGATCGGCTTCACGACCCTGGCGGTGGTGGTCGCGCAGACCTTCGTCGCCATGCCGTTCCTGGTCGTCGCGGTGGAGGGGGCGCTGCGCAGCATCGATCCGGATGCCGAGCTGGTCGCCGCGACCCTCGGGGCCGGGCCGACCCGGGTGCTGTGGCAGGTGACGCTGCCGGCGCTGCGGCCGGCCATCGTCTCCGGAGCCAGCCTCGCCGCGGCCCGCGCGCTGGGCGAGTTCGGCGCCACCATCACCTTCGCCGGCTCGCTGCAGGGCACCACTCGGACGCTGCCGCTGGAGATCTATCTGCAGCGGGAGGTCGACACCGACACCTCGCTGGCGCTGGCCGCCGTGCTGATCGGTCTGGCGGCCGTGCTGGTGCTGGCGACGACCCTGTTCAGCCGGCGGGGGGAGACGGCATGACCGGGTTGGAACTGGACCTCGACCTGCCGGCGCGGGGCGTCCGGCTGGCGCTGAGCGTGGCGGCGGGGGAGACCTGCGCGCTGATCGGACCCAACGGCGCCGGGAAGTCGTCGGTGCTGGAATCGGTGATCGGCGTGCTGGCCCCCGCTGCGGGCCAGATCCGGCTGGGCGGCCGGCTGCTCGCCGGCCCCGGCGTCCGGGTTCCGGTGCACCACCGCCGGGTCGGCTGGCTGGCCCAGCGGCCGCTGCTGTTCGACCACCTCACGGTGCGGGACAACGTCGCCTTCGGTCTGGTGGCCGGCGGACTCCGGCGGGCCGACGCCCGGCAGCGCGCCCTGGAGGAACTCGAACTCGTCGGTGCCCGCGAGCTGGCGGATCGGCGTCCGAGCCAGCTCTCCGGCGGCCAGGCGCAGCGGGTGGGGATCGCCCGGGCGCTGGCCGCCGAGCCGGACGCCCTGCTGCTCGACGAGCCGTTGGCGGCGATCGACGTGCAGGGCGCGGCGGAGATCCGGCAGGTGCTGGCGGAGCGGCTGCGGGCCCTGCGACTACCGGTATTGCTGGTCACCCACGACCTGATCGACCTGTGGCGGCTGGCCGACCGGGTGGTGGTGCTCAGCAAGGGGCGGATCGTCGAGCAGGGCAGCGCCGCGCAGGTGATGCGGCGTCCGCGCAACGAGTTCCCGGCCAGCCTCGGCGGCCGCAACCTGATCGCGGGGGTGGCCGCCGGCGCCGAGGCGATGGACGCCGACGGGCTGGTCGTGCACGGGCTGCCCGACGCGCCCCTGGCGTCCGGGACGGAGACGCTGGCGCTGATCGAGCCGGCCGCGATCGCCGTCCACCGGCAGCGTCCCGAAGGCAGCCCGCGCAACGTCTGGCCGGCCGAGGTGATCGCGGTGGAGCCACGGGGGGACGCCGCCCGGCTGGTCTGCACGGCGTCCGGACAGACGCTGACGGTCGACCTGACCGCCGCCGCGGTCGCCGAGCTGGCGCTGGTGCCCGGCACCCCGGTCTGGCTCTCGGTCAAGGCCAGCCAGGTGCTGCTCTACCCCCGCTGACCCCCAACCGCTCGCCGAACTATCTACCGCTCGCCGAGCTCGGCGAGCGGTGGGTGGGAGCCAGGGCAGAGGAGGGCGAGGCGGACCGTTTTTGCGCTCATGGACGGCAGCCGGTAACCTTGGTGGTTGTGTTCGGGCGACCGAACCATCCGTGTGTGCCCGTCGCGACGACTTCCCGTCTGTGACGCGACACCCCAACAGCGAATCACGTTCGCCAGGACGTGCCTTCAACCACGACGGAAAGTGATACCAGCCGGTGCCCACCATCCAGCAGTTGGTCCGTAAGGGCCGCACTGACAAGGTCAGCAAGAACAAGACGCCCGCGCTCAAGGGCTCCCCGCAGCGCCGTGGCGTGTGCACGCGTGTGTACACCACCACCCCGAAGAAGCCGAACTCCGCGCTCCGCAAGGTGGCCCGCGTCCGGCTGTCCTCCGGTGTCGAGGTGACCGCGTACATCCCCGGCGTGGGTCACAACTTGCAGGAGCACTCGATGGTGCTGGTCCGCGGCGGTCGTGTGAAGGACCTGCCCGGCGTCCGCTACAAGATCATCCGCGGTTCGCTCGACACCCAGGGTGTCAAGAACCGCAAGCAGGCTCGCAGCCGTTACGGCGCGAAGAAGGAGAAGTAATGCCGCGCAAGGGCCCCGCACCGAAGCGCCCGGTCGTCGTCGACCCCGTCTACGGCTCGCCGCTGGTCTCCCAGCTGGTCAGCAAGATCCTGCTCGACGGCAAGAAGACCGTCGCGCAGAACATCGTCTACTCCGCTCTTGAGGGGACCCGGGCCAAGACCGGCGTTGACCCCGTGCAGACCCTCAAGAAGGCCCTGGACAACATCCGCCCCGCCGTCGAGGTGAAGAGCCGCCGGGTGGGTGGCGCCACCTACCAGGTCCCGGTCGAGGTCAAGCCCGCCCGCGCCACCACGCTGGCGATGCGGTGGCTGGTCAGCTTCTCCCGCGCCCGTCGCGAGAAGACCATGACCGAGCGGCTGATGAACGAGCTGCTGGACGCGTCCAACGGCCTGGGCGCCTCGGTGAAGCGCCGCGAGGACACCCACAAGATGGCCGAGGCCAACCGCGCCTTCGCCCACTACCGCTGGTGATCTGAGGCCTTCCACCTGAGGTCACCGCCTCAGGGGAAGGCTTCTCGCCTGCCCGCCCACAAACACAGAACCAGAGATCGAGGAAGTCACAGACGTGGCCATCAACGTGAACACCGACCTGGCCAAGGTGCGCAACATCGGCATCATGGCCCACATCGACGCGGGCAAGACCACCACCACCGAGCGCATCCTGTTCTACACCGGCATCACCTACAAGATCGGTGAGGTGCACGACGGCGCCGCCACGATGGACTGGATGGAGCAGGAGCAGGAGCGCGGCATCACCATCACGTCGGCCGCGACGACCTGTTTCTGGAAAGACCACCAGATCAACATCATCGACACCCCGGGCCACGTCGACTTCACCGTCGAGGTGGAGCGTTCGCTGCGCGTCCTGGACGGCGCGGTCGCCGTGTTCGACGGCGTCGCCGGCGTCGAGCCGCAGTCCCAGACGGTGTGGCGGCAGGCCACCAAGTACGGCGTCCCGCGGATCTGCTACGTGAACAAGCTGGACCGCACCGGTGCGTCCTTCGACTTCTGCGTGAAGACGATCCGCGAGCGGCTGAACGCCACCGCGGCCGTCCTGCAGCTGCCGATCGGCTCCGAGGCCAACTTCATCGGCGTCGTCGACCTGGTCGGCCAGCGTGCCCTGACCTGGCGCGGCGAGACCAAGATCGGCGAGGACTACGAGGTCGAGGAGATTCCGGCCGACCTGGTGGACGCCGCCGCCGCGGCTCGCGAGGAGCTGATCCAGGTCCTCGCCGACCACGACGACGACTTCGCCGAGCAGTGGCTGGAGGCCGAGGAGACCGGCGAAGAGCTGACGGCCGCACAGATCAAGCCGGCCATCCGCCGCGCCGTCCTGGCCAACAAGATCACCGCGGTGATCTGCGGCACGTCGTTCAAGAACAAGGGCGTGCAGCCGATGCTGGACGCCGTCGTCGACTACCTGCCCTCGCCGCTGGACATCCCGGCCATCGACGGCTTCAAGCCGGGCGACGAGGAGACCAAGGTCGAGCGGCACCCGTCCAACGACGACCCGCTGAGCGTGCTCGCCTTCAAGATCGCCGCCGACCCGCACCTGGGCAAGCTGACCTTCGTCCGGATCTACTCCGGCGTGCTGAAGGCCGGCACCCAGGTGCTGAACAGCACCAAGGGAAAGAAGGAACGGATCGGCAAGATCTACCAGATGCACGCCAACAAGCGTGAGGAGATCGAGTCGGTCGGCGCGGGCATGATCGT
Source organism: Micropruina sp. (assembly GCA_044224095.1). Classification (GTDB taxonomy): domain Bacteria; phylum Actinomycetota; class Actinomycetes; order Propionibacteriales; family Propionibacteriaceae; genus Micropruina. The sequence continues at coordinate 9,763 of JBGALC010000071.1, read as the reverse complement.
CGCGGTGATGGGCCTGAAGGACACCACCACCGGCGACACCCTGTGCGATCCGCAGAACCCGGTCGTGCTGGAGTCGATGGACTTCCCGAACCCGGTCATCGAGCAGGCCATCGAGCCGAAGTCGAAGTCAGACCAGGAGAAGCTGTCGGTCGCCATCCAGCGGCTGGCCGAGGAGGACCCGACCTTCCGCGTCCACACCGACGAGGAGACCGGGCAGACCATCATCGCCGGCATGGGCGAGCTGCACCTGGAGATCCTGATCGACCGGATGAAGCGCGAGTTCCGGGTCGAGGCCAACATCGGCAAGCCGCAGGTGGCCTACCGGGAGACGCTGCGCCGTCCGGTGGAGAAGATCGAGTACACCCACAAGAAGCAGTCCGGCGGTTCGGGCCAGTACGCCAAGGTGCTGATCAACCTCGAGCCGCTCGAGCCGGGGTCCGGCTACGAGTACGTGAACGCGATCACCGGCGGACGCATCCCGCGCGAGTACATTCCGGCGGTCGACAAGGGCGTGCAGGAGGCGATGGCCTTCGGCCCGCTGGCCGGCTACCCGGTCGAGGACATCAAGGTCACCCTGGTGGACGGCGCCTACCACGACGTCGACTCCTCGGAGCTGGCGTTCAAGATCGCCGGCTCGATGGTCTTCAAGGAGGCCGCCCGCAGGGCCGACCCGGCCCTGCTCGAGCCGCTGATGGCCGTCGAGGTGACCACCCCGGACGACTACCTGGGCACCGTGATCGGCGACATCAACAGCCGCCGCGGTCAGGTCCAGGGCATGGAGGAGCAGCACGGCAACCAGGTCGTGCGCGCGCTGGTGCCGCTGAGCGAGATGTTCGGCTACGTCGGCGACCTCCGGTCGAAGACCTCCGGCCAGGCGTCCTACTCGATGGAGTTCAGCCAGTACGGCGAAACCCCGAAGACCGTCGCCGACGAGATCATCGCGAAGGGTCGCGGCGGCGCCTGAGTTTGACTCTCCCGCGACCGTAGACAAGACTTGGTGGGTCCGCGCCCAGGCGCGGACAGTGACCAGGGACATACACCCAACCCATACGACGCCGCGCGAACCGCGCGTGGCGACATCCAGAAGGAGCCTCAGTGGCAAAGGCCAAGTTCGAGCGGACCAAGCCGCACTGCAACATCGGCACCATCGGGCACATCGACCACGGCAAGACCACTCTGACCGCGGCGATCACCAAGGTGCTGCACGACAAGTACCCCGAGCTGAACGCGGTTTCGGCCTTCGACCAGATCGACAAGGCGCCGGAAGAGCGGCAGCGCGGCATCACCATCTCGATCGCCCACGTCGAGTACCAGACCGAGGCTCGTCACTACGCTCACGTGGACTGCCCGGGTCACGCTGACTACGTCAAGAACATGATCACCGGTGCCGCTCAGATGGACGGCGCCATCCTGGTCGTGGCCGCCACCGACGGCCCGATGCCGCAGACCCGCGAGCACGTGCTGCTGGCCCGTCAGGTCGGCGTCCCGGCGATCGTGGTCGCGCTGAACAAGTGCGACATGGTCGACGACGAGGAGCTCATCGAGCTGGTCGAGATGGAGGTCCGCGAGCTGCTGGACGCCCAGGAGTTCGACGGTGACAACGCCCCGGTCGTCCGGGTGGCCGCCTTCCCGGCCATGCAGGGGGACGAGAAGTGGAGCGAGTCGATCCTCGAGCTGATGAATGCCGTGGACGAGTACATCCCGCAGCCCGAGCGCGAGACCGACAAGCCGTTCCTGATGCCGATCGAGGACGTGTTCACCATCACCGGTCGTGGCACCGTGGTGACCGGCCGGATCGAGCGCGGCATCGTCAAGACCGGCGAGACCGTCGACATCATCGGCATCGCCGAGAAGAAGCAGACCACCACCATCACCGGTGTGGAGATGTTCCGCAAGATCCTCGACGAGGGTCGCGCGGGCGAGAACGTCGGCCTGCTGCTGCGCGGCACCAAGAAGGACGACGTCGAGCGCGGCATGGTCGTGATCAAGCCGGGTTCGACCACCCCGCACACCGACTTCGAGTCCAACGTCTACGTGCTGACCAAGGAGGAGGGTGGCCGTCACAAGCCGTTCTTCTCCAACTACAGCCCGCAGTTCTACTTCCGCACCACCGACGTGACCGGCGTCGTTCAGCTGCCCGAGGGCACCGACATGGTGATGCCCGGTGACAACACCGACATGACCGTGCACCTGAACAAGCCGATCGCCATGGAGGACGGCCTGAAGTTCGCCATCCGCGAGGGCGGCCGCACCGTCGGCGCCGGCCGGGTGACCAAGATCATCAAGTGATCTGACGCAGTTCCCTGCTACGGACCCCCCGCCCCTTCGGGCGGGGGGTCCGTGCGTTGTGCCGGCCCGCCCGCGCCGCCGGCGTCCGCACCCGCGGCCCCCAGCTCCGCACGCGTCCAGCTGACTCGAGGGCTCGCTCAGTCGACCAAGCCCTCGATGGGTGGGCGAGTGGGGAGGAGGCGGGGGCGGCCGGGGTCCCCTGGATCTGGGGGTTGTCCGTGGCGACTTCCGCGGGCAATCTGGTGGACGCCCCCCGAGGTTCGGTGCCGCGTCGCGCAGCCGGAACCATCCGCTCCCGGACCGCCCTGCCTCGTCCTCCCGTCGCAGGCCTGGATGGTCCGGGCGGCGGACCGGCTCAGCAGCGTGGGTCGCCTCGGCCTCCGTTGGACGCCGACGCCGCGCGGCGCCGGCGGGGATGGGATCCAGGGATGACTCGCGGGAGGTTTTCTACTACACTATGTCGTAGATGATCCATCAACAATCATCTCGGCGGTGGCAACGGCAAAGGCCAGCGGCGCAAGGGGAGCGACTAAGAACAGGAGAACCCACATGACCAAAGCGTCTGGCCCGGCACGACTGGTGGCCATTCTCAGCATCATCTTCGGACTCGTGGCCATCAGTGGCGGCGTCGCCACCTGGGCGACGATCACCGCACAGCTTTCCGCGGAGAACATCACCGTTCCCAAGGACTCCCCGCTGGTGCCCGGGGCGAAGGTGCAGGATCCGATCAGCGCCTACGCGCAGGCCGAGATCATCAACCATCACGCGCTGACCGCCAGTGGCGGCAAGACCTACGCCGAGCTGGGCGCGCTGATCACCGAGGCCAGGAACGCCGGCGACACGGCCAAGGCGGACGAGCTGCAGGCGCAGCGGAACACGATGATGAACGCCTCCTTCCTGCGGGCGTCGCTGTTCACCTCGGTGCTCGCCTACGGCGTCTCGCTGCTGGTGATCGGGCTCGGCCTGATGTTCCTGCTGCTCGGCTGGGCGTTCGGGTCGCTGGCCAGGCCGCGGCCGGTGGACGCCGGCGAATGAGACCTGGACGGCTCGACCCTCAGCAGGACCGTCGCTGAGAGCCGGTCGTTCGGAATGAAAGGGTCCCCGGGGAGACAACTCCCCGGGGACCCTTTGTCCGTCTGTTCGTCCGTCTGTCCGCTCGCCCATCCGGTCGTCCGCCCTGCCGATGGCTTCGGCCGCGCCGTCCGATCACGCGGCCGGGAGCGCCTTCGCGGCCACCTGTGTTCCCCCGACGACCGCGCGGCCCCCGGGCGCGCGGCAGATTGTGATGGCGGGCCTCGGTGGAGACCCGGTCGCTGCCCGCTCAGCCGGCGTTTCCGATCTCCAGGAGGTTGGTGTCCGCGATCGGCTCAGTGCTGGCGTCGAAGCCCTGCGGTCGTCCGGTGAAGCGACCCAGCAGCAGGCTGAGGATCGCCGGTACCGCGATCGCCGCGGTGTGCGCCTGGTAGGGCAGCCAGGTCGGCAATGACCACTCGGCGTCCAGCCAGCGGATCACTCCGTTGGTGGCCGCCGCGAGCGGACCGAGAATCAACAGCTGCAGGAGATGTAGACCGCCGGCGCCGCCCGCCGCCAGCATGACGAGCGCCGCCCTGGCGCGATAGCGGGTAAAGGTGATCGGCCGCGGCGGCCAGCGGCCGGCGGATCCGAACCGGTGGCCCAGGTCGGGCGGATCGGTCCAGACCTGGGCCGTTGCGCAGACGCAGGCGAGGTCCACCCCGACGGCTGCGACCGTCGCCCACCAGGGCAGGCCCGGGCTCGGGTCGCCGAGGTGAACGGCGACGCCGGCACCGGTGACCAGGGTGAGGACGCCGACGGCGAGCGCGGTTCGACGGATGGACGCGAACCAGGGCTGGCGCGGGACGAAGAGAGCCAGAGATCCGGTCATCAGCAGCACAGCGACAAGGAAGAGCAGGTGGGTCGCCGGGCTCGGCGTCATACCGTCGAAACCGAACGGAAGCGCCGGAAACGGGAGCAGCTCGGCCGCCTCCCAGCGGTCGAGACACGCCTGTTCCGCTGGGCCCAGCTCGTCGAAGTCGGCGCTGCAGGGCTGGTCGTAGAGCCAGGTGGCGAAACCATAGGCCGTGGCGGCGAGGATGAGCATGACCTCGGTGAGGGTGAAGGCCCAACCGCAGGCAGGTATCGGATCGCTGCCGCGCAGGCGTCCGCGTTCCATTCGGATGCCGCGGGCGACGACCGTCGGCGCGCCGAGCCGTTCGATCGCCGATTCGATCGCCAGCGCCGGGTCGGCGTCCGGGGCGTCTGACGAACAGGATTCGCGGAGGTGGTCCTCGATCTCGGCGACCATGTCGTCGGCGTCCGGGATGGTGCCGAGTTCGCGACGCAGAGAGCGGAGGTAGCTGTCGATCGGGTCACTCATCGGGGGCCTCCGGTGATGGAGGCGACGGCGGTCGCGAAACTGGTCCAGGCGCGGCGCTCGTCGGCCAGCTGACGGCTGCCGTCCTGGGTGAGCCGGTAGGACTTGCGCCGGCGTCCGTTGACCTCGCTCCAGGTCGCGGTGATCAGGCCGGCCTTCTCCAGCCGGTGCAGCGCGGGGTAGAGGGTGCCCTCGGGGACGTCGATGACCTCCTCGCTGCGCTTGCGGAGTTCTTCGATGATCGCGTAGCCGTGCAGCGGGTTGTCGGCCAGTATCGACAGGATCAGGAGCTCCAGGTGTCCCTTGAGTGCATCGCCTCTCATGCCCAGTTAGTCTAGGCATAGAGAAGCTAGGTATCAAGAGATCCCGGGTCGAGCCCGGGATGACGAAGTTGCCGGGATGCCGACGTTCCCGTCATCCCGGCGGCTGCCGGGATCTCGATGCCCACCGAGACGATGACGACGGACTTCAGTGCCGGACGAACGGCTCAGTCGGCGTCCGAGGGTGGTTCGGGGAGTTCGAACGGGACGCCGATCAGCTCCTCGGTGGCGTCCCAGAGGGCGCGGAGCCGGTCGGGCTTGGTGGCCGGGCGGGGCAGCGGCGTCCGGCCGACCGGACCGGCAGTGCCGAACGGGCCGATCGGACCGTAGTAGCCGCCGGCGGCCGCCTGCCGGCTGGCCGCGCAGAACACCACGGGCTGGGCGCCGTCCGATGCCGACTGCATCAGCCGGGTGGCCCGGCCGACGAAGGTGATGATGCCGGGCGGGAACAGGCCGGTGGCGGCCCAGCCGGGCTGGGCGGCGTGCGCGTTCAGACCCCAGTCGCCGGCGGTGCTGTGGCGCTGCAACTCGCGGGCGAACATCACCATGGCCAGCTTGCTGTTGGCGTACGCGCGGCCGGACGACCAGCGCCGCTGCAGGTCGAGGTCGCGGGGGTCGAGGCGTCCGCGCTTGGCGACGAGCGAACCCAGCGTGACCACCCGGGCCCGGCTGGCGCGGCGCAGCGGCTCCAGCAGGTGGGCGGTCAGCGCGAAGTGGCCCAGGTAGTTGGTGGCCATGATCAACTCGTGGCCGTCGACGCTCTGCTGGCGTCCCTTGGTGCCGTTGATGGCGGCGTTCAGGACCAGGATGTCCACCCGCACATCGGTGTAGCGGTCGGCGAAACGTGCGACCGAGGAGAGGTCGGCCGTGTCGAGCTCGGCGACCGTGTGGCTCCCCTCCGGGTGCTCGGCGCGCAGTTCCTCGGCCACCGCCTCGCCCTTGGCGACGTCCCGGACGGCCAGCACGACGTCGGCGCCGGCCAGGCCCAGGGCACGCGCGGTTGCCTTGCCGATGCCGCTGTTGGCGCGTGAGCGGAGTCAGTCGGTCCTTCATCGATTCCCCTGCCGTTTCTGGATCGCCGCCCACTCGTCGCGCAGCCCCACCGTGCGATGGAACAGCAGCGGTTGCCCGGGGTCGTGGGCGAAATAGCCGAGCCGCTCGAACTGCACCACCTCGCCCGGTGGAGTCTCGGCCAGGGACGCCTCGAGCCGGCAGTCGGTGAGCAGTTCCCGGGAGTCGGGGTTCAGGTCGTCCAAGGGCTCGCCGGTGCGTTCGCCGGGCACGGACGCCGAGAACAGCCGGTCGTACAGCGCCACCGTCGCCGGGACGGCATGCGCCGCCGACACCCAGTGCATGGTCGACTTCACCTTCCGCCCGTCCGGCGCGTTGCCGCCCCGGGAGGCCGGGTCGTAGGTGGCATTCACCTGGACGATCGCGCCGGAGTCGTCCGTGACGACGTCGGTGGCGGTGATCAGGTAGGCGCCGCGCAGCCGCACCTCGCGTCCGGGGGAGAGCCGGAAGAACTTCGGCGGCGGCACCTCGGCGAAGTCGTCCTGTTCGATCCAGAGTTCGCCGGTGAACGCCACGCTGCGGACGCCGTCCGCCGGGTTCTCGGGGTTGTTGGCCACCTCGAAGTGATCGACCTGGCCCTCCGGCCAATTGGTCAGCACCAGCTTGAGCGGCTTCAGCACCGCCATCCGGCGCTGCGCGGTGGCGTTCAGTTCGCGCCGCACGTACGACTCGAGCGCCTCGATGGACTGCCGGCTGTTGGTCCGGGTGGTGCCGATGTCGCGGCAGAACGCCCGGATCGCCGCCGCCGGGTAGCCGCGCCGGCGCAACGCCCGCAGGGTCGGCATCCGCGGGTCGTCCCAGCCGTCCACCACGCCGTCCTCGACCAGCGTCTTCAGCCGGCGCTTGCTGGTGACCGTGTGGGTGAACTCCAGCCGGGCGAACTCGATCTGTTTCGGCTGGTCGGACGGCAGCGGCAGCTGCTCCAGGTACCAGTCGTAGAGCGCGCGGTGGGTGTCGAACTCGAGCGTGCAGATCGAGTGCGTGACCCCCTCGATGGCGTCGGACTGGCCGTGCGCCCAGTCGTAGGTGGGGTAGATGTCCCAGGCGTCGCCGGTGCGGTGATGGTCGGCGTGCCGGATCCGGTACATCACCGGGTCGCGCAGCTGCATGTTCTCGTGCTGCATGTCGATCTTGGCGCGCAGCACGCGGGAGCCGTCCGGGAATTCGCCGGCCCGCATCCGGCGCAGCAGATCGAGGTTCTCCGCCGCGCTGCGGTCGCGATAGGCGCTCTCGGTGCCGGGCCTGCCGAAACCGCCGCGCTGCGCCGAGATGGTCTCGTTGTCGGAGTCGTCGACGTAGGCCCTGCCCTGCTCGACCAGGTGTTCCGCCCACGTGTAGAGCTGCTCGAAGTAGTCCGAGGCGTGCAGCACCGATGCGGGTGAGTAGCCCAGCCATGCGATGTCGTCGACGATCGAGTCGACGTACTCGGTCTCCTCGGTGTCGGGGTTGGTGTCGTCGAGCCGCAGATTGCAGAGGCCGCCGAAGTCGTCGGCGATGCCGAAGTCGACCACGATCGCCTTCGCGTGACCGATGTGCAGATAGCCGTTCGGCTCCGGCGGAAACCGCGTCTGGACGCGTCCGCCGAAGGTGCCCTGCTCGTTGTCGCGCCGGACGATGTCGCGGATGAAGTCGTTGGCGGCGGGCTCGGCGGTCATGGCGGTAAACCTATCGCGCCCGGGCAGCCCGCCCGCCTGATCTTAATAGTGGTAGTGACTAATATGGGGAGTGCCCCAATCCAAGGGGCGCACATCACCTACATAGGAAGAAAGACACAGACCCAATGTCTGCCCTGCAGATCAACACCCGCCCGTCCGATGCCGCAACCGAGTCGCGTAGCTACGGCCTCGCCGATGTCCGCGCCGCCGTGCTCGCCGACCGCGCTACCACCGTGGCCGTCCGCGCCGCCGTGGGCATCCTGGTCGCCGTGTCCGCGGCCATCCTCGTTGCCGGCGTCGCCACCCAGTTCGCGCTCGGGATCATCGGTGGCGGCCTCGGTGTGGCCGTCATGACCGGCGTGCTGGTCGCGCTCGCGGGCGTGCCCGCCCAGCCGATCCGCCGGTGACGCTCGCGGCGTCCCGGTAGCGATCCGGCTGCCGCCGCGCCCTGACTTCCGCCACACTCTCTACGCCGAGTTGGGGCCACACGATCGCGGCGCCCCCCGCCCCTTCCCCCCCCCAACACTCACCCCCCGCAGAGGGGCCCACACCATCTCGGTGCCCCCCCTTCTCCGTGCCCGGGCTCACCCGCGAGGACGCCGAACCGGGCGAGGCGCGCGGCGCCTCGGCGTTGTCCGGCCGTGAGCGTCGCGACCGGCTGAGCGTCGCGACGAAGCGGCGGCGTCCCGGGAGGCTCCGGCGGGCCGTGATCGGCCTTCCTAGACTGGACGCCGTGCCTCGCCCGCTGCGCTCCCGTCGAACCGCTGATCCCCGGGGACCTAGGGGGTGAACGCGGTGTACCGGATCTGGGACGAGCTGACCGGCGTCCAACAGCCGCCGTCGGCAGCGGCGATCTGGCTGACCGCGTTGACCGCCCTCGCGGTGGTCGCCGTCCGGCCGGCCTGGCGGATCGCCCGGCACCTGGTCACCATCGTCCACGAGGGCGGTCACGCGATCGCGGCCGTGCTCACCGGGCGGCGGCTGCGCGGCATCCGGCTGCACGCGGACTCCTCCGGCGTCACCCTGAGCCGCGGACGTCCGCGCGGCCCCGGCATGTTCCTGACCCTGATCGCCGGCTACCTGGCGCCCGCCGGGTTCGGCCTGGCGGCCGCCGTCCTGCTGTGGCAGCGGCATGCAGATCCGCAACTTCCGCGGCCTCTACTCGATGCTGGTCGCCGGGCTGGCGGTGTTCGCGGTGTCCTGGTGGGGCAGCGAGCAGGTGCAGTCGCTGGCCGCCTATGCGCTCACCTGGTTCCTGCTGCTGGCCGGTCCGCTGGGGGTGGTCGATCTGCAACGCGCCCGCCGCGCCGGCCGGGCCGCCGGCAGCGATGCCGACCAGCTGGCCGGCATCACCGCGGTGCCCGCCATCATCTGGGTGGGGCTGCTCTTCCTGGTCGACGTCGCCGCGCTGGCCCTCGGTGGTTGGCTGATCCGGCCGATGGGCGCCTAGCCGGTGTCGATCGCGCGACCGGCACCGGGATCCGGCAGCATGGGCCCGTGAACGAGATCGCGCGGGCCCTGGGCTTCAACCTGCTCAGCTCGCTCGCGGCTCGGCTGCCGGCCCGGGTCGGTGCGGTGGTGCAGCTCGGACTGATCCTGATCGGCTCGCTGCTGCCGCTCTGGCCGCTCTCGCGGGGCTGGATCCAGCTGCAGGACCTGCTCGCCTACAGCAGCCTCTGGCTGGCGATGTCGGTGGCCGGCACCCTGATCCGGCTGCGGACGCTCGCCGCGCAGACCGACACCACCCGCTTCTTCGCTCTGCACTACGCGATCATGATCGGCATCCTGAGCCTGGTCTGCGGCATCTGGTCGGTGATCCTGCTGGCCCTCACCGGTCCCAGCGGCGGCTGGATCGCGCTGCTCCCGATGGCGCTGGCGATGCTGCTGGCCAACGCCTGGTCGCTGGCCGACGGCTGGTTCCTCCGCGGCGGTCGCCGGGTGGCCCGGCTGTGGCAGGTGGTGCTGCCCGGCTACCTGCGATTCGTCCCGGTGCTGCTCGGCACGATCGCGGGCGCCGTCCTGATCCTCGGCGACCA
>JBGALC010000010.1:0-86133 GCA_044224095.1 Micropruina sp. | reverse complement strand
CGGTCCGGGCGCACTACATGCCGTTGTTCAGCCGGCTCGGGCCCTACGACCCGACGCTGCTCGACCGGGCCGCCGGACGCGCACCTCGGCGGCTGTTCGAATACTGGGCCCACGCGGCGTGCCTGATCGACGTCGGGCTGCAGCCGGCGTTCAGAATGGCGATGCGGCGCAGGGCGGCCGGCGAGCGGCAGTCGCTGAGCCGGATCCTGCAGGCCAAGCCGGACCTGATCGAACGGGTGCTCGCCGACCTGGCGCAGGACGGCCCGCTGTCGGCCCGCCAGATCGAGAACACCGAGGTGCGCCGCAAGGACAACTGGGGGTGGAACTGGTCCGAGGCGAAACACGTCCTGGAGTACCTGTTCGACAGCGGCACGGTGGGGGTGGCGAGCCGCAATTCCGCCTTCGAACGGCGCTACGACCTGGCCGAGCGGGTGCTGCCGGCAACCGTTCTGGCCCGCCCCGACCCCAGCGAGGACGAGTCCTACGACACCCTGGTCGCCCGCTCGGCGACCGCCCTGGGCATCGCCGACCTGAAGACGCTGACCGACTACTTCTACCTGCGCGGGTCGGCGGCCCGCGCAGCCGTGGACCGGCTGCAGGCCGCCGGCCTGCTGGAACCGGTGCGGGTGACCGGCCTGCCCCAGCAGTTCTGGCTGGCGGCCGGGGCGCGGCGGCCGCGCCGCCTGGACGGGCAGGCGCTGATCGCCCCGTTCGACACCCTGGTGCATCATCGGCCCCGGGTGCTGCAGCTCTTCGGCGTCCACTACCGGATCGGCATCTACACCCCTGCCGCCCAGCGCGACTACGGGTACTACGTCTACCTGTTCCTGGTCGGCGACGAGCTGGTGGCCCGGGTCGACCTCAAGGCCGACAGGGTGGGCGGCGTGCTGCACGTGCAGTCGGCCTGGATCGAGCCGTCGGCCGAGCCGCGGCGGAGCGAGGTGGCGTCCCGGCTTCGCGACGAGCTTCGGGTGATGGGTCGCTGGCTCGGTCTGGACGCCGTCGCAGTGGCCGACCGCGGCACCCTGGCCCGCGACCTGGCCGCCGTCTGCTGACCCCCGGCTGTCCGAGGGCGCCGCATCCCGCCGGGACCGGACGGCGTCAGTCGGTGACGGCGAGGGCGTCGATCTCGACCAGCATCACCTCGTGCGGCAGGTCGACGAAGACCGTGGTGCGGCTGGGCAGCTTGCCGCTGGGGCAGTTCTCCTCGACGAACTCTCCGTACACCTCGTTCATCGCGGGGAAGTCCTCGCGCTTGGTCAGGTAGACCCGGAACATGAGGACGTCCTCCACCGAGGACCCGCCGGCGGCCAGGATCGCCTTCACGTTCTGCAGGGTCTGCCGGGTCTGCACCCGGACGTCGCCGGCGCCGATGTAGGTGTTGCTCACCGGGTCCATCGGGCCCTGGCCGGAGACCTGGAACAGGCCGCCCTTCTTCACCCCCTGCGAGAACACGTGAGCCGGCGCGGGAGCGTCGGCGGTGAAGACGACGTCCTTGGTCATGGTTGTGTCCTTTCGGCGGGGGACCAGCCGAGGTCGGCGGAGATCGCCTCGGCGCAGACGGTGATGTCGGGAATCAGGGCACGGATGTCACCGTCACCTTCGAGCAGGATCGACGGCACCGAGCACGACACCGCGGCCACCACGCGGCCACCGGCGTCGCGGACGCCGACCGCGGCGCAGTGCACGAACTCCTCGTGCTCGGCGAGGTCGACGGCCCAGCCCTGCACGGCCACGGCGTCCAGCTCTTCGAGCAGCCGGGCCGGATCCGTGATCGTCCGCGGGGTCAACGGGCGGTAGGCGAGGGCCGCGGCGACGCTGGAGCGTCGCTCCGGAGGAAGCCCGGCCAGCAGCACCTTGGACACCGCTGCGGCATGCAGCGCCGCGGTCAGGCCGATCCTGGAGTACATCCGGACGGGATGCCGCGAGTCGATCTTGTCCAGGTAGAGGACGTCGGGTCCTTCGAAGGCGGCCAGGTGCACGGTGTGCCCGGTCCGGGACGCCAGCTGCAGCAGATGGGGCCGGGCGATGGCGCGGATGTCGCGCTGCTCCAGCGCCAGCGTCGACAGCTCGAAGAAGCGCGGGCCCAGCGTGTAGCGCTGCCGGGAATCGCGAACCACGAACCCCTTCTCCTCGAGGCTGTGCAGCAGCCGCATCACGGTGGTCTTGTGCACCGGGGCGTCCCGGGACAGCTCATCGAGCGAGGCCGGGCCGAAAGCCAGCTGAGCGAGCAGGTCGAGGGCGCGTCGCACGCTCTGACTCATCGGGGCTCCGCTCGGCTGACCAGAAATTCTATTGACGGTGGCGAATCCCAACGCTAGACATGGGCAGGCCAAAAATGCAATTGCTATTGCAAAATACGCAACGTACTCCTGTGACGATGTGGTCTGGAAGAAGGGTGTAGCAGTCATGAGCGAGGGTCAATCCCCGAGGCCCGGAATCGACACCGCTGCGGTCGAGGACCTCGGCACCGAGGTGCTCGATTGGCGGCACAAGGCCGTTCCCGCCGCCCTGCACGGCCGGACGGCGGCCGCCCTGGGCGCCGGTTCGGTTCGGTTGGCCGACCTGCAGACCCCGCTGCTGACCCTGGATCGGGCGGCGCTGCGCGGCAACGTGGCCAAGCTGGCGCGCTGGTGCGCCGCGCACGGCGTCGGGCTGGCCCCGCACGGCAAGACCACGATGGCCCCGGCGCTGTGGGCCGAGCAGTTGGCGGCCGGGGCCTGGGGGATCACCCTGGCCAACGCCGCCCAGCTCCGGGTCGGCCGGCGGTTCGGGGTGCAGAACCTGATGCTGGCCAACTGCCTGACCGATCCGCAGGCGATCGGCTGGGTGGCCGACGAGGTCGCCGGCGGCGCCCGGATCGTCTCCTGGGTCGACTCGGTGGCCGGCGTCGAACGGCTCCAGGGCGTCCTGGACGCCTCCGGCGCGGGACCGCTGGAGGTGCTGGTCGAGATCGGCGGGCACGGCGGACGCACCGGCGCCCGCGGGGTGGACGCCGCGCACGAGGTCGCCCGTGCCGTCAGGGCGGCGTCCCGGCTCAGGCTGGGCGGTGTCGGCGGCTACGAGGGCGCCCTGTCGCACACCTGGGACGACGCCGGGCTGGCACCCGTCCGGGCTTATCTGAGCGACTTCCGTCGGCTGCACGAAACCCTCGCCGCTGACGGCGGCTATGACACCGACGAGGTCATTCTCACCGCCGGTGGCAGCGCCTATTTCGACGACGTGGTGGAAATCCTCGGCCCGTGCGCGGCGCCCGGGGTCGAGGTGATTCTGCGCAGCGGCGCCTACATCATCCACGACGACGGCTTCTACCGCAGCATCTCACCGTTCTCCCGCAGCGATCCGGACGCCGACGACGCCTTCGTCTCGGCGATGCACGGCTGGGCGCGCGTGGTGTCCCGCACCGAACCGGGCCTGGCGATCCTGGAGGGCGGCAAGCGCGACCTGCCGGTCGACGAGGGCCTGCCGATCCCGCAGGGCATCGCCCGCGAGTTCGGCGAGCCGCTGCAGCCGCTGACCGGCGCCCGGATCACCCAGGTCAACGACCAGCACGCCTTCCTGGCCTACCCGCCCGAGCTGGACGTCCGCCCCGGCGACGTGGTGCGGCTCGGCCTGTCCCATCCGTGCACGGCGCTCGACAAGTGGACCCTGATGCCGGTGATCGACAGCGCCGCCGACCCGGCCGCCGCCACCGTCGTCGGTGCCGTCCGGACCTTCTTCTGAGGAGCACCGATGACCACCCTGATCAGCACCGTCACCGTCGTCGACGGCACCGGCGCGCCCCGGCACGCCGCGGACGTCGAGCTCGCCGACGGCCGGATCGCCCGGATCGCGGACGCCGGCTCGCTGACGGCGTCCGGCGCCGCGATCGACGGCACCGGCCTGGTGCTCAGCCCCGGGTTCATCGACATGCACGCCCACTCCGACCTGCAACTGCTGGTCAACCCCGACCATTACGCCAAGCTCAGCCAGGGCGTCACCACCGAGCTGCTCGGCCAGGACGGCCTGTCCTACGCGCCCGTCGACGACCGCGTCCTCGACGGGGTGCGCAAGCAGATCGCCGGCTGGAACTCCAACCCGGACGACTTCGACTGGGACTGGCGGACGGTGGGGAGTACCTCGCCCGGCTCGACCGCCCGGACGCCGACGGCAACCGGATCGCCACCAACGCCGCCTACCTGATCCCGCAGGGCACCGTGCGCGCGCTGGTGGTCGGCTTCGACGACCGGCCGGCGACCCCGGAGGAGATCGCGCGGCAACAGCAGGTGATCCGCGACAGCATGGCCGAGGGCGCGATCGGGATGTCGTCGGGCCTCACCTACACCCCCGGCATGTACGCCGACACCGCCGAGCTGGAGGCGCTGCTGCGGGTCGTCGGCGAGCTGGGCGGCTTCTACGACCCGCACCAGCGCTCCTACGGCAAGGGCGCGCTGGAGGCCTACGCCGAGATGATCGAACTCAGCCGGGCCACCGGCTGCCCGCTGCATCTGGCCCACGCCACCATGAACTTCGGCGTCAACAAGGGTCGGGCCGGCGAACTGCTGGCACTGATCGACGCGGCCCGGGCCGACGGCGTCGACATCACCCTGGACACCTACCCCTACCTGTCCGGCGCCACCACGCTTGCCGCCGTGCTGCCCAGCTGGAGCGCGTCCGGCGGCATCGAGGCCACCCTGGAGCGGCTGCAGAACCCCGAGACGCTGACCCGGATCCGCCAGGCGCTCGAGGTGGACGGTTCCGACGGCTGCCACGGCGTGGTCGCCGAATGGGAGACGCTGGAGATCAGCGGCGTCCAGAACCCGGAGCTGGCCGGCATCGTCGGCAGGACCGTCGAGCAGATCGCCGCCGAGCGCGGGGCCGATCCGTTCGACACCTTCGTCGACGTCCTGGTCCGGGACCGCTGCGGCACCGGCATCCTGCAGCACGTCGGCCACGAGGAGAACGTCCGGGCGATCATGGTGCACCCGGTGCACACCGGCGGCAGCGATGGGCTGCTGGTCGGCGGCAAACCGCACCCGCGCGCCTGGGGAACCTTCCCGCGCTACCTCGGGCATTACTGCCGCGAGCTCGGTCTGCTGAGCCTGGAGGAGACGGTCAACCACCTGACCGGACGCCCCGCCGCCCGGCTCAAGCTGGTGGACCGGGGCCTGGTCCGCGAGGGCTACGCGGCCGACCTGGTGCTCTTCGATCCCGAGACCATCGCCGACACCGCGACCTTCCCGGAGCCGCGGCAGCCGGCGGCCGGCGTCCACTACGTATTCGTCAACGGTGTCGCGGCGATCGCCGACGGCGCCCCGACCGGCGCGCGTGCAGGTCGTGCGTTGCGCCGCACCCCTGAGGGGACAGCCAGCCTCACCGGCTGAAACCTCGCCTTCCCCGGTGTCCGGGCGGGCCGGCGCTGCCGTCCCACTCGGCCACCACCTCACCACCGAAATGGAGAAATATGGACGCCTTTCTCACCTGGCTACGCCAGGACACGGCAGGGTTGTTGACGCTGGCCGGCCTCGGCATCGCCATCCTGCTCTTCCTGATCATCAAGCTGAAGGTGGAACCCTTCATCGCCCTGGTCGGCGTCGGCGTGCTCGTCGCCCTGGCCGGCGGGGTCAGCATCCCCGACCTGGTCGGCACCCCGATCAAGAGCTCGGACGCCCTGATCGAGAAGGGCTTCGCCGGAATCCTCGGCCACATCACGCTGATCATCGGTCTCGGCACAGTGCTGGGCGCGATCCTGGAACGATCCGGCGGCGCCGAGGTGCTGCTCGGCAAGCTGGTGCAACTCTTCGGTGAGAAGGGCACGCCGCTCGCCATGGGCATCACCGGCTTCGTCCTCGGCATTCCGGTGTTCTTCGACATCGGCATCTTCGTGCTGGCGCCCCTGATCTACGTGGCCGCGGTGCGCGGTGGCAAGTCGCTGGTGCTCTACGCTCTGCCGCTGCTCGCCGGCCTGTCGATCACCCACGCCTTCCTGCCGCCGC
Source organism: Micropruina sp. (assembly GCA_044224095.1). Classification (GTDB taxonomy): domain Bacteria; phylum Actinomycetota; class Actinomycetes; order Propionibacteriales; family Propionibacteriaceae; genus Micropruina. The sequence continues at coordinate 80,158 of JBGALC010000010.1, read as the reverse complement.
ACCCGGGCCCGGTGGCGGCGGCTGGCCTGTTCCACGTCGAACTGGGCTGGATCATCATCATGGGCCTGGCCTGCGGCATCCCGGCCTGGTTCGTCGGCGGCATCCTGTGGGGCACCTGGATCGGCAAGCGGATCCACGTCGAGGTGCCCGAGGACCGGATCATCCCCGAGGCCGAGGAGGCCAAGGGCCACGAGCCGAGCATCGGCGTGGTGCTGCTGGTGATCGGCCTGCCGATGATCCTGATCCTGGGCGGCACCTTCGGCAACATCCTCGCTCCCGAGGGTGGGCTGCGGGACACGCTGATCTTCTTCGGCAACCCGGGCATCGCGCTCACCGTCGCGGTGCTGATGGCGATGTGGCTGCTCGGCTTCCGGCAAGGCATGACGGCCGAGGAGCTGGGCGAGCTCAGCGGCTCGTCGCTGAAGCCGGTCGGCATGATCCTGTTGGTGGTCGGTGCCGGTGCCTTCTTCGGTGCGGTGCTCGCCGCCACCGGCGTCGGCAAAGCGGTCGCCACCAGCCTCTCGGCCGCCGGCCTGCCGCTGATCGTGTCCGCCTACGTGATCTCCTGCGGCATGCGGATCGCCCAGGGCTCGGCGACGGTGGCGATCGTCACCACCGGCGGCATCCTGGCGCCCGTGTTGACCTCCGGTGAGTACAGCCAGCCGCAGTTGGCGCTGTTGGTGATGGCCATCTCGGCCGGTTCGATCATCGCCAGCCATGTGAACGACGGTGGCTTCTGGATCATCTCGAAGTACTTCAACATGAGCGTCAAGGAGACGCTGCAAACCTGGACGGTGCTGGAGACCGTGCTGTCCGTGGTCGGTTTCGCGATGGCCGCGCTGCTGTTCACCTTCGTCCGCTAGCGAATCGCGGACAGTCGCCGGTCGGACTCGTCGAGACCCCCTCCCAGGAGGGGGTCTCGATGCGTTCAACCGGCGAAATGGGATCAGTCAAGAGGACCCAGGTCCTGGTTTCGCGGCGGGACCGGGGTCTATGGGCATCCGGGCTCCCGGGCGTCACCATCGGTCCATGTCACCAGAGCCACAGCTTGCCACCCCGTCGGCCGTCGGCCGTCGCACCCTGTTCGGCGTCGGCCTGGGAGGTGTCGCGGCGGCCGGTCTCGCCGCCTGCACCGGGCCGTCCGCCCCCGCCGCCACGACCTCGCCCTCGGCCGGCGCGGCGTCCGCGGCGCCGTCCGGAGGCACCGGGAGCAACGAGATCGACGCCGCCGGCGTCCAACGCGGGCTCGCCGCGCTACCCGGCATCATCGACCGCTACCTGAAGCAGACCACGGTGCCCGGCCTGGCCGCGGTCGTGGTGTATCAGGGCGAGACCCGCTACCTGGAGGGCTTCGGCGTCCGCCAGCAGGGCAAACCGGACGCCGTGGACGCCGACACCGTGTTCCAACTCGCCTCGGTGTCCAAGCCGATCAGCTCCACCGTGGTCGCCGCCGCGCTGACCAAGAAGCTGAGCAAGCTGGGCTGGGACGATCCGGTCCAGCGGGCCCTGCCCGACTTCACCCTCTCGGACGCCTGGGTGGGCAGCCACGTCACGGTCGCCGACATGTTCGCCCACCGCAGCGGCCTGCCCGACCACTCCGGCAACCTGCTGGAGGACTTCGGCTTCACCCGCGCGCAGATCCTGGCCAAGCACCGCTACTACCCGCTGCGGCGATTCCGGGACAACTACGAGTACACCAACTACGGGCTGACCGCCGGCGCCGAGGCGATCGCGGTGGCCTGCGGGATGACGTGGGAGGAGCTGGCCGACCAGGTGCTGTTCGGGCCGCTGGGCATGAAGAGCACCAGCTTCCGGTTCCCCGACCTGCAGAAGCGCGCCAACCGCGCGGCCATGCATGAGCAGATCGACGGCGCCTGGGTGCCGAACCTGACCGTGGACACCGACGCGCAGGCGCCGGCCGGCTCGTCCAGTTCGTCGGTGCGCGATCTCGCCGCCTGGATCACCATGCTGCTGGCCGGCGGCGGTTCGACCATCGACGAGAACCAGCTGAAGCGGATCTGGCTGCCGGCGATCGTGCGTCCCGGCCTGCCCGCGATCGGCAGCCCGGCCGGCTTCTACGGCATGGGCTGGATCGTCTCCTACGAGCCGACCGGCGAGCTCCGGCTGAACCACTCCGGCGGCTTCGGGCTGGGCGCGGCGACCACCGTGACCCTGTATCCGTCCAAGGGTCTGGGCATCGCCGTGATCACCAACGCGCCGCCGATCGGGCTGCCCGAAGCGGTGACGGTCGAGTTCACCGACGTCGTCCGGTACGGGAAGTCGACCCAGGACGACTGGGTCGCGGTGATCGGCCCGCACGTCGCGCCGGAGGAGACCGCCGACAACAAGAAGTACTCGGTCGCCGCGAAGGACCCGAAGCCGGCCCGGGCCAAGGCGGCCTACACCGGCCGGTACACCAGCAGGCTCTACGGACCGCTGACGGTCACCCAGAGCGGCGGCACGCTGGCGATCACCGTCGGCCCGGCCCGGCGCCGGTTCGAGCTGCAGCACTACAGCGGCGACGAGTTCTTCTTCGCGACCACCGGCGAGGACGCCTCCGGCCTCTCGGGCGCGACCTTCCGGGTCGCCGGCGGCCGAGCCACCGCCCTGACCGTCGGCGCCTGGAACAAGGAGAAGCTGGGCACCTTCACCCGCGCCTGACCGGACGCCGGCGCGGCAGAGATCCCGGCGTCCGTCGGGATGACGGAGCTGGCGACTGGATTCCCGGGGGAAGGGAGATCCCGGCGTCCGCCGGGATCTCCATCCCTCAGTGCCGGGCCGGCGGCTCGAACGGACGTCCGAGCGCCTCGGTGAGGGCGACCAGCACCCGCACGGACGGTGCCGCGCAGGGCAGGTCGGCCGGGTTGTCCTGCAGGGTCGGCGACTGGGTGCAGTCGCCGGAGGCGATGTCGCTGTTGGTCTGCACGATCACCGAGTAGTCCGCGACGGTGTCGTAGAACATGCTCGTGCTGTAGCCGGGCACCTCGCCGGAGTGCCCGACCCAGCCGTTGCCGCAGCCGAAGCCCAGCCCGTAGCCGGATGCAGTGGTCACCGACCGCATCCGGTCGGTCTGCGTGGCGGCGCTCAACACGCCTTGTCCCGTGCCGATTCCGCGGGCACCGCGGAGCAGGTCCTGGGCGTTCGAGACCAGCTCGCCGGCCGTGCCCTCCCAGGACGGGTTCCAGTGCGTGGCGTTGACCGGCTTGGTCTTGGTCGCCTTCGGGCTCTGCAGGGTGAAGCCCTGCGGGTGTGGCTTCGGCAGCGCCGACGAGGTGCCCGGCCAGCTGGTGTGGGTCATCCCCAGCGGCTTCAGCGCGAGGTCGGTGATCGCCCGGTCCGCCTTCTCGCCGGTGACCTTCTCGATCACCTGGCCGAGCAGCAGCGTGTTGGTGTTGCTGTAGTCGAATTTCTCGCCGGGATCGAAGATCGGCGACATCTTCAGCCCGATCGCGATCAGCTCGTCGGGCGTCCAGACCTGGGACGGGTCGGAGGTCAGCTGGGTCACCCACTCCTCGTTCTGGCTGTAGCTGGCTACCCCCGAGGTCATGTTCGCCAGGATCCGCAGGGTGACCCGGTCGCCGTTCGGCACGCCGTCCACGAACGTGGCGATCGGGTCGTCGAGCGACAGCTTGCCCTGTTCCGCCAGCCGCAGGATCGCGGTCACCGCGAACGGCTTCGTCACCGACCCGATCCGGGTGTACATGTCCTTCGTCATCGGCGCCTTAGTGGCCGGGTCGGCGATGCCGAAGGCCTTGATCCAGACCCCTTGCGGCGTCTGGACGCCGACGATCGCGCCGGGCGCCGAAGCCTGCTTCACGGCGGCGGACGCGGCGGCGTCCAGCGTGCCGACCAGGGCGGCCGGCAGGTCCCCGGTGCCGAGGGCAGGGGCGGTGGGGAGCCGGGCCGGGTCGGGCACGCAGGGCTGCGCCGCGGCCGTCGTGGAGGCGCTGGTGCTGGCGGGCGGCGCTACGGCCGGTGCGGACGCCGAACAGGCGCTGGTCGTGGCCAGGGCCGCCAGCGACAGCGCCAGACCCAGCCGGGTGAATGGGGTGCGGTGGGTCATGATCGTCCTCTTCTCGGGCGAGGTTCTCGGTTGGGGTCGGGATCTCGACGGGCTCGATCGACGACGAGTTTCGACGTCCCGGTGCTGAACAAACGGTTTGACGACCAGATTCGCGCGCCGGCCCGGCACCGCCAAGAGACCTGGGACGGCATCGGCACAGGACCCAGGTCCTGTCCGGATTGGCGGGCTGGCCCTCGTGTGCGGACGGCGGGCCGCGGAAAGACTCGGGGCACCCGAGAAAGGTCGATATCCATGCCCACCATCGCCCGCAACCGCCCGATGGCCATCACTTCGTTCACCGCCGCCGCCCTGATCCTGGCGGCCTGCTCCGGCCCCACCACGGCCGCCCCGACGACGGTCCAGTCTGCCGCGGCCACGCCGTCCGCCTCCGCCGGCACGGTCGGCTTCGGCGCCGAGCCCACGTCGCCGCCACCCCAGCGCAAGGTCATCGACAAGCCGTTCCCCGGCCAGGTCGACATCGGCCCGGCGCAGCCGCGGAGCGAGAAGTGGGACCGCAACATCTATGCGGTCTACGACGTCCGCGACGGGCTGCGGCTCGGCGACGGGCATTTCGACGCCACCGGCAAGTGGAGCCTGGCCAGCGGCGGGCAGGGGAACAAGGACGTCAGCGGCAAGCTGCCCGACACGATCGCCAACCGCTACGCGTTCGTATCGGTGTGGGGCTACAGCCCCGGCTTCGCCTACTCCCACCGGATCTACGACAAGGCCGGCAAGCCGACCGACTACTGGATGGGCTCCAAGTTCGCCAGCCCCGAAACCGGATCGAACAGCGGCAGTTGCGACATCTACCTGGGCGATCCGCTGAAGAAGGGCAAGTACGCCCCACTGAGCCCGTACTGGTGCAGCTGGGAGAACATCCGGGGCTGGAACCCGGAACCGACGGTCGTGCTGCACGAGGCCAAACAGATCAAGGACGCCGACGACGCCCGCTCGCTGCTGGAGGCCAACTGCAACGAGGCCGACTCCGAGAGCCGTTGCCAGTTCATCGAAGTGAGCGCCAAGGAGGTGCGCGGCCCCTACGAGCCCAAGGGCGCCGAGGTGCTGAACCCCGGCAAGGGCCACGGCAAGGTGGAGAAGAAGTTCGGCTGGTCGGAGGAGTTCGGCACCACGACCTCGATCGGCGTCGAGGTCAGCAACCAGTTCAAGCTGGGCGAGATCTGGAAGATGGACATCACGGTCAGCTTCGAGCACAGCTGGGAGTACAAGAAGTCGGTCGACGAGGAGATCACCGCCGACGTCGAGCACGAGACGGCGTCCTGGCTGGTCCGGTCGCAGAAATTCCTGGCCGCGAGCGGCACCTGGGTGGTCGACACCAAGGACGGCACCCGCTACCTGCTGCCCGACGTGTCGCTGAAGGCGCCGCTGACCGAGGGTGGCTCGTACATCGTGCAGTCCTGCGACATGAAGGACTACCTGGGACCGTTCACCTGCCGGGTGTTGCCCCTCCAGGTCGTCACCAGGTCCTTCTGACCATGGCGGCAGGGCGCACTGGTGATCATCGATCGCCATGGGGCAGACTCCGTGCCATGCAGGCACTTCCCCGAGTGCGCAGCTCCCGCCCCCTTGATCGAGCCCTGTGGCTGATGGCTGCGGCGATGGCGGTGTTGATCGTCGTCGACTGCGTCCTGCTCACCGACAACACCGAGGTGCCGTACCTCTACCTGGTCGGCTTCACGGTGGTCGGAGCGGTCTACCTGGCGGCCGGGGTGGTGGCCTGGCGGCGGCGTCCGGGCAATCGGATGGGCTTCCTGCTGTGCGCCGGCGGGCTGGTGTACCTGCTGGTCAGCCTGGCCAACGTGCAGGTGCGCGGGCTGATCGCCCTCGGCCAGCTGCTGGCCACCGTGCCGCTGGCGATGATCGTGCACCTGCTGCTGGCCTTCCCGTCCGGACGGCTGCGTTCCCGGACGGCGAGGGCCACGGTGCTGGTCGGCTACCTGGTCTGCACCGTGGTTCAGGTGCCGCGGGAGATGTTCACCCCCCAGGCGCCGCCCTATGACCCGCTCTTCGTCGCCGACCGGCCCGATCTGGTCGCCGTCGCGTCCCTGGTCCAGTCGGTCATCGGGGTCGCGGTGATGATCGTCACCGCCGCGATGCTGGCACGACGGCTGCGTGCGGCCACCACCGAGCAGCGCCGGGTGCTCATTCCGCTGGCCACCTACGGGATCGTGGCCGTGTTGATGCTGCCGGTGGGCGGCTCACTGCTGCGGGTGCTCGGCGTCCCGGTGTTGACCACCGTGCTGATTCAGATGGTGATCCTGGCCGGGGTGCCGGTGGCCTTCGCGGTGAGCGTGCTGCGCGGCGGCTTCGCCCGCACCGGCGAGTTGGAGGATCTCGCCGCCTGGCTGAGCAGCGGTGCGCCGGATCGTCCGCGGCTGGCCGATGCGGTGGGTGAGGCCCTGGGCGACCCCACCGTGACGGTCGGCTACCGGATCGACGACGGGGAGCCGGTGGACGGCGCGGGCCAGCGGATGGTGCGTCGACCGGGACCCCGCGGTCAGGTCGACATCGACCTGGATGGACGCCGGCTGGCCACGATCTTCTACGACGCCGACCTGATCACCGACGCCGAACATGTCGCCCGGGCCGGACGCCTGGTCGCCATCCAGCTCGACCGCGAGCGGCTCACCGCCGAGCTGCTGGCCGGCCGTGAGGAGTTGCACCGGTCGCGGCTGCGGATCGTCCAGGAGGCCGACCGCGAGCGGCGGCGGATCGCCCAGGATCTGCACGACGGCATCCAGGCGCAGCTGGTGGTGTTGTCGCTGGTGGCCGGCCGGCTGGCCGCCGACGAGGCCGGCGGGGCGGCCGAGCTGCGCGGCCGGGCCGACGACCTGCGCCGCGAACTGGACCGGACGGCGGCCGATCTGCGTCGGCTGGTGCACGGCCTGATGCCGGCCATCCTGGTGGAACGCGGCCTGTACGCGGCCGCCCGCGGGTTCGTGGACGCGCTGCCGGTCGACACCGAGCTGACCCTCGCCGGCTCGGACGCCGGGCTGCTCGACGTGGTCGAGACCACCTGCTATTTCGTGCTGGCCGAGGCGCTGACGAATGCGGTGAAGCATGCCCGGGCGGAGCGGTTGCGGGTCTCGATCGACCGGACGCCCGATTGGCTGCGGATCGAGGTGACCGACGACGGCATCGGGGGTGCGGCGCCCGGGCAGGGCGGGCTGCGCGGACTGGACGACCGCGTCCGGGTGCTGGGTGGACGCCTGGTGGTGGACAGCCCGCCCGGTGCCGGGACGAGGGTGTGGGCGGAGATCGCATGCGTGCCGTGATAGCCGAGGATCACGCCCTGATCCGGGAGGGCCTGATCCGCATCCTGGAGTCGGACCGGCTGAGCATCGTCGGCGTGGCCGGCACCCCCGAGGCGTTGCTGGAACTGGTCGATCTGGAGGCGCCCGACCTGGTGATCACCGACATCCGGATGCCGCCCAGCTTCACCGACGAGGGGCTGGTCGCGGCGTTGCAGATCCGGCGGGCGCGTCCGTCCACCGCGGTGCTGGTGCTGTCGCAGTTCGTGCACCAGCAATACGCCCTGGAACTGCTGGAGAACAACCCGGCCGGGGTGGGCTACCTGCTCAAGCAGCGGGTCGGCGACCTGGCCACCTTCCGCTCCGACGTGGACCGGATCTGCGGCGGCGGCACCGTGATCGACCCCGAGGTGGTGTCGGCCATGCTGGCCAGGGCCGAACACGGCCGCGGACTGGGCCGGCTCACCCCGCGACAACGTGAGGTGCTGGCGCAGATGGCGGCGGGGCGCAGCAACTCCTCGATTGCCCAGCAGCTGTTCATCACCGAGAAGGCGGTGGTGCAGCACGTGTCGGGCATCTACGACACCCTGGGGCTGCCGGTCAGCCCCGACGACCACCGCCGGGTGCTGGCGGTGCTGCGCTACCTGCAGGGCTGAGCGCCCCCGGGTGACATGTTCACCCCGGACCGCGCGACACAGGTGTTCGGGCCGGCCAGCACGGACGTCGTGCGGGTGGCACCCGGTGCGTCGACCCGGCCGTTCCGCCTATCGCCTTGCCGCGCAGAACACGGTGAGCGCACGACGGACGGCGCGCAGGCGCAACTCCTCGCAGTCCTCACCGAGCTCGCCGTCGCGGGTCACTCGGCTCGGGCCGGACGGCAACTCGATGGTCAGTTCGGCGCCGGTGTACTGGTGATAGTGCCGGTTCTCGGCGAGCCGGCCGGTGGCCAGCGCGGCCAGCACCCCGAGCCGGCCGCGTCCCCGGGGCAGATCGAGAATGCGCACGTCGAGCAGGCCGTCGTCGAGGCGCTCGCGGAAGGCGGGTGCGAAGCCGCCGGGCTGATAGCGGCAATTGCCGATGAACACCAGCGTCGCCCGATGCGTGCGACCGTCGATCCGCAGCGGCAGGCTGGTGCGGCTGCGCATGGTGCGCAGGGCCGCATAGCAGGCCGCGAGCGGCTTGCCGATGAACTTCTCGAGGCGCTCCCGGGCCGCCACGAAGTCGCTGTAGGCGCCGACGCTGGCGGTGTTGAGGAAGAGCCCGTCGCCCAGGTACGCGACGTCCATCCTGGTCACCGTGCCGCGCCGGACGGCCTGCACCGCGCGGTCCAGTCGACCGAGTCCGAGGGCCTTGGCGAAGTGATTGAAGGTGCCTGCCGGGAAGACCGCCAGCGGAATGCCGGCGTCCATGGCCGCCTCGGCCGCGGCGGCCACCGTCCCGTCGCCACCGGCCACGCCGAGCACCTCGGCGTCCGCCGCGGCGTCGCGCATCACTCGGGGGACGTCGTCGTGCTCGTCGAGTTCGACCACCGTGAGCTCCGGGAGGCTGCGCCGCAGCCGGCGCAGGACGTCGGCGCCGCGTCCGCTGTGGGACGCCGGATTGACCACCAGGGTCAGGCCGGCGCCTTTGGGCCGGGGCGTGATCCGCTCGGACGCCGAAGGCGGGTCGCTGCGTTCGGGTGTCGTTGCCGGCGGCACCAGGCGGCGTCCGAGTGCCGCGACACCGGCTCCGAGCAGGAAGCCGGCCGCGACGTCCGACGGATAGTGCGCGCCGGTGGCCACCCGGGAGAGGCCGACCAGCCCGGCCAGCGTGGCGAGCGGCACCCGCAACGCGGGTGCCTCGATCGCCACCGCGCCGGCGAACGCGGCCGCGCTGGCGGCATGCCCGCTGGGGAACGAGGTCGAGCGGGGAATCCGTCCGGCGATCCTGGCCAACGGCACGCGGGCGAGCGAGGGACGCGGCCGCCGGTTCAGCCGCTTGGCCACCTGGTTGGCGATCAGGCTGGTCACGGCGAGGGTGGTCAGCCCCCTGGCGGCCGCCCGCCTCGCCCGCTCGGATCCGGTGGCCGCGAGCAGGGCAGCGATGCCGATCCACAGTTTCGAATGGTCGGCGAGGCCGGTCAGCCGCGGCATCGCCCAGTCCAGCGCCGGGCTGTGGGTGTCGGCGATCGCCTCGTACAGCGACACGTCGAGGTCGTCGAACTCACGCCGAAGGCCGGCGAGACGGTGCGGGGGAGTGGTCACGTCGTCCTCGATCCGCCGGAGCGAATGGTCCGGCCTCGGCTCGACCTTAGTCGCGGGCCGCGCTCGTAGGGTTCCACAGCCTCGCGAAGCCCCGGGCGGCCGGCCCCGGCGGCGTGTCTCAACGCGGGTGCAGCCGGGCCGCCTGGCGATAGAGATGATCGCGCTCGGCGCGGTTGTCCGCGGCGCGGGCCGCCACCGCATACAGCCGGCCGGCCAGTTCCAGATTGCCAGCGCGCTCGTTGAGGTGGGCGGCGGCCGCCGAGTGGCGGGGCAGGTTCGCGTCCAGTTCGGCCAGTGCTGCGAGCCCGGCCCACGCGCCGTCGGCCTCGCCGAGGGCGACGGCCCGGTTCAGCCGGGCGATCGGCGAATCGGTCAGCCGCACCAGTTCGTCGTACCAGTCCACGATCTGGACCCAGTCGGTCTCGGCGGTGCTGGCCGCGTCGGCGTGCAGGGCGGCGATCGCGGCTTGCGCCTGGAACTCGCCCAGCCGGTCCCGGGCCAGCGCGGCCTGGAGGATCTGGACGGCCTCCGCGATCGCCGCGGTGTCCCAGCGATCCCGGTCCTGATCGGCCAGCGGGACCAGCGCGCCGTCGGCGGCGAACCGGGCGTCGCGGCGGGCGTGGTGGAGCAGCATCAGCGCCAGCAGCCCGGCGATCTCGGGATGGTCGTGCAGGGCGGCCAGCTGGCGGGTCAGCCGGATCGCCTCCGCCGCCAGGTCGGCCGCCCCCGAATAGCCCTCGTTGAAGACGAGGTACAGCACCCGCAGCACGGTGGCGACGTCGCCCGGCTGGTCGAATCGGACGCCGGACAACGTCCGCTTGGCCCGGCTGATCCGCTGCGCCATGGTCGCCTCGGGCACCAGGTGGGCCTGGGCGATCTGACGGGTGGTCAGGCCGCCCACCGCCCGCAGGGTCAGCGCGACGGCCGAGGACGGGCTCAGCCGCGGGTGTGCGCAGAGGAAGTACAGCCACAGCGTGTCGTCGACGTCCGGCGCGGGACCCGGGGCCGGCTCGTCCTCGACCCGGTCCTCGCGTCGTCGGCGTGCGGCGTCCGAGCGGACGGCGTCCAGGAACCGTCGCCAGGCGACCGCGATCAGCCAGCCGCGCGGGTCGCGCGGCGGGTCGTCCGGCCAGCTGCGCAACGCCTCGACCAGGGCGTCCTGGACGGCGTCCTCGGCCGCCGCGAAGTCGGCTCCGCGGCGGACGAGGATCGCCAGCACACCCGGGATCAGGCCCCGCAGCAGCGTCTCGTCCACGCCAGGACTAGTCGGTGACGGTCGGTGCGTGGGTCAGGAAGGGCCGGACCTCCAGCCACTCGTGGATCGGCCGTCCGCCCGCGCCGGGAGCAGCCGAGAGTTCACCGGCCAGCTCGACGGCGCGGTCCCAGTCGTCCACGTCGATGATCATCCAGCCGGCGATCAGGTCCTTGGTCTCGGCGAAGGGGCCGTCGACGACCGGCGGCTGCCCCTCGCCGCCGTAGCGCACCCAGGCGCCCTCGGGCGCCAGCGCCTGGCCGTCCACGTACTCGCCGGTGCCCTCCAGCCGGCTGGCGAAGTCGTCCATGTACTGCAGGTGCGCCGTGATCTCGTCTGGCGTCCAGGCGTCCATCGGCACGTCGTTGACGCCCTTCGGCGCGCCCCGGTAGTGCTTCAGCAGCAGGTGCTTGGCCATCGTGACTCCTTGGTTCGGTGCCGCCCATTGTGGTCGGCTCTACAGCGGGGACGGAGCCGACCTGCGGTTCTCGACATCCCTCAGACCGATTCGTGGACCCTCTTCAGCGGACGGCCGGGCGAACCGGAAGGGGACGGTTCCTCGAACGGGAAAGGAACCGTCCCCTGAACGGGAAAGGAACCGTCCCCTGAACGGGAAAGGAACCGTCCCGCTCCGTTCACGCCCGGCCGGCGACGGCGAACCGGCCGCCCGCGGCCGGAACCGGCTGAGCACACTAAGATGGCGCGGGACTGTCATCGACCAGGAAGCGTTGAAACCACCGTGGGTGTTCTGGACAAGTTGCTGCACATGGGCGACGGGCGCAAGCTCAGGGAGTTGCGCCGGGTCGCCGATCAGGTGGCCATGATCGAACCCGACTTCGAGGCGATGAGCGACGAGGAACTGCGCGCCCAGACCGACGAGTTCCGCAAACGCCTGGACGACGGCGAGAGCATCGACGCGATCCTGCCGGAGGCGTTCGCGACGGTCCGCGAGGCGACCAAGCGGGTGCTCGGCAAGCGCCCCTACGATGTCCAGGTGATGGGTGGCGTCGCGCTGCACCGCGCCAACATCGCCGAGATGAAGACCGGTGAGGGCAAGACCATCGTCGCGCTGATGCCGTCCTACCTGAACGCGCTGACCGGCGAGGGCGTCCACATCGTCACCGTCAACGACTACCTGGCCAAGTACCAGTCCGAGCAGATGGGCCGCGTCCATCACTTCCTGGGCCTCGAGGTCGGCGTCATCCTGGCCCACATGACGCCCACCGAGCGGCGCCGGCAGTACGCCGCCGACATCACCTACGGCACCAACAACGAGTTCGGCTTCGACTACCTGCGCGACAACATGGCGCTGTCGCTGGAGGACTGCGTGCAGCGCGGCCACCACTACGCGATCGTCGACGAGGTCGACTCCATCCTGGTCGACGAGGCCCGGACGCCGCTGATCATCTCCGGCCCCGCCGAGGACAACCACCAGTGGTACCCCGAGTTCGCCACGATCGCCGAGCGGCTGACCCGCGACACCCACTACGAGGTGGACGAGAAGAAGCGCACCGTGTCGATCCTCGAGGGCGGCATCACCGAGGTGGAGAACCGGCTCGGCATCGACAACCTCTACGAGAGCGCCAACACCCCGCTGATCTCGTACCTGAACAACGCCATCAAGGCCAAGGAGCTGTTCAAGCGCGACAAGGACTACGTGATCCTGGACGGCGAGGTGCTGATCGTCGACGAGCACACCGGCCGCACCCTGATCGGACGCCGCTACAACGAGGGCCTGCACCAGGCGCTGGAGGCGAAGGAGAAGGTCGAGATCAAGGACGAGTACCAGACGCTCGCCACGATCACCCTGCAGAACTACTTCCGGATGTACGACAAGCTCGCCGGCATGACCGGCACGGCCAAGACCGAGGAGAGCGAGTTCCAGAAGATCTACGGCCTCGGCGTGCTGCCGATCGAGACCAACAAGCCGATGATCCGGGTCGACGAGAAGGACCTGATCTACCGCACCGAGGCGGCCAAATTCGCCGCCGTCGTCGAGGACGTGGCCGAGCGGCACGAGAAGGGTCAGCCGATCCTGATCGGCACGGCGTCGGTGGCGAAGTCGGAGATCCTGTCCAAGCTGCTGAAGAAGGCCGGCGTGAAGCACGAGGTGCTGAACGCGAAGAACCACGCTCGTGAGGCGGCCATCATCGCGCTGGCCGGACGCAAGGGCGCGGTCACCGTGGCCACCAACATGGCCGGCCGCGGCACCGACATCATCCTCGGCGGCAACCCGGAGTTCCTCGCCGACGCGCAGCTGCGCGCCAAGGGCCTCGACCCGGTCGAGCACGCCGAGGAGTACGAGGCCGAGTGGGCCGAGGTGATCACCGAGATCGAGGAGCAGGTGGCCACCGAGCACGACGAGGTGGTCGAACTGGGCGGCCTGTACGTGGTCGGCTCCGAGCGGCACGAGTCGCGGCGCATCGACAACCAGTTGCGCGGCCGGTCCGGACGCCAGGGCGACCCGGGCGAGAGCCGGTTCTACCTCAGCCTCGAGGACGACCTGATGCGGCTGTTCAAGTCCGACATCATCAACTGGGTGATGGTGGCGCTGAAGGTGCCCGACGACGTCCCGATCGAGAACAAGCGGGTCAGCAGCTCCATCCAGCAGGCTCAGGAGCAGGTCGAGGCGCAGAACTTCGAGATGCGCAAGAACGTGCTCAAGTACGACGACGTGATGAACCGGCAGCGGCACGCCATCTACGGCGACCGTCGCCGCGTCCTGGAGGGCGCGGACGTCGAGGCGCAGCTGCGCGGCACCGTCGACTCGGTGGTCGAGCAGTACGTGCGGGCCAACACCGAGGGCTTCGTGGAGGAGTGGGATCTGGAGCAGCTCTGGACCCAGATGGGCACCCTCTACCCGGTCGGGCTGGACCGCGCCGAGTACGAGGGCGTCGAGCTCACCGTCGACGAGCTGGTCGAGGACTTCAAGGCCGATGCCCAGGCGGCCTACGACCGCCGCGAGGAGGAGCTCGGCGAGGACACCATGCGCGAGCTGGAGCGCCAGGTGCTGCTCACCGTGCTCGACCGGAAGTGGCGCGAGCACCTCTACGAGATGGACTACCTGCGCGAGGGCATCGGGCTGCGGGCGATGGCGCAACGCGATCCGCTGGTCGAGTACCAGCGCGAGGGCGGCGACATGTTCAACGCCATGATGGAGGCGTTCATGGAGGAGGTCGTCGGCTTCCTGTTCAACCTCGAGGTGAAGGTGCAGCAGCAGCCCGCGGTCGGCCTGCAGACCGACGCGGCCGGCGTCCCGATGTCGGCCGAGGTGCTCGACGAGCTGATCAACGCGCCCAGCGAGCCCGAGCCCGCCGACGAACCGAGGGCACGGCCGGTGGTCCAGGCCAAGGGCCTGGGCGAGCGGCAGCAGCGTCCGATGGCCTACTCGGCACCGTCGGAGACCGGCGACGCGGTGAGCAGCCGCGAGGACGAGGACGACCCGTACGCCGGCGTGGGGCGGAACGCGCCCTGCCCCTGCGGCTCGGGCAAGAAGTACAAGATGTGCCACGGACGTCGCGGCTGAGGGACGCGGCCGCCGGGAGCGTGATCGGGAGTCCCTCACGCAGGCTCCGCACCGGCTCCCACGGTCTCCGCGCCGGTCACGGAACCTTCGGCTGACTACGCCGGATTCCGGCCTCGTCGAGGCACAGCTCCAGTTCGGTCAGTCGCCAGCGGGCGGTGGCGTCGCGCTCGGCCCGGAGCGCCATCGCTCGCGACCGCTCGCCGATTCGTAGCCGGGCGACCGCCTCGATCACGCCCGGCGCGGGCTGACCCATCCGCAGCGACCTCAGCCGCAGCATCGGCAGCGGGCCTTCGGTGCGCAGCCGCTCGATCAGTTCCCGGACGGGCGGGCTGGCGTGGCCCTCCAGGTGCGGCAGCGGACGGCGTCCACGCAGCACCTCGACCAGGGCAGCGGCCAGCACGCCCACCTGCCGGCGAACCTCGTCCGCGATAGGCCCGCCGACGAACCGAGGGCACGGCCGGTGGTCCAGGCCAAGGGCCTGGGCGAGCGGCAGCAGCGTCCGATGGCCTACTCGGCACCGTCGGAGACCGGCGACGCGGTGAGCAGCCGCGACGACGAGGACGACCCGTACGCCGGCGTGGGCCGGAACGCGCCCTGCCCCTGCGGCTCGGGCAAGAAGTACAAGATGTGCCACGGACGTCGCGGCTGAGGGACGCCGCCGGGAGCGTGATCGGGCGTCCCTCACGCAGGCTCCGCACCGGCTCCCACGGTTGCTGTGGAGGTCTCCGCGCCAGTCACGGAACCTTCGGCTGACTACGCCGGATTCCGGCCTCGTCGAGGCACAGCTCCAGTTCGGTCAGTCGCCAGCGGGCGGTGGCGTCGCGCTCGGCCCGGAGCGCCATCGCTCGCGACCGCTCGCCGATGCCTAGCCGGGCGACCGCCTCGATCACGCCCGGCGCGGGCTGACCCATCCGCAGCGACCTCAGCCGCAGCATCGGCAGCGGGCCGTCGGTGCGCAGCCGCTCGATCAGTTCCCGGACGGGCGGGCTGGCGTGGCCCTCCAGGTGCGGCAGCGGACGGCGTCCACGCAGCACCTCGACCAGGGCAGCGGCCAGCACGCCCACCTGCCGGCGAACCTCGTCCGCGATCCCGGGCGGCTCGGGCGCCGCGCAGAGTTCAGGCTCCGGCCAGGGGAGCAGCGGCTGCTGGGCCGGCTCGATGAGCGGCGGTGGTTCGATCAACCGGACCGCCGGGGCCAGCACGGCCGGGGCGCGGGTGAGGACGTCGGGGGCGGATCGCATGCCCCACTGTGCAACGTCGGCAGCGCCGCACCGCGGGCGGCGTCCGAAGTTGTGGATAACTCAGGGCGAGAACAGCAGCACCAGCCCGGCGCAGGTGTAACCGACCATCAGCACCAGCATCGGCAGCTGGCCCCGGATCACCCGCCGGCCCTTCAGCACGACAAGCGACAGGTCGTGGGCGAGCAGGACACCGAGCAGATGGCCGATGACGATCGCGGCCAGCTGGATCGCCGCCACCACCTCGGGATAGTCGAAGATTCCGGTGTTGACGCCCAACTCGGCGGTGCCGAACACGTTCCAGCCCAGGCCGAGCGGATCGGACGCCAGGATCGCGGTGCGCTGGCCCTCCAGCACCAGCAGGCTCAGGTAGTGCGCCACCGAGTAGCCGACCACGATCGGCACCAGGCTGGCCGCCGCCCGGTCGGACCAGCCGGCGGCCGTGGCCCGGGTGGCGAGCGCGAAGCTGCCGGTGACCAGCAGGATCATCGCCAGCAGACCGACCGTGCCCCACAGCTCACGGGGCAGCGCCGAGGCCTGCACCCACCCCACCCAGCCGGTGGTGTTGGTGAAGCTGTCATAGGCGGTGATGCCGAGCAGCGTGCAGGTCAGCCACGCCGCGCCGCGGGGCGCCGGGGCGGTGGCCGCGTGCCGCAGCGGGTCGGCGAGCCGGATCGTGCCGTCGACCCGCTGCCACGGTGATAGCGTCGCGACCCGCTCGGCGAACACCTCGAACGGGTCGGACGCCGCCACCCACCGCTCGCCGAACAGCACGGCGCCACCCAGCACCACCACCAGCCAGGCGGCTGTCCACCAGCGCAGCACGAGGAGGGTGTTGTTGTCCGGCTGGACGAGTTCCAGCCAGGCGAAGCCGAACAGGGTGACCACCCCGGGCAGCACGCCGATCCGGCGCCAGGCGGCCTCCGACAGCGGACGCCACGGGCTGCGGGCCGCCAGGGCCGGCCGGGCCAGGGTCCGCAGCGGGTTGGCCAGCCGCCACACCGGCCCGCATAGCAGCGAGATCGGCACCAGCCCCACCCACAGCCAGACGAAGACGAACCCGAAGACCGGATTGGTCACCCGGTCCTGGCCGAACCACAGCGCCAGCGCCATCCAGGCGTACCAGGCCAGGGCCAACAGCCGCAGCGTGGCCCGGGCGGCCGGGGCGTCCACCAGCCGGGTCAGCGCCACCAGCGGTCGTCCGGTCGGCCGGGTGTACCGGGGACGCCGCCAGGCGGCCACCAGCACGGCGAACGACACCACCAGGGCGAGCGCGGCACCGAGCAGCACGAGTTCGAACGGCAGCGGCAGGTCCTGACGGGAGCCGAGGCCGTGCAGCGGCAGCCTCACCGGATCTGCAGCACCACGATCAGCAACTCGGGATGGTGCGACTCCACCTCGTAGCGTCCGGTGCGGTCGGCCACCATCTCGACCTTCACCCGCTTGCCGGCCCGCACCTCGATCTCCTTGTCGAAGCCGTGCACGTGCACCTCGTCGTCACGGTCGGAGGTGATGTCGAGGACGAACGGCTCGCCCTTGCTGAGGTCGACCCGGCTGCCGCTGGGTGAGACCTTGCCGTCGGCCAACTCGATGGCGATGGTCCGGACGCCGGGGGTCGGGGCACTGCTCGGAGTACTCAGGCCCGGGCTCGACGAGGGCGCCGTGGTCGCGGGCGTGACCAGCGGGGACGCCGACGCCTCGGGGCTGCCCGGCGTCGCGGACGGCGCGCCGGCGCATCCGGTGAGTACCAGGATCAGGGCGGCCGAGAAGAGGATGCTGCGCACCCGCCGATTCTCGCACGGGACACCCCAGTAGGCTGACCACGACCCGGCACACCCGAGGAGGAGACCCCGTGGCGGCTCCCGTGAGCATGACCGAAGCGCTGCTGCTCGCCCGCGACCAGCCGGCCCAGCCCTGGCATCAGCTGAGCGTGCTCGTGCTGGACGGGCCCGCGCTCCCGCCGGCCGACCTCATCCGGCTGATCGGACAGCGGATCGGCTACGCCCCACGCTTCCGGCAGAAGCTTGCCGGCGCCGCCCTGCAGTCCTGGATCGACGATCGGGGCTTCAACGTCGCGGGCCACCTGCGCACCGCCGGCATTCCCGCCGGCGGCACGATCGAGGGCTGGCTCGCGGATCAGCTGGCCACCCCGCTGGACCGGCTGCACCCGTTGTGGGACGCGACCGTGCTGAGCGGGCTGCCCGGCGGCGCCTGGGCGTTGGTGGTGCGCGCCCATCCCGCGCTGATCGACGGTGCGGACAACGTCCACCTGCTGCACGAACTGCTCGACGAGGAGCCCACGCCGATCTCCGGCGAGGTGCCCGGGTGGCAACCGTCCACCGAGGAGGCTCCCGGATTCCCCGGCCTGCTGCGCAATCTGAACGACCCGCTGCGGGCGCTCCGGGACGCCGCCGCCGGCCTGGGCGGCCTGGCCGAGTACGGCGTCCGCCAGGTGACCACGGCGGCGGCGAACCGGCAGGTGGCGGCCGTCGAGTGCCCCCTCGCCGACCTGAAGCGGGTCGCCCGGGGGATGGAGTGCACGGTGCACGACGTGATCGTGGCGCTGGCGACAGCCGGCGTCCGTGGCTGGCAGGTCGCCGGCGACCGGCTGCTGCACGACCCGGTCGCGCTGGTGCCGCTGGCGGTCGGCGACGACGGCGCGAGCGCGCTCGGTTGCCTGGTCGCGCCGCAATTCATGCAGCTGCCGGTGACCACCCTCACGGCCGCCGAGCGGCTGGTCGCCATCGCCACCCTGACCCAGGCGCGGATCGACTCCGACCGGCTGGTGCCGGCCGGGGAACTGACCGGTCTGGCCGGCTTCCCGCCGCCCAGCACGCACGCGGTGGCGGCCGCCACGGTGACCGCCGGGCGTCCGCACGAGGTGCTGATCGCGAACGTGCCCGGACCGGCGGCGCCGCGCTGGCTCGGCGAGCGCCGGGTCCGGGCGCTGCACTCGTTCGCCTCCACCATCGACGACCAGGCGATCACTGTCGGCGTCAGCAGCCTGGACGGCCGGGTCAGCTTCGCGGCGAGCGCGGTGGCGCCGCTGCCGACCTTCGGCCGGGACGTCGCCGAGGAGCTCGGTGTGCTGCTGCGCGAGGTGCGCTGATGCTGGTCTTCGTTCCGGTGACCGCGAGCGAGCTCGCCGCCTGGGCGGAGGCCGGACGCCATCGCCCCGCCGCGGCGTACGCGGTCACCCCGTCGCTGTGTGCCGCGTTCGGCTTCGCCGCCGCCGACGACGAGGACGCCGAGCACACCGTGCTGCACATCGCGGGCCTGGCAGGGCTGCTGTCCGGAGGGATCCGCCTGGTGGCGGTCGCCGAGGCGTCCGGTCGACCGGTTCCGGCGTCCGAGTTCGGCGAGGTGGGTGTGGGCGAACTGCCGTGGAGCGCGGTGACCGCCCTGTTCGGCGACGATGCTCCGGACGCCGCGGCGGTCCTGCGCGGGCGGTTGGCGGGCCGGTCGGTGGCCACGTCCTGGGACGACGAGGAGGTGGCGGAGTTCCTCGCTGAGCACGAACTGCTGTGGCACGGTCCGGGGGAGTGGAGCGGGCTGGCCCGGCCCGTCGGCGACGGCACCGGCGACCAGGCGCCGACGGACGCCGACCAGGAGTCGGACCCGGTGTCCGGGTTCGTGTCGACCTTCGTGACTGCATCCCTCGACCTGCGAGCGACCGGGGACGGTGGACTGAAGCGGGCCTGGGAGTCGCCGACCCCCTCCTTCCTCTTCCTGATCGGCGACGTGCAGTTGGGTGCCTACATCCAGACAGATGACGGGTTGCCGCTGAACCCGGGGGAGACCGATCGGAGCGTCGTCCTGCTGTTCTGGGCTCCAGTGGCGCGTGAGCTGGCGACGCCGGGACGCCGGTTCACCCTTGTCTACGGTCACCGCGAGAACGAGATCGGCGAAGGAACCATCGGCCAGCCGGCGGCGCCCCGGATCCTGTAGCTGATGAACGGCGGCACTCACCCCGCCGGTGCTGGCGTGACCAGGGGTGATGCGGCAGGCTGGGCACAACCGCGGCTAAGGAGGCCGACATGCCACGCTCCATCTGGAAGGGTGCGATCTCGTTCGGGCTGATCACCATTCCGATCAAGGTGTACGGCGCCACCGAGACCAAGGACCTGTCGTTCCGGCAGGTGCATCCGGCCGACGGAGGCCGGATCAAGTACAAGCGGGTCTGCGAGGTCTGCGGCAAGGAGATCCCCTACACCGAGATCGCCAAGGGCTACGAGACCGGCGACGGCCGGATGGTGATCCTGCAGGCCGAGGACTTCGACAACCTGCCGCTGCCGAGCGCGAAGGCGGTCGAGGTGGTCCAGTTCGTCGACACCGAAGAGGTCGACCCCACCTACTTCGAGCGCACCTACTTCCTGGAGCCGGACGGTCCCGGCGCCAAGCCCTACGTCCTGCTGCGTCGCGCCCTCGCCGACGCCGGGAAGGCGGCGCTGGTGAAGGTGGCGCTCCGCTCCCGGGAGTCGCTGGCACTGGTCCGGGCCAAGGACGACCTGCTGCTGATGCACACCATGCTCTGGCCCGACGAGTTGCGCGACGGGTCGTTCGCCGCGCCGTCCGACGACGTCAAGGTGTCGGACGCCGAGGTCGACATGGCCCGGATGTTCATCGACCAGCTGACCGGGGACTTCGACCCGACCCAGTTCACCGACGTCTACCGCGAGGCCCTGGAGGCCGTCGTCGAGGCCAAGCTGGCCGGCGCGCCGATCCCGGAGGCGACCGAGGAGGCGCCGCAGCAGGCCGATGTCGTCGACCTGGTCGCCGCGCTCCGGGCGTCGGTGGAGGCTGCGAAGAAGCGTCGGGAGGAAGCCGCCAAAGCCGGCTGACGCGCGTGCGGCGCCCGGTGGACGCATGCGCGGTGCGACAGGGAACTGTCGAAGTCTGGGTGTTGACCGCATAATCTCTCGCGACGCGCTGGATCCCCGGGCGAATGCCCGCTGTCGCCGCTCGGTGCCCCTGCACTAGGCTCGAGGAATGGATGCCATCACGACTGTTCCGGTCCCGGTCAACGAGCCGGTCAGGAGCTACGCCCCCGGCAGTGACGAGCGTGCCGCGCTCGAGGTCGCGCTGACCCAGCTCGCCGACGCCGAACCCGTGGAGTTGACCGGGACCTTCGGCTCCGAGCGGCGCCCCGGTCGGGGCGAGGACCGCTACGAGGTGCGGATGCCGTCCGACCACGCGCACGTGCTCGGCTACGTGCAGCAGGCCAACCATGCCGACACCGAGCAGGCGATCGCCGCTGCGATGGCGGTCTCCCGGGACTGGGCGGAGCTGCCGTTCGACCAGCGGGCGGCGATCTTCCTGCGCGCCGCCGACCTGATCGCCGGCCCGTTCCGGGCCTGGATCAACGCCGCCACCATGCTCGGCCAGGGCAAGACCGTGCAGCAGGCAGAGATCGACTCGGCCTGTGAGCTGATCGACTTCCTCCGGTTCAACGCCCACTTCGCCCAGCAGATCTACGCCAACCAGCCGATCAGCAGCCCCGGGGTCTGGAACCGGATGGACTACCGGCCGCTGGAGGGGTTCGTCTACGCGATCACGCCGTTCAACTTCACCGCGATCGCCGGCAACCTGCCGACCTCCGCCGCCCTGATGGGCAACCCGGTGCTGTGGAAGCCCGCGCTCACCCAGATGTTCGCCGCCGAGGTGATCGTCGACGTGCTGCGGGCGGCCGGCCTGCCGGACGGGGTGATCAACCTGGTGCCGGGGCACGGCCCGGAGATCTCCGATGTCGCGCTCGCCCACCCGGACCTGGCCGGCATCCACTTCACCGGCTCGACCCGGGTGTTCCAGGGGCTGTGGTCGCAGGTCGGCGCCAACATCGCCAACTACCGGTCCTACCCGCGGATCGTCGGGGAGACCGGCGGCAAGGACTTCGTGCTGGTGCACCCCAGCGCCGACCCCGAGATCGTGGTGACCGCGCTGATCCGGGGCGCGTTCGAATACTCCGGGCAGAAGTGCTCGGCGGCGTCCCGGGCCTACCTGCCGCGGTCGCTGTGGAACGCGCTCTCCGACGACCTGATCGGGCAGACCGAGGCTCTGGCCGTCGGCGACGTGCGCGACTTCCGCAACTTCACCTCCGCGTTGATCGACGAGCGCGCCTTCGACAAGCTGGCCGGCGCGATCGACGCGGTCAAGGCCGGCCCGGACGCCGAGATCGTCGCCGGCGGCAGCTACGACCGCAGCGAGGGCTGGTTCGTCCGGCCCACCCTGGCGGTCTCGGACAACCCGAAGCAGGACATCTTCGTCACCGAATACTTCGGCCCGCTGCTGGGCATCCACGTCTACGACGACGCCGACTACGACAAGGTGCTCGACCTGGTCGACACCGCGTCCGCCTATGCGCTGACCGGGTCGATCCTGGCCACCGACCGGACGGCGATCGAGCTCGCCCAGAACCGGCTGCGGTACACCGCCGGCAACTTCTACATCAACGACAAGCCGACCGGCGCCGTGGTCGGGCAGCAGCCGTTCGGTGGCGCGCGGGCGTCCGGCACCAACGACAAGGCCGGCTCGCTGTGGAACCTGATGCGCTGGGTGAGCCCCCGGGCGATCAAGGAGACCCTGGTGCCGCCGGTGACCACCGGCTACCCGCACATGCGCTGAACGCCGGTCGCGGACGTCCGCGCCGAATTCCTGTCGGCACCGCCCTGTACCGCAGGTGTCGTGCTGAACTCCGGTCGGCGCCGCCCTGGACCGCGGTCGTCCGTGCTGAACTCCGGTCGGCGCCGCCCTGTGCCGATCTCACCATCGGGAGCCAGTCACAGGATCGATGACGGGTTTCGTGTTATTGCGCGAAACCCGTCAGCTGTGGTGCGCGAAGGCCGGTGCGCTGGGTTTGGACGGCTCGGGCTTCGGATGGCCTGGGCTTGGAATCGCTCGGGCGGGCGCGGCCGGGACCGTCACCGGTTGGCTCGTCCCGTTCCGACCGCGCCCGACCCGCCCACATCCGTGGTCGCCCGCCGTACGACGTCCGAAGCCCTCGGTCGCCGGACGACGGTCCACTCGATGGTGGCGCGGGCGATCTCCTCGATCCGCGGGTCGTCCGGGGACCAGTCGACGGCCTCGTCGGTGCGCAGGTACAGGTCGCGGTAGCCGGGGTCGTCGAGCATGGCCCGCTGGGTCGTCAGCCAGGTGTCGGCCAGACCGGGGAACAGCACCAGGATCAGCAGCCAGGCGTCCCGCTCCAGGGTGAGCGTCCGCTCGGACACCCCGAGCGCCCGGAGCTCGGCGTGCATCCGGGTCACCTGCGGCGGCAGGAACGGCTCGCCCTGCTCGGCGAGCCGCGCGAGCGACCGCCGGGTGGCCTCCAGCTCGGCGATCCGTTCCCGGAGCTCGGCGTCGATCCGGACGGCGGCGTCCCGGAACTCGTCCGAGCCGGCGTCGACCAGCTCCCGCACCCGGGACAGCGGGACGCCGGCGTCGGCGAGCACCTTGATCCGGTGCAGGTCGACCACCGCCTGGGCGTCGTAGCTGCGATAGCCGGACGCCGTCCGCTCCGGCTCCGGCAGCAGGCCCAGCGCGTGGTAGTGCCGGATCGCCCGCCTGGTCACCCCGACGTAGTCAGCCAACTGGCCGATGGTCAGCATGGACGCCCTCCTGTTGCGGCTGGATGTAGCCCCGCAGTCCCGGGGCGACGATCGCGTAGACCCCGACCAGTGCCCAACCCGCGGCCAGCACCCAGGCCCCGACCCGCAGGTCGGCGCCGGCCAGCACCAGCGCCATCAGCCCGAGACCCAGCGGGCTGGCCACCATGGCGAGCGCGGTGTAGGCGCCGAAGACCCGGCCGCGCAGGGCGTCCGGGACGTGCTCGGTGAGCACCACGGTGCTGATCGGCTGCAGCAGGCCCGAGGCCAGCCCGGCGGCCACCATGCCGGCCGCGACCAGCCAGAAGCCGGTCAGGGTGGCGATCAGAACGGCCGAGACCACGTAGAGCAGGTTGGCGACCACCCACGCCGCCCAGCGGCGTCCGCCGAAGGCACAGCCGTAGATTCCGGAGCCGGCCATGGTGCCCACGGCATAGGCCGACAGGCTGAGCCCCAGCAGGCCCGGCGCCGCCAGCGCGACGAAATGCGCGGGCAGCACCACGCTCAGCAGCGGGGCGACCAGCACCATCGAGCCGAGGCTGATCACCAGCAGGGTGAGCAGCGGCCGGCTGTTCCGGATGTGGGTGAAGCCCGCCAGCGGCGAGTTGTCCTCGGTCGGCGCGATCGCGCTCGGGCGCAGCGGCATCACGGCGATGGCCAGGGCCGCGGCGGCCGAACAGGCGGCGGTGATCCAGACCACCTGGATGGACGGCATCAGGGTCAGCAGCCAGCCGGCCAGCGCCGGGCCGGCCAGGAAGGAGAGTCCGAACAGCATGCCCCGCCAGGCGGCCACCTTGTCGAGGCCGACCCCGGAGGTCTCGGACACGTTGGCCAGCAGGGTCTCCCGTGCGGTCATCCCGGGGACGTCGAACAGGGCGCCGAGCACGCCCAGCGCGATGA
This sequence comes from Micropruina sp., assembly GCA_044224095.1. Lineage (GTDB taxonomy): Bacteria > Actinomycetota > Actinomycetes > Propionibacteriales > Propionibacteriaceae > Micropruina. The sequence goes on along the minus strand of JBGALC010000010.1, from coordinate 56,066 downwards.
ACCAGGCCACGTTGAGGCCGACGGCGGCGTCGACGATCGCCAGCGCGGCCACCGCCAGCGCCGAGCCGACGTCGGACAGCACCGACATCCGGCGGCGTCCGACCTTGTCGATCAGGTGTCCGCCGGCGAAGGCCGCGATCGCGCCCGGCAGGGCGCTCGCCGCGGCGACCGTGCCCGCCATGGCCGGGTCGCCGGTGCGCTCCAGCACCAGCCAGGGCAGCACGATCGCGATCGCGGAGTTGCCGAACAGGGATGTCGCCGTGGCCGTGAGGTACAGCGGCAGGGTGGTCTTCGAGGTCACCCATCGAGTGTGAACCTTGACGTAGCGTCAAGGTCAACTCGACACCGAACCCGCGATCGTCACCACGTCGGGATTCCCGGATCGCCCGCGCCTGTCCGGACGCCGTGATAGACCGGATCGCAGGGAGCCGACCGGCCCCTCGAGCCCTGGCGACCGCCTCACCGCTGGCCGCCGACAACACGCCTTCACAAGGGGATTCAAATGGCGGCGCCCGCAGCCCATCCGCACGCGATCGGGGCCGTCCGGCCGGTCGGCTGGGCCTATCGCAGGGCTCCGATGATCGTCTACTGGGAGCTGACCAACGCCTGCGGGCTGGCCTGCCGGCACTGCCGGGCGACCGCGATGCCGCTGCCCGCGCCGGGTGAGCTGAGCACCGCCGAGGCGATCGACCTGCTCGACGACATCACCGGCTTCGGCGATCCGCTGCCGCACGTCGTGTTCACCGGCGGCGACCCGTTGCGGCGTCCGGATCTCGACCTGCTGCTCGCCGAGGCGCGGGCCCGCGGGATCGGGGCGTCCCTGGCGCCGGCCGTCACCCCGCTGCTGACGCCGGAGCGGCTCGCCGAGCTGAAGGACGCCGGCATCCAGGCCATCTCGCTCAGCCTGGACGGCTCCACCGCGGCGGCGCACGACGGCGTCCGGGGCGTGGCGGGCACGTTCGAGGCCACCCTGGAGGCGCTGGAGTGGGCAAACCGCCTGGACCTTCCGGCGCAGATCAACACCCTGGTGACGGCCACCACCGCGGCCGACCTGCCCGCCGTCTACGACATGCTCAGCACCCGCACCATCCTGCGCTGGAGCCTGTTCTTCCTGATCAGCATCGGACGCGGGACGCAGCTGACCGAGGTGTCCGCGGGCGAGGCGGAGCGGCTGATCGTCTGGCTGAACGGGCTGGCCCGCACCGCACCGTTCCAGGTGAAGACCACCGAGGCGATGCAGTACCGCCGGATCGCGGCCCGGGCCGCCCGCCGCCGGGGGCTCACCGACGCTGAGATCGAGGCCTCCCCGATGGCGCGCGGCTTCGGCATCCGCGACGGCAACGGCATCGTCTTCGTGTCGAACACCGGCGACGTGACGCCGTCCGGCTTCCTGCCGGTGGCGGTCGGCAACGTCACACGCGAGTCGCTGGTCGCCCTCTACCGCGGCCACCCCACGATGCGTGCGCTGCGCGAGCCGGACGGCTTCGCCGGGCGCTGCGGCCGCTGCGAGTTCAACCACTGGTGCGGCGGTTCCCGCGCCCGGGCCTACGCGTGGACGGGGGATCCGCTGGAATCCGATCCGCTCTGCCCGTACCAGCCGACGGCCGAGCGCGAGGCCGTGCGCGCCTGAGGGCGGTCAGCGGCCGGCGAGCCAGTCGTCGCCGACCCGCTGCTGGACGTCGAACCCGGCGGTCAGCGCCGGCACGGCCTTGGCCTCCAGGGAACGCCCGACCAGCGGCACCTTGATGGTGAAGTCGCCGCGGAAGTCGATGAGGGTGCCGCGCCCGCCGGGTCGCAGGTCGATGGCGAGGTCCGCCTTCGCCGGCAGCCCCTTCACGGTCAGCTCCAGCCGTCCGGTGCGGGCGCCGTCCGGTCCCGCGGCGTCCCAGCGGATCTGCTGGACCAGCGTCAGCCGGTCGCCGAGCAGGCCCCGCACCGCCGACGGCGACTCCAGCGTCCGTTCCACCGCCGTGTGGTCGGCACCGCCGTCCACCCGGTAGGAAAGATCGCCGGACGCGGCGCAGACCTCGGCGAGGAAGGCCGGGTCGGTCAGCATGGCGTGGGTCGCGACGGTGTCCGCGGCGAAGTCGTTGCGGGCCTGAATCTGCATGCCGGCCATTCTGCCGCAGGACGCCACCGCCGCCGTCCACCCGGTCCCGTCTCCCCCGGAAGGCGCAGAGACAGCGCCGATGCGGGGCACTACAGTGAGTGACCAGCGTTGGCGTGGGCTCGCAAGGAGGCGATGTGTCCGCAGCAAATCCTTCCCGATCAGGATGGATACACAGATTGCTCGGGGAACTCAGCAAGCTCCTGCAACATTTCCCGGAGATCGAGCACCCGGAGGGTTTCGCCGAACAGTACGTGCGGCACCTGCCGGAAGGCGAGCTGGTCGACCTCGACCCGCACCACGTCGCCCAGCTGATGGTCGAGCACCTGCGCCTGGGCCGGGTCCGCCAGGTCGGTGAGACACAGGTGCGGCTGCGGCTTCCGGAGCGGCCGGGCGCCTCGACGGTGATCCTGATCGTCACCGACGACAAGCCGTTCCTGGTCGACACCGTGAGCATGGACATCACCCGCGGCGATTGGAGCATCCGCTCCCTGTTCCACCCCCAGTACGAGATGCTCCGGGACGCCGACGGCCTGCTCACCACGATCCGTGACCACGATCCGCGGGCGCTGGGCGAGTCGTGGATCTGCGTCGAGGTGTTCCCCCCGCTCGGGCGGGCGGCGGCCGAGGTTGCCGATGCGCTCACCGACGCCATCACCGCGGGGCTCGCGGCGGTGCGGGCCGCGGTGGACGACTGGCGGACGATGCAGCGTCGGCTGGCCGAGACGATCGACCTGATCAACGAGAACCCACAGCCGGTCAGTCCGCACGGCGTCCGTGAGGTCACCGACCTGCTGCAATGGCTCAGCACCGGCAACTTCGTGCTGCTCGGCTACCGGGAGTCCCACTACACCAAGGCCGACGGCTATCAACCGGTCCCCGGCACCGGGCTCGGCATCCTCAGCGGCGCCGACGGCGCGAACGAGTTCCAGGCGGTGCCGCCGCGCGGCGACCGCGGACTGCTGGTGCTGACCAAGGACTCCCGCCGCTCGCCGGTGCACCGGCCCGCCTACCTCGACTACGTCGGCGTCCGGTTGTACGACGCCAACGGACGGCTGACCGGCGAGCGCCGCTTCCTGGGGCTGCTCGCGGCCACCGCGTACGGCGAGAGCGTCTGGGAGATCCCGATGCTGGCCGGGAAGGCACAGAAACTGATCGCACTGTCCGGCTTCGCCCCGCACAGCCACGGCGGCTCGGCGATCCGTCAGGTGATCGACAGCTACCCCCGCGACGAGCTGTTCCAGGCCAGCGCCGAGGAACTCTTCCCGGTGATCGCGCAGGAGGCCCAGTTCAAGGATCGCCGGGTGGTGCGGGTCTTCGTCCGCCGCGGCACCTACGGCCGGTTCATCTCGGTCCTGGTCTTCCTGCCCCGCGACCGCTACACCACCGACGTCCGGGAGTCGATCCAGCAGATCCTGCTCGACGAGCTGGGCGGGGTGTCGGTCGAGCATCAGGCCCGGGTCTCCGAGTCGGTGCTGGCCCGGCTGTTCTTCGTGGTCAAGCGGCCGGACGACGATCCACTGGCCGGCGACGTCGACATCGCCGACCTCCAGCGGCGGATCGAGGCCGCCGCCCGCAGCTGGGACGACGAGTTCGACGCCGCGGCAGCCGAACTGCCCAGCGAGGCCCGCGGGGTCGAGTTCGGCGACGCCTACAAGGAGGAGTACTCGGCCGACGTCGGCGTCCGCGACCTGGGGCTGGCCAACGGTCTGTCCGCCGACGACGACCTCGCCTACGACGTCTACGCGCCGGTCTGGCCGACCGACGAGTCCGACGTCCGGTTCAAGGTGATGTCGTACCGGCACATGTCGCTGGCCGACGCCATGCCGCACCTGTCGGTGCTCGGGGTCGAGGTGCTCGACGAGCGCCCGTTCGAGTTCCAGCTGCGCGGACGCACGGTGTACCTCTACGACTTCGGCCTGAAGCTGACCGGCGCGATGGAGGCCGGCGACTGGACGCCCGAGCTGCAGACACGGTTCGTCGACACCTTCGACGCCAGCTACCGCGGCCTTGCGGAGTCGGGCAAGTTCAACCGGCTGGTGATGACCGGCGGGCTGACCTGGCAAGAGATCGCCTGGCTGCGGGCGATCTCGCGCTACCTGGTGCAGGCGGGGATCCCGTACAGCCAGCCGTACGTCGCGGCCACGCTGAACGACAACCCGACCATCGCCGCAGCACTGGTGGCCGCGTTCCGCGCCAAATTCGACCCGGACGCAGCGTTCGCCGACCTGGACGCCCGCGGGGCCGCCGTCGAGGAGGCGTACGCCGGAATCGAGCGGCAGCTCGCCGACGTGGCCAGCCTGGACGCCGACCGCATTCTGCGGATGTTCCTGGCCGTGCTGCGGGCGATGATCCGCACCAACGCCTTCCAGCACGGCGCCCCCGCGCACGCGTTCAAGGTGCATCCGCGCGAACTGGCGCTGCTGCCCGAACCGCGTCCGATGTTCGAGATCTTCGTATACTCGCCGCGGGTGCAGGGCGTGCACCTGCGGTTCGGCCGGGTCGCCCGCGGCGGCCTGCGCTGGTCGGATCGTCGCGAGGACTTCCGCACCGAGGTGCTGGGCCTGGTCAAGGCGCAGATGGTGAAGAACAGCGTGATCGTGCCGTCCGGCGCCAAGGGCGGGTTCGTGCCGCAATCGCTGCCCGACCCGGCCGTCGACCGCGGCGCCTGGCTGGCCGAGGGGGTGGCCTGCTACCAGGTGTTCATCGCCTCGCTGCTCACCGTGACCGACAACATCGTGGCCGGTGAGGTGGTGCCGCCGGACTCGGTGGTCCGCTGGGACGCCGACGACCCGTACCTGGTGGTCGCGGCCGACAAGGGCACGGCCACCTTCTCCGACATCGCGAACCGGATCGCGCTGGAGCGCGGCTTCTGGCTGGGTGACGCGTTCGCCTCGGGCGGCTCGGTCGGCTACGACCACAAGGCGATGGGGATCACCGCCCGGGGCGCCTGGGAGTCGGTCAAGCGGCACTTCATCGAGCTCGGCCGGGACTGCCAGGAGGAGGACTTCACCTGTGTCGGCATCGGCGACATGTCCGGCGACGTCTTCGGCAACGGGATGCTGCGCAGCCGGCACACCCGGCTGGTGGCCGCGTTCAACCACCTGCACATCTTCCTCGACCCGGCTCCGGACGCCGCCGCCGGCTTCGCCGAGCGGGAGCGGCTGTTCCGGCTGCCCCGGTCGTCGTGGTCCGACTACGACCGGACGCTGATCTCGGCCGGCGGCGGGGTCTACCCCCGCACCCTGAAGTCGATCCCGGTCAGCGCCGAGGTCCGTGCCGCGCTCGGCCTGGACGCCGCGGTCACCGCGCTCACCCCGGCCGAGCTGATCAACGCGATCCTGAAGGCGCCGGTCGACCTGCTCTGGAACGGGGGAGTGGGCACCTACGTGAAGGCGTCCGCGGAGACCAACGCCGACGTCGGCGACAAGGCCAACGACGCGGTGCGGGTGAACGGCGCCGACGTCCGGGCGCTGTGCGTCGGCGAGGGCGGCAACCTGGGCTGCACGCAGCTCGGCCGGATCGAGTACGCCCTGGCCGGCGGCCGGATCAACACCGACTTCATCGACAACTCGGCCGGGGTGGACACCTCCGACCACGAGGTGAACATCAAGATCCTGCTGGCGGCCGAGGTCGCGGCCGGAGCGCTCGATCTCGACCAGCGCAACGAGCTGCTGGCGTCGATGACCGACGAGGTGGCCGAGCTGGTGCTCGCCCACAACGTCAACCAGAACCTGGCGCTGTCCAACTCGATGTACCGCGGAACCGAGCTGACCAGCGCCTACGAGGGCTGGATGCACGCGCTCGAGGAGGCCGGCTACCTCGCCCGTCGGATCGAGTTCCTGCCGACCGGCCGGCAACTCGACCAACGCCGGGAGGCCGGCCACGGCCTCACCCGCCCCGAGCTGGCGACGCTGCTGGCCTGGACCAAGATCTACCTGGCCGACCAGGTGCTGGCCTCCGACCTGCCCGACGACCCCTACTTGGCCGATCGGCTGATCCAGTACTTCCCGAAGGAGTTGCAGCGGCGCTACGCCGCGGTCATGCCCAGGCACCGGCTGGCGCGGGAGATCATCACCACCGTGGCCGTGAACCGCTTCGTCGACTCGCAGGGGATCACCGCCTACTTCCGGCTGCACAACGAGACCAATGCGGCCGTCACCGAGGTGATCAGGGCGCAGCTCGCGGCCCGGTCGATCTATCAGGTCGGCCGCTCCGAGGTCGAGCTGGCCGGCGCCCGGGACCTGAGCGCGCAGGTGGTCACCGAGCTCCGGGTGGCGTTGCGCCGGATGGTCGAGCGGGCCACCCGCTGGCTGCTCGCCCGTCGTCGTGCGCCGTTGGACATCGTCGCCGCCACCACGCAGTTCACCGACGGGGTCCGCGAGGTGCGGGCCGGGCTGGGTGCGCTGCTCACCCCCCGGCAGGCCGCGAACGCCACCAAGCAGGTGGAGCGGATGGCCGCCCAGGGGGTGCCGCGGCCGCTGGCCGAGGAGGTCGCCCAGGACGCCTACTCGCATTTCGCCCTCACCATCGTCGAGATCGCCCAGGCCAGGCAGGCCCCGGTGATGACGGTGGCCGAGATCGCCTTCGTGCTGGCGGACCGGCTCGGGCTGGACCAGCTGCACGACACGATCGTGGCACTGCCCCAGCACGACCGCTGGGAGACGATGGCCCGGGCCGCGCTGCGCGACGACCTGCTGGGGGTGCACGGCGAGCTCACCTCGGCGGTTCTGGTCGACCCGTCCCGGCCGGGGGCGGAGCAGGTGGAGGACTGGCTGGAGCGGACGCCGGGAGTGCCGGACAAGGTGGCCACCCTGGCCCTGGTCTGCGAGGAGCCGGACGTCGCCCGGGTCAGCGTCGGCGTCCGGCTGGTGCGTTCGCTGCTGCCCGGCTGAGGCTCGAGGGCTCGTCCGTCCAGCCGGAGCGGACCGGTCGAGGCCGGACGATCGCGCGGGGTGTGCGCCTGGTGCGACCGGCGTCGGGCGCGCTGTCGGCTGCCCGCCTGAGCGTCGGCGCACGGATGCCGGCGCTCGGTGCGGCAGGATGACCGCATGCGGATCGACCTGCACACGCACTCCAGCGTCTCCGACGGCACCGACACCCCCACCCAGCTGGTGCGGAAGGCCGCCGAGGCCGGCCTGGACGTCCTGGGCCTGACCGACCACGACACCTTCGACGGGCTGCGGGAGGCGCGGCTCGCCGCCGAGGTGGCCGGGATCGTGGTGCTGCCGGGCATCGAGATGTCCTGCCAGCTGGACGGCGCCAGCGTCCACCTGCTCGGCTACGGGTGCGATCCGCATTTCGAGCCGCTGCTGGACGAGCTGGCCCGGGTCCGGGTCGGACGGTCCGGGCGACTGCCCGAGATGCTGGCCAAGCTGGCCGACCTCGGCCTGCCGCTGTCCGAGCTGGAGATCGCCGAGCAGGTCGGCGCCAGCCCGTCGCTGGGGCGTCCGCACGTCGCGGACGCGATGGTCGCCAAGGGTTACGTGAGGGACCGCCAGGAGGCGTTCGACCGCTTCCTGCACGAGGGCGGACCGGCCTACGCGAACCGCTACTCATGCGACCTGCGCCGCGGCGTCGAGCTGGTCCGCCGCGCCGGCGGCATCCCGGTGATCGCCCACCCGTGGGGACGCGGCCGCGACCGAGAGCTGACCCCGGCGCGGCTGTCGGAGCTGACCATGGAGTACCGGCTGGAGGGGGTCGAGGTCGATCATCCCGACCACGACGCCGACACCCGCGAACGGCTGCGCGCCCTGGCGTCCCGGCTCGGTCTGCTCACCCTCGGCTCGTCGGACCACCACGGGCTCGGCAAGGCCAACAACCCGCTCGCCTGTGAGACCACCGACCCGGACGTGTACACCGAGCTGGTGCGCCGCGTCCGGGCCCGCGGCGGGAAGCTGTAGCGCACCCGGGACGTGCCGTGCCTCGTCCCGAAACCCCTCCCTAACTACCTGTGCCCTCCCACAGGTGGGAGGGCACAGGTAGTTAGGGAGGGCCTTCCGGGCGGAGCGGGCAGTGGTGACGGGGAGCCACGCCGTCGGTGATAGTGTCGCCTCGTGCATCGAACCGCTGGCTGGCGCCACCGCTGACGGCTCGATCGACACTGACCCGGCCGTCACTTCTGTGGCGGCCTTTCGCATGTCCGGACGACGAACGAACGGGTGAACGACGATGACTGACGCACTGCTCGACGACGCGGGCGACGAACTCGCGGCCTCCACCTCGGACGCTTCGCTGCGCCGCACCGAGGCCCGCAGCGCCGCGATCGAGCGCGAGATCGCGGCAGACCCCTCGAAGTTCCGGATCATGACCGGCGACCGCCCGACCGGCGCGCTGCACATCGGGCACTACTTCGGCTCGCTGGCGAACCGCGTCCGGCTGCAGGACGCCGGCGTCGAGACGATCATCCTGATCGCCGACTACCAGGTGATCACCGACCGGGACGGCACCGGCCCGATCCGCGAGCGCGCGCTCGGCATGGTCGCCGACTACCTGGCGATCGGCATCGACCCGGCCCGCAGCACCATCTACGCGCACTCGGCGGTGCCGGCGCTGAACCAGCTGCTGCTGCCGTTCCTCTCCCTGGTCACGGACGCCGAGCTGCGCCGCAACCCCACCGTCAAGGCGGAACTGGAGGCCACCGGCGACCGGCCGATGTCGGGGCTGCTGCTCACCTACCCGGTGCACCAGGCTGCCGACATCCTGTTCTGCAAGGCGAACCTGGTGCCGGTGGGCAAGGACCAGCTGCCGCACCTGGAGCAGACCCGGGTGGTGGCCCGCCGCTTCGACGAACGCTACGGACGCGCCAACCCCGCCGAGCCGATCTTCCCGCAGGCCGAGGCGCTGCTGAGTCAGGCGCCCACCGTGCTGGGCCTGGACGGCACCAAGATGAGCAAGACCAAGGGCAACGTGATCGAACTCGGCATGGACGCCGACACCACCGCCCGGCTGATCAGGAAGGCCGTCACCGACTCGGACCGGCACATCACCTACGACCCGGCGAACCGGCCCGAGGTGTCCAACCTGCTGATGCTGGCGGCGCTGTGCACCGGCGGCGACCCGGTGGCGATCGCCGAGGAGATCGGCGACGGCGGCGGCGGCGGACTGAAGCGGGTGGTGACCGAGGCGGTGAACTCCTACTTCGCACCGATCCGGACGCGACGGTCCGAGCTGACCGCCGACCCCGGCTACCTGCTCGGCGTGCTGCGCGAGGGCAACGCCCGCGCGAACGCCATCGGCGACGCCACCCTGGCCGAGGTGCGCCAGGCCATGGGCATGGTCTACTGAGGATCCGGACGCGACGGTCCGAGCTGACCGCCGACCCCGGCTACCTGCTCGGCGTGCTGCGCGAGGGCAACGCCCGCGCGAACGCCATCGGCGACGCCACCCTGGCCGAGGTGCGCCAGGCCATGGGCATGGTCTACTGAGCCCGCTCAGGCTACGTTCAGCTGTTCTCGACCTGTCCCTCAGGTGGATGCCTTAGCGTGCCCGGTGCGCCAGCAGGCGCCCCGAAACTCGTGCGGCCGATCGCGCCGCGCACAACGAAAGTCCCGAGGGAATCGCATCATGACCGTTGGCCTGCCTTCCGCACGCCCCAGGGCCACATCGTTGCGCAGCCTCGTGCTGGGCATCCTGGTGCTGGCACTGTCTGGCATCGGCCTGCTCCCGGCCTCGCCGGCGAGCGCCGCGGCGTCCGAACTGAAGGGCACCGGACGCGGCAGCGCCAGCATCACCCTGGCGACCGGCATCTACGACGTCACGCTCTCCTACACCGGCAACCAGGTCGAGGACCAGCCGACCCTGTTCGGATCGCTGCTGGACAGCGACAACCAGACGGTGCTGGAACTCCTGGCGGTGGACCTGCGGACCGAGAACTCGACCCGCAAGCTGGTGCAGCTGTTCACCAGGACGGAACTGCTCTTCGAGGTGATCGACGCTGCCCCGGACGCCTCCTGGAAGCTCACGCTGGAGAAGGTCGGCACCTCCGGAGCCCCCGCGATGCCCGCCACGGTCACCGGTCAGGGACTCAACTCGTCCTCGTTCTACCGGCTCAGCGCCGGCGCCTACCGGATGACCACCAGCTACTCCGGCAACGTGTACCCGGAGGGGTTCGACGAACTCGGCTTCGGACTCGCGCTGTACGGCGCGAACGGCGAAGGACACCTGCTGGTCGAGAGCACCAGCACCGGTGGCACCGCCAGCGTGTCGTTCAAGGTGGCCAAGACGGGCGTCTACTGGGTCCACCCGTACGCGGCGGCCACCGATGCAGCCTGGTCGGTGTCGGTCGTCTCCCTCAAGCAGTTCACCGGCACCCCGACCCCGAAGATCTCCGGTACCGCCAAGGTGGGCAAGACCCTGAAGGTGAAGGCCGGCACCTGGAAGCCGTCCGGCACCAAGCTCAGCTATCAGTGGTACCGCGGCGGCAGCAAGATCTCCGGCGCCACCACGTCCAGCTACAAGCTCACCGGCAAGGACAAGGGCAAGAAGATCAAGGTCACGGTGACCGGCAGCAAGAGCGGCTACCTGAGCGTCGCCAAGACCTCCACGAGCACGGCCGCGGTCAAGAAGTAGGTCGCCGGCCTCCCCGGCCGCCGACGGGCGGCCGGGTGTGACACAGTGGGGCGATGGCGAAGGCCCGGCAGACCGAGACCAGGCACGGGGTCGAGTTGACCAACCTCGACCAGCCGTTGTTCGGTGACGCCGACGCCAGCAAGCGTGACCTGATCGACTACCTGGAGGCCGTGTCGGGGCCGATGCTGCGAGAGTTGCGCGATCGTCCGCTGTCGGTGGTGCGGGTGCGCCCCGGCCAGCGACCGTTCATGCAGAAGAACCTGCCCGACTACGCCCCCGACTTCGTGGCCTGGACGCCGGTCTGGTCGGAGGCCGGTCATCGCGAGATCCACTACCCGCTGTGCAACGACCTGCGGACCCTGCTCTGGTTCGGCAACCAGCGCGCCGTGGAGTACCACCCGACGCTGATGGTGCCGGCCTTCGGCGAGCACACCGACGTCCTGGGCGGCACCGTCACGCATCTGGTGCTCGACCTCGACCCGCCCGAGGGCAGCGGCTTCGAGGTCGTCGTGGCCGTCGCCCACCTGGTGCACGAGGCGCTGGCCGCGGCCGGGCTGCGCGGCGCCGTCAAGACGTCCGGCTCCAAGGGGCTGCATGTGATCGTGCCGGTCCGCGACCTGGACCTGCCGGACGCTGCGGCCGCCACCCGGGCGCTGGCGGCCCGTACCGAGGCGCTCGACCCTCGCATCGCCACCACCGCGTTCCTCAAGGCCGACCGTGGCGGCCGGGTGTTCGTCGACTCGACCCGCTCGGGCGGCGGATCGCTGGCCTGCGCGTTCAGCCCGAGGGTGCGGCCTGGAACCACCGTGTCCTACCCGGTGCCCTGGGCGGATCTGGACGGGGTGCGTCCCGCCGAGTTCACCGTCCGATCGGTGCCGGGAATGCTGGACGGCGACCTCTGGTCGGCGATCCTGCCCGAGCCGCAGACGGTGCCGGCGGACGTCGTGGCCCAGGGCCATGCGATCCCGATCGCCCGGGTGGTGGCCATGCACGAGGGCAAACGACGCAAGCGGGCGCGGGGGGCCGAGGAGTCGAACCCCACCGGCTGAGCGACGGCACGATCGCCGCGCCGCCCGGGGTGTCTCGATGACGCCTGGAAGCTGGTTCGACATGTCGGTAGGACCGGTCCGTGCGGTGATCGCCGGGTGCTTGTGGTCCGTGCGGTGGTTGCCGGGTGCCTGTGTCCGGACGGTGATCTCGACGCCACCTCTCGTCCGTGTGGTGATCGCCAGGTTCCTGTGGTCCGGTCCGCGATCTCGACATCGCCTCTCGTCCGTGTGGTGATCGCCAAGTTCCTGTGGTCCGGACGGCGATCTCGACATCGCCGCCCGATCAAGAGAAACCTCGTCGATCTCGTGTAACGACTCGAAAGCGGGCACGGCTTTCCTACATCGCAGAGCGATCTCGACATCGCAGAGCACGTCCTGACCCGGGCGTTCACATCGGACGCCCGCCGCCCCACACGCGCTCGCCACGCGAGGGCGGGCTGCTACTCGGTGCCCAGCGACTCCTTCTCGGCGCCGATCGTGGTGTCGTCGCCGTGCCCGGTCCTGACCACCGTTTCGTCGGGCAGCACGAACAGCTTGGCCCTGATCGACGCCACCAGCGTGTCCCGGTCGCTGTGGCTGCGTCCGGTCGCGCCCGGGCCGCCCTGGAAGAGGGTGTCGCCGGTCAGCACGGTGTCGAGCGACGGCAGGTACAGGCAGACCGCGCCCGGTGCGTGACCGGGGGTGTGCAGCACCCGAATCGACTCGCCGCCGACGGTGAACGTCTGGCCGTCGGCCAAGGGGCCGTCGGGCGGGGTGTCGTGGGTCAGCGTCCACAACACCATGTCGTCGGGATGCAGGAGCACCGGCGCCTGGGTGACGCGTCCGAGCGCCGGAGCCCAGCGGACGTGGTCGTCGTGGGCGTGGGTGCAGATCACCGCCTTCACGCTGCGGCCGTCGATCAGCTTCACGATGGCGAGAATGTCGTGCGGCGCGTCGACGACGATGCACTCCGCGTCGTCGCCCACCACCCACACGTTGTTGTCGACGTCGAAGGTCTCACCGTCGAGCGAGAAGGTGCCCGAGGTGACGGCGTGATCGATCCGGATCGGCATCAGAAGACCACCACCGAACGCAGCACGTTGCCGCCGTTCATCTTCTCGAACGCCGCCTCGACGTCGCCGATGCCGATCTCCTCGGTGACGAAGGCGTCCAGCGGCAGCCGGCCCTGCAGGTACAGGTCGATCAGCATCGGGAAGTCCCGGCTGGGCAGGCAGTCGCCGTACCAGGACGACTTCAGCGAGCCGCCGCGTCCGAACACGTCCAGCAGCGGAAGTTCCAGCTGCATGGTCGGGGTCGGGACGCCGACCAGCACCACGGTGCCGGCCAGGTCGCGTCCGTAGAACGCCTGCTTCCAGGTCTCCGGACGCCCCACCGCGTCGATCACCACATCGGCACCGAAGCCGCCGGTCAGATCGCGAATCGCCTCGATCGGGTCGGCCGCCGAGCCGTTCACGGTGTGGGTCGCGCCCAGGGCGGTAGCGGTCGCCAGCTTGCGGTCGTCCAGGTCGACGGCGATGATCCGGGCCGCCCCGGCCAGCCGTGCCCCGGCGATCGCGGCGGCACCGACGCCGCCGCAGCCGATCACCGCGACCGTGTCGCCCCGGGACACGTTCCCGGTGTTCAGCGCCGCGCCCAGCCCGGCCATCACGCCGCAGCCGAGCAGGCCGGCCGCCGCCGGGCGAGCGGCCGGGTCGACCTTGGTGCACTGCCCGGCCGCGACCAGGGTCTTGTCCAGGAAGGCGCCGATGCCGAGGGCGGGGGAGAGCTCGGTGCCGTCCTCCAGGGTCATCCTCTGCTTCGCGTTGTGGGTGGCGAAGCAGTACCACGGCCGGCCACGCAGGCAGGCCCGGCAGCTGCCGCAGACCGCGCGCCAGTTCAGGATCACGAAATCACCCCGCGCCAGGTCGTGCACGTCCGGTCCGACCGACTCGACGATGCCGGCGGCCTCGTGGCCCAGCAGGTAGGGGTAGTCGTCGCCGATGCCGCCCTCGCGGTAGTGCAGGTCGGTGTGGCAGACCCCGCACGCCTGGATCTGGACCACCGCCTCGCCGGGGCCGGGATCGGGCACGTTCACCGCGACCAGTTCGACCGGTGCTCCCTTGCCGCGCGCGATGACGCCGCTCACCTGTTGCATATCCGCCGTGTCTCCTTCGTCCACTCGTCTCCCTCCCGATCCTGTAGGGCAGGCGTCGGCCGGTCAACCGACGCGCGGTTCGTCGGCCTTCCGCGGGGCAGGCGTCGGCCGGTCAACCGACGCGCGGTCCTCGGACGCCCACACCGTGCCGGCTACGCAGTTCTGACACCTTGCCCGGGGGGCACCGGCGCGCGCAGGCTGGGCGTGGCAACGTTCGCCACCACGGACGCGGCTGGGCAGCCGCTCCGCAAACCCCAGGATTGGAGGCATCATGCCTAGTCAGGAAGAGTTCGACGAACTCAAAGGTCGCTTGGAGAGTCTGGAGAAGCAAGTCGCGGGCGGTGCCGCGCCGCAGTTCAGCGACGAGGAGCTGGCGGCCTTCCGGAAGGTGTCCGCGGCCGCCGACTTCGGCGAGTTCTGCGGCATCAACGACTGCTTCCGCCCCCGGCTGTGCAGCACCGTCTGTTCGGTCTGCCGCAGCTGCTGGGTGCCGTGCATCTTCGAATGCACCTGCGGGCCGTGCAACCAGGGCCCGATCATCGGTGGCGGCCTGCAGCGCTTCGGCGGCCTCGGCGGCTGATCGCAGGTGGAGACCGGCACCCCGGCCCGGCGGCTGGCGACCGCCGCCGGGCTGGAGGTATTCGCTGAGGGCGCCGACCTGATCCTGGCCAGTCCCGCCGGGATGCTCCGGCTCGACGGTGGCGTCGCCGCCGCCGTCCGCGACCGGTTGCTGCCCGCGTTGGCGTCCCGCCCGGACCGCGCCGAGCTGCTGGTGGCGCTCGCCGACCTGCCGGCGTCCGAGGTGTCCCGCCTGGTCGAGCGGTTGATCGACGCAGGCATGGTGACCGAGAACGGCCCGCGTCCGGTGCCCGAATGGCTCAGCCTGCTGAGCACGGACGCGGCCACCCGGGACGCGCTGGCGGACCGGCTGGCCGGCGTCCGGTTGCTCGTGATCGCCGCTGAGTCCGACGCCGCCGGACTGGCCGAACTCGCCGGCCGGTCGGCGATCGGCGCGGTCGAGAGCATCGCGCCCGAGCGGGTGCGGGCCGACGGGTTGCCGGGCCTGGTCACCGGCCGCGACCTGGTGATCTGCGCGGTCGACCCCGGTTGGACCGCCGTCCGGTCGTGGGTCAACCGGGCCTGCCTGGACGCCGGCACGCCGGCGCTGTTCGTCGCGCTGGAGGGTTCGTTCGGTTCGCTCGGCCCGCTGGTGCTGCCCGGCGAGGGCCCCTGCTACCTGTGCTGGCGGATGCGTGCGCTGTCCTGCTCGGACGACTTCGAGGTGGCGATGGCGCGCGAGGAGGCGCTGGACGGCAAGCGTGCCGAGCTCGCCCGGCCGCTGCTGCCCGGGCTGCGCGAGGCGTCCTGGGCGGTGGTGATCCGCGAGACGGTGGCGTTGACCACGTCCGCCCTGCCGACCGAACTGCCCGGCTCGGTGCTGGTGCTCGACCAGTTGAAGGGCAGCAGCACCCGGCATCCGGTGGTTCCCCGCCCGGACTGCCCGGCCTGCCGAAAAAAAGCCCCGCCGCCGGTGGCGCCGGCGGAATCCGCTGACCGGGCGACCGACTTCGACGGCATCGCGGCCGGCACGGTGAGCGAGCTGTGCGGGCTGATCCGCTACCTGGACGCCGTCCCCAAGCCGATCGAGGAGCCGCAGCAGCCGTTCATCGTGCGCGCCCAGCTGGCCAACGTGCTGTTCGGCCGCGGCGAGGACGCCTTCGTCACCTGCTCGGGCAAGGGCATGAACCGGACGGCGGCGCGCGACGGCGCCATCGGCGAGGCGCTGGAACGGTACGCCTCGCTGACCTGGACGCCGGAACGCGTGGTCAGGTCGGCGCGGCACGGTCTGCAGGGGAAGAGCCTCGACCCGCACGAGCTGGTGCTGTTCGCCCCCGAGGACGCCGACCGGCTCGGCCACGCCCGGTACCGCGACGACCTGGTGCTGGACTGGGTCCCGGCGCGCTCGCTGGTGAGCGGCGGGGACGTCTGGGTGCCGTTCCAGGCGGCCACCCTGCACGGCAGCCGGTGGCCGCGCAACCAGCTGCTGTTCGCGCCGACATCGAACGGTTTCGCGGCCGGTCCCGGCGTCGAGTTCGCCGCCGAGCAGGCGCTGCTGGAGGTGATCGAACGGGACGCCTTCTGCATCGCCTGGGCGCATCGGCTGGTCACCCAGCCCTACGACGCGACCACCGTGCCGGACGCCGCTGCGGCCGCGGTCGCCGCCCTGTACCGGCGCCGCGGCGTCCGGATCGACGTGCATCTGCTGCCCACCGACGGCACCGCCTTCGTGGCGATGGCGGTGGGCTGGGGCGACGACCCGGCGGCGGTGGTCGGCCTGGGGGCGTCCCAGGACCCGCTGCGGGCAGCCCGCTCGGCGGTGCTGGAGGTGGGCCAGGTGCGGCCTGCGCTGCGTGGCCGGCTGCAGGATCCCGAGGTCAGGCGGCGGCGCGCCGAGCTGGCCGAGGATCCGTCCCGGGTGGCGGAACTGGA
This sequence comes from Micropruina sp., assembly GCA_044224095.1. GTDB lineage: Bacteria > Actinomycetota > Actinomycetes > Propionibacteriales > Propionibacteriaceae > Micropruina. The sequence continues at coordinate 39,715 of JBGALC010000010.1, read as the reverse complement.
GGACCACGACCTGCTCTACTCCGACCCCGCGGTCGCGGCCGAGCGGATGGCGCACCTGCGGGCGTCCGAGCCGCGCGCCTGGACGACGCCGCCGGTGCGCGGACGCGGCCTGGACGACCTGGTCGGCTCGCTCGCCGCGGTGGCCGGGGACGTGCTGATCGTGGACGTCACCCCGGCCGACGTCGCCGCCTTCGGCGTCCGGGTGGCGCGTGGGATCGTGCCCGGCTATCAGCCGATCCACTTCGGTGCCGATCAGGCCCGGCTGGGTCACCCCCGGCTGTTCACCGCACCCCATCGGTGGGGGCTGCGGGACCGGCCGGCCACCCGCGCCGACCTCAACCCCGACCCGCACCCGCTGGCCTGAGATGCGCGACTTCGCCTTCGCCGACGACACCCCGGCCGCCTGGAGCTATCACCGCAGCACCGCCCGCTGGCTGTTCAACGCGTCGTCCGGAGGTGAGTCGCCACCGGTTGTACCCGGCCGCGAGGACGGCTCGCTGCCCTGGACGCCGCTGCCGGCGGACGCGCCGCTGGACCTCCGGCTGGACGAGGCGCTGCGGGCGCGGGTGTCCTGCCGGCGGTTCCGGCCGGACCCGGTGCAGCTGGACCGGCTGGGGCGGCTGCTGAGTGCCGGCTACGGCGTCGCGCAGCGCAGCGGACCGGTCATGCAGGACCGTCCGGTGCCGTCCGGGGGAGGGCTGTACCCGCTGGAGCTCAGCCTGCTGGTCCGCGCCGTCGACGGCCTCGAACCCGGCGTCTATCACTACGTGCCCGCCGCCCACGGGCTGGAGCAGGTGCGGGCGGTTGAGCTGCCGCAGGTCTTCCTCGCCCATCTGTTCATGGGTCAGCCATGGGTGGCGGAGGCCGCGCTGATCGTCGTGATCAGCTTCGCCGGCGGGCGCAGCCTGCCCAAGTACGGCGACCGCGGGTACCGGTACGCGCTGCTGGAGGCGGGCCATCTGATGCAGAACCTGAACCTGGCCGCGGCCGGACTGGGGCTCGGTGTGGTGAACCTCGGCGGCTTCTACGACGACGAGCTGGCGAGCCTGGCCGGCATCGACATCGAACAGGAGATCCCGCTGTACTGCGCCGCCCTCGGCGTGCCGGACGCCGAGGCGTCCGACCGGATGGGGATGCGGGCGCTGGAGCGCGGCAGCTCGCCGTGAGTGCCTCCCTGGCGGAAAGCGTGTCAGATCGGGCACCACTGGCGGTGCCCGATCTGACAGGCTTCCGAGCGGCTGGGCGCTACTCGGTCGACGCCGCTGGCTGGGCGGGCTTGTTCCCGGGGGAGCGCCGCCGGCGCCGGCGGCGCGGCTTGTCGGACCGGGTGTCGGAGGCCGGGTCGGCGCCACCGGCGACCTCGGCAACGGTGGTCTCGGGCTGGACCGGCTTGTCACCGGCGCGCGGGCGGCGCTGCCGGCGCACGCGTCCGTCGCCGGTCTCGACCCGCTCTGCCCGCGGGCCGCGCTCGCGAGGTTCCCGCGGCGGGCGGGGCTCGGCCTCCTTCGGCGGCGCGATCCGGCCCTTGGTGCCCGGCGCGATGCCGAGCTCGGTGAACAGGTGGTGCGAGGTCGAATAGGTCTCGGCCGGATCGGGGAAGCCCAGGTCGAGGGTCTTGTTGATCACCTTCCACCGGGTCAGGTCGGCCCAGTCGACCAGGGTCACCGCGATGCCCTTGGCGCCGGCGCGGCCGGTGCGGCCGATCCGGTGCACGTAGGTCTTGTCGTCGTCCGGGCACTCGTAGTTGACCACGTGGGAGACCCCGGTGACGTCGATACCGCGGGCGGCCACGTCGGTGGCGACCAGGACGTCGACCTTGCCGGCGTGGAACCGCTTCAGCGACTTCTCCCGCAGCGCCTGGTTCAGGTCGCCGTGCAGTGAGCCGACGCTGAAGCCCCGCTCGGTCAGTTCGTCGGTCAGCCGCTGCGCGGAGCGCTTGGTGCGGGTGAAGACGATCGTCTTGGTGCAGCCCTCGGCCTGCAGCAGGCGTCCGACCACCTCGGGCTTGTCCAGGTCGTGCGCCTGGTAGACGAACTGGTCGACCTCCGGCACGGTGACCGAGGCGTCCTGGGTCTCGGCGCGCACGTTGACCGGCTGGTTGAGGTACATCCGGGCCAGGCCGACCACCGCGGACGGCATGGTGGCGCTGAACAGCATGGTCTGCCGGGTCGGCGGTGTCTTCGAGATCAGCCGCTCGACATCGGGCAGGAAGCCCATGTCGAGCATCTCGTCGGCCTCGTCGAGCACCAGAACCCGGATCGCGGACAGATCCAGCGAGCGCCGGGTGACCAGGTCGAGCAGGCGTCCGGGGGTGCCGACGACCACATCGACGCCGCTGGTCAGCGAGCCGGTCTGGATGTCGTAGCCGACGCCGCCGTAGACGGTCAGCACCCGCGCCTTGCGGACGGCGGAGGCCACCTCGAGATCCTCGGCGACCTGGAGCGCCAGTTCGCGGGTGGGGCACATCACCAGCGCCTGCGGCTTGCCCTTGGGCGAATGATCGGCGTAGCCGGGGTCGGATTTCAGGGTGATCCGCTGCAGCAGGCTGACCCCGAAGGCCAGCGTCTTGCCGGTGCCGGTGCGGGCCTGCCCGATCATGTCGGTGCCGTTGATGGCGATCGGGATGGCCAGCGACTGGATCGGGAAGGGATGTCCGATGCCGACGGCCTGGAGGGCCTCGACGATCTCGGGGAGGACGCCGAGGTCGGCGAAGGTGGTGGGAGACTCAGCGTCCTGCTGTGTCTCGGAAGCGTTGTCGCTCAGTGTGCTGGCCTAACGTGCACCGGCCGTCAGGCCGGAAGGATGACACCCGCTCCGGCGGCGTGGGTCGTCAGCCGCGCAGAAGTCGGGGACGCACTCGGGTGTGCGTTCGCGGCCAGTCTAGCCTGGACGACTGTCCAGCGCTCAGAGCGACCCGAAGCCCACCCGGCGTGCCGCCTCCTGGCCGAGTTCGAGATAGGCGATCCGGGCTGCCGGGATCAGCACCTTGCGTCCGCGATCATCGGTCAGGCTCAGCACGCTGCCGTCGTCGACGGCCTTAGCGAACGCCTTCTCGACCGCCGCTGCGGTCTCCTCCGACTCGACCACGATCTCCCTCGGACCGTGGACGATCCCGACCTTGATCTCCATTGCTTCTCCTCGAGCAGGCGACAACAGGACTCTGCACAGACCCTAGCCGCGTCCCCGCTCACGGCGGGGCGTCGTCCGCTGCCAGCGCAAAACGCCCACCGGTAAGGCCCTCCCCAACTATCTGGGCCCTCCCACCGGTGGGAGGGCCCAGATAGTTAGGCAGGGCCCTGGGGATCGGGCGCCGGCGGGCGGGTGTAGATCCGGGCCACCAGCTCCTCGATCGCGGGCTCCGTCAGGGTGAGGTCGTCCACCCGGGCCTGGCCGGCGACGGCGGCGAACAGGTCGGCGGCGCTCAGCGCGCCGGGCCGGAACGCGATCCGGACGCGATGGCCCCCGGCGTCGAGCTCCACCAGCCGGGCGCCGCGCGGCAGCTCGAGTCCGGCCACCGGTTCGGTCAGGTCGGCGACCAGGACGCGTTCGGCGTCCGTCACCCGGGCCAGGTCGGCGGCGGTGCCGTCGAAGGCGAGCGCACCGTGGTCGATGATCACCATCCGCTCGCAGAGCCGCTGCACGTCGCCGAGGTCGTGGGTGGTCAGGAACAGGGTGGTGCCGCGCTCGGCCCGCTCGCGTTGCAGGAAGTCGCGCAGCGCACCCTTGCTGAGCACGTCGAGGCCGATGGTCGGCTCGTCCAGCACCAGCAGCTCGGGGGAGTGCAGCAACGCCGCCGCCACCTCGCCGCGCATCCGCTGGCCGAGCGACAACTCGCGCACCGGCTGGTCGAGGAAGGCGGCAAGGGCGAGCTCGTCGATCAACTCGCCCAGCCGTGGACGCCAGACAGTCGCCGGCAGCCGGTGCATCGCGGCCAGGATCCGGAAGCTGTCGGCCAGCGGCAGGTCCCACCACAGCACGCTGCGCTGGCCGAACACCACGCCGATCCAGCGGGCCAGCCGGCGCCGGTTCGGCACCGGATCGAGGCCGCAGGTGCGGATCGTCCCGGCGGTCGGGGTGAGGATGCCGCAGAGCATCTTGATCGTGGTCGACTTCCCCGAGCCGTTGGCACCCAGGTAGCCGATCGACGCGCCGGCGTCCACGGTGAGGTCGAGCGCATCCAGCGCGCGCAGCACCCCGCCGCGCCGGCGGTAGTCGCGGGTCAGCCCGCGGGCCTCGATGATCGACACCTCAGCCTCCCGCCCCGGTGTAGCGGCGGACGGCGGCCCGCCACAGCAATCCCACCACGCCCCAGATCAGCGCCGCGACCGGGAACCCCAGCCAGGCCATCCAGGCCTCGAACGGCCACGGCAGCGGCGCGCCGGTCAGCACGGCCGCGGGGACGAACGCGATCAGCGTCGCGGGCACCACGAAGGTGAAGAAGACCCGGACCGGCAGCAGCAGGGCGCCGGCCGGCACGCTGGCCACGTAGCGTCCGCCGTAGGTGACCGAGTTGCCGGCCTGGGCACCGTCGATCAGCCAGAACTGCAGGCTGCCGGCGGCCAGGAACAGCGCCCCGAAGATGAGCGCGCCGGCCAGCGGCGCCACCACCGCGAGCAGCACGGACGCCGCCGTCAGCCCGACGCCGGCGACGGCGAGCGCCCACAGGTAGACGGCCAGGCCGAGGGCCACCCGGCCCAGCCGCCGCAACTGGACGTCGGCGGTGACCAGCTGCAACAGCAGCGGCACCGGTCGCACCAGCAGCGTCTCCAGCTGCCCCGTCCGGATCGCCACGTTGACCGTGTCCAGCTGTCCGAACACCATGTCGGCCAGCCCGAAGGCGATCGCCGCCAGCCCGTAGACGACGCAGGCCTGCGGCAGGGTCATGCCGCCGAAGACCGGGGCGTTGTGCAGCAGCACGTAGATCTCGGCCAGCTCGGTGAGCCCGAGCAGCGCCTGGGACGCCAGATCGCCGGCGAAGCTGCCCCGGTAGACCGTCTGGGAGCGCAGCCTCGCGGCCACCATCACCCCGGTCATCCGCAGCGCGCTCACCCGCTCAGCCACCCTGGATCACCACCCGGGACAGTCCGCGGCGCAGCACCAGCTGGGCGGCGCCGCCGAGCACCAGTACCCAGAACAGCTGGACGGCCAGCGTCAGCGGCGCCGAGCCGACGCCCATCGCCAGGTCGATCGGGGCCTGGAACATGCTCGGGAACGGTGTCGCCAGGCCGATCGCCAGCAGCCAGTGGGGAAACCACGACACCGGCACGATCAGGCCGCAGAACAGGTTCATCACGATCATGTAGAGGGTGAGGTAGCCGCGCACCTCGAGCACCCAGAGCGCGGCGAGGTTGAGCAGCAGCCAGCCCTGGAAGGCGATGGTCACGGCCAGCGTCAGGGACAGCAGCGCCGGCAGCCACTGGGTCGGATGCGCCGGCAGCGCCAGCCCGGTGGTGGCCGCGCCGATGGCCAGCATCGGCAGCACCCGGATCAGCAGGGCGCTCCCGGCACGGCCGTACTCCGCGGCCAGCCAGCCGAACACCGGCGGCACCGGACGCAGCAGGTCGACCGCGACGTCCCCGGCCTTGATCCGCTGGGCGATCTCGCTGACGGCCCACAAGGGGACGACGCCGACCAGGCACTGGCCGAGCCAGACGTAGGTGGACGCCTGGAGCGCGTCGTAGCCGGCGATCCGCCCGCCGGCGCCGGCCACCGCGGCCATCAGCAGTGATGCCCGGACCAGCCCGAAGACGCAGTTGGTGACCATGGTGGCGACGATCGCCGTCCGGTAGCGCAGGTAGCGCCGGAAGCTGCTGGCCGCCAGCTCCCAGAACGCACGCACCCGCGACAGCCTAGATGCCCGCCTGCCGGGGGGACCCTTCCCGACGTCGGCCGTCACGGTGTCGGTGAGCCGACCGCGATCCGCGGCCCCGGGTGGCCGGAGAGCGGATTGCCGCGCCCCCTGCGTGAGAGCCGCGGAGCTCAGGGCGATCGCCCGGCCAGCTTTGCGGAACCTCGGAGCCCGGAATGTGCGGTTGGTAGTGTCGTTGCCGTGAGCATCCTGCGGCGGCCGCTGCGGCTCCCGGCATGGGGGCCGTACCTGGTCGTCGCCGCGATCATGACGGCGGGTCTGCTGCCGTTGCTCGACCGGCTGCCCCGGGTGGCGGTGGTGGCCTGCTTCGATGCCGGCCATCCGCTGTACAGCCTGGTGCCCAGCACCGAACCCGCCGGCGCCGTGCACTGTGTGACCGCCCCGGCCCCGGTGGTGAGCTGGACGCTGATGGTGGCCGCCACCCTCGTCGTCCAGCTGATCCTGACGCCGGCTGCGCTGCTGGCCGCTCTGCTGATGCTGCGCGGCTTGCGCCGTCTGGCCGGCTTCGGCCGGCAGCTGCTGGCTGTTGCGCTGGCCCGGTTCGAAGGCGTGGTCATCGCGTGGCCCCGTCCGGAACCGCTGCCGGTTCCGGTGCTCGCCACCGGGCCGGGGTGGGCGCGGGTCAATCCGCGTCGCGGGCCGCCGACGCTTTCCTGACCCGACCCGGCGTCCCGATCGAGGGACGGGTGGGTCGGCTGCGTCCGCAACCCACCAGCGCTCCCGCGCACCCGGCGACCCCTGTCGCCGAACCGATCGACACAGACTCAGCAGGGCCGATCGCCGGCCCGGATCAGGAATCACCATGTCCAAGCAGAAAGCACCAATCGCCCGCGGCCAGGCCCGCGAGGCACTCCGCCGTCGGCAACAGCAGCAGGAAGCCGCCCAGAAGCGGATGCGCGTCATCGTCCGAACCGCCTGGATCGCCGGCGTCACCGCGATCGCGGCGATCGTCGCGATCACCGTCTGGGTGGTGGCGAACGCACGGTCCAGCAACTCCGCCAACGCGCCGGTCGGGGCTCTGGTGGCGCCGGCCCGGGCCACCGAGGCCGGCGCGATCCTCTTCGGCAAGGACGACGCCGCCGTCACCGTGTCCGTCTACGCCGACTTCATGTGCCCGTTCTGCGGGCAGTTCGAGCGCGCCAACGGCGAGCCGCTGCAGGCCGCGGTCGCCGCGGACACGGTCAAGTTGGAGATCCATCCGATGTCGTTCCTGGACTCCCAGTCGGCCGGCGCCAAGTACTCCACCCGCGCGGCCAACGCCTTCGTCACCGTGGCGGACGCCGACCCGGCTGCCGCGTTGCGCTTCAACCAGTTGCTCTTCGCCAACCAGCCGGGCGAAGGGACCAACGGGCTGAGCGACCAGCAGATCGCCACCCTGGCCAGCCAGGCCGGCGCATCCAGCCAGGTGGTGGCGTCCTTCGGCGAGCAGCGCTTCGTGCCCTGGATCGAGCAGCTCACCCAGCAGGCGTTCGGCTCGGGCATCACCGGGACGCCGACGGTCACGATCAACGGTCAGCCGTTCACCGGCGATCTCTACACGCCGGGCGCCCTGACGGCGGCGATCCAGCGGGCGGCGTCCGGTGCCTGACGTCGGGGACGGGACGCGGCGCGGGCTCCGGGACGATCGCGGGACCCGTGCGGACCCGCGCGCGGCGACCGGTGGGACGTCCGTGCTCGCTGCCGAGGAGCCGTCGGAGGCAGCGGCGGACGATCCGGCAGACCCGGCCGGCGGGGCGTCCGGGCCGCTGCACCGGCTGCGACGGCTCCGGCAGTCGAAGGGTTGGATCTTCGCCACCATGCTGGTCTCGGCGCTGATCAGCCTCACCGCGTCCTTCGTGCTGTCGGTGGACGCGGTCGTGCTGGCGGCCGATCCGCAGGCGGCGCTGGCCTGCAACATCAACGCCGTGCTCAGCTGCGGAACGGTCGGCGCGTCCTGGCAGGCCAGCCTGTTCGGCTTCCCCAACGCCTTCCTCGGCCTGGTCGCCGAGCCGGTGGTGGTCACCATCGCGGTGGCCAGCCTGGGCGGCGTCCGGTTCCCACGCTGGTTCATGTTCTCCGCCCAGATCGTCTACACGCTGGGCCTGGTGTTCGCCTACTGGCTGTTCTTCCAGGCGTTCTTCGTGATCGGCGCGCTGTGCCCCTGGTGCCTGCTGGTCACGTTGTCGACGACGTTGGTGTTCACCTCGCTCACCCACGTGAACATCCGCGACGGCAATCTGTACCTGCCCGAGCGGGCCAGCCGGACGGCCCGGGCACTGATCGCCCACGACCTGGACCTGCTGCTGGTGCTGCTCTGGCTGGTCGGCATCACCGCCATGGTGGTGATCAAGTACGTGCCGCTGATGCTCTGAACCGGGGACGCGTTTGCGCGCCCGCCCGTTCTCCGCTGGTCACCGATCTCACCATCGGTGCCCGTTGTCGGGTTGGCGGACGGCTTTCGGGCTATTGCACGAAACTCGTCACCGAACCGGCCACCGGTCACCGATGGTGAGATCGGCGGACGCCTGGGGGCAGTGACAGCGCCCGGGAGTGCCAACGGGGAGCCGGCCACGCTCCCACCGGGAGGCCGCCGGCCACCGAGCCGGGAAAGCCTGAGCCGGGAGGCCGCCGGCAGGCCGACGTGCCACGCAATCGCCGCCACCAAGGCCCTCCCCAACTATCTGTGCCCTCCCACCGGTGGGAGGGCACAGATAGTTAGGGAGGGCTTTCGGGTCAGGCGCTGAAGGCCTGCTTCTCGTCGTCGGTGGCGGCACGGACGACGATCCGGGTCCAGGCGCCGAGGTAGATCCGCTGGTCGGGGGCGAACTCGACGCGGCCGCGTCCGATCGGGTCGGTGGGTAGCGGGCCGGCGGACGGCCCGATGAAGGTGCCGTTGGCGGACTCCAGGTCCTCGATCCACCAGCGGTTGCCGTCGGTGCTGACCTGGGCGTGGCGCCGGCTCACACCGGAGTCGAGTTCACAGTCGATGTCGGGGTGGATGTTGCGGCTGCGCGATGTGCGCCCGATCAGCGCCGAGTTGGCCCGCAGCGGCACCACGTCGGGAAGCCCGGGCGACGGCAGTGCGTCGGTGGAACCCTGGGTGGCGTACCAATCGGGGTCGATCCAGACCTCGGCCACCCACTCCAGTCCGCTCGGACGCGCCTGCAACGGACGCCGGGACGGCGGGGTCACCGCCGGGGGCGGAGCCGGGCTCGGCCCGGCCGGGGACTCATCATTCCCGGCCCCCCGCGCGTCATCCCGGGCAGGAACCGGGATCCCGGCGTTCGCCGGGATGACCTGGGTGGGCGGACCGTGCGGCGGTGGGGCGGTGAGGGCCGGTGACGGGGCGGCGGCGTCCGCAGCGGCCGTTGAGGCCACGGCGTCCGGCGACGACGGCGCGGCGACGTCCGGTGGGGCGGCGGCGTCCGGCGCCGCCGGGGCGTCCGGTGCTGAGGCGTCCGGTGCTGAGGCGTCCGGCGAAGGGGCGTCCGGGAGCGTCTCCCAGGCTGACGCCGTGGGCGCGCCGCCCCAGGACGACGGCGGCGGGGTGGCCGGGCTCGCGGTGCGCGGCATGGTGCCGGTGGTGAAGTCGTAGCCGCAGGCCTCGCAGAACAGGGCGTCCGGCGCGTTGTTGGTGCCGCAGTGCGGGCACAACGCGCCGGGCAGCGGGGTGACCGGGGCCGGGGCCGCCGCCGGTCCGGAACTCACCGGCAGCCCGCAGATGTCGCAGTAGTCCTCGGCCGCCGAGGTGTGCCCGGCCGGACAGATCGCCATGTCAGCCCCTGATTCGCGTGGTCTTGGTGGACGCCGTGTCGAGCGCCATCTCGTCGGCCTTGGCGACGCCGCGCTTCAGCCGCACGGTCCCGGTCTCGGCGTTGTCGATGTCGACCACCTTGCGCAGCTTCGCGGTGGCCTCGGCGTTGCCGGTCTCGGCGGCCAGCTGGGCGGCCCGGCCCAGCTTGGTGGTGGCCGTCCGCTCGTCACCGGACGCCTTGGCGTGCAGGCCCTCCTGAATGGCCTGAGCCAGCTCGGTCTGCCCGGTGTAGTGCGCCACCTCGGGGTTGATCTGCGCGGTCAGGTTGGTGTCCGAGGACCACTTCGCCTTGACCAGGCCCTGGGTGAGCACCTCGGTGCCGACCGCTAGCTGGACCCGCGCCGCCAGCTGCTCCTGCCCGACCGATTTGGCCGGCAGCCGGATCTGCACGTGGTAGTCGCGCTCCTCGTCGCCCCACGACCCGGTCGGGTAGGCCTGGGTGAGCGGGTTGATGCCGACGCCGCGGGTGGTCAGGTCCTCGACGGTGGGGGAGACCTGCCGGATGAACAACACCTGCGCCCCCTGCGGGATCCACACCCGCAGGTCGGCCTGGGCCACGCCGCGCCCCATCGACTTCTGCATCAGCTCGGCGAACACCTGACCCAGCGCCGACGGGTTCGGGATGATGTCGACCGTGCCGAGCAGCGCCTGGGCGATGGTCCGGATCTCGGCGACCTTCCAGTCGACGCCGACACCGCGGCAGTCCACCTGGAACTGTCCGACGCAGTTGCGGATCGCCATGTCGAGCTGCTGCTGGGTCTCGTTGTGGTTCTCGCCGTCGGTGAGCAGGATGGCGTGCTTCTGCGCCAGGTGCCCGATCGAGTCGAAGAGCGCCTTGGCCAGGTTCAGCCAGTTGCCCATGGCCGTGCCGCCGTCGGCCCGGAAGAAGCTGATCGCCCGCCGGGCCTCGGCCCGGGTGCGCGGGTCCATTCGCACCATGCCGGCGCCGGACTGCACCATCGGGTAGGCGAGGTAGGCCTTGTGGTTGCCGGCGACCACCGCGAAGTAGGTGCCGTCGAGGATGTGGTCGAGGGCCACCATGGCCGCCTGCTTGGCCGCCGCCATGTTGACGTTGCCCATCGAGCCGGAGGTGTCGACGATGATGATCTCGCCGGCGTCCCCGCTGCCGGTCTGGCCCGCCGCCCCGGCGCCGCTGCAGGCGATGGTGACGATCGCGTTGACGTCGGTACCCCCGTCGGGCAGGAACTCGTTCTGGTACACCGCGGAGGTGAACAGCGCCATCCTCAGTCCTTCTCTTCGACACTCGTGCTCGTCGCGCCGGCACCGGCGGCGGGCTCGTCGAGGTCCGAAGGTGCTTGTGGCGTCCCGTTCAGGTTAGCCGCCAGACGAGCCAACGCCACCGTGACGTTGTCCTTGCCGCCCTGGCCGTTGGCCCATCGCACCAGTTTCCCGGCGACCTGCACCGGCTCGGCGTCGACCCCCGACGCCGCCGCCAGCTGGTCGGCCAGCGCGGCCGGCTCGGACGCGTAGTTCCACAGCCCGTCGGAGCAGACCAGCAGCCAGCCGTCGGAGGCCACCGGGTAGACGCCGGTGTCGGGGACGACGCTGTCGGCGTCCCGGCCCAGCCAGCGGGTGATGGCGTGGGCCTGGGGGCTGTTCTCGGCCTCGGTCCGGGCCACCCCGCCGCGGATCAGCTCCTCGGCGACCGAGTGGTCGGTGCTGAGCTGCACCCGGGCGTCGTCGGAGAGGACGTAGATCCGGGAGTCGCCCAGACCCGCCCAGTGCACGGCCCCGTCGTGGACGACGGCGGCCGCCAGCGTGCACGAGGCGGCGTTGAGGCTGTCGCTCGCCGTGTGGGCCACGACGGCCCGCTGGGCCTCGGCGACGGCCTCGATCAGCGCCTCGGTGAGCGGGTGATCGGCGGCCGCCGGATCGGCGTCGGGTACCGGGGGACTCGGCCGGTGAGCATCGGCGATCGAACCGGTATCGGGCGCCGGGCCGCTTGATCGGCGGTCGTCGGATGGGCGCGGCCGGCGATCCTCCGACAGCCGGGTGAGCGCGGCGGCGAGGACGTCGCGGGCGCGCTCGGCGGCCGCCAGCGCGGCGACGTCGGAATCCTGCGAGCTGGAGACCCCGTCACAGACCACCAGGACGGCCGACCGGTGTGGCTCGGCGGAGGCCCAGAGGGCCATCGCGTCCTCGTTGCGGCCATGCACGATGCCCCGGTCGCAGACCCCGCCCAGCCAGGACGCCGGCGCCGCCTCGAAGTGGTCGCGGGCCGAGGGCGCCTTGGCGCCGCAAGTCTGGCAGTAGCCGTCGGCGTCCACCTCACCGCCGCACTCCAGGCAGGGCGCGGACGCCGCGCGCGGCCGGTTCAGTTTCACCGTCTCCTCGGACGCGGGACCGCGTCCGGCCGGCCGCACCTCGGGATGGACGTCGGCGCCGCAGTTCTCGCAGAACCGCTCGTCGGGCCGGACCGGGCGGGCGCAGCGCGGGCAAGGCGCGGTCAGCGCCAGGGTGCCGTACTCCTGGGCGGCCGCCATGGTGGCCGCCTCGTGTTCGCTGGCCCACAGCGGCCAGGCAGGGGGTTCGTCGGTCACAGCAGGCTCCACCCTCGGATCGCATTGGCCTTGTCGACCAGGTCGGCACGTTCGTCGGCGTCCGCGCTCAGGTGCGCGAGGCGCCGGTAGCAGGCTTCCAGCTTGTCCCGCAGATCGCCCTCGGTGTACGTGGTGGCGCCGAGCTTGATCGCCCCGCCCTTCGTCAGGGCCAGCGCCCTGGAGTGAATGGCCGCCTCGTAGGTGAGGTGGCTGAGCGGGTCGAGCCTGGCGTGCTGCAGCACCTTCAGCGCCTCGGCCAGGTGGGCGGCGTCCCGGCCGAGCGCGATCAGGTGCTCGGTGGTCAGCTTCTGCGACTCCAGGTAGCCGCGGGAGGTCTGCGGGATCAGCTCCAGCGCAGCCAGCGAACCGGTCAGGTCGCCGCCTGCGGCGCGGATCCGGGCCAGTCCGAAGCCGGCGGGGGTGACGTAGTTGGCATCGGTCACGGCGCAGATCCGGTACAGCGACTCCGCCACCTCCTGCTGCCCGCCCAGTTCGCAGGCCACGGCGAGCGCCAGCTTGGGCGCGAGCTCGCCCGGCAGCTGCCCGTAGACGGCGTTGAACGACGACAGGGCGGTGCCGTGCTCACCCCGGAGCAGCGCGCCCAGGCCCGCCATCCACACCGCCCGCCACTCCCACGGATCCTCGGTGAGCAGGGTGTGCACCGAGTCGTCCAGCACCCGCTTGTTGCCGGTCTCCAGGGCCGCCACGCAGCGGGCCAGCAGCACCTCGGTGGACACCGCCGGCGGCCGGGTCAGCGCGCCCAGCCGGTCCACCGGATCGTTCAGGTCGAGTCCGGCCAGCCAGGCCGCCTGCGGGTCGCCCGGGTCGCGGCGCAGCTGCGGCAGCTGACGCCAGTCGAACCGGTTGCCCGACACCGACGGGGCCTCGAACAGCGGCGAGCTGATCGAGGTGGACGCCGTCGTCCCGGACGCCGTCGCCACCACCTCGCGGAGCACGCCCAGCATCTGCTGACGCAGTTCCTCGGCGGTGTTGAAGCGGTCGTTCGGGTCGCGCGCGCAGCACTTCAGCAGCAGCCGGTACAGCGAGTCGTAACGGGCGAAGGCGGGCAGCTGGTCGGCCGGCGGAATGCTGAACTCGAACTCGCCCTGGTAGCCGGGCACCTCGGCGCAGAGCACCATCAGGGTGCGGCCGACGGTGAAGATGTCGGACGCCACGGTCGCGCCGGCCTGCGCCACCTCGGGGGCCTGGTAGCCCACCGTGCCGTAGATCGCCGAGTCGTCGTCGTTGGCCCGGCGCACGCCGCCCAGGTCGATCAGCTTCACCGAGTCGCCGACCTGGATCACGTTGTCGGGCTTGAAATCGCAGTACAGCAGGCCGAGGTCGTGCAGATAGCTGAAGGCCGGCAGGATCTCGATCAGGAAGGCCAGCGCCTGGTCGACCGGCAGCGGGTCGTAGCTGCCGCCGTTGGTCTCCATGCGCTGCTTCAGCAGCTGCTTCAGTGACCGCCCGCCGACGTACTCCATCACGATGTAGCCGTTGTCGTCGTGGGTGACGAAGTTGTAGATCTCGACGATCAGCGGGTGCTCGACCTGGGCCAGGAACTGCTGCTCGGAGATGGTGGCCTTCAGGGTGTCGGCGTCGCCGGTGTTCAGCAGCCCCTTCAGCACCACCCAACGGTCGGAGACGTTCTTGTCGCGGGCCAGGTAGATCCAGCCCATCCCGCCGTGGGCGAGCGGCCCGACCACCTCGTACTGGTTGGCGACCAGGTCCCCCTGCTTCAGTTTCGGGCTGAACGAGTAGGCGGCGCCGCACTGCGGGCAGAAGCCGTCCTCGCGGCCGGCCGCATCGGAGCGCGAGCGGCCCACGTGGGCGCCGCAGTTGGGACAGATCCGCTTGTCCTCGGGCACCTCGGGACGGACCATGACGGCCTTGGCCGGATCGACCGCGGGCGCGGGCGGGACGATGGTGAGACCCTGCCCGATCCGGCCCATCCGCCGGGTCGAGTTGGGCGGACGCCGGGTCGGCCGGACGCCGAACGAGGTGGCCCGTGCCGAGCCGAGCGCGGTCGAGCCCAGCTGCACCGACGCCTTGGTCACCGACGACACGCTCGGCCCGACCGCCGAGGTCGGCGGCATGCCGCAGGTGTCGCAGTAGCCGTCCACGATCGAGCCCGGACAGCCGGGCTGCCGGCAGGGACCGCTCGGGGTCACCGAGGGGCGGCGTCCGGGCGTGCCGCGGCCGACCGGCATGGTGGCGGCGTTGCCGGGCATGCCGCAGACGTCGCAGTAGCCGTCGACGATCGTTCCGGTGCAGCCCGGCTGACGGCACCTCATCGGGGGCCGCCCTCGGCGAGGGCGTCGAGCATCGCCTGGGCGGCCGGCAGCACCTGCCTGGCCACGGTCATCGGGGCCGGACGCCGGGCCAGCAGCCGCTCGGCCACCTCGGTGAGGGTCACGAAGTCGGGGTCGCCGGCGTGGCCGAGCGCCTCGGCCTTGGCCCGCAGCGCGGGCACCAGGGCGGCCAGGGCGTCGCGCTCGGCGAGCGCACCGGAGTAGGCGTCCTGGACCACCTGCATGGCCCGCCCGACCTGCTGCAGCCGGGCCAGGTGGGCGTCGATCGCGCTGCGGGTGTTCGGCACCGGGCCGAGCGCCGCGACGTCAGGGACGGCGTACTTGGGTGCCGGGGAGACCGCGGCGACGGTGTTCGCGACGAGTTGCCGCAACGCCTGCTCGCGGGCGGTCAGGTCCTGGGTGAGCTCGCGGGCCCGGGCCAGCGCGTCCCGGTTCTCCCGGCGCTGCGCCCCGCCGACGATCAGGTCGCGCTCATAGCGAGCGGCGTCGATCTCCAGCGGGCCGAGCAGCCCGCCGATGTCGCCGCCGCGTTCCCGCTTCGCCTCCAGGTCGGCGGTGCGGGCGGCCAGCTGCTCGACCTGGGCGCGGGCGGCGTCGGCGGAGACGGGCGGCTCGATCCGGATCTGCTCCCGGATCCGCTCCAGCTGCGCCCGCAGGTCGCGCAGCCGGCGGGCCAGCTGCTCCGCGTTCGGGTCGAGGTTCAGCTTCTGCCGCAGCTGGGCGACCAGGGCGTCGGAGAGCCGGCAGGCCTCCGGCAGCGAGACGGCCATGCCGGCCAGCTGGGCCGACGGCGCCGCGCCGGTGTCCAGGCGTCCCCAGATCAGCGACGACAACCGGGCGCACTCGGCGGGGCCGACCCGGCCGGAATCCCAGGTGACCAGCAGCAGGTCGTAGCGGCTCTTCACGGCCTGCCACAACGCCAGCGAGAGCTGCATGTCGGGGGTCAGCGCGGTCAGCCGGCGTCCCAGGATCTCGGCGTCCAGCGCCGCGAGCTCGCTGCGCCGGGCGGCCGTCCAGGCGTCCAGTTCACCCAGGTAGCCGACCATCGCCTGCGGCTGCACCGGTTCGTTGAGCCGTCCGGGGGCGGCGGGGGCGCTGACCGGGCTCATCGGTACTCCTCGATCCGCCGGGCCACGCCCCAGACCGCCAGGCCGGCCCCGGTCAGGGTGAGCGCGATCACGCCGGCGATCGCCGCGGCGGTGCCGTCACCGACCGACTTCAGGCTGGCCGTGACGGGGGAGCGGAGGTTCGCGGCGATCGTGTTCAGCGACTGGTTGAGCGTGGTGAAGGCCTTCCCGGCGGTGCCGGTGGCCAGTCCGGCCGCGGTCTCCCACTGCGCCTTGCCGGTGGCCGCGACGACCTGGCTGTGGGCGGTGTCGTAGCTCTTCAGGTTGGAGGCTGCCGAGCCGGACTTCGGCAGCTGGGTGATCGTGCTGGAGGCCGCGGCGTAGGCGGTGGACCAGCGCTGCTGATAGCTGGTGCCGGCCGCCTGCAGCCCGACCGCCAGCAGCTCGTCGGCGCGCGCCTGGTGCACCCGTTGCTGGACGTCGGTGAGGGCGACCAGGTCGGCCCGCGAGTCCTGGGCGAAACCGGTGGCCGCGTTCGAGGCCGCGTTGGCGGTGGCGACCAGGACGCCCACCGACGCCAGGGCGCAGACCAGAGCAAGCGCGATGCCCGGATTGACGTAGCGGTGGGACGCCCGCGCCAGCGCCACCGAGATCGCCACCAGGCCGCCGACGGTGAGCACGGCACCGCCGATCACCCACGGCAACCATCCGGAGGTCAGATCGGTCGGCACCCGGTCGCCGGAGGTGACGACCGCGGCGGAGAGCGGGGTGAGGAGTTCGTCGGTGAGCTGGGTGTCGGCCCTGGCGAGCAGGGCGGCCGACGCGGTGCCCTTCGCGTTCATGGCGTCCTGCAGGGTCATCGAGTACTGCACCAGCGCTCCGGTGAGCGGGACGATGCGGTCCCGGTCGGCGTCCACCGCGGAGGCGTCGGCCAGCGTGGTGGCCAGCCCGGTGAGCTGGTCGGTGACGCTGCTGCGCACCAGGTCGGTGGGCGTGAGCGCCCACAGGTTGGCCGCCTGCTGCACCTGCAGCGCCTGCACCCGGGCGTCGGCCAGCCGCTGGTACTGGGCCAGGCTCTCCGCCGCCCGCAGGGACGCGTTGAGCGAGACGGCCAGCGCCGTCACCACCAGCGCGCCGAAGGCGAGCAGCAGCGCCACCGCGGCGAGCTGCAACCGGCGCAGCCGGCGCACCGAACGCGGGGTGGCGGCGCGGCGGCGCGGCGCCGGCGGTGGGGCGGTGCCGGCAGGTGCGTTCGCGACGACGGCCGTCGTCGTCGGTGCGCCGCTCATCGTGGGTCCTCGGCGGTGTCGCCGGCCGGAGCATCCCCGGTGGCCGGGTCGGAGGGCGGCTGAAGCCCGCCGGGACGGGCGCCCGGCCAGTCGACGGCGGGCGCGGCGTCCGGCGTGAGGTCCTCGGGCAGCAGGGTGCGCAACTGGTCGAGGCTCGGCTCGGCGATGTCGCGCAGCCGCCAGGCGTGCTTGCCGATCGCCGCCTCCAGCACGTTGCGGGCGAACCGTCCGTTGCCGAAGGTCTCGTCGCGGAGCTGGGTCGCCAGCAGGTCGCGGAACGCCTTCAGGCAGCCCTCGCCGAGGTCGTAGTCGGCGCCGGCGACCATGCCGGTGAAGATCTGTTCCAGTTCGGCGTCGCTGTAGTCGTCGAAGCCGATGGTGGTGCGGAACCGGCTGGCCAGGCCCGGGTTCTGGGCGATGAAGATCTGCATCGGCAGCGGGTAGCCGGCGACGATGACGACCAGGTCGTTGCGTTTGTCCTCCATCTCCTTGACCAGGGTGTTGATCGCCTCCTCGCCGTACTGGTCGCCGTTGAGCGCGTACGCCTCGTCGATGAACAGGACGCCGCCCTCGGCGCTGGCGACCACCTCGGCGGTCTTCATCGCGGTCTGGCCCAGGTAGCCGGCGACGAGCTCGGAGCGGTCCACCTCGACCAGCTGTCCCTTGGACAGCAGGCCGACGGCCCGGTAGATGCCGGCCACCAGCCGGGCCACCGTGGTCTTGCCGGTGCCCGGGTTGCCGACGAACACCAGGTGCCGGGTGATGGTGGGGCTCTTCAGGCCGGCCTTGGCGCGCAGGGCGTCCACCTTGAGCACCGCGGTCTGCCGGTGGATCTCGGCCTTCACCGTGGTCAGCCCGACCAGCGAGTCCAGTTCTGCCAGCAGCTCCTCCAGGGACTTCTCCGGTTCGGCCGGCTGCTCGGGCTCGGCCGGGGCGGCGTCCTGGTCGGGCGGTGGCGCCGCCTGGACGCGGTCGCCGGCATCCGGTGCCGGCTGGGCGCCCGCCGACACCGGATCGACGCCGGCCGCCGGCAGGGTCGGCTGCGGGAAGGAGGAGTTGCTGCCCAGCCCGGCGAAGGCGCCGGCACCGAACGGATCGAGCTGCTGCAGGTCGAGCAGCCGGGACTGGCCGGTGTGCATCCGCTCCAGCACGCTGGCCAGGATCTGCGGCGCCTGCCGGACGAACTCGGCGTCCGCGGCGGGCGCCGGCGACGGCCGCGGAGCAACCCCGCCGAGCCCCTGGGCGGCGTTCAGCTGGGCGCTGGCGGCGCCCTGGGCGGCACCGATGCTGAGCGGCCCGGGCGTGCCGAGCAGCGCGGCGGCGGAGGCCACCTCGGCCAGCGCCTTCGCGTAGGGCACCGCCTGGGTCGAGCGTGAGCTGTGCAGCTGGGCGACCAGCGGCGTGGCGGACGTCCGGTACCGGCGTCCGCGCATCGCCGCCTCCATGAACACCTGGGCGCTGATCGCCCGGCCGGTGCCGGTGCACCAGTCGACGAACGACCCGACCGCGGACTCCGCGACGGTCGCGGCGAGCTGTTCGCCCTCGGTGCGGGCGGTCGCCGCGTCGACGCCCGCGGTGCGCGCGGCGTCCGCCAGTGCATCGAGGGTGGCGGCCAGGTCGGGGGTGCTCACGGGCGCTCCAGGTTGAACGGGTCGGGCGAATCGCCGGACGGCTGGGTCGGGATGGTCAGGTCGGCCGCCGGCGAATGCCCGAAGCGTTCCTGGAGGAACTTGCCGTGGGTGATCAGGGCGGCCGCGTCGGTGGAGTTGACGGCGTCGTAGATGTTCTCCATGGTCGCGCCGAGCAGGTCCAGCTGGTCGATCAGCAGCAGCAGCGGGGTCTTGCCGTTCTCCACCGGACGGCTGTCGGCCCAGTCCCGGGGCAGCCGCAGGTAGGCGCCGATCGCCTCCGGCAGATAGTCGGTGGCGGTGGCCACCACCGAATAGCTGTCGTAGCTGCCCAGGCCCAGCGAGCCGAGTCGCGGCAGGGTCTGCCGGACCAGCCGGGTCACCCGGGAGGCGCGGGAACGCACCACCGAGGGGAGGGTGCCGGACGCGATCAGCTGCTCCACGCCGTCCAGGGAGGCCAGGATGTCGGCCTCGGTGGGCGCCGGATCGACCTCGGGTACGACGGCCGGCGGCGGCGCGGAGTCGCGGCCGGTCAGCCAGTCCCAGAAGCCCATTGCTGGTCCACTACCTCGTCTCTGGTCGGGTGCGGGCGGCGCCCGCCATCAGATGGTGATCTGCGGCATCGACTGCGAGCGGGAATCCTGCTGGGCGACCCGCTCCAGGTAGTCTTTCGACTTGACCACTTCGCCCTCCAGCACACCGATGGTCTGCGCCATGGTGTCGAGCGCGCGGGCCTTGAACTCGTCGATCGAGTCCATCGTGGAGTAGATGTTGGCGAAGGCGGCCTGCAGCTGCTCCAGCCCGATCGTCGAGGACGCCGCCTGCTCCTGGATGCGGGCCGAGTTCTCCTTCAGCATCTCCGAGGTGCGCTGGATCATCTGCGAGGTGGTCGTGTTGAGCGCGGTGATCTGGTCGAGGACCAGCTTCTGGTTGCCCAGCGCCTGGGCCACGATGACCGCCGTCCGCAGCGCGGAGATGGTGGTGGTCGAGGCCCGGTCGACGCCCTTGATCAGCTCGATGTTGTTCTTGATGATGATGTCGATCGCCAGGTAGCTCTGGATCGACACCGCCAGCTGGGTGAGCAGGTCCTGGTGCTTCTGCCGCACGTAGAACAGGACGTCCTGGCTGAGCGCCTTGGCCTTCTCGGGGTCGGAGAACTGCAGCTCGGCGACCTGGGCCGAGAGCCGGGCGTCCAGCCGCTCGGCGATGTAGACGTACTGGTTCAGCCGGCCCATCACCGTCCACAGGTTCTGCTTCTCCATGTTGAGCGCGACGTTGTCCTTGGTCAGCTCGTCCTGGCCGCTGCGCAGCGCGTGCAGGATGCCGTTGAGCTGCTGCTGCGAGCTCTGGTAGCGCCGGAAGTAGTCGGTGACCTGGTCGCCGAACGGGATCATGCCGAGGAACTTCTTCGGCCCGCGCGCCTTGGCCGGGTCCAGGTCCTCGACGGTGCGGCGCAGCTGGAGCAGGGTCTGGCCGACCTTGGAGCCCTCCGACAGGCCGCCCTCCTTCAGCGCCCGTACCGGGGTGTTCAGCAGCCGGTTCGAGGTCTCGGCCGCCTTGCGGATGTCGGCGTCGCCCATGCTGCGCACGGCGTCGGCCTGGGCGGCGAAGGTCGGCGACTTCTCCTCGGCCGAGTCCAGCGCCTGCAGGAACTCGTTGACCTTGGCGTCCAGCACCGGCACCTGGGTCGCCTCGACCTGCGGGGCCATCGCGGGCGCCTGGGTCTCGGTAACCACGGCGGGTGTCTCGGGCACGCTGAGGGTCAGCGTGGCGGGCGGCTGGAGCGGCATCGCGGCGGCGCCGCCGGGGGGCGTGGTGGAGCTCATGGGTACCTCTCGATGCGGGCAAGGGCTTCCCGCCCAATCTAGCGGGCGACGGGCATCACGGCAGTGGGGAGGCAGTCGGGGACAACCCTGGAAGGCGGCTCGGCGTCCGGAATTGCGAAGCGGGCCCCATCTCCCGGATGGAGCCCGCGAATCGCGATGGGTTCGAGGTCTCAGCTCAGAGCGGGCGGACCCGGTCTGCCTGCGGGCCCTTCGGGCCCGACGTGATCTCGAACTCGACCTTCTGGCCCTCGTTGAGGGTACGGAAACCCTGGATGTCGATGGCCGTGTGATGGACGAAGACGTCCTGCGTGCCACCCTCGACCTCGATGAAGCCGTAGCCCTTCTCGGCACTGAACCACTTGACGGTCCCCTGCGCCATGTACTTCTCCTTAGCTATTGCGACCGTCACTGACGGCCACTGCCGAACGAGCTGTCCCAGACGACCAGGCGGTCGCCCTCGCGGCAGCGCCTGCAACACTCTCACATCCGGTCGCGGCTGTCACTCGCGCGGGCGAGGCTGGACGCGGCGTGTCGCCGCCCCGGAAATGTGGGTGACGGGTGATTCGATGAGCGCATGGGATCGGTCGTTGCACCCGCGTCGGGCGTGTTGAGCGCGGCGCAGCGCGAGGCTGTCGAGGCGCACCGCCGCTCGGCGGTTCTGCTGGTCGGCCCGCCCGGTTCCGGCAAGACCACGGCGGTCGCCGCGGCGGCGGCGCTCGAGCTCGCCGACCGCGCCCCCGGCGGGCCGCAGCCGCTGGTGCTCACCTTCGGTCGCCGGGCCGCCAGCCAGCTGCGCAACACGGTGGCGCGCACCATGAACCGCACCGTCAGCCCGCCGTGGGTCACCACCGTGCACGCCTTCTGCCTGTGGCTGCTGCGCCGGGCGGCCGCCCCCGGGCGTGCCGAGCCTCGGCTGCTGACCGCGCCCGAGCAGGAGTTCCGGGTGCGCGAGCTGCTGGCCGGCCGGGGGGCCGGTGCCTGGCCGGCCGAGATCCACCAGGCGGTGGGAACGCGGGCGTTCGCGCGGCAGGTGCGGTCGGCGATCGCCCGCATCCGGCAGCTCGGTCTCGACCCCGACGACGTGATCGCCGCCGGTGCGGCGGCGGGCCGCGACGAGTGGGTGAGCGTGGGCCGGTTCTTCGCCGAGTACCTCGACGTGCTCGATCACGAGGGCAGCCTCGACTACGCCGAGCTGGTGCACCGGGCCCGGATCGCGCTGACCGACGAGGGGCTGGCGACGGCCGTGCGCGGTGAGATCTCGCGGGTGATCGTCGACGAGTACGGCGAACTCGACCCGGCCCAGATCGGCCTGCTGCGGTCGCTGGTCGGCCCGGGAGGGCCGATCCTGGCCGTCGGCGACCCCGACCAGGTGGTGTTCCGTTTCCGCGGCGCCCATCCGCGAGCGCTGGCCGACTTCCCCGACACGTTCCGGTCGGCGGCGGGCGAGCCCGCGGCGGTGCTCGCGCTGAGCGAGCTGCACCGGGGCGGCCCGGCCCTGACCGCCGCCTGGCGGCGGGTGGCGAGGCGGCTGCCGCTGCCGGCGTTGGGCGATGCTGCGACCGCGGCGTTGCGCCCCGAGAGCGAAGCGGTGCCCCCTGCCGAGGTGCACTCCTTCGTCTGCGCGACCGAGGCCGAGCAGGCCCAGCTGATCGCCGAGGAACTGCGCCGCGCACACCTGGACGAGGGCTTCCGGCACGCCGACATCGCGGTACTGGTGCGTTCCGGGCGGCGCCAGATCGCGCCGATCGCCCGGGCGCTGGTGGCGGCCGGCATTCCGGTGGAGGTCGCCGGCGACGAGATTCCGCTCATCTCCGAGCAGGCCGTGCGGCCGCTGCTGCTGGCGCTGGAAGTGGTGCTGCGCGGCGGTGAACTGGACGCCGACGAGGCGAAACGCCTGCTGACCTCACCGCTCACCGGGCTGGACGCCGTCGGTTTGCGCACGCTGGGCCGGCTGCTGCTCGAGCAGGAGCAGCGGGAGACCGGCTCGGCGCTGATCGCCCGCAGCCCCGGCCAGCTGATCGCCGACGCGGTGGCGGAGCCCGACCGGCTGGCGTCGTTGCCCGAGACACCCGAGGTGCTGGCCGTCCGCGGCCTGGCCGGCCTGCTGGCGCGGGCCGCCGAGACGCTGGCGAACCCGGCGAGTGGGGCGTCCGAGGTGCTGTGGACGCTGTGGTCGGGCACCGAATGGCCGCAGCGGCTGCGGGCCGTCAGCCTGGCCGGCGGCGAGGGCGGACGCCGCGCCGACCGCGACCTGGACGCCGTGATCGCCCTGTTCGGCTCGGCGAACGCCAGCGAGCAGCCCGCCGGGCCGGGCGGCGTCCGCGGGTTCCTGGCCGAGGTGGCCGCCCAGGAGATTCCGGCCGACACCACCCGCGAGGCCGAGGTGCGGGGCCGCGGCGTCCGGCTGCTGACCGCGCACCGGGCGAAGGGGCTGGAGTGGCCGCTGGTGGTGGTCGCCGGCGTCCAGGAGGGGTTGTGGCCGGCACCCGGCCAGGGTGCCGCGATCCTGGAGCCGGCCGAGTTGGTCAGCGACGGCCTGGTCGGGCGTCCGGAGCCGCGGGAGGCGTTGGCCGACGAGCGTCGGCTCTTCCAGGTCGCCTGCAGCCGGGCCAGCCGTCGGCTGATCGTCACCGCCGTCCAGGGCTCCGACGGGGAGGCGAACCAGCCGTCCCGCTTCCTGGCCGAACTGGGGGTGGCGCCGGTCGAGTTCCTGCCCAGCGCGCGGCCGCTCACCCTGCCGGCGCTGGTCGCCCAGCTGCGGCGGCGGGCCGCCGACCCGGCCTGTTCGGCGGCGTTGCGCGAGGCGGCGGCCGGGCGGCTGGCTCGGTTGGCCGCGCTGACCGACGGCCACGGGCGTCCGCTGGCCCCGCAGGCCCGGCCGTCGCTGTGGTGGGGGGTGCTGGAGGCGACCGGACGACCGGTCAGGCCGACCGGTCCGCTGCGGGTCAGCCCGTCGATGCTGACCGGGCTGCTCACCTGCCCGCGACAGCACTACCTGACCCGGCAGGTGAAGGCCGACCCGCCGCGCAACGCCACCGCCAGCCTCGGCTCGGTCATCCACGTGCTCGCCGAGCACGCCCGCAACTCGGGCCTCGGCTTCGACGAGCTGACCGCCAGACTCGACGAGGTGTGGGGCGAGCTGCCGTTCGCCACCGCCTGGCTGTCGGTGGCCGAACGCGATCAGGCCGAGGCGGCGCTGACCCGGTTCCTGAACTGGTCCGACGCCAACGCCCACACCGAGGTGCTCGGGGTGGAGGTCGACTTCGACGTCGAGGTCGAGGTGGACGGCGGCCCGGTCCGGCTGGTCGGCACCGTCGACCGGCTGGAGCGGGCCGGCGACGGGCGGCTGCGGGTGGTCGACTTCAAGACCGGGAAGCGGGCGCCGACCGCGGGCGCCACCGCCTCGCACGAGCAGCTGGGGGTGTACCAGCTGGCGATCGAGGCCGGCGGTTTCGAGCGGCTGGCCGGGCCCGGGGCGTCCAGTGCCGGCGGCTGCCTGGTGTACCTGCGGGTGCCCGGCGGCAGCGACCTCGACGACTACCCGAAGGAGTTCCACCAGGCGGCGTTGGCGGAGCGGCCGCATCTCGCCGACGACGACGCCGACCATCCCAGCTGGGTGCACCAGCGGCTGTCCCGGGCGGTGCGGCTGATCCGTGAGGGACGCTATCCGGCCACCCCGGGCCCGGGCTGCACGTGGTGCCCGTTCGCGGCGAGCTGCCCGGCCAAGCCGGCCGGCCGGCAGGTGGTGGCATGAGGGGTCCGCTGCAGACCCCCGAGCAGCTGTGCGAGGTGCTCGGGCTGCCGTTCTCCGACCAGCAGCTGGCGGCGATCACCGCACCGCTGGAGCCGGGGGTGATCATCGCCGGCGCCGGTTCCGGCAAGACCACGGTGATGGCCGCCCGGGTGGTCTGGCTGGTCGGTAGCGGCCAGCTGGCGCCCGAGCAGGTGCTGGGGCTGACCTTCACCCGCAAGGCCGCGGCCGAGCTGTCGGCACGCATCCGGACGGCGCTGCAGCGAGCCGGCGTCATCGACGACAGCGGCGTGGACGAGGCCGGCGAACAGCTGGTGCTCACCTACGACGCGTTCGCGGCGCGGCTGGTGGCCGAGCACGGGCTGCGGATCGGGGTCGAGAGCGACCCGGTGATGATCACCGGAGCCTCCCGCTACCGGCTGGCGGCCCGGGTGGTGACGAATGCGGCGGGACCGTTCGACCAGTTGGCGTCGTTCACGCCGACCACCCTGACCGAACGCCTGCTCAAGCTGGATTCCGACCTGACCTCGCACCTGGTCGGTGCCGCCGAGGTCGGGGCACATGCCCGCGAGTTCGCCACGGCGCTGGCCGAGGCCCCGCTGAGCCGGAACCGCCGGGAGTACGCGTCGGTGCGTCAGGCCCGGGCGATCACCGAGCAGCGACTCGAGCTGCTGGGCCTGACCACCGCCTACGCCGAACTGAAGCGCGGCCTCGGCTACGTGGAGTTCGCCGACCAGATGGCGGTGGCCGCCGAGCTGGCCCGCCGGGTGCCGGCCGTGTCCGAGCTGCTGCGCCGGCAGTTCCGGGTGGTGCTGCTCGACGAGTACCAGGACACCTCGTCGGCGCAGGCGGCGATGCTGCGGGCCCTGTTCTCCGGCGACGAGGCGGCGTCCGGGCGGGGACATCCGGTGACCGCCGTGGGCGACCCGCACCAGGCGATCTACGGCTGGCGCGGTGCGGCCGCCAGCAACATCCTGCAGTTCGCCACCGACTTCCCGACCGCCACGGGGCGGCCGGCCCGCTCGTTCGCGCTGACCGTGAACCGGCGCTCGGGACCGAACATCCTGGCCGTGGCGAACGTGCTGGCCGCCGGCCTGCACACCGACCCGGCGATGGGGGGCGGCGCGGCGGCGCTCGCCCTGACCGCACCGGAAGGGACGCCGCCCGGCCGGGTGGAGGTGGCCGGCTTCGAGACCTGGCCCGAGGAGGTCGCGTTCGTCGGCGAGCGGATCGCGGCCCTGCACGGAACCGGACGGGTGGCCCTGTGGTCCGACCTGGCGGTGCTGGTCCGCCGCAACGCGCAGATCCCCGCGCTGTACGCCGACCTGCGGGCGCGCGACGTGCCCGTGGAGATCGTCGGGCTCGGCGGCCTGCTGGAGCTGCCCGAGATCGTCGAGGTCTGCTCGGTGCTGGCACTGCTCGATGACGTCAGCGCCAACCCGGCGGCGATCCGGCTGCTCACCTCGGCCCGTTGGGCGATCGGCATCGCCGATCTGGCCCTGCTCGGACGCCGTGCCAGCGAGCTGGCCGCGGTCGAGGGAACGCGGGACGGCGACCTGGTCGACGATCTGGGCCGGGCCCTGGCCCGCACCGAGGGGGTCACCGTGCCGAGCCTGCTCGAGGCGCTG
Organism: Micropruina sp.; assembly: GCA_044224095.1. Lineage (GTDB taxonomy): Bacteria > Actinomycetota > Actinomycetes > Propionibacteriales > Propionibacteriaceae > Micropruina. The sequence continues at coordinate 13,991 of JBGALC010000010.1, read as the reverse complement.
CACGACCCCGGAGACCTGCGCTACAGCCCGCAGGCCAGGCGCCGGTTCGTGGTGATCGCGGCCGAGCTGGCGAGCCTGCGGCAGCACGCGGGCGAGCCGGTGCTCGACCTGGTCCGGCGGGTGATCACGACCCTCGGCGTGGAGGGCGAGCTGGCCGCGTCCGGCTCGTCGAGCGCGCAGCTGGGTGCCTTCACCGACGCCGTGGCCTCCTACTGCGACGTGGACGGCGAGGCCTCGCTGGGCGGGCTGCTCGCCTATCTGGACGCGGAGCGCAACCATGGCGTCGGCCTCGACCAGGCGGTCGCCACCGACGCCGACTCGGTGAAGCTGCTCACCGTGCACAAGGCGAAGGGGCTGGAGTGGGAGGTGGTGTTCCTGCCGGGCATGGCCGAGAACGTGTTCCCCAACGACCGGGTGACCGAGAACTGGGTGACCAACGCCGCGGTGCTGCCGGCGGAGCTGCGCGGCGACGCGGCGGCGATCCCGCAGCTCGCCGAGGCGTCCGATGCCGCGTTCAAGGAATACGCCGCCGCCTTGAAGACCCAGGCGCGGCACGCCGAGGACCGGCTGGCCTACGTGGCGGTGACCCGGGCCAGGCAGCTGCTGGTCGCCTCCACGCATTCCTGGGAGGGCGAGCTGGTCAGGCCGCGCCGGCCGTCGCCGTACCTGCGGGCCATCGAGCAGCACGGGGTGGTGTTGCGCGAGGCGCCGCCGGCGGAGGGTGACAATCCGCTCGCCGGGTCGGGTGCGGCGCTGGAGTGGCCGGTGATCGGCGACCCGGACGCGCGTGAGCGTCGCCGGCGGCTGGCCGCCGACGTCGAGGCGGCGTCCGCGCTGCTGGTGCCGCTCGACCCGGTCGGGCTGACCGCCGACGAACGGGCCGAGGTGGCCCAGTGGGACGCCGACCTCGCCGCGCTGGAGCTGGCCGCGGTGGAGGAGCCGGTGCCTGGGCGTCCGGAGTACCTGTCGGTGACCGGCCTGGTCCGGCTGGCGCGCGAGCCGGAGGAGTTCGTGGTCGACGCCGGACGTCCGATGCCGCAGCGCCCGGTGGCGGCGCAGCGCCTGGGGACACGGTTCCACCGCTGGCTGGAGGACCGGTTCTCGCTGGCGCCGGCCTTCGACGTCGACCCGGGCCAGGAGCCGCCCGACGACCCCTACTTCGCGCAGCTGAGCGCGGCGTTCGAGCGCGGGCGGTTCGCGGCGCGGCGTCCGTTGGCGGTCGAGGTGCAGTTCAGCATGCTGGTGGCCGGCACCATCGTCCGCGGCCGCATCGACGCGGTGTTCGCCGCCGGTGACGGGTATCTGGTCGTCGACTGGAAGACGGGTGACGTTGACCGGGCCGATCCCGCCCAGCTGGCGATCTACCGGCAGGCGTGGGCGGATCTGGCCGGAGTTCCGGCGGACCGGGTGCGGGCGGGCTTCTTCGACATCCTCGGCGACCGGTTGGTGACGCCGAAGCTGCCGCCGGAGTCGTCCTGGTCGGACGCGATAAGGCTGCTGGGCCAGGCCTGACTCCGTCATGCGGCCGCATTCCGTCATGCCGGCCCGTTGCGTCATCCGGGGCGTGCCCCGGATCTGTGGGCCCGCCGCGCAGTCCGAGTCCATCACGGAGATCCCGGCGTGCGCCGGGATGACGGGTGTGCCGGAGGTCGTAGGTTGAGGGCCATGGACGCGTGGGGCGGGGCCGGCCGGCTGGATCGCTGCGAACACCAACGACTCGACGCCGACTGGCTGGCGAGCACCTGGAGGGATCCGTCCGCCCTGCTGCTCAGCGTCGACTCGTCCGGACGGGTGGGCGTGGGCGATGACCTCGCTCTCGCCGAAAGACGCCCCGAGGGCGCCTACGACCCGCAGCGGCACTACCTGCTCGGGCTGTCCGGCGGGCGTCCGGTGTTCGTCGAGTTGGCCGAGGTGGCGGCCGGGGCCGGCCTGCGGGAGCTGATGCCTGCGCTCGGCGCCGCCGACCGCGAACTGGTGGTCGCCGCGGTGGCCCTGGCGCAGTGGCATCGCACGCTGCCCCACTGCGGGCTCTGCGGCGCGGACACCCTGGTGACCATGGGCGGCATGGTGCGGCACTGTCCCTCGTGCGGGCGGGACCGCTTTCCGCGCAGCGATCCGGCGATCATCGTGGCGGTGCTGGACGCCGACGACCGACTGCTGCTCGGCCACCAGGCGGTGTGGCCGGCGGGACGGATGTCGATCCTGGCCGGCTTCGTGACCGCGGGGGAGTCCCTGGAGCAGGCGGTGCACCGCGAGGTGGGCGAGGAGACCGGGCTGCGGTTGTCCGCCGTCCGGTACGTCGCCAGCCAGCCGTGGCCGTTCCCGCGCTCGTTGATGCTGGGCTTCGTCGCCCGGGCGGCCGACACCGACATCGCTGTCGACGGTGTCGAGATCGCGTACGCGCGGTGGTTCAGCCGGGACGAACTGAGCGCCGCGGTGGACGCCGGCGAGGTCGGGTTGCCGGGGGAGGCGTCCATCGCGCACGGACTGATCGCCGACTGGCGGGCGGCGGAGCTGGCGACACCGGAGGGGTGAGCCGTGGTCCTGCGGGTGATCGGCGGGTCAGGCCGATCCCGGGGCTTCCCGTCGCCGCTCGAACGCCAGGTGGATGACGCCGCTCGGCGACGTCGCCGCTTCGATGCGGAAGCGCTGCTCGAGTCCCTCCAGTCCGTCCCAGAGCCGCTCGCCCCGGCCGAGCAGGATCGGCACGACGACGATGTGCAGCTGGTCGATCAGGTCGGCTCGGAGGAACTCGCGGATGGTCGTGGTGCCCCCGCCGATGCGGACGTCGAGACCCCCGGCGAGCTCCCGGGCGCGAGCCAGCGCGTCGGCGGGCGCCGCGTCGATGAAGTGGAAGGTGGTGCCGCCGTCCAGTTCCAGCGGACCGCGGGGGTGATGGGTGAGCACCACCACCGGGGTGTGGAAGGGCGGATCGTCGCCCCACCAGCCCCGCCAGTCCTGATCGGGCCACGGGCCCGGCTTCGGCGCGAACTTGTTGCGTCCCATGATCTCGGCGCCGATGCCGGTGTTCCAGCGGCTCGCGAAGGCCTCGTCGACGCCGACCGTGCCTTCCTGCTCACCGTGAAAGCCCAACTCGGTGAAGGTGCGGGTCGGCAGGGCCCAGTCGAGCAGTCGGGTGCCGGCGTGGCCGAACGGCTCCTCCAGCCGCTGGCCCTCGCCGACGCCGAAGCCGTCGAGCGAGACGGAGAAGTTGTGGACGCGGACGAGCGACATGCTGCCTCCTGGCTATGAGTCTGATTCCGGGATACCGGCGACGTAGGCCGCCAGGTTGTGAAGCGTCTGCCGACCGCCCTCGATCGCGCGGTACTTCTCGACCGCGGCGTCCCGCAGCGCTCTGGTCGGGAACACGGTGCGCATCGCCAGCCTGGTCGCCTCACCGACCTGCTCGAAGGTGAGGACCGTGTCGAAGGCGTCGGGATCGTCGCGGAACGCGCCGTGCAGCATGACGATCCGCTCCGGCGGGACGATCTCCCGCCACACGATCCACTCCCGGTGGTGGGTGCCGTCCGGTCCGTGCATCATGAAGTTCCACTCGCCGCCGACCCGGAACTCGAACGACCGGGTGGTCGTGGTGAAGCCGTCCGGGCCCCACCAGCGGGCGAGGTGCCGGACGTCGGTGAACGCCTCGAAGACGAGCTCCCGCGGGGCGTCGATGAGCCGCGAGACGACGATCTCCCGCTCCGCCGTCTCAGTCATGGGGGTCCTCCTGCCGTGACCGGCTCAGGTGCTGGACGTACTCGTCGAGGCGGTCGAAGCTCTCGTTCCAGAACTGCTCGAAGCCGCCCAGCCACTCCCGCACGGGCAGCAGCCCGCGCGGGTCCAGATCGTAGAGCCGCTGTTTTCCCTGGCCGCGGACGTGCACGAGACCGACCTCCCGGAGGACGCGCAGGTGCTTCGACGCCTGCGGCTGAGTCATCCCGAGTTCCTGCGCCAGCTCGCCCACCGCGCGCTCGCCGCCCTGCAGCCGGGCCAGGATCTCCCGGCGCTGCGGCTCGGCGATCGCGTTGAACGCGTCCGATGTCGTCGCTGCCCGTGCCATCACAGCATTATATTCCCATATGGGCAAATGTCTACCGAGGTCCGGTGGGGACGCCGACCGCTGCTAGTCTCCGGTTGTCCGTGCACGTCAACGAGGAGGTGGTATCCGTGAACGCAACGACATGGGTGCTCCCCTGCGGGGTCACGGTCGGGCGATAGGTCGTCCGGGAGCGCCGTCTGGAGCACTCCACGAAAGGCACGACCATGCACTTCACCTCTGACAAGCGCCTGGACGACGGCGTCATCGAACGCGAGTTCGTCCTCGGCGAGATTCCGGGCATCCTGTGGACGCCCGCGTCGGCCTCCGCGGCCGTCCCACTGATCCTGCTCGGCCATCCCGGCGGACTGAGCAGGATGTATCCCCGGCTGGCCGGACGGGCCCGGCGCTCGGTGGCCAGTGGCTTCGCCGCGGCCACCATCGAACTCCCCGGCAGCGGCGTCCGGTCACCGCTGCCGGACGTCGAACGCGCTCGCGCCGACCTCCGCCGGGTAGTGGCGGCCGGCGAGCCGGTCGGCGACGACATCATCGACCGCTGCTCGACCGGGCAGTCCCGGAGTGGCAGGCGGCCCTGGACGACCTGCTGGCGCTACCCGAGATCGGCGGCCCGGTGGGCTACTCGGGCGGCGTGATCGCGATCGGCGTCCGGCTTGCCCTGGTCGAGCCGCGAATCGTGGCGGCCGGCCTCTTCGCCGGGAGCTTCGTGCCGCGCGTCACGTTCGAGGATGCTCGGCGGGTCACCATTCCGCTGCATGTCCTCCTCCAATGGGACGACGAGGACAACGACCGGCAGATGGCCCTGGACCTGTTCGACGCCTTCGGCTCGAGAGAGAAGTCACTGCACGCCAACATGGGCGGGCACACGGGCGTCCCGAGGTTCGCCGGCGAGGACACCGCCGAGTTCTTCGAGCGGCACCTGAGATAGTGCAGCTGCCATCTGCTCGTCCTGTCGGCCCGGCCCGTCGCGGTGAGGCGAGTGGTTACCCCCGTCAGCCGTTCACCCGCACCGCCAGCACCGCTCGACTGAACGCCCGTCGGTGTGCAACAAGGCCCGACCCCTTCTTCGGAGAGTCGCGTATGCTGACGTGCTCCCGTGGTCGGCGTTTGCCACGTCCAACCGGACGGACATTGGGAGTGGGGGTCTGATGAGTCGATTTCTGCACGCCGTCGTCGTTGCCGTCGTGCTTGCGTTGCTGACTGCTGGCTGCGCGGCGACGATCCCGATCGAGAAGATCCCCGACGGCTGGGCCCTCAACGTGCATCAGCCGGGGGAGTGGTGGACTCAGCCGCTGATTCCGCGCTCCGTCGTGGTGCAGCGGTGTCCGCCACGGCCCGGTTGGTCGTCCGAGCCGGACCTGTCCCGGGTGACCGCACTGCCGCCAGGCATCGACGTGAACTACTCCTTCTGGACCGACGACTATCACTGCGACCTCGGCGAGGAGGGCATCGGCGCGTCCGTTGAGCTGTCGGTCGGCGGCGGTCCGGCCGTCGCGGGCCCCGCGGCGTGCCCAGTCAGAGCGCGCAACCTGGCACGCAGCAACGACGGCACAGTCGAGGAATACCAGTTGCAGGGCGCCGGCGTCGTCCGCAACGACGCCGGGGTGGTCCTCACCCGAGCGGCCAGCCTCCGGATCGGGATGGTCGGCGACGGCGTGACGACCACGCACCCGGTCATCGACGGTGTCGCCGTCGTCGACGCGCGGGTGACCCCGAAAGCCGCCATTCGCTTCGACGACTGGGACCATCCGCCGGCGGTCGAGGGCCAGGTGTTCGACGCCCGCGGCGATCTGCTGGCCACCTGCCGCGGCTGACCTCGGCCAGGCGGCAATCGGTGTCAGATCGGGCACCACTAGTGGTGCCCGATCTGACACTCTTCCGCGAGGTTCGACCTGACGCGGCCGGCTCCTAAGCTCAGGCGCATGCGACCGAGCGCGGTGTTCCTGGACTGCTACGGCACGCTCGTGGCCGGCGACCGACCGGCGATCGAGGCGGTCGTCGAAGCCAGCGCCCGACTCGCGGGCGTGGACGCCGACCGGCTCGACCGGGACTGGTACGAGCGGTTCCGGAGCCTGTGCGCCGAGCGGACCGGGGCAGCCTTCGGCTGCCAGCGCGAGCTCGAGATCGAGGCGATGGCGGACGCCCTGCGCGGCCTTGGCGCCCCGCTCGACCCCGCAAGGGTGACCGAGCTGATCGAGCCGCTGTTCCGCTACTGGCGCGCCGCGGAACCGTTCGCCGACGCCGTCGCGCTGCTCCGCCGCTGGAGCCTCTGCCCGGTGGTGATCGTCTCCAACATCGACCGCGCCGACCTCCTCCGGGTGCTGCCCGCACTGCCGCCGGTCGCGGCTGTGGTGACCAGCGAGGACGCCCGGGCGTACAAGCCGGACGCGGCGCTGTTCCGCGCCGCCCTGGAGTTGAGCGGGCTGCCGCCGGAGCGTGTCGTCCATGTCGGCGACTCGTGGGAGTCCGACGTCGAGGGCGCCCGGGCGGCGGCCATCGCGCCGATCTGGCTGGACCGTTCGGGGGCCGGCGGACCGCGGCACCGGGAGGGCGTCCCGCGGATCACCAGCCTGACCGGGCTCGCCGCCCGCATCGAGACTCTCCCGGACGCCGGCTGAGCCGCGGACGCCCGGAGCGGGCCGGCCCGCACGGGTAGCGTGGCGCCATGGAGGCGACGGCGTACTGGACGGTCGCGGCGGGCGAGGGTGCCCTGCGCCGGGAGCAGCTGCCCGAGCCGGGTCCCGATCAGGTGCGGGTCCGGACGCTGGCGTCCGGGGTGAGCCGGGGCACCGAACTGCTCGTGCACCGGCATGCCGTGCCGGAAGCGGTGCGGGCCCTGATGCGCTGCCCGTTCCAGGCCGGCGACCTGCCCGGGCCGGTCAAGTACGGCTACCTGAGCGTCGGTGTGGTCGAGGCCGGGCCGCCGCAGCTGCTCGGGAAGCGGGTGTTCTGCCTGCACCCCCATCAGGACGTCTACCTCGTGCCGGCGTCCGCCGTCACCGAAGTGCCGGACGGCGTGCCCGCCGAGCGTGCCGTCCTGGCCGGAACGGTGGAGACCGCGGTGAACGCCCTGTGGGACGGCGGCCCCCGGATCGGCGACCGGGTGGCGGTGATCGGCGCCGGGATGGTCGGCCTCAGCGTCGCGGCGCTGCTGCGCCGCTTCCCGCTCGGCGGCCTGCAACTCGTCGATGTCGACCCGGCGAAGGCCGAGGTGGCCCACCGGATCGGGGTGGCGCTGGTCGGGCCGGACGCCGCCGCCGGCGAGTGCGACCTGGTCTTCGAGGCGTCCGCCAGCGCCGCGGGGGTGGGCACGGCGCTGCGGCTGTGCGGTGACGAGGGCGAGGTGATCGAGTTGTCCTGGTTCGGTGAGGCGCAGCCGCGGTTGCCGCTGGGCGGCGACTTCCACGCCAGGCGGCTGACCCTGCGGGCGAGCCAGGTCGGCCGGGTGGCTCCGGCGCGGGCCGCCAGGCGGAGCACGTCCGACCGGCTGATGCTGGCGCTGGAACTGTTGCGCGACGACGCCTTCGATGCGCTGCTGGCACCCGCGGTGCCCTTCGCCGACCTGCCCAACGCCCTTCGCGAACTGGACGCCGGCCGCGGCACGACCCTCTGCCAGGTGATCAGCTATCCGCAGGAGCAGCCATGTACGAGTTGACCGTCCGCGACCACGTGATGATCGCGCACAGCCTGCCCGACGCGTTCTTCGGCCCGGCGGCGGGACTGCACGGCGCGACGTTCGTCGTCGAGGTCACCTGGAGCCGTCCGGAGCTCGACGGGCACGGCGTGGTGATCGACATCGGGGCGGCCTCGGCCCGGCTGAAGGACGTGCTGGCCGACCTCGACTACCGCAACCTCGACGAGCACCCGGCCTTCGCGGGCCGGTTCAGCACCACCGAGGTGGTGGCCGGACACATCGGCGACCGGCTGCGCGCCACGATGGACCTCACCGGCTTCGCGGGGCTGTCGGTACGGCTCCGTGAACATCCGGACGCCTGGGCGACCTACCGGGTCGAGCTGTAGATGGGTCTGCGGTTCGTGGTGCCGCGGCCGTCGGCGCCGTCCGGCGGCCACGCCTACAACGCCGCCGTGGTCGCGCACTGGCCCGGCCCGCCGCCGGCCGTGGTGCACATCGACGGACCCTGGCCGCGCGGAGACGGCCGTTCCCGTCAGCTGCTGCGCACCGCGCTGCAGACCACAGACGTGGTGCTGCTGGACGGCCTGGTCGGCGCCGCCTCTCCCGACCTGGTGGAGCAGGCGGCCGGGGACGGCGTCCGGATCGTGTTGCTGATCCACCTGCCGCTGGCCGCCGAGGGCGGACTGTCGGACGCCGACCGGCAGGAACTGGCCGGGCTGGAGCGGCGCAGCGTCCGGGCCGCGTGGCGCGTCGTCGCGACCAGCCGGACGGCCGCCGCCGACCTCGTCCGGCACACCGGCCGCGAGGACGTCGCCCCCGTTCCGCCGGGCGTCGAGCCCGCGCCGAGGGCCGAGCCGCACGATCCGCCGAACCTGCTGCAGGTCGGCTCGATCGGCCCCCGCAAGAACCAGCTCGGCACCATCGCCGCTGTCACCGCCTGCCTGGACCTGCCCTGGACCGCGACCTTCGTCGGCCCGGTCGCCGATGCCGCCTATGCGGAACGGTTCCGGGCCGCCCTGGCCGGCGCCCGGGCCACCTGGACGGGGCCACTGGACGGCGCGGCGCTCGACGACGCCTACGCGACGGCCGACCTGTTGTTGCATCCGGCGCGTGCGGAGACCTGGGGGATGGTGGTCACCGAGGCGCTCGCCCGGGGCGTGCCGGCGATCGTCGGCGCCGGCACCGGGGCGGTCGAGGCGCTCGGCAGCGGCGGGGGCCACGGCCTGCCCGGGTCGGCGGTGCCGACCGACGAACCCGGCCCGCTGGCCCGCGAGCTGCGCCGCTGGCTGACCGAACCGGGCCTGCGCAGCAGATGGCGCGACCGAGCCGGGGACGCCCGGGCCGGGTTGCGCGGCTGGTCCCGGGCCGCCGCCGAACTCGCCCGGGTGGTCGGGCGGTGATCCGGCCGGAGCGTCCGATCGCAGCGGACTGGCTGGCCCTGCGCCGGGCCGCCGACACCGCCGCCCGGGACCGGGCCGCCGGGTTGGTCGCCGACTGGGTCGCCGCGGCCGCGGGCGCGGGCCCGCCCACCGTCGTCGACATCGGCGCCGGAACGGGTGCCAACCGGGCCTACCTCGCGCCGCGGCTGCGGACGCCGGCGCGCTGGGTGCTGCTCGACCACGACGCCGAGCTGCTGGCGACCGTGGACGACGCGGACGCCGAGCCTGTGGTGGGCGGCATCGGCGACCTCGGCGAACTGATCCGCGCCCGCGGCGCCACGATGGTCACCTGTTCGGCCCTGCTGGACCTGCTGACCGGCGACCAGCTCGACGACCTGGCGGACGTGCTGCTGGTCCATCGGATCCCGGCGCTGTTCAGCCTGACCGTGGACGGCACCCTGCAACTGCACCCTGCGCACTCGGCCGACGCGCTGGTGGCTACGGCGTTCAATGCGCATCAGGCCCGCGGCGGACGGCCCGGCGCCGGTGCCGCGGACCACCTGGCGGCGCGCTGCGAGCAGGTGGGCCTGCGGGTGCGCAGGGCCGACACGCCGTGGCTGCTGGACGCCGACGCCGCGCCGCTGATCCGGCGGCTGCTGACCGAACGCGCCGGGGCCGCGGTGGAGGCGCGTCCCGACATCGCCCGGCCGGCCGCCGCGTGGCTGGACGCCCGGCTGGCCGCGCTGGACGCGGGGACGCTGCGCGTCCGGGTCGGTCACGTCGATCTGCTGATCACCCCGGACGACCGCCACCGGTAGCGGCGGCGAGCGCTTCGGCGACCGGCGCAAGAGATCCCGGCGCCCACGGGGATCCCGAGCCTGCGCGGCGAACGGCGGGAGCACCGCCGGGCGTTCAGGTCATCCCGGGTCTGCCGCGATCTCGGTGCTGCGCGCCACCCGGTTCCCGGCGCAGGGTGATCTCCACACAGCTGTCCTCGCCGAGGGCGAACCGGCGCACGGGCCAGCGCGGGGCGTCGGCGACGCGGGCGACCGGCGGCACCCGGACGCCGGGCACGCCGTCGCCGAGCAGGACCGGCACGGTGGTGAGGAAGAGCCGGTCGAGCGCACCAGCGGTCAGGAACGACGACACCGTCCGGCCGCCGCCCTCGACCAGGACCCGGCGCAGACCACGCTCGCTCAACTCATGCAGCAGTTCGTCCGGCGACCAGGGTCCCGCACCGAGCCGGATCTGGGTCAGGTGTGACGGCGCCTCCGGCAGGCCCGGGACGTCCGGCCCGGTCAGCCAGAGCGTCGGCGCGTCCGGGCGAGCCAGCACCTGCGCGGCCGCCGGAATCCGTCCGTGCGGGTCGATCAGCACCCGCGTCGGGTTGCTCCCCGCAGCCAGCCGCACGGTCAGCAGCGGATCGTCGTTGACCACCGTCTGGGCGCCGACCACCACCGCGTCGGCCAGCCCCCGAAGGTGATGCAGGTGGCGGTGGTCGGCTGCTCCGGAGAGCCCGGCGCCGTCGCCGCCGCGGGTGGCCAGGAAGCCGTCCAGGCTCTGCGCACTCTGCGCCACCACCCATTCGTCCCGGCCGGTGAGCGCGGCGTAACGGTCGGCCACCTCGCCGTCGGCCACCTCGACCGGCGTGACCTCGGCCAGGGCGGTCTCGGCCGGCTCGATCGATCCGAGGGCTGCCGTGCCGGCGTCGTCGTGCCGCATCCGCTGCCGCTTGGTCTGCAGATAGCGGGCGTTCTCGGGACGGGCCGGCACGGCCGCCCCCAGCCGCTCGACGACGGTGACGCCGAGCGCACCGAGCGCCTCCTCCTTCGCCGGGTTGGAGGAGAGCAGCCGGATCCGCTCGATCCCGAGGTCGCGCAGGATGTCCGCCGCCTGACCGTAGTCGCGGCAGTCGGCGGGGTGGCCCAGCCGTAGGTTGGCGTCCACGGTGTCCAGGCCCTGATCCTGCAGCCGGTAGGCGCGCAGCTTCTCGACCAGGCCGATTCCGCGTCCCTCATGACCGCGCACGTAGACCAGGACGCCTTCGCCGGCCCGCGCGATCAGGGCGAGGGCGGCGTCCAGCTGCTCGCCGCAGTCGCATCGCCACGAGCCCAGGGCATCGCCGGTGAGGCACTCGGAGTGCAGCCGGACCAGGGGAGCGCCGGAGTGCGGCCGGCCGTCCTCGATGCCGGTGGACAGGCTGATCAGCTCGCCCCCGTCGGCGGCGCGGTAGCCGACGATGCGGAAGGTGCCGTGGCGGGTGGGCAGCACCGACTCGGTGACGCGCACCACCAGGCGACGGCTGGGGGAGTGTTCGGCGCTGATGTCATGGCCTCCTGTCAGCACATGCTCGCTCGTCCACCCTAGGTGGCCGCGGGAACGGGCCCCGGGCTGGACGGCCGCGCCCCGCAGCCGTCCGGCGTCACCGGACGGCGAACTGGCGTCGTGGTCTCCGATTCGCATGTCGGGGACTTACCCCGGTCGCCGTCGCTGACGCACCCGGCGGACGACGAGCGAGACGACGAACGCGGCCAGTGCCACCCACAGGGCGTAGTTGAGGTAGCTGGAGTAGCGATCGACCAGTTGATGCTGGCCGCCGAGCAGGGCGCCCGCACCGATCAGCAGGCCGTTCCACACGCCGCTGCCGGCGACGGTGAGCAGACTGAAGCTCGAAGTCCTCGCGGTCCATCAGCGGGAGCTTCGAGAGCGCCTTGATGGAACGTTCCAGGCCCAGTGCCGAGCCGAGTCCGTACAGCGCGGTCGCCCCCAGGTAGGAGCCGAGCGTCGCGGTCACGAAGACCAGCGGCAAGCTCAGCCGGCCCTGCGTCGACAGGTAGCCGGCCAGCGGCAGGATCGCCTCGCTGGGAATCGGCGGGAACACGGTCTCCAGGGCGACCAGCAGCCCCACCCCCCACGCCCCGATCGCGTTGAGCACCGACTCGGCCCAGCCGAGGATGCCGGTCAGTTCCAGCGCGGGAGTCACAGGTCGGTCCTTCGGATGGGCGGCAATGCCGCACCGGTGCGTTCGATGGCTACCTGCGGGCAAGCCGTGCCGGTCAGGCGGCGAGGTGGAAGGTGTCTGCGAAACGGGCCAGGAGTTCGCCGGGCCCCCGGAGCACCTCCACCACCCCGGTGGCGATCGCACGGTCGGGGGCCAACTCGCCGGAGATCAGCCTCCTGATCCCCGGCCCGGCGGCGAAGGCGAGGTCGGCCGCGCCGTCGCCGCGGCTGACGTCCAGGGTGGGGCCGTCCACCCGGACGAGCAGCTCGGCGGGACCGAGGTGCGCCGCGTACGCGGTCGCCGGCAGCGCGGCCGCCACCTGGGCCCGGAACGCGGTCCGCAGCGCCATCGTCATCGAGTCCGGCGTGATGATCTGCTCGTCGCGCGGGTCGCCCATCGCCTTGAAGCCCCAGGCGCCGAGCGCCAGCACGACCGGTTCCAGCTCGCGGCCGTACGGCGTCAGCTCGTAGACGATCACCCGTGAGCGCGGGGCCCGCCGGATCACGCCGGCCGCCTGCAGCTCCTTCAGCCGCGCCGCCAGGATGTTGGTCGGGATGCGGGGCAGGCCGGCGGCGAGCTCGCCGTAGCGGCGCGGCCCGACGAGCAGATCGCGGACGATCAGCATGGCCCAGCGTTCCCCGACCAACTCCAGGGCGCGGGTGACGCCGCAGTACTGCCCGTAGTCGCGGGCGGCCATCGGCGGTCAGGCCTGCTGGCTGGCGAACGCCTCGGGGCCCTGCGCGGCCGCGACCGGGTCCATCCAACCGAACTCGATGATGTTGCCGTCGGGGTCGGTGAGCTGCCGCTGGTACATGAAGCCGTAGTCGGAGGGCGGCTGTGGCTCCCTGCCGCCGGCCGCGATGCCGTTGGCGACGGTCTCGTCGACGGCCGCCCGGCTGTCCAGGAAGATCGCGGTCGAGACGGTCGGGCTCTTCGCCGGATCGCCGATGGGCAGCTCGGTGAAGGTCTGGAAGAACTCGCGCACCAGGATCATGAAGTAGCTGTGACCCTCCTCGACGATGACGCAGGCCGCGTTGTGATCGGTGAAGTGCGGATTGATGGTGAAGCCGACACCCGTGTAGAACGCCTTCGCGCACTCCAGGTCGGTCACCGGCAGGTTGACGAACATCGCGGTCATCGTGGTCTCCCTCGTGGCGGGTGTGTGCTGAGGAGACCAACACTTGCAAAAAGCAAGCGCGAGGTCAAGGGGTGGTGCCGAATGTCGGGGTGCCGCCCGGACGGCCCTTGGCCCCAGTGGAGCCTCCGATGGTGTTCGTGCGCGTGGCCGTGCTCAGGTCTGCCTCGGGTGAGTGACCGGCGGCCGAGGCCGCGGAATCCTTCGAACCGGCACCGACGCGGCCTGCGGTCAGGCCGGCTTCGACGGCCGCTCGACGACGACGGTCACCCTGCTGACGACGGCCGCGATCGCGCCGACGCCCAGCAGCAGGGGAGCGACCAGAGCGGTGACGGCACCCACGGTGAGCCCGGCGTTGAGTGGGATCTCGATAAGGGTCTTGCCGTCGCGTCGCAGGGTGATCCGGCGGACGTTGCCCTCCCGGATCAACTCCATGATCTTGCTGACCACGTTGCCGACGGTGACCTCGAACTCTTCCGTCCTGCCCTTCTCGGTCATCTCTCGCTCCGAACCCTCGGTGGCCAGCAGATCTGGCCGGTGTCCCCATTGTTCCCGCGGCGGCAAGGTGCCGCGAGTGGCTACAACCTCTCCCGCAGCCCGGACGCCCGGCGCGCCGTCCGCGCAACGGCGCCGGCCAGCGCCTCGCGGGTGCCGATCAGGTGCACGGCTTCGCGGGCCCGGGTCACCGCGGTGTACAGCAGTTCGCGGGTGAGCAGCGGCGAATCGACGTCGGGCAGGATCAGCGAGACCACCGCGAACTGACTGCCCTGCGATTTGTGCACGGTGAG
>JBGALC010000070.1:0-16969 GCA_044224095.1 Micropruina sp. | reverse complement strand
GGGAGGCCGAACATCTGGTGGCCGCGGCCACCCGGGCCAGCGGTGCCGGCGAACGGGCCCGGGACGAGGAGCCCGACCCGGAGCGGACCTGCTTCGAACGCGACCGGGACCGGATCGTGCACTCGACCGCGTTCCGGCGGCTGGCCGGGTGGTCGTCGTGCATCCGAGCGACCGCAGCGCACCCGGCTGACCCACGCGCTGGAGGTAGCGGCCCAGGTGGCGACCTCGGTCGCCCCCGCGAGGTCGAGGTGAACGATCACCCTCGCGGGCCGATCGCGCTGGAGTCGACTGCGGCCACGGACCGGCCCGCCAGCGAGGACGCCTTCGACCTTCCTGCCCGAGGGCTACGACCACGGCCGTGGGGCGCCGTGGTGCTCACCTCGCTCAACCTGTGCCGGCAGACCCTGGACGGCATCCGCAACCACTCCTGGTCGCGGCCCACCCCGGCCACCGTCGAGGGCGAGATCGTCTGGGCCGACCGGATCGCCTATTGCGCACGACCTCGAGGACGCCGTCGGCGCCGGCATCGTGAGCCTGGACGACGTGCCGGCCGGCGTGGTCGCCGTCGCCGGAGCGACCCGGCGCGAACAGCTCAGCGCCTTCGTCCCGCGAGGTGATCGCGACGGCGCGCGGAGACCGGCGCGATCGGCATGGGTGCCCAGGTATGGCCGGTGCGCTGGCCGAGACTGCGCGCTGGCCAACTACGAACGGATCTATACCCGCCCCGAGTCCGTGGCCCAGTCGGACGCCGTGATCGCCGTGCTGTGCGCCCTGGTGTCGTTCTACCTGGAGCATCCGGAGCGGCTGCCGGCGCCGCCGCAGGATCCGGCCCGGCTGGTGCACGCCGCGATCGCCTACGTGGGCGGGATGACCGACCGGTTCGCCTTCGACACCGCCGTCCAGCTGCTCGGCTGGGATCCTGCCCGGCTGCCGCGCCCCCAGTAGTCGCGACCGAGACGAGAGCGGCGGGCTCGCCCTCCCGCCGAGCGCCGTGACCTGGCCACCACCGCAGAGCCGGCCGCGGAGACTCTGGGGCGAGCCCGGGATGACGACCTGGCGTCCGTGCCGCTGCGTACACTGCCGGGTGTGGCGGGCTTGATCAACGAGGAGGATCTGGCGACCGTCCGCGAGCGCAGCCGGATCGAGGACGTGGTCGGCTCCTACGTGACCCTGCGGCCGGCCGGCGGGGGTGCGCTGGTCGGGCTGTGCGTCACCCCGGCCCGCGGCTTCTACTACTGCTTCGGCTGCAACGTCGGCGGCGACGTGATCGGCTTCGTCCAGGCGATCAACAACTGCAGCTTCGTCGAGGCCGTCGAGTTCCTGGCCGACCGGGTCGGCGTCCAGCTGCGGTACACCGACGGGGGCGGCGGCGTCCGGGTCGAGCCGGGGCTGCGTTCACGGATCCTGGAGGCGAACCGGCTGGCCGCGGAATTCTTCGCCGACCAGCTCTCCGGCCCGGACGCCGTCGTCGGCCGGCAGTTCCTGGCCGAGCGGGGCTTCGACCGGGACGCCGCCGAACGCTTCGGCGTCGGCTTCGCGCCGCTGGGCGGACGCGAACTCGCCAAGCACCTGCGGGCGCACAAGTTCACCGACGACGAGCTGATCAAGGCGAGCCTGATCCGCGAGGGCGGCTGGGACTACTTCCAGGCCCGGCTGCTGTGGCCGATCCGCGACGCCGGGCGTTCCGTCCTCGGCTTCGGCGCCCGGCGGCTGTTCGACGACGACCGGATGCCGGCCAAGTACATCAACACCCGGGAGACCCCGGTCTACAAGAAGTCGCACGTGCTCTACGGGCTCGACCTGGCCCGGCAGCAGATCGCCAAGAAGAACCAGGCGGTCGTGGTCGAGGGCTACACCGACGTGATGGCGGCGCACCTGTCCGGGGTGGACACCGCGGTCGCCTCCTGCGGCACGGCGTTCGGCGACGACCACGCCCGGCTGCTGTCCCGGCTGATCGGGTCGACCGACGCGCTCAAGGGCGAGGTGATCTTCACCTTCGACGGCGACGCCGCCGGCCAGGCCGCCGCGGTGAAGGTGTTCGCCGGCGACCAGCACTTCATCTCCCAGACCTACGTGGCGATCGAACCCACCGGTCTCGACCCGTGCGATCTGCGCATCCAGCACGGGGACGCCGCCGTCCGCGAACTGGTCGGACGCCGCGAGCCGCTCTACCGGTACGTGATGGCCAGCACCATCGCCGGTTTCGACCTGGACCGGGTGGACGGCCGGCTCGGTGCCCTGCGCGCCGCCGCGCCGCTGGTCAGCAGCGTCCGGGACGGCTCGCTGGTCAACGGCTACATCCACGAGCTGGCCAAGATGCTGGGTGCCGAGGTCGACGAGGTGCGCCGCGAGGTGGCCCGGGCCGGCCGCCGCAGACCGCCCTCCGGTCCCGACCGGCAGCCGCCGGCCGCAGCCGAGCCGCCGCCGGACGAGCCGAGCCTGCTGGGGCTGCCGATGCCCAACCCCCGGGACCGGACGCTGGAGGTCGAGCGCGGCACCCTGCGGCTGATGCTGCGCGCGCCGGAGGTGTTCGGGTCCGGCTGGAACGGCGTCGGCCCCGACGACTTCACCCACCCCGCCTACCGCGCCATCTTCGCCGCGATCGCGGACGCCGGCGCGCCCGGCGGTGACTGGCCGCAGCCGGTGCTCGCGGCCGGCCCGGACCCGGGTGTGTCCGCGGTGGTCGCCGCGCTGACCACCGAGCCGCTGCTGCGCCCGGCCAGTCCCGGCTACGCCGCCGAGTACGTCGCGAAGCTCCGCCTGCTCAGCGTCGCGCGGGAAATCGCCCGGCTGAAGTCGAAGCTCCAGCGGACTAATCCGGTGGACGACCAGGTCAGCTACAACCGGATGTTCGCGACCCTGCTCGAGCTGGAGAAGCAGCGCCGGGAACTGAACGAGGTGGCTGCCGGTCCCGCCGGCTGAGCCTGTCCGCCGGCCGAGCCGGTCACGCCGGCTGGTCCCGGTCCGCCCGGCCGAGCTGGTCCCCGCCGGCCGGTTTGTGAGCCGTCCACCGAAACTGGTGTTGTCCGAATGTTGCCTCCACAGTTGGGCCGGCCTCGTTCCGCCCACCGGGCCGGTTGATGAGCATCGGGCCATGAGCGATGAGACACAGGTGTTGGGGGCCGCGGAGGAGATCCGACTGGCCAGGCAGATCGAGGCCGGACTGCTGGCCGCCGAGCGGATGGCAGCGGGGGACACCTCGACGGCCTCCGCAGGCGAGCTGGCCGCGCTGCGTCAGCTCGGCACGGAGGCATGGCAGCGGTTCCTGCTGGCGAACCTCCGGCTCGTGCAGAGCATCGCCGGCCAGCAGGCCAGGCGCTCGGCGGTGAGTCCGGACGAGCTGTTCCAGGAGGGGTTCCTCGGGCTGACCGATGCGCTGCAGCGCTGGGATCACGCGGCCGGCTACCGGTTCAGCACCTACGCGACGCAGTGGATCCGGCGCCGGGTGGAGAACGCGTCGGTCGGCCAGTGGCTGCCGGTGTCGGTCCGGTCCGCGTTGCGCGCCCGCGGCGTCCGCAGCCTCGCCGACCAGCTGACCGTCGAGCTGCGGCACAGCGTCACCGACCACGAGCTGGCCGCCCTGCTGGGGCGCAGCGAGCGCTGGGTGGCGCGGATGCGCGGCCTGCCCACCGTCGCGCGGCTGGATCAGGGCCTGGCGCTCGCCGATGCCACGCCGCCCGAACCCGGGCACGAGGACGACGTGCGTGCGCTGCTGCCCGCGCTCCCCGCGGCGGAGGCCGAGGTGGTGCACATCCGTTTCGGGCTGGACGGCGGGCCGGCGCTGCGGCAGGGTCCGGCGGCCCAGGCGCTCGGAATCTCGGTGAGCACCCTGCGCCGGCACGAGGCCCGCGCCCTGCGACGGCTGCGGGGATGGCTGCTGGCCGAACGAGCCGCCTGAGCTTGAATAATGGCGGCATGGGTCTCTTCGATCGGGCCGGTCTGCCGCGTGACCACTTCGCCAGCCTCACCGAGGCGGTCGGACACCGGGTCCGGGTGCTGGCCTGGGCGAAAGGTGCCGAGGGTCCGGTGGTCGGCCTGTCCGGCCGGCTCGCCGTCCGAAGCGGCACCGGCTGGCACTTCGTCGGCTGGCACGAGATCGCCTCCGGCGGCTGGGACGCCGAGACCGGCCGGCTGCGCTGGCGGCTGGCCGGGGGTGCCGCCGACGACGTCCTGCTGGACGATCCGGGCTCGCTGCCCGACCTGTTCCGGGAACGGGTGGACGCCAGCATCGTCGTCCAGGAACGGCTGGAGCTGAACCGTGGCCGGGCGGCGATGATCGTCGCCCGCCGCCGCTTGGACGCCGACCGCGCGCCGCTGCAGTGGACCCTGACCCGGCACGGCGGCGGCTTCGATGCCGCCCAGGAGGAACGCGCGGACGCCGAGCTGGCCCGGCTCAGGGCCGAATACGACATCGAGTGAGGGTTCTGGTAACGTTTCTTCTCGCGCGCGGCGCGGTCCCCTGTAGCTCAATTGGCAGAGCATCTGACTGTTAATCAGAGGGTTCCTGGTTCGAGTCCAGGCGGGGGAGCTTTCGATGTTCAGCGGTCTGGCTAGGCCTCTAGCGCGTTCGGCCCTAACCGGGACCGTTCACCAGCAGCGCCCACTGCGTAGCCCATCAACGGCACGCAGGCCAGCCCGAGCAGCACCACGTTCAGCACCAGATGGTCGCGCAGCACGGCGATGAACTCGCGGATGACGGCGCTGGGCCAGTAGTGCCGCGCGGTCGGTGAACCCACCGAATAGCCGGCGATGCCCAGCCGGCGCATCAGCAGTGCGGCGCGGAAGGCGTGGAAGTTGTTGGTGACCGCCGCGATCGGGCCGCGCACGCCCTGCCGGGCCAGCAGCTCGGCGCTGTAGGTCAGGTTCTGCTCGGTGTTCCGGGACCGGTCCTCAAGAACGATCCGGTCGGCGGGGAAGCCCTCGTCGGTCAGGTAGTCGGCCATCGCCTTCGCCTCGGCGACCGGCTCGTCGGGGCCCTGCCCGCCCGAGGTGACCAGCAGCGGGCGACGGTCGGCGTACCTCTCGTACAGCGCGCGTCCGCGGCGGATCCGGGAGGCGAGCAGCGGCGGCACCCGACCGCGGATCAGCCCGGAGCCGAGTACCACGACGGCCGCCACCGGGCCTCCCCGGCGGGCCATGATCGAGGGATACAGCGCCCCGTAGAGCAGGAACGCGACGAAGCCGAAGCCGAGATAGCCGAGCGGCAGGCCGAGCAGCAGCAGCACCAGCGCCCACTGGCTGGAGCCGGTGGCGACCACCAGGACCCACAACGCGACGTAGCCGAGCATGCCCACGCCCAGACCGAGGCCGAGCAGCCGCGACAACGCCGCGCCCTCCCGGCGCAGCAGCGTGAGGCCCGTCACGATCAGGAAGACCCCCAGCGCGATCACGGTGCCGAGCATGATCACCAGCAACGCCAGCAGCGCGTAGGCGGCCAGCTGCTGGTCGAAATGCTGCACCGCCGCGATGATCAGCCCGGCCACCGACATCAGCAGCCACACCACCAGACCCAGCAGGTAGAGCGCGGTACGCATCGTGCGGGGATCGGACGTCGCGCTGATCGTCAGCGCCACCAGCAGGACGGCGACCCCGGTGGGTAGCTCCAGCATCTCCGTTCGACCTCCTCGGCTTCGCTCGCCGGCACCGGTGCCGTGGCGCTGGAACGCGGATCACAACGGGAGTGGTCGAGCCTGACGAAACCCTAGTGCCGCGTCCACCAACCTTGGCCCGCTGCGCGGCTCAGCACAGCCCGATCGGTGTGCCGGAGACCTCGGTGCGGGTGACGGTGATCGTCCGACCGCAGACCTCGAGCCGGACCGGGTCGGGCACCGACGAGCGATGGACGGCGAAGACGGCGAGGGTGTCGACCGGGCGGTAACAGCTGCGGGTGCTGGTCTCGCCGTACCGGACGCCGAGCGTCGAGCCGTCCAGCACCAGGGCCGGGGAGCCCTTCGCGCAGCCGTCGTAGTAGAGAGTGACGACGAGGTCAGCCGCCGGGTCGAGCGCGGCGATCCGCCGGCCGAGCCCGGCGTCCAGGTCGGTCAGTCCGGCGGCCAACTCCGCGATCCGGTCGCCCGTGTGCACCCAGGTGGCCGGTGCGAGGGCCGGCTTCTTGTCGGCGACATAGCCGATGGCGCCGAGGCTGCGGCCCGGCCCGGACGCCGTGCAGCCGGCCAGCAGGACGCCCCCGGTCACCGCCGCCGCAAGTCGTCGCCGCACTCCCATACCGGCAGACGGTAGCCGGAGGCGGGGCCGTCCCGGCCGCGGCGCCGCGGCCGGGGTGGGACGGCGAGCCAGGAGGTCGGCGGCGGGCCGGCCCGCGGTCGACCAGCGAGCGTGCCCGCGGGACTAGATCAGATCGTCGTGCTCGCCGCCGATCCAGGCCAGGTAGCGGTGGGCCGAGAACCGGACGACGGCCGCGGCATCGCGGGCCAGTCGTCCCGCCACGTTGTCGTAGAGCCGGCCGTACGGATGCCGATCGAAGCCGTCGACGATCCGGCGCACCCCCAGCGGCGACATCGGAATGGAGTTGGGGTAGCTGCGCAGGAAGGTCACGTTGCCGTCCGGGCGGACGGCGCAGGCGTCGCCGGCCAGCAGCACGCCCACGCCGTCGGCGCCGGTCCAATGCGCGATGGTCTGCCCGGGGAAGTGGCCGCCGACCTGACTGGCCCGGACGCCGGGCACCGGCTCGAACGGATCCTGCCAGGTCTCGATCACCGGGTCGTTGCGCTGCACCCAGCCGGAGTCCTTGGCGGCGACATGAACGGGTACGTCCCCGAAGGCGTGGCTCCAGGCCACCTGCGCGCCGTACATGTGCGGGTGGCTGGCCATGATCGCGGCGACGCCGCCGAGGCGTCCGATCGCCTCGACCGCCGCCGGGTCGACGAACGCCGGGACGTCGAACAGCAGGTTCCCGCCGGCGCCGATGGCGAGCAGCGCGGTCTGCCCGATGCCGATCTTCGGCTCCGGACGCAGCCCCCACAGGCCCGGCTCCAGCTCGGACACGACCAGTCGGTGGCCGTCGGCGAGCAACCGCTCGGTACTTGCCCAGGCCGGCCCGCTGGGCAGCACGTACTGGCGGTCGTCGGTGCAGATGGCGCAGGCCTCCGGCGGCTCGGCGGCCACCGCCTGCTCCACGCCGCAGGTGCGGCACATCCATTCGGTCACGGCTCTCTCCTTTCAGCGGACGCCGTTGAGGTAGGTCAGCACGGCCCGCACCCGGCGGTTGTCCTTGTCGGGTCCGAGGTCGAGCTTGGCGAAGATGTTCGCCACATGCTTGGCCACCGCGGCCGCGGTGATCACCAGTTGGGCGGCGATCTGCTGGTTGGCGGCGCCCTTCGCCATCAGCGACAGCACCTCCAGCTCACGCGGGGTGAGCCGGCCGAGCCGCGGGTCGGTCCGCCGGGCGTTCAGCAGCTGGGCCACCACCTCGGGGTCCATCACCACCTCACCGGCGGCGACCAGTTCCGCCGACCGCATGAAGTCGGCGACCCGCCCGACCCGCTCCTTGAGCAGGTAGCCGACGCCTCCCGCGGCGTCGGCCTCCAGCAGCGTGGCGGCGTAGGCCGGCGCCACGTACTGGCTGACCATCAGCATCGGCAGGCCCGGGTAGGCGTCGCGCAGCCGGACGGCGGCGCGCAGCCCGTCGTCGGTCATGGTCGGCGGCATCCGGACGTCGGTGATCACCAGGTCGGGCAGCCCGTCGGGGCCGTCGGCCAGCCGGGCGCACTGGGCGATCAGCTCGGGGGCGTCCCCGGCCTCGGCCACCACGCTGTGCCCGGCCCGCTCCAGCAGGCCGACCAGCCCGGCCCGGATCAACGCGGCGTCGTCGGCCACCAGGATCCGCATGCCGTCCCCTTCCCTCCTCCCGGTCACGGTAGCCCCCGCTCGGCGTGCGGGTGCGGGAAGCTGGCCCGGATGATGGTCGGGCCGCCGGGCGGGCTGCTCACCCAGCAGCCGCCGCCGAACGTCTGGACGCGTTCGATCATGCCGCTCAGCCCGTGCCCCGGACGCACCACCGCGCCCCCGCGTCCGTCGTCGTACACCTCGACCTGGAGCTGCTCGCTCTGGGCCACCCGGACCGCCATGGCCGACGCCCGGGCGTGCTTGACCGCGTTCGTGAAGGCCTCGCTGACCAGGTAGTACGCCGCCAGCGCCAGCTGTTCCGGCGGCTGCCGGTCACCGGTGATGGTCACCGTGACCGGCACCGGCTGCCGCTCGGCCAGTTCCCGGACGGCCTCGGCCAGCCCGCGATCGGTGAGGATCTGGGGATGGATGCCGCGGACCGTGTCGCGCAGCGAGGTCATCGCCGCCTCCATCGACGAGTGGGCGGCGGCCAGCGCGTCCCGGACACCCTCCGGACGGCCGCGCTCGAGGGCATACTCGGCCTCGCCCAGCTGCATGCTGAGCAGGACCAGGTGCTGCTGGGCGCCGTCGTGCAGGTCGCGCTCGATCCGCCGCCGTTCGGCGGCGAAGACGTCCACCAGTTCCCGGCGGGAGGTGGTGAGTTGATCCACCTGCTCGCGGAGCTCGGTGCGCGGACGGATCAGGTCCTCGACCAGGATCGCCTGCACGCTGGCCAGCGCCCAGGCTACGTAGAGCCCGGCGATCAGCACGACGATCAGCAGCAGCCACAGCCCGAGCTGGTCGGGGGCCGGCGGCCGGCCGACGAAGCCGAGCAGCTGGGTGATGACGCCGAGCACCAGCACCACCAGCAGCGCCCCGGGCAGGAAGTCGACCAGGGCGAACAGCACCGCGATGCCCCAGACCGCAAGATTGCCCGAGCGCAGGCCGTTGGCGTCCCACGGATGACGGATCGGCCCGCTCGGCAGCGGGCCGGGCCGATGCAGCCCCAGCAGCCGCAGCCGGTAGGCCTCCACGTTCGCGGTGGCCCAGGCCACCAGCGGCAGCACGAACAGCCCGACGATGCCGGCGACGAGGGCCAGCATGCCGCCCAGGATCGCGGTCGCGCAGTAGGCCACGGCACCCCAGCCGAGCGGGCTGACCAGCATCCGCAGCGGATTGGGCGGCGGCTTCAGCCGGGCGCGGACCGCCGCCTCCTGGGACGGGTCTGGTTGGCTCACCCGGCCACCCTAGAAGCGTCGGCGCCTGTTCGGCAGGGCGCCACGTCCACCACGGGGTAGTGCTGGCACTACCCGCAGGACACCGGGCAGCGCCCGTGAGTCGACGGCCGTGGCCCGGGTGGCTTGAGCCCATGACGACGAACGCACGGCCCGGACTCCGGGCACAGCAGATCTCCAAGTCCTTCGGCGACGTCCGGGCCCTCGACCGGGTCAGCATCGACATTCCCGCGGGCCAGTCGGTGTCGGTGATGGGGCCGTCCGGCTCGGGCAAGTCGACCCTGCTGCACTGCCTGGCCGGCATCCTGCGGCCCGACGAGGGCGACGTCAGCCTCGGCGAGGAGCCCGTCTCGCTGGCCTCGGACGCCGCCCGCAGCCGGATCAGGCTGGCCCGGATGGGGTTCGTCTTCCAGGACGGCCAGCTGCTGCCCGAACTGAGTGCTGCAGAGAACGTCGCCCTGCCGCTGCTGCTGCTCGGACGTCCGCGCGCCGAAGCGTTCCGGCGGGCCGGCGACTGCCTGCAGTGGCTCGGCCTGGCCGGGCTGGAGGCCAGGCGTCCGGGACAGCTGTCGGGCGGCCAGGCGCATCGGGTCGCGATCGCCCGCGCCCTGGTCGGCCAGCCGGACGTGGTGCTCGCCGACGAGCCGACCGGCGCACTCGACCAGGCCACCGGCGCCGAGGTGATGCGGGTGCTGACCTCGGCGGTCGCCACGGCCGGCGCCAGCCTGGTGGTGGTCACCCACGACGCCCGGGTCGCCGACTGGTGCGACCGCCACGTCGAGATCGTCGACGGCCGGGTCAGCAACGACTTCTTCAGCCGGAGGGCCGCCTGATGCACCAGTTCCGGGTGGCGCCGCTGCTGTTGCGGGGCCGGATCCGGGCCGGCGCCGGGCTGATCGACCTGCTCGCCGTGCTCGCCTTCACCGTGAGCAGCTGGCTGCTGCTGACCGTGCTCGCCGGGGTCGGCGCGTTCGTCGACCGGCAGAACGACCCGCCGCAGGCGTTCCTTGCCGCCCTCGGCCGTGACGCCGAGTACGGCGCCGCGCAGCTGCCGGTGTGGACCCTGCTGGCGGCCTGCGCCGGCGTCCTGCTGATCGTGCCCCTGGTCACGCTCGGTGCCGCCGCCGCCCGGATGGGCGCGCTGGGGCGCGACCAGCGGCTCTCCACGCTGCGGCTGCTCGGCATCACCGGCGGCCAGGCGATCGCGCTGAGCACCGCCGAGACGATGCTGGCTGCGTTGGCCGGGGGAGCGCTCGGCGTCGCCGGCTACCTGATCACCCTTCCCGCCTGGGCGGCCATCGGTTTCCAGGCCGCCCCGCTCGGCGCGGCGCAGATGCTGCTGCCGCTCTGGGCGATCGCGGCCACCGTGGCCGTGCTGGTGGGGCTGGCCGGACTCAGCTCGGTCACCGGGCTGCTGCGGCTCACCATCTCGCCGCTGGGCGTGGCGCGGCGGGCACCCCGTCCGGCGCTGAGGCTGTGGCGGCTGCTGGCCCTGCCGTTGGCGATCGGCTCCTGGCTGCTGATCGCGCCGATGCTCAACCTGGCTCGCGAGTTCGTCCTCTCGGCGGTGGTGATCCTGGTCGTGCTGGGGCTGTTCATGGGCGTGATCAACCTGGTCGGGCCGTGGTTGCTGCAACTGCTCGGGCTGTTGCTCACCCGCTCGGGGCGTCCGGCGGTGCTGCTCGCCGGACGCCGGCTGCTGGCCGACCCGCGGAGCGCCTGGCGGTCGGTCTCCGGGCTGGCGTTCGTCGGGTTCACCGGCGGTGCGCTGATCAGCCTGCCCGACTTCGGGGCACCCACCGGCGACCCGCTGCTCAGGATCCTCGCCGACGACATCCGCACCGGCACCTATCTGACCGTCGGGATCGCCTTCCTGGTGGCCGCCACCTCGACCCTGCTCAACCAGGCGTCCGCCGTGCTGGATCGGCGCCGCGAGCTGCGCCGGCTGGCCAACCTCGGCGTCCCGGGCAGCCTGCACGACCAGACCCGGCTGGTCGAGGTGGTCGCCCCGGCCGCGCTCAGCGCGCTGGGCTCCGGCGGGCTGGCGATCCTGTTCTTCGCCCAGCTGCCGAGCATGGCGCCGGCACCGATCGGGCCGGTCCTGTTCGTGGCGTCCCTGCTGGCCGGCGTCGCGCTGGTGTGGGCGGCCGGGGAGGCCTGCCGTCCGGTGCTGCGCTCCGCGCTGGCCGGGGTGGGGGTGCGCGCCGAGTAGGCGGCGCCCGGCGTCCGGAACGGAGCTGAACCGGAATGGAACCGTCCCCACCGTTCAGGGGACGGTTCCATTCCGGTTCACCGCGTCGTCAGCCGCCCACCGCGGTCGAGGCGAGCTGGACGACGAGGTTGATGGTGCAGGCCAGCACCACTGCGCCGAGCAGGTAGGACAGCAGCGCGTGCCGCAGTGCCGCCCGGCGGATCGCCCGGGAGAGCAGGTTGGTGTCCGACACCTGGTACGTCATGCCGAGGGTGAACGCCAGGTAGGCGAAGTCCTGGTAGTCGGGCCGGTCGCCGTTGAAGTCGATGGCCGGCGTCCCCGGCTCGGCGTAGTAGAGGCGTCCGTAGTGGACGGTGTACAGCGTGTGCACCAGCACCCACGAGCAGGCGACGACCAGGGCACCCAGCAGCGCCTCGATCGGGAACTGCCCGACCGTCCGCGCCCCGACCAGCAGGACGGCGACGCCGGCCACGCTCGCCACCGAGGCCAGGCTCAGAATGACGACCGTGCCGCCGTGGCTGGGGTCCTCCTGGGTGGCGTGCCGCTCGGTCTCGGCGGGGTCGAAGCGCAGCAGGGCCAGGGCGGTCCAGGCCACATAGGTCACCGCCAGGCCGATCCAGCCGGCCGCGGACGCCGTCGCGGCCCCCTGCGCACCCCACAGCGCACCGGCCACCAGGACGCCGACCGCCACCGCCACGCTGGTCCGCACCCAGGCCGGCTGAAGCTTCACGGCAGTAGTCAACCACGGGTGCGGCAGTACCCTGAGGCATGGACCTGTCCAGCTTCTACTCGCTGATGGCGGTCACCTGCTTCACCCTGGTGGGGTTGTGGTGGACCGTGATCGAGCGGCACCCCGAGTGGAAGGCCGACCGGACCCGGCGGCGGCTGGCCGGCGGTGTCTACCTGTCGTTCCTGCTGCCCGGGCTGATGAGCACCTTCGCACAGGTGGACGCCGGCAACCCGCTGATCTGGCGCTCCAGCTTCACCGTCGCCGCCCTGGTCGGCGTGGTGAACACCGTGCAGCTGCTCGGGGTCGACGGCGGCTCCGAGCGCGGCCCGTTCCGCCGGTTCCGCTGGGTGGTGGCCGTCATCTACGCCGTGATCGCCGTGCTGGGCGTCTTCCCCGCGGTGTCGTCCCTGCTCGGCGGGACGCCGCTGCAGGCGGCGGCGATCGCGCTGATCCTGCTGGTGGTGCTGGCGCACGGGCTGACCTGGGAGTTCATGATGGAACGGGCGCGGCCGGCGGAGGAGAGCCTGGACAGCCCGTAGAGTGCGCCTGTGGCCGGGGCGACTTCCGCGGGGACGGCCGTCCGATGCCTCGGTGCCTGGCTGACGACGGCCGTGGTCGGGTTGTCCGGCTGCACGGCCGGCGGCGCCGGGCCGGCCCCCTCGCCCGCCGGCCTGCCGAGCCCCAGTTCCGCGGCGCCCACGACCGCCGCCCCGACACCGGTGCCGACGCATCTGCCGGCGGGCATGAAGCAACGGGTCGTGTTCGGCGATCCGTGGTCGAAGAACCAGCGCCGGGTGCACGCGGTCGCCGAGTCCGCGCTCGCCCTGGCGCGAACGGCCGGGCGGGGACAGACCCTCACCCTGTCGATGTTCAACATGACCTATCCGGAATCGGCGAACGTGTTCATCGCTGCCCACCGGCGGGGGGTCAAGGTGCGCATCCTGCTGAACCGGGAGGGCGACGGGTCGCGGCAGGTCCGGCTGCTGCGGTCCGCCCTCGGCGGAGACACCCGGGCCCGGTCCTGGGTGGTGACCCGCGCCGGCGGCATCCGGATGCACTCCAAGTTCCTGCTGCTGTCGGCGCGCGGCGGCACCGGCCCGGTGGTCTGGGTGTCGTCCGGCAACATCACCAGCTCCAGCGGGCGGGACCAGGCGAACGAGGCCATCGTCACCACCGGGGACCGCGCGTTGTACGACTTCCTCTCCGCCCAGTTCGGCCTGATGCGCAAGGGCGTCACCAACCCGAAGCTGCTGGCCCGGACGGTCACCACGCCGACCGCGGCAGTCCGGACCTTCCCACAGCCCCGCAAGGGGCCGGCCAACGATCCCGTGCTGGCCATCCTCAACGACATCCGGTGTGTCCAGGACGGGCGACGGACGACCGTCCGGATGGCGCAGCTGTTCCTGACCGACGAGCGGATCTACCTCGTCCAGCGGTTGCGCGAGCTGGTCGCTCAGGGCTGCCGGCTGCGCATCGTCGGCTACCTCACGGTCTGGAGCCCGGACGCCCAACGCCGGCTGACCGCGTCCGGGCCGGGCCGGGTCGATCTGCGCGCCGGGACGGGTGCCGCCATCCACACCAAGATCACCACCATCGAGGGCTGGGACGCCGCGGGCAACCCGCTCGTCCGCGGGGTGATCGGCTCCCACAACCTGACCGGCCGGGCGCTCAGCCGGACGCCCGACGGAGTCAACGACGAACTGCTGATGCGGATCTGGAACCCGGCCACCGTGCGCACCTACAGCGCCTGGGTCGACCGGGTGATCGCGGGGCACAGCAAGCCGGTGGGCCGGGGCAGGTAGCGCACCCTACGATCACCCCATGGGGCTACGCACGCTGATCCTGGCCGCCGGCGTCGGCGCCGGCCACAACCAGGCCGGCAGCGCCGTCGAGCACGCGCTCGCGCAGCTCCCCGAGGTGGACCGGGTGCTCCGCATCGACATCCTGGAGACCACCAACGAGGCGTTCCAGAAGCTCTACGACGACGGCTACTTCGCGCTGGTCGCCGAGGCCCCGTGGGTGGTCGGCTGGGGCTACGACAGCCAGGACTCGCCGTTCAAGCTGGCACCGCTGGTGCAGTGGTGGGACCAGCTGAACACCACCTCGGTGGTGCGGCGGATCCGCAAGTACGACCCCGACCTTGTCATCTGCACCCACTTCCTGCCGGCGCGGCTGGTGGCGTTGATGCTCGCCCGGCGGCAGTTGCGGGCCTCGCTGAGCGTGGTGACCACCGACTACGACTTCCAGGGGCTGTGGCTGACCTCACCCTTCAACCATTTCTTCGTGGCCCGCGACGAGGCCTATGAGCACATGGCCAACCTGGGCGTCCCGCGGGATCGGATCCTGGCGTCCGGCATCCCGGTCCGCGCCGGGCTGGCCGACCCGGTGGACGCCGCCGCCGTCCGCAAGCGGTTCGGGCTGGATCCCCGGCTGCCGATCGTGCTGATCTCCGCCGGGGCGTCCGGGGGCAGCTACACCCTCAACATCGTCCGCCAGGTGCGGCGCAGCACGCAGCGCTTCCAGGCCGTGGTGGTCTGCGGGCACAACGACGCGCTGCGCAGGGAGGTGGGGGACGCCGTCCGGAAGGACCCGGACCGTTTCCGGGTGCTCGGCTACACCGAGGAGATGTCCGATCTGATGCGCATCTCCAGCCTGTTCGTGGGCAAGCCGGGTGGCCTGTCGTCGTCGGAGTGCATGGCCGCCGGCCTGCCGATGGTGATCATCAACCCGATCCCCGGGCAGGAGGTGCGCAACGCCGACTTCCTGGTCGAGGAGGGCGCAGCGGTGCGCTGCAACTACGCGACCACGGTCGGCTACAAGATCGACATGCTGCTCGCCGATCCCGGACGACTGCGTTCGATGGCCGCCAATGCGCGCCGGATCGGACGTCCGGACGCCGGCGCGACGGTGGCGAAGGGGGCACTGGAGGTGCTCACCCAGCCGCTGTGGATCAGCCGGGAGGCCCAGAAGGCGATGCTGCTGGCCAGCGAGGAGGGCATCCCGGCGGCCGACCTGCCCGACGGGCGCAGGCTCCGCACACTGACCGACCCGACCACCGGCGCGTCGCTGGCGGTGGTCACCCAGGCGCAGCTGCGGCCGCTCGGCGTGACCACCTGGTCGACGTCGGTGCGGGTGGCCCGGCGGGCCCTGCGCGCGCTGCGCTGGCAGCCGGACAACCTCGACCTGGTGGTGACCAGCCGCTGGCTGCTCGGCGGTGAACGCTCGCGGATCTTCGGTCTGGCGTGACCGGTCGGAGCAGGCCCGCGCAGGCGCTGCGATGGGCGATCGACACCGCCGCCACGCCGGGCCGGTGGGGCGACCTGTGGGGCGACACCCACTTCGCGAACTCGTTGGCAGCGGCGTTGCGCCGGCTCGGGCAACACGTCGGCATCGACCGCCGGGACACCCGGAACCGGCCCGACCGGGCCCGGGCCGATGTCGTGCTGGTCCTGCGCGGCCTGCCGATCGAGGTGCCCGCACCGGGCCCGGTGCGCCTGCTCTGGGTGATCTCGCACCCCGACGAGGTCACCGCCGACGAGGCACGCCGCTACGACGCGGTGTTCGCCGCCTCGCCGGCCTGGGCGGGCCGGCGCAGCCGGGAGTGGGACGTCCCGGTCATCCCGTTGCTGCAGTGCACCGACGTCGAGCTGTGCCACCCGGGACGCGCCGACCGCCCCGGCGGCGGCGTCCTGTTCATCGGGAACGCCCGCCGCGGGGCGCACCGCCCGATCGTCGACTGGGCCGCGGCCGTGGCCGAGGTGGGCATCGTCGGCACCGGCTGGGAGAACACCGCGCACGCCGGACGCCTGCTCGCCACCTCGGTGCCGAACGCCGAGGTGGGCGCCCGCTATGCGGGCGCGGCCGTCGTCCTCAACGATCACTGGGCAGACATGCGGCGGGGCGGCTTCGTGTCGAACCGGTTGTTCGACGCGGTCGCCTGCGGCGCCCGGGTGCTCAGCGACCCGATCGACGGCGCGGAGGCGTTGTTCGGAGGCAGCGTGGTGACCTGCGGCTCGGCCGACGAGGTCCGGACGGCACTGCTCGGCGACCCCGACGCGGTGTGGCCGGACCGGCCGACCCGGTTGGCGACGGCCGAACGGGTCCGGGCCGAGCATTCCTTCGACCGGCGCGCCGAGACCCTGCTGGAGCGGGCGCTCGCCGTCCGTGCCGGCCGGCCGGCGCCGCGACGATGGTGGCGGGCGGTGCGTCGATCGCTGCCGGGACAGCGCTGACCTCGTCGGTCAGCGCAGCGTGGTGACCTTGCCGCCGCTCTGCTTGTGGATGGTGGCGCCCTTGTTCCGGGCGAACGAGTTGACGACCGTGGCCAGGGCGGCCTTGGTCTTGACCAGGACGCCGTGGTTGCGGTTGGTCTCGAAGCGCACCGGCCGGGTGATCCGTCCGCTGGTGCCCTTGCCGGACACCACCAGCCCATTGCCCTTGTTGCCGGCGACCCGGTTGTCGTCGCCGGTGACGGTGAGCGTGGCGCCCTCGGTCACCGTGAGGCCGTCGGCCCGGCCGTCGGCGACGGTGTTGCGACCCTCCAGGGTCAGCGTGCTCGTCACCGACACCGAGACGTTGCTGCATGTCGAAGGCGTCCAAGACGGTCAGCACGCGGGTCGCGGCGAGCGCCCGGGGCAAGCAGGCCCGCGCCGGCGAGAAGGTGGTGGGCTGCCCGCAGGGCGTCTTCGACAACGCCATGGTGAGCACCCAGGGCCGCTTCACCGTGTCCTCCGGGATCGTCGCGGCACGGGTGAAGTTCCCCCGGACCCCCGGCGCGCACGCCTCGGTGTGGCTGCAGTCGGACGCGGGTCAGGAGCTCGACATGATCGAGACCTTCGGCCATGGACGGGGCGTCACCAACGTGATCCACGTCAAGGGCACCAAGATGCCCGCCGACGGCAAGGACGCCTACGTCGCTTCCAAGCTGGTCGCCGATCCGGCCTGGTG
>JBGALC010000009.1:0-90506 GCA_044224095.1 Micropruina sp. | reverse complement strand
CCCCGGCTGGCGCTGCGCGACTACCACGACCGCGAGCTGCGCTTCCGGATGCTGGCCAACACCCACCCCGACGAGGCCGAACGGATGCTGAAACTGGGCCAGGACCAGGTGAATCGCCGCTGGGCCGAGTACGAGGAGCTGGCGTCCCGGCCGGCGGCCATGTTCGCCGCCGCCCCCCGCTGAACCACCGGGCCGAACCATGGAGGAGGGGTCATGGACCTGACCACGGACTATCTGGGCCTGCGGCTGCGCAACCCGCTGGTGGCGTCCGCCGGGCCGCTGTCGCAGACGGTCGACGGCGTCCGCGGCCTCGCCGACGCCGGCGTCGGGGCGGTGGTGCTGTACTCGCTCTTCGAGGAGCAGGTGCGCCAGCAGGCCGCCCGGGACGCCGAGCTGGCCGATCTGCACGAGGAGTCGTTCGCCGAGGCGCTGAGCTACTTCCCGGCGGCGGAGACCGCCGAACCCGGGGTGGCCGACCGGTACGTGGCACTGGTGGAGCGGGCGGCGTCCGCGGTCGAGGTGCCGGTGATCGCCAGCATCAACGGCGCGAGCCTGGGCGGCTGGGTGCGGATCGCCCGGCAGCTGGCCGACGCCGGCGCCGCCGCGATCGAGCTGAACGTGTACTTCGTGCCCGGCGACCTGCACCTCACCGGCGCCGAGGTGGAGCAGCGGCACCTGGACATCGTCGGCGCCGTCCGCGCGGCGGTGCCGGTGCCGATCGCGGTGAAGCTCAGCCCGTACTTCTCCTCGCCGGGCAACATGGCGCTGCGGCTGGTCGAGGCCGGTGCCGACGGGCTGGTGCTGTTCAACCGGTTCCTGCAGCCCGAGGTGGACATCGAGACCCTCACCGTGAAGCCGTCGGTGGCGTTGTCGACCCGCTTCGAGGGACGCCTGCCGCGCACCTGGATCGCTGCGCTGGCCCGGCACACCCCGGCGTCGCTGGCGGCGACGTCCGGGGTGGAGGAGGCCGCCGACGTGATCCGCTACCTGCTGGCCGGCGCCGATGTGGTGATGACCACCTCGGCCCTGGTGCGGCACGGCGCGGGCTATGCGGGGGTGCTCCTGGAGGGGTTGCGGGAGTGGATGTGGCGGCGCGGGTACGGCACCGTGGACGACTTCCGCGGCCTGCTGGCGGTGCCTGCAGACACCGACGGGGAGTCGTATCTGCGGGCCGGGTACGTCGCGGCGCTGGAGAACGCCCGCCGGGTCTACGGCTCGCTGCGCCGCTGAGCGGTGCTCGCCCGTCCAGGCTGCGGACCGGCGGCCCGGCCTTCAGGCCGGCCCGGCGCGTGGCGCGTGGTGCCGATCGAACGGCTTCCGCCTGCCGCCGGCGGGCCGTCCACTAGCCTGTCGGGCATGGCTGACCTCGAGATCGCGCCGGTGGAACGCGTCGGACCCGACGCCGATCCGGTCGAGCCTGCCGACGCCCCGGCCCCGGACGACCCCGCCGCCTTCGAGTTTCCGCACGTCACTGACGCCGACGAGCCGCCCACGCGTCCGCTCACCATCGCGCAGTTCACCGACAACTACGGGCCGGCCCCGAGCGGCCTGCTGTATGCCGTGCAGTTCCTGGAGCGTGAGGTGCTCAAGGCCGGGCACCGGGTGCTGCTGGTGGCGCCCGAGGCGAAGGGCCCGAATCCGCTGGCCGGCGACCCGCACCGCCGGGAGATCCGGATGCCCTCGGTGCCGATCCCGGGCGCCGGCATCCGGCTGTCGCTGGGTCGCGACCTGGAGTTCCGGCTGGCCCAGCTGGTCGCCGACCCGCCGGACATCATCCACGTCCACGGCCTGGGCGGGGTGGGGCTGCTGGGCATGTGGGTGGCGCAGCGGGCCGAGCGTCCGCTGGTGGTCACCTGGCACACCGACCTGGAGGCCTACGCCGAGCACTACTGGCACCTGGGACCGTTCCTGAACGCCGCCTACCGCCTGTTCGCGATGCGTGCCGAGTCGAAGCCCTGGGCGAAGCTGCGCAAGCTGCGGTTCAAGCGGCCGCGGCGCGGCGGCGCCCAGCTGGAGTTGCTGCAGGCGGCGGCCGACATGCTGAGCACCGCCGACCTGGTCACCACGCCGTCGGACAAGACCGGCAAGCGGGTCCTCGAGCTGGCGCCGGGCGCGAAGGTGAAGGTGGTGCCGAACGGTGCCGACCCGCTGCCGGAGCGCCGGCCGATCTCGCACGCCCGGGGCCCACGGCTGCTCTACGTCGGCCGGATCTCGCCGGAGAAGAACCTCGACCTGCTGCTGGACGCCTTCGAGCTGGTCCGCGACTTCGAGCCGAACGCCGAGCTGATGATCGTCGGCGACTTCCAGGACACCACCCAGATGCTGCGCCGGCGGCTGCAGCGGACCGCACGGTACGGCGGCGTCCGTCTGATCGGGCGGGTGCCGCACGACGAGCTGGCCGCCTACTACGCGGGCGCGGACGTGTTCGTGTTTCCCTCCCAGACCGACACCCAGGCCCTGGTGCTGCACGAGGCGGCGCTGTGCGGGCTGCCGCTGGTGATCGTCGACCCGGAACTGAACCTGGTCGTCGACCCGGGCGTGAACGCGCTGGTGGCACGGCCGAACATGGTGTCGCTGAGCCAGGCGATCATGGCGATGCTGCGGCTGCTGAAGGATCCCGCGTTCGCGGCGCGCGCCGCCGCGCGCAGCCGCGAGCTGGCCGGCCAGTGGACGATCGAACGCCAGGCGACGGAGATGCTCGGCATCTACACCGACCTGATGGCCGGGCACCCGGTGCCGACCAGCGACCACCTCACCCCCGATCTGGGACGTCCCCGGCTCGGCGGCCGGCTGAGCTAGCGGCCGGCTCGCTCGGCGCACCGCCGATCCGGGGCGTCCCCGGCTCGGCGGACGGCTTGCTCAGCCCACCCCGAAGCGGCGCAGCCGCAGGCTGTTCAGCACCACGAACACCGACGACAGCGCCATCGCGGCGCCGGCGATCATCGGGTTCAGGAAGCCCAGCGCGGCCAGCGGGATCGCCGCCACGTTGTAGGCGAACGCCCAGAACAGGTTGCCCTTGATGGTGGCCAGGGTGGCCCGGGAGAGCCGGATCGCGGTGGCGGCCAGCCGCAGGTCGCCGCGCATCAGGGTCAGGTCGGACGCCGCGATCGCCGCGTCGGTGCCGGTGCCCATCGCGATGCCCAGGTCGGCCTGGGCCAGCGCCGCGGAGTCGTTCACCCCGTCGCCGACCATCGCCACCTGGGCGCCATCGGCCTGCAGCCGCTTGATCTCGGCCAGCTTGTCCGCGGGCAGCACCTCGGCGATCACCTTCTCGATGCCTACCTCGGCGGCCACCGCCTCGGCGACGGTGCGGGCGTCCCCGGTGAGCAGCACCGGGGTGAGGCCGAGTTCCTTCAGCTGCGCGATCGCCTCGGCCGAGGTCTCCTTGACGGCGTCCGCGACGGCGATCATGCCGCGCAGTTCCCCGTCCACGGCGACCAGGACGGCGGTGTGCCCCTTGCCCTGGGCGGCGGCGAAGGCGCGCATGACCGCCGAGTCCGCGGAGGCGTCCGCACCGACCAGGGCGGGCGTGCCGACCAGCACCCGATGGCCGTCGACCAGGGCCCGGACGCCGCGTCCGGGCAGGTTCTCGAACGCGTCGACGGCGGCATCGGAGGCCACATGTTCGGCGATGGCGCGGGCGATCGGGTGCTCGGACGCCGACTCGGCCGCCCCGGCGAGCCGCAGCCAGCCGATGTCGTCCGTCGCGCCGACGGTGTCGACGACCGCCATGGTGCCGGTGGTGACGGTGCCGGTCTTGTCCAGCACGACGGTGCCGACCGCCTTGGTGCGCTCCAGGATCTCGGGACCCTTGATCACGATGCCGAGCTGCGCGCCGCGTCCGGTGCCGACCAGCAGCGCGGTCGGGGTGGCCAGACCGAGGGCACAGGGGCAGGCGATGATCAGCACCGCGACCGCGGCCGAGGAGGCGAAGGCGAACCCGGCGCCGGCGAGCAGCCAGCCGACCCAGGTCAGCAGGGCGAGGCCGATCACGATCGGCACGAACACCGAGCTGATCCGGTCGGCGAGGCGCTGCACGTTGGCCTTGCCGGTCTGCGCCTGCTCGACCAGCCGGGCGATGTGCGCCAGCTGGGTGTCGGCGCCGACCCGGGTGGCCTTCACGATCAGGCGTCCGTTGGCGTTCACGGTGGCCCCGATCACCGCGTCGCCGGGGCCGACGTCGACCGGCACCGATTCGCCGGTCACCATCGACGCGTCGACCGCGGAGGCACCCTCGACCACCTCGCCGTCGGTGGCGATCTTCTCGCCGGGACGGACCACGAAGACGTCCCCGGGCTTGAGGAAGTCGACCGGCACCCGGGTCTCCACGCCGTCGCGCAGCAGGGACGCCTCGCTGGCGCCCAGCTGCAGGAGGGCCCGGACGGCCTCGCCGGCCCGCTGCTTGGAGCGCGCCTCGAACCAGCGGCCGAGCAGCAGGAAGGTGATGATCCCGACGACGGCCTCGAAGTAGATGCTGCCCTCGCCGGTGCCACGCATCAGCATGAACTCGAAGCCGTGGGTGTAGCCGATCATGCCGGCGTGGCCGAAGAACAGCGCGTACAGCGACCAGCCGAACGCGGCCGTGGTGCCGAGGCTGATCAGGGTGTCCATGGTGGTGGCGAGGTGCCGGGCGTTGACTAGCGCGGAGCGGTGGAACGGCAGCGCGGCCCAGCCGTAGACGGGGATGGTGAGCGCCAGCGAAACCCATTGCCAGCCGGCGAACTGCCAGGCCGGCACCATGGCCAGCGCGATCACCGGCACGGCGAGCACGGCGCTGACGATGACCCGGCCCTGCAGCTGCTTGGCGTGGTCGACCTCGGGCTTGCCGGGGTCGGGCAGTGCCGCGTGGTAGCCGGCCTGCTCGACGACGGCGATCAGGTCGGCCACCGGGATCGGGGCGTCGGTGAGCACCCGGGCCTTCTCGGTGGCGTAGTTGACCGAGGCGGTGACCCCGTCGACCTTGTTGAGCTTCTTCTCGATCCGCGCCGCGCACGAGGCACAGGTCATGCCGTCGATGTCGAGTTCGATCGAGGTGTGCTGGGTGGTGCTGGTCATGGCTGCTTCGCTGTCCGTTGGTTCACGACTGGGTGTTGGGTGGCTGGGACGCGCAGGTGCCGGCCCGGCCTGCTCGCCGCCGTCCTCGCCCTGGGCCTGCTCGCCGCCGTCCTCCCCCGGGGCCTGCTCGCCGCCGTCCTGCGCCTGGGGCCTGCTCGCCGCCGTCCTCCCCCGGGGCCTGCTCGCCGCCCTCCTCCCCCGGGGCCTGCTCGCCGCCCTCCTCCCCCGGGGCCCGCTCGCCGCCGTCCTCCCCCGGGGCCGGCGATGTCGAGATCGCTCGCCGATGGCCGGAAGGCCGTCCGATTTCGCGTCACGACACGAGATCGGCGAGGTTTCCCGCCATCCGTCGGCGATGTCGAGATCGCCGGCGCGGGGGGACGGACGGCGGATGACCGAGATCGCCGGCGCGCGGGGACGGACGGCGATGTCGAGATCGCCGCCGCGCGGGGACGGACGGCGGATGGCGACGGTCGGGCATCGGTGCAGCGCCGTCAGGCGACGGTGTAGTTCCCGGCCTCGGCGACCGCCTCGACGATCCGGTCGAAGTCGACCGGGGCGTCCGAGGTGACGCTCAGCCTGCCGCCCTCCAGCACGACGTCGACGTCGGTGACGCCGGGAATCTGCTTGACCTCCTCGGTGACGGCGGCGACGCAGTGGCCGCAGGTCATGCCCTCGACGGTGTAGGTGCTTTCCATGGTGATTCTCCTCGATGGGTTTCGTAGGGTCGGTTCGGTCAGGATCGGACGAGGCGGGCGATCGCGTCCCGGGCCTCGGTCAGCTTGGTCTCGGCCTCGTCGCCACCCTCACGGGCGGCCCGGACGACGCAGTGCCTGAGATGGTCGTCCAGCAGCTCCAGGGCGAGTGATTCCAGCGCCCTGGTGGTGGCCGAGATCTGGGTCAGGATGTCGATGCAGTAGCGCTCGTCGGTGACCATCCGGGACAGGCCGCCGACCTGCCCCTCGATGCGCCGCAGCCGCTTGAGATAGCCGTCCTTGCTGGAGAGGTAGCCGTGCCCGGTCGACGCCTGAGCATCGAGATTGCCGCCGTGGGCGGCGTCCGCCTGGGACTCCTGTGACAAATGTTGCTCCTGACTCTTGCGACGCTGCGCGTCCACCCTTGTCAGTATACCCCCTATGGGTATGGATGGCAGCCCAACGATATGTGGACAACCTGGCCCATAGCACGTCCCAGACCCTGCGCGTGCGGCTTGTCAAGCACTCGTCGCGGTGGTGGACTCAGCATGCGTTCAGCTGAAACTCACATGACCACCGAGTTAACTCCCCTTGCCAGAGCAATGATCCGGGCGTCGGCGTTTTCCCATCCACCGCTCGCTCGGCGCGTCGTACACAGGATCCACGGCGTGGCTCCACAGGATCCACAGCTGAAAGTCGTATCTGTGGACAACTCCCGTTGGACGACGCTCCGACGCCGGGTCTATGGTCGGGCGATACGCCGCGCAGATCGCACTGCGCGGCACCTGCGAGAAGTCGCATATTCGAACTGTTGAACGGCGAGCGCAACGAAACTGTCGGAGCGCCCGGCTAGCGTGCCGGGCGCCGGGATGGTTGCGCACAAGGGAGGGGTTATGTCGGTCGCGTCACTCCCCCCGTACGAGGACGATCCGCGGGAATACGGCGGCGGCCCCGACCGGACGCCGCCGCAGGACGTCCAGGCCGAGCAGTCCGCGTTGGGTGCGATGCTGCTCAGCAAGGACGCCATCGGCGACGTCGCCGAGATCGTCCGCGGCCGTGACTTCTACCTGCCGAAACACGAGCAGATCTACGACGCCATCGTCGACCTTTTCGGACGCGGCGAGCCGGCCGACGCGATCACCGTCGCCGACGAACTGGCCAAGCGCGGCGAGCTCGGCAAGGTCGGCGGGCACATCTACCTGCACGACCTGCTGTCGTCGGTGTCGATCGCCTCCAACGCCAGCTTCTACGCCGAGATCGTCAAAGAGAAGGCGGTGCTGCGGCGGCTGGTCGAGGCGTCGATCAAGATCAGCCAGATGGGCTACACCGGCGGCGGCGAGGTCTCCGACATCGTCGACCGTGCCCAGCAGGCGATCTATGAGGTGGCCGAGGGCAAGACGTCCGACGACTACGAGCCGCTCAGCGTGCTGATGGAGCGCACCCTCGACGAGATCGAGTCGCTCAGCCAGCACGGCGTGCTGTCCGGGGTGCCGACCGGCTTCATCGAACTCGACGAGCTCACCAACGGCCTGCACGCCGGCCAGATGATCATCGTCGCCGCCCGTCCCGGCATGGGCAAGTCGACGCTGGGCCTCGACTTCGCCCGGGCGGCGTCCATCAAGAACAAGCTGACCTCGGTGTTCTTCTCGCTGGAGATGGGCAAGAGCGAGATCGTGCAGCGGTTGATCTCGGCCGAGGCCGGGGTGCCGCTGAACCACATCCGCAAGGGCCAGATGGGCGACGACGACTGGCAGCGGATCGCCCGCAAGACCGGCGAGGTGTCCAGCGCCCCGCTGTTCATCGACGACTCGCCGAACCTGACCATGATGGAGATCCGGGCCAAGGCGCGCCGGCTCAAGCAGCGGCACGACCTGAAGCTGGTCATCGTCGACTACATGCAGCTGATGACCTCGGGCAAGAAGGTCGAGTCCCGCCAGCTGGAGGTGTCCGAGTTCAGCCGCCAGATGAAGCTGCTGGCCAAGGAGTTGAACGTGCCGGTGGTGGCGCTCTCCCAGCTCAACCGCGGCCCCGAGCAGCGCACCGACAAGAAGCCGATGCTCTCCGACCTGCGCGAATCCGGTTCACTCGAACAGGACGCCGACATGGTCATCCTGCTGCACCGCGCGGACGCCTACGACAAGGACTCCGACCGGGTCGGCGAGGCCGACTTCATCGTCGCCAAGCACCGGAACGGTCCGACCGCGACGATCCCGACGGTCTTCCAGGGACACTACAGCCGATTCGTCGACATGCAGCGGTGAGCTCGCTCTTGTCGACGCATCTGTGGAGCTTTTCAGCCTTGGACAACTCACATAAGCGCGTGGACGACCAGGTCTGGGTCAACCAGTCAGTCTTGCCGAGGTGCAACCTCCTTGCACCCCAACACGGTGCGATCTGCAGGGAGGCCGGGAGCCGTTGCCCAGTCGGTTGGGAGGATCTTTTCTGTCGGTGCCCCGGGTGACACTGCTCCAATGGCACCCCACGAAGGACACGAGCCGGAAAGCTCCAAGCAGCATGCGAAGCTGCTGGCTCATAGCGATAGCATCCGGCCCCTTTGGGTCTACGACGACGAGGACTGGGAGTACATGCGCGGACTCCCCAGTGGCGCGCTGATCTGTCCTCGGGCCGGCTGCCGGGCCCGCTTCAAGAGGCCGATCGAGAACCGGCAGGGCACGAGGTGGCTTGCCAACCTTCCCGGGGAAGGCTGCGGTCACTTTCATCCTCGTCCGCCGGGCAAAGGTGGCATGCTGTCGCCGCAGCACCGCTGGCTTGCCGGTCGACTGGTCCGCCTCTGCGGAATGCTGGGCTACGAAGCAATTGCCGAACACTTCGACACGAATTCCGACGTGTACGTGCCTGCCGCATCGTTCTCACTTGAAGTGCAGCGGTGGAACACCAACTTTGACAAGCGCACGAAGGCCCGCCAGCAACAGGGCGGCCGCGTCGTCTGGTTCATCACCGAAGACGCCAGAGGGACGACCGCCGACAGAGCCCTGTTCCTGATGCCCGCCGTCCGTCTACGCGTCGAGTCACGGGGCGACGGCTTGCGCTCCCTGAAACCCTGGGACAACCCGCGGCAGAGTCGGGATGCGGTCCTCATGGTCTTCGCCACGGCTGCCCGGTTGGATCCCGCGACCAACCATCTCGCCACCAGACGGATGAAAGCCCCAAACTTCCTGCGAGAGATTCTCCGCGGCGAACGCCTGTGGTATCCGCCGGGCACGGAAGGTGCGCCTCGAAAAGGAGGATTCTGGGCAAAGCCAGGCGACCTCGTGTCCGCGCAAGAGGCCGGACGAGCCGAGCGCGCACTGCTGCTGCGCGAGTCAACGGTGCGAATACGTCCACCCCAATCGCCACCCGCGGAACCATCCGTGGTTCAGGAAATGCCCCTCGTCGCCCAGGAAATAGGCATCCCCGACGACCCGGTCGCGGACTCCCCGGATAGGCAGCTTGCCCAACCGGCGGCACACATCGCTCCGCCGGACGCGACCCCCGACCTGGTTGCCCACACCGAGGCGCTCGAGAAAACTCCCACCGAAACCCCTGCCCTCGACGCAACCTCGAACCCTGCCAGCACTCGTTCAGGGTGGTGGAAATCCCTCAAGCGGCGACTGATCAGGCGCTGGTTCGTGGGCTTCTGAGATGCCCCGGGCACTCAGCTGCACCTGCCATTCGAGCGATTCTCGGCCAAGAACCGTGCTCGCCTCTGGCGATATCCCGATCTGTGCAACGCAGGGAGCGGGGGATCCGTGCGAACGTCTCTGCACACCGCGCGCTGAATGCCGATCGCGGTGATCGCCCAGCCGGGCTCGCGCGAATCCGCTGAGCGGTGGCGACGGCCCTCGCAGGCACCCCACCGCGGGGTGTGTTGGGGCCTGCGGCGGCTGGGTAGCGTCGGGTCATGACCGACACCGCATCCGAGCAGACCGCCGAGCTCGAGCAGCTCGGAAAGCTCATCTCCAAGGCCCGCTTCGCCTTCGTCACCACCAGCGCCGCCGACGGCCGGCTGCTCAGCCGGCCGCTCGCCATCCAGGAGCGCGAGTTCGACGGCGACCTCTACTTCTTCACCGAGGACCCTTCGCCGAAGACCGAGCAGGTCGCCGCTGACTCCCACGTCAACGTCAGCCTGCAGTCCGGGGACAACTACCTGTCGATCGCCGGCACCGCCTCGGTGACCCGCGATTCGGCGTTGATCGACGAACTGTGGAACCCCTACGCCGAGGCGTGGTTCGAGCAGGGCCGCGACGACCCGGCGGTGGCGCTGCTGAAGGTGCACGCCGACTCCGCCGAGTACTGGACGGTCGACAGTCCCAAACCGGTCGCGCTGATCAAGTACCTGAAGGCGATCGTCACCGGCGAGCAGCCCGACGTGGCCACCAACAGGTCCGTCGAGCTCTGAGCCGCCCGGACGCCTGACGGTCCGGCGGACTCCCGCGCGCCGACCGTAGCAGCGGCTTGGCTACAGGTCCCGTTCGTAGCGGCGCAGGGTCGGGTGGGGCGCAAAGGTCGTCCGGATGCGTTCGTCCGTGGCGCGCCAGCCGCGGCGGGCGTAGAAGCGAGTCCCACGATGGTTGTCCTCGAAGGCCCACAGCCAGGCCGTCCGGTGCCCCTGGCCGCGCAGGTGGTCGAGCACCTCGTCGTGGGCGGCACCGGCGAGCCCGCTGCCCCAGGTGTGCATTGCGGTGCCGAAGTGCAGGAACTCGTTCGCCCGGGTTGCCGCGAAGCCGGCCAGCTCGTCGCCGAGGACGATCGCGAACGCGTCGACGGACGGGTCGTCCAGCTCACCCTCCCAGCGGGCGCGGATCGCGTCGACGGGGAAGGGGTGGTCCCGCTGCGGGAAGATGTGCCCCAGGCCCGCGACCGCACCCTCGCGCTGCAGCTCCAGCAGGCGGTCGAGGTCGCTCGGGAGGAGCGGTCGTAACACAGGCATGGCGTGCCATCGTAGTGCCGGCCTCGGGACTCAGGCCTCCACCAGCTGTTCCAGCGCCCGCACGTAGGCCGCGGTCTTCGCGAAGTGGACGTCGTGGGAGCTGCGCACCCGGATGGTCCGGTTGTCGGGCAGCAGGCTCTCGACCCGGGCCAGGTCCTCGTCGCTGAGCGCGGCGAGCAGGACGCCCTGGCGGTCGTGCCGGGTGGTGGCCTTCACGAACACGGTCGGGCAACGGATCGCGGCCAGGGTCTCGGCCTGGTCGAGGCCGGCGAACCAGCTGTTGTCGATGAACGCCGTGGTGAAGCGCAGGTCGTAGGGGTGGCTGATCGACTCCCAGATGCGATTGATCGACACCGACACCCAGCGCACCACCGGCAGGCAGCCCGGGTCGGCCCGCCGCTGCCGGACCACGCTGCGGGTCAGCTGCGGCCAGATCGGGCCGAGGAGCTTCTTCCAGTAGCTGTGCCGCATGTACCAGCAGACCCAGTCGTCCTCGGCGTCCTGGGCGAGGAAGGACGACACGTGGGCGTAGACGTCGATACCGACGAAGGTGCCGCCGACCCGGTCGGGTGCGGTGGCGAAGAACGGTGGATCCTCCAGCAGCACGGCCCGCACCCGGCCGGGATGGGCGGCGGCCAGCCGTGCGGCGATCAATCCGCCCGAGGAGTGCCCGGCGACCACCACCGGCTCGCCGAACACCTCGTCGATGAGCCGGGCCAGGTCGCCGGCGATCCGCACACAGCGGTACTCGGCGGGGTTCCAGCTGCTGCGGCCGTGCCCGTGGACGTCGACGGCCACCACCCGGAACCTGGCGACCAGGTGCGGGATCGCCTTGGCGTACTCCTGCCAGACGCTGCCCTGCCCGGGGATGAGCAGGAGCGGGATCCCGCCCGCCGGACCCTCGGCGATGGTCAGCCGGACGCCGTCGCGGACCGCGACCGTCCGCTCCCGGAACCCCAGCGACTCCACCCGGCGCACGTGCCGGCCGAAGTAGTCCCGGGTGGAGAGCACGGCGAGCAGGGCGCGGACGCCGAAGGTCGCGACGATGCCGGCCAGGGCCAGTCCGACGTTGAGCAGCACCGCCGCCCAGCCGCTAGGCATGGCCGGGCCGTTCCGCGCCGGGCCCGAGCGCTCGATCGATGACGTCGGCGTACGCGGACGGGTCGACCAGCGCGATGCCCCGCTCGCGATCGGCCATCAGCAGCAGCGAGTCCCCGGGCGCGAGACCGAACAGGTCCCGGACCTCCTTGGGGATCACGATCTGCGACTTCGGGCCGAGCCGGACCATGCTGATCCAGCGGCCCTCGGGGGACGAGGTGGGTGCCATGGTTCGATTGTAGCCGTAGTTGGAAAAGTAATACTGCTTCCGTGGTCGCCGCAGCCGAGTGACACCTTGGCGTGCCACTGCCGCCCTGCATGGCGTCAGCCGCTCGCGATCCCGGCAGTCGTCCTATGGGACGGCGTCCCCGAGCTGGCGGCAGGCCGAGCGGCGTCCGGGGGGTCGCGGTGCCCGACGTGCCGCCCGGGGCGGCGACACACGATGCCCTGACCCGATGGTGAACGACGCCTGCGGCACCGCCCACCCCATGGCTCGATCACTGCCGCCGCAGTGCCGCGATCATCTGGTCCAGCTGCTGCACCATCGGCGTCATTCCGTACTGTGCGGCCGTCCGGCGCGCCGACCCCAGCGCGTCCAGCGCCTCGGGGACGCGCCCGAGCAGGCCGAGCACTTCGCCGCGGTTGGCGGTGGCGATCAGGACGCCGTGGGCGTTGCCGGTCTGCTGGGCGAGGCGGAGTTGTTCGTCGAGGCTGACCAGGGCGCCGGGCAGGTCGCCGGTATAGCGCTGGACGATCGCCCGGTTGCCGAGGGCCTGGGCCAGCCCCACCCACTCCCCGACAGCACGGCAGATCGACTCCTGCTCGTCCAGCAGCATGGTGGCGTCAGCGAGCAGGACGTGGTCGATGGCGGCCGGGTTCGCCCGGCCGCGGTTGATCAGCAGCAGGGCGTGTTCCCCGAGCGCGCGTTGCAGACCGGCCCGATCGCCGGACGTCCGGGCGGCGCCGGCCAGGACGACCCACAGCCGCTCGGCCCGTGCCACGTCCCCCACCTGGTAGGCGAGTTGGACGCCCTGCTCGCCCCACTGCTTGGCGGCCGCCTGGTTCCCCGCCCGGGCCGCCGCCTCGGCGGCGTCGGTGAAGTCGGCCAGCGCCTGCGGCGTCCGCTGGTGCAGCTGGTGGATCTGCGCCCGGTTGGCCAGCACCGGCACCAGCAGGCCCACCGCGCCCAACTCCCGCAGCCGCGGCTCGGCGGCGTCGTAGTACTGCAGCGCCTCTGCCCAGCGTTGCGCCGCGGCGGCCACGTTGCCGAGGTTGGCCTGCGCGGTGGCGGCCTCGACGCGGTCGCCGGCCCGGTCCGCCAGGGTCGCCTCCTCGGAGTGCGCGGCGTGGGCGCCGGCCAGGTCGCCCTGCTCGCGCCGCGCGATGCCGAGCAGGCCCAGCGCGACCGCGGCCGTCGCCAGCTGGTCGCCGGCGCGGGCGAGCCGCTCGGCCTCGCGGGCGTAGCGCTCGACACCCGCCCAGTCGCCCAGGCCGACGAAGGCGCTGGCCCGCGCCACCAGCACCCGGGTCAGCAGCGCCGGATCGCCCAGGCTGCGCGCCAGCTGCTCCGCCTCGGACGCCGTCGCCGCACCTCCGGCCGAATCCCCGGTCTCGAAGCGGGCGGCGGCCCCGTTCAGCAGCGCCTCGGCCAGCCCCCGCAGGTCGCCCTCGGTACGGCAGATGCTCGCGTACTCGTCCAGCAGCGGCAGCGCCTCGGCGGGCCGTCCCCGGTCGGACAGGACGACCGCCCGACCCGCCAGCGCCCGCCCGATCGCGACCGGATCGGCCAGTTCCCGGCAGATCCGTTCCTGCTCGCGGAGGAGTTCCAGGGCACCGTCCAGGTCGGTCTGGTTGCGGCGCAGTTCGATCCAGCCGGCCAGGTTCGCCTGGACGTCGTACCACGCACCCTCGGCCCGGTACAGGCCGTCGGCCTCCCGGAACAGCGCCTCGGCGTCCGAGCGTCGCCCCTGCTCGCGCCGGACGATCGCCAGG
Organism: Micropruina sp.; assembly: GCA_044224095.1. Classification (GTDB taxonomy): domain Bacteria; phylum Actinomycetota; class Actinomycetes; order Propionibacteriales; family Propionibacteriaceae; genus Micropruina. The sequence goes on along the minus strand of JBGALC010000009.1, from coordinate 76,739 downwards.
TTCCCCAGCGCCGCCGCCCGCAACTCCGCGGCGCCGGACGCCTCCTCGAAGGCGGACGCCGCGGCGTCCAGGTCGCCGCGGGCCAGGTGGGTGGCGCCCAGGTTCACCAGCGCGGACGCCCGGCGTCGGAGCCGGCGCTCGGGTTCCAGATCCGCGTCGGTCCGGGCCGCCTCCACCAGATAGCGCTGCAGGCCCAGCGCGGCGTCGCTCGCGCCGGCGTCCGCGAGCAGCCGGGCGACGCCCCACGTCAGCTGGCCGTCATCGTGCTCGGCCGGCGACGCGAGCACCGGGGCGTAGGCGGCGACCAGCTCGCCGGTGACGTCCGGGGTGAGCCGGTGCCAGAGTCGGCGCAGGTCGAACGGGTTGCGCGCATAGGCCAGCCCGGCCCAGCCCAGGTCGGACAGCGTGGCCCGCAACCCGGCGGAATCGCCGGCCTCGGCCCACTGCCAGCCCAGCTCGTCGGCCACCCGCGGACCCACGGGCTGAGAGGCGAAATACCTAGCCAGACCCTGATGCGCGGCGGCCCGCCAGTCGGGCGTGGCCAGGTAGCGCCGCTCGATGGCCGCCCGGATGTCGGCGTGCGCGAAGCCGAGCAGGCCGCCCCGGCTGACCAGATGGTGCTCGGCGGCCAGGTGCAGCGGCGCCCAGACCCGCTGCGGCAGCTTCTCGGCGCCGGGCGTCAGCAGGTCGAGCAGTTCGGCCTCCGCCAGCCCGTACCGGGCCGCCCAGAGCGCCCGCATCGCGTCCGCGACCAGGCCGGGACGGTCGCGCTCGAAGTCGCGTTCGTAGCGCTGCAGCACCAGCCCGAGCAGCGCCGCCGTCGACGGTGCCGCCACCAGCGCGTCGATCCGCGCCCGCAGCGTGAAGTGATCGCCGTGCTGCCGCAACTCGTCCAGCACGGTCGTCAGGAAGCGCGGGTTGCCGGTCGCGGACGCCGCCACCAGCGCGGCCAGGTTGTCCTCGTCGAGCTGCTTCGCCCCGGCGGCCAGCACCGCGGTCGCAATCCCCGGGCGCTCGTCCGGGGTGAGCGGCGGCACCTCCAGCACCGGCCAGCCGCGGTGCGCGAACGCGGCCCGGGCCCGCTCCCCCGACCCGGTGAGCACGAACCGCACCGGCGAATCCGCCAGGTCGGACGGCAGCCAGCGCAGGTCCGCGGCCCGGTCCCCCGGGTTGCCGTCGGCCAACTGGTCGACGCCGTCCAGCACCACCAGGGCCGGGCCGGACGCCGCCCGCAGCATCCGGCCGAGGGAGCTCGCCACCGCCGCCGGCGGAGCCTCCGCCAACCGCTCGACCGCCTCGTTGTAGTCGCCGCCGAACGCGCCGATCAGCCGGGCGGCCAGCAACCGGAAGTCGCTCGCGGCGGCGTCCGCGTCGCAGTGATGGACGACGACCGTCGCGCCGGGACGGCCCGCGGCCCATGCGGCCGCCCAGGTGGTGACCAGGCTGGACGCCCCGCAGCCCGGGTCCCCGGCGACCAGCAGCGGCGAACCCCCCGACGCGACCGCCGCGGTCAGCGCCGGACGCGGCACGTGCAGCCCGAACCGGGCCTGGCCGAACGCCTGGTGCACGGCGGTCGCGCGCGCCGCGGCGTCCGGCACCTGGGAGGCGGGGAACAACCGGTCGATCAGGGTCTCGAAGTCGGCCAGGACGCGTTCGCCGAGAGCCTCCGGATCGGGGTAGTCGGCCACCGGGAATCCCGAGCCGCGCACCCGCTCCCGCAGGGCCTCCAGCCGGGCGGCACCCTCGGCGTCCGGCTCGACGTAGGGCGCGCGATCCTCCGCCGGCAGCGACGCCACCCAGGCCGGGTCGCGCAGGTAGAAGTAGGCGTGCCCGTGCGCGTCGGGGTCGTTGAGCACCCCGTGCAGGATCTCCAGCTCGGTGACGGAGCGGTGCAGGTCGTCGGTGAGCCAGCCGAGCCGGGCGGCCAGGTCGGGCCCGATCTCACCCGGCACCCAGCCGTAGCGCTGCCCGAGCAGGCCGATGAAGTAGGGCCGGGTGCGTTCGATCTCGGCCAGGCAGATCGGCAGCACCGCGCCGTCGGACGCCTGCTCGTCGGTGCGTTCCTGGCAGCGCCGCCGCAGCAGCGGGAACACCCGCTTGACCAGTTCGTCCCGCTCGGCCTGCATGTCGCGGAAGGTCGACGAGACGAACACGCGGATCGCGCGGGCGTCGTTCATCCGCGCAGAGTACTGGGCGGCGCACGGATCCGGGACCCGGGGTCGAGCTTCACGTCCGGGCTCCGGGTGAGTGACACCTTCGCGTGCCACTGACGCCCTGCAGGGCGTCAGCGGCTCGCGATCCCGGCAGTCGTCCGGGTCAGGGCCACGACGCCGAAGGTCGTCGGGCGCACCTGCCGGTCGGCGCGTCCGCTCCCGCACCGTCCGTCCCGGTGAGTAGTTGTGCCACCGCCACCGCTGTTGCGAGGCACCGGCGGAAGTCCCGACACTTGCGCCATGTCGGAGACCGGCACGCGGCGGCGTCTTCGCGCGCTGGCGATCGTCGGCGCGCTGACGATGCTCGCGTTGGTCGGGGTTCCGGCGGCCGCCGACGACCGGACGAGGATGGCGGCGTCGGTGCGTCAGGCCGTCACCGACGCGCGCTCCGAGTACCGGATTCCCGGCATGGTGGTTCTCGTCGTGCGCGGCGCACGGTCGAACTCGCCGAGGAACACGGGCTGATCGTCCAGCAACTGATCGCCGCCGGACGGCTGTCGCTCACCGACACCGTCGGATCCCGGCTCGGCTACGCGGCCGGCGGCGCCTTCGCCGACGTCACGGTGGCTCAACTCCTCAGCCATCGGTCGGGACTCGCCGAGCGGGCGGGCGCGGACTGCGAGCTGTGGCCGGCGGCGACGACCGTTCAGGACGAGGCGCGGCGGCTCCTCGGGCTGGCGCCGGCCAGCGCCCCGGGCACCACCTTCGAGTATTCGAACGCCAACTACACGCTGCTCGGGGCGATCATCGAGACCGTCACCGGGGCCTCCTACGCCGACGCGCTGACGCGGTTCGTCACCGATCCGCTCGCCCTCGGCGCAACCACCGGCGACCGGCAGCGGGCGCGCGCGGCGGGCTCCGTCGAGGGCCACTATCCGTGGTTCCGCACCCTCGTCACCCAGCTGCCGCAGCCGGAGTGGCCGCTCGCCGTGCCCAGCGCGTTCGTCACCTCAACCGCGGACGACCTCGCCCGCCTCCTGCTCGCTCACCTGGGTAGCTCCGCCGGCATCCCGCCCGCGGTGCTCGACGCGGCACGCACCCCGCTCGGCCGGGAGGACGAGTGGCGCGAGTACGCGAGCGGCTGGGAACGGCGCACCTTCTGGGAACTGACCGACGACAACGCCGGATGGCAGGATCCGGCGCTGCCCGCGCTCTGGGAGCACCACGGCTCGACGCTGCGCACCTTCTCGTACCTGGGGTTCGCGCCGGCCCGCGATCTCGGAGTCGTCGTCCTCGGCGACACCTCGTTCGGCATCGACCAGACGGCCCAGGGGGTCGTGGTCGACCGGATCCTGCACGCCGTGCTCGGCACCCGGGCCCCACCGGCCGAGGTCGACCCGCTGATCGCCGCCGGGCCGGTGCTCCTGGTCGCGCTGCCGCGATCCAGGCCGCGGCCGCCTGCTGGCTGGCGGCGCTGCTGCGCCGCCGGAGTTCGCGCACGGTCCGCTGGCCCGCGTTGGCATTCGGCGTGACCGCCACGGCCGCCACGGCCGTGTTCGCGTTCGTGGTCGTCCCGTCGCGCGTGCACTGGCACGTCTTCAGAGGCTGGCTGCTGGCGAGCTCGCCGGATCTCGCCGTGTGTCTGTGGACCGCGCTCGTCCTGGGCGTCGCGACGCTGGTGCTGCTCACGCTCGTGGCGGCCAAGAAGCCCTCCCTAAGGAAGCGCTGATCTATGGGTGTTCTGGAGCGTTGCTCGGTGGTGGGCCGGGTGGACGGGCTGGGATGGTCCTCTTGGCTCTTCCGGATTGGCCCGCTGGGGCCTGCCGGCCTGGTTTCGGGCAGGCTGCCGCCCAGGGTTAGCCGGTTTGGAGGGCGAGGGCTCTGGCTCGCATCAGCAGGTTCGCTGAGGCGAACGCGATGTGGAGCCGGTTCAGGTTCTTGACCAGGCCGCGGTAGCGGGTCTTGGTGAACCCGAACTCGCGTTTCAGGATCAGGAACGGATGCTCGACCTTGGCCCGGATGGAGGCCTTACGGGACTCGATCCGACGATCCAACGGGTGCAGGCCTTGGAGTCGACCCTTGCTGATCCCGACCCGGAACTCGACCCCGGACAGGTGCGGATCGTCACGGATCTCGGAGCGTTTCTCGACACCTCGGTAGCCGGCATCGGCATACACGATCTGGTCATCGTCGCGGACCAGGAACGTGGTCTGTTCCACATCGGTCACGTTCGCTGCGGTCGCGGTCACCGAGTGCACATAACCGGTCCCGGCATCAGCACCGATGTGGGCCTTCATCCCGAAGTACCACTGGCTGCCCTTGCGGGTCTGATGCATGTCGGGGTCCCGGGTGCCGGTGGCGTTCTTGGTGGAGGCCGGGGCGGCGATGATGGTCGCATCGACCACGGTCCCGCCCCGCATGATCCACCCGTGCGCATCCATCACCGCGTTCAGCTGGGTGAACATGGCTTCACCCAGCTGGTGGGTCTCGATCAGGTGCCGAAAGTGCAGCAAGGTGGTCGCGTCCGGCACCTGCACCCGGGTGAAGTCGAGCCGCATGAACTGCCGCATCGCATACGAGTCGTTGACCTGGTCCTCGATGCCCTCATCGGACAGGTTGAACCACACCTGCAACAGATACATCCGCAGCATCGTCTCGATCGACACCGGCGGCCGGCCCCGCTTCTTGTCGTAATAGTGCGGCCGGACCAGCCCGACCCACTCCGGCCACGGGATCACCTCATCCATCATGGACAAGAACTTCTCCCGGCGCGTCACCCGCCGTCGCTGGCCGTACTCGACATCAGTGAAACTCGGCTGCCACCCATCCGTCATCCCCGCATTTTACCTAGCCACAACACGAATCAACCGATGCCACGCTGCCAACCAGAGCACGAGGCCCACCAGCCGACAACCCCCGGCGCAGGCCCGCATTAATCAGCGCTTCCCTAACTAGTTCTGCCCTCCCACCGGTGGGAGGGCAGAACTAGTTGGGGAGGGCCTTGTCAGCGGGCTGATGAGCGTCCGCGGGCTGATGTCGCCAAGGCGGTCATGGCGGCCCGGGCGGCCGCGACCGCCCGTGACTGGCCGGGCCGCGCAGCGAGCGCCCGCACGCCGGGCACGGCCAGCACGTCCGGGTCGGCCAGTCCATCCGCGACCGCGGCCACCGCCTCCGGGGCCAGGTCCGCGAGCGCTTCGGCGACGTCCGCGGTGCCGGGCAGCATCCGCGCTCCCGACAGGGACACGGTGATCAGGTCGTCCAGCACCGGCCAGACGACCGACGCCAGCCCCTCCTCGGCGACCTCGAGCGCCACCCGGGCGAACGCGGCCAGCGACCGCTGCGTGCCCTCCCAGTCGAGATACCGGACGTCCGCGACGCCGGGTCGCAGCAGCCCCCGCTGCCAGGCTTCGATCACGGCCGTCATCGCGTCGCCCGCCGCCCGGGGGTGCGGGGAACGCTGCGCACCCAGCAGGTTCACCGCCGCAGCTGGACCGAAGGGCCGCGCGCGGCGCACCTCCTGGCGAAGCACCACACCCGCTTCCGCGCCCGTGCACAGCCACAGCCCGGACGCAGCGGCGTCCGACCAGGCCGGGAAGACGACGTGCTCCTGGAGCCGGCTGTAGCCGACCGAGGCGAACCTCGCCGGGAACTCCTTCAGCGACCGGGGCAGGTCGAGCGGGGTGGCGCACCACCGTCCGGTCCCGACCTGAACCAGGCGAGGCTCGCGGATCGGATCGCGGAGATAGGCGGCCGCCAGCGCCCCCGCCTTCCGCCACAACCGCCGTCCGCTCTGGCGGACGACCGGCACCCGCAGCCTCTCCAGCGCATCCAGGTGCACGCCGGTGACCGACGCCAGCTCGACACGGGTGAGCGCCAGCAGAAGATCCGCCTCGATCGCATCGACCCGCTCGTCCGCGTGGCGGCCCAGCCGATCGACCAGGTCGGCCGGGTCGATCCGCAGATCGACCCACGACGGCGTGGACAGCAGCACCGGCACCCGCCCCAACCGCTGGAACACCGCGAACTCGCGCGCCAGCAGCACGTCCTTGGCCCGGCCCAGATGGTCGTCGAGCCCGAAATCGGGTCTGGTCCCCTCGAGCCAGGCGGCCACGGGACGCAGGCCCGGCCTCCACTCCGCCGGGACGCCGCGCAGCCCGCGGCGCGCCGCATCCGGATCGACCCCGGCCAGCGCGTTCGCCAGGTGCAGGACCCGTTCGGCCTCGATGTCGGGAGCGCCCTCGGGACGGCTCACCAGCACGCCGGCCGCGCGGGCGAGGGCCTCGATGCTGGGCCGGCCCGGCTCGAAGCGTGGCACCGTCCAGAGCTCAGGTGTCGGACGCCAGCGTCCGCGCGCACCGGGGATCTCCGCGATCGTGACCGGGTTCGTCACGCTCCAGTGGTCGAGGACGGCCCTCGCCGCGCGGGCGACGGCCCGGTCCTTGTCGGCCCGGAGTGTGCCGAGCAGGTCGGCGAGTTCGGCCACCACGGCGGGCGGCGGCACCGGCCGGGTGGCCGCGGCCTGGAGCACGAGGCGCAGCGCCTTCTTCGTCCGGACGCCGAGCGCGGCGATCAGGACCTCGGCCAGCAGGTCGTCGTCCACTCCGGCGATCAGTCGTGGCGCGAAGGCCTCGACGAGGGTGGCGTTGCCGGTGGCCAGGGCCGGAACCAGCGCATCGGTGCGGGCGACGAGCTCGCCCTCGGTCACCGCCAGCACGTCGGTGATCAGCCGCGTCCAGACGGCGTGGTCACCGGGGCGCCGGGCCGTGTCCAGGCCCTGCAGAGCGCAGTCGAGCGCGGCATCGCGCTCGACCCAGCCGGCCCGCAGCGCCCGGGAGAACAGCCCATCGAACAGGCCGGTGACCGGCACGCCCAGCCCGGCGAGCACCCGCAGATGGTCACCGAAGCGCGGCCGCAGCACGTCCGCCGCGATGGGTTCGCGGAACGGATCGACCGGTGTCGGCTGGCCGAGCGAGGCGGCCGCCATGAGGATCCAGTCCTTCAGGTAGTCGACGTTGTCGGGTACGGGCAGCTCCAACTCGTGTACGAGCAGGACGGCGGCCGCCCCGAACGTCGTCAGGCAGTTCTCCCACGGTCGACGCGACGCGACGCAGGCGTGCCGGACGAAGGAGGCGGCGAAGGAGGCGCCCCGCGGCACCAGGATGCCTCGCACCATGTCCTCGGTGAGCGCCCACGGCGGAAGCACCTCGACGGCGCGGCGCGCATCGACGCCCAGGCGGGTCGCGAAGATGCCGAGCCGGTCGGCGTCCACCCGGACGCGGCTGATCCACCCCCAGCTGTTGGTACCCAGCTGCCCGACCTCGCCCCAGGCGCCACGCCGCAGCCCGGCGAGCGCCTGCCTGCGCTGCTCGGGCGTGCCGAGGGGTAGTTGCGGGGCGGCCTCCAGCGGCGCCTTCGCCCAGCCGAGCTCGGTGAAGATGGCCACCGCTCGGGCGAGTGCGTCGTCCATCAGCGCTCGTCCCGGACGAGCCGGGCGGCGAGCACGTGCTTGCACGGGCCCCGATCGCCGCCGTGCCGCAGGAACCACCGGCAGGTGCAGCTGTCGGCCCCGGCAGCGAGCCGGACGACGTAGTCGTCGTCGCCGCTGCGAACCAGCCAGCCTTCGCCGCCCCGCCGGACGGCGTCCGAGGCGACCAGTGCCCGTGCCGCACGCAGCCGCGGGTTGTCGCGCTCGGCCCGGGAGGCGTCGGTGGGTAGTTCGCGATGGAAGTAGGCCGCGTCGTGGGCGTCCCAGCCGACCCGTCCGCTCGCGGCCAGCACCGCCAGCGCCGAGCGGACCCGTCCCTCGGTGAGCCCGGCGTCGCGCACCAGGCGGGGGACGTCGATCACCGGCTCGAAGGCGAGCAGCGCACACACCAGGTCGGAATCCTCCACCGCGGACGCCCCGGCCAGCCCCGTCAGCAACGATCCCTCCCCGGAGTAGCGGCGCCAGGCCTCATCGGTGAGCCCGAGAGTCAGCCTGGCGGCGGGCAGCTCGGCCTCCACCAGCGCGGCGCCCTCGCCTCCGGCGCGCGGCCCGTAGACGGTGAGCGAACGGACGTGGGTGAGCAGGCGCTTCAATGCGGAGAGTCGATGCAGCCCTGCGATGAAGACCGCGGTCCCGGACGCGCGGGGCGCGACGCGCACCCCCGTGCGGCCCGGGGTGAGCCAGCCGCTGCGGGGCGTCGAGGTGACCCCCGGAAGCGACGCGATGAACCCCCGGGACGTCGCGGCGTCGAGCGTGAACGACGGCACCAGTTCGCGGTGCAGTTCCGCCGCGTTGCCGAGTGCCCGGACCCAGCGCGGCGGCATGTCGACGGGTCGCTCCACGGTGTGCGCGTCGAGGGTGGCGACGCTCATGCCCTCGCGTCCGACGTCGAGATGAACCAGGTCGGCACGGCCCATCGCGGTGAGCGCACGACGCATGTCGGCGCCGATGTCGACGTTCGTCGTGCCGCGCCCGATCTCGCCGCCGTCGAACCCGGCGGCCAGCAGATCGAGACGTGCGTAGACGCCGTTGCACGCCGAGAAGCACTCCGCCCGCAGCCGGTCCCCGTGGCCGGTCAGCACCGGATCGCGCTGCGAGGTCGGCGTGTACTGGAAGTAGCGGGTGGCGGTGACATCGGCGAGCGTGACCAGGCCACGGGCGAGCACCTGCGGGTGGGTCGCGAAGCCGTGGAAGAAGCTCGGGTGCGCGGTGACTCCGGACGGCGTCAGTGCCGGTGCGAGCGCAAGCGTGAGCCCGTCCGCGCCGAGTGTCGAGCCGCTGCTGAAGCTCCGGACACCCATCGGGTCAATTTAGCGCCGAGTTCCGTGCGGGTCGGCCGGTGCGGAACTCGGATGCCCCTCGGTCGCACAACCCATCCCAGACCATGACCGGTGCGCCCCGTCGATGCCGCGCCGGCTCCCCGGATGCGCCTCGCTTACAGAACCCACGACCGGACGGGATCCGGGCGCCGGGCAGATGGTCCGGCGACCAGTCCGAAATCGACCTCAGATCTGAAATCGACCTCAGAGTGGGCGCGAAGACCGCGGTCTTCAGGCGGTTCCGACCGGGGTTTCGGCCCGGCGGCCACCCACTCTGAGGTCGATTTCAGAATCAGCGGGCGGTCAGCCCACCGGGACCCGGGCCGGCTCCAGCGCTCCGGCCAGGATCTCGCGGACGTCCGAGACGATGTGCACGGTCAGCTCGTTCAGGATCTCGGCCGGCACGTCGTCCAGGTCGGGCTCGTTGCGCTGCGGCAGGTAGACCTCGGTGAGGCCGGACCGCTGCGCGGCGAGCAGCTTCTGCTTGACCCCGCCGATCGGCAGCACCTGGCCGGTCAGCGACACCTCGCCGGTCATCCCGACCTCGGCGCGCACCGTGCGTCCGGTGAGCATCGATACCAGCGCGGTGGTCATGGTCACGCCCGCGGACGGGCCGTCCTTGGGCACAGCCCCGGCCGGCACGTGCAGGTGCACCGGGTGTTCCAGCTGTTCGGGCGAGATGCCGAAGTCGCCGGCATGCGCCCGCACATAGGACAGGGCGATCTGTGCCGACTCCTTCATCACCTCGCCGAGCTGGCCGGTGATGGTCAGCGACGTCGTCGAGCCGGGCAGCACGGACGCCTCGATGAACAGCACCTCGCCGCCCATCCCGGTCACCGCCAGCCCGGACGCGACGCCGGGCAGCGCCGTCCGCTCCCGGGATTCTGGCAGGAACCGCGGACGGCCGATCAGACCGGCCAGCGAGCCCACCTCGATGGCGACGGGCAGATCCTTCAACCCGGCCTTGCGGAACGCCTTGGCGAGCAGCCGCTCCATCGCCCGGACGCCCGGCTCGCGGGTGTAGTGGGCGGCGATCTCCCGCAGCGCGGCGTCGGTGACACTCACCTCGTCGGCGGTGAGCGCCGCACGTTCCAGCAGCCGCGGAACCAGGAAGTCGCGCGCGATGGCGACCTTGTCGTCCTCGGTGTAGCCGTCCAGGCCGATCAGCTCCATCCGGTCGAACAGGGCCGGCGGAATGGTCTCCAGCACGTTCGCGGTGGCGATGAACAGCACGTCGGACAGGTCGAGGTCGAGCTCCAGGTAGTGGTCGCGGAAGGTGTGGTTCTGCGCCGGGTCGAGCACCTCGAGCAACGCCGCGGCCGGATCGCCGCGGTAGTCGGCGCCGACCTTGTCGACCTCGTCGAGCAGCACCACCGGGTTCATCGAACCGGCCTCCTTGATGGCCCGGACGATCCGGCCGGGCAGCGCGCCGACGTAGGTGCGCCGGTGTCCGCGGATCTCGGCCTCGTCCCGGACGCCACCCAGCGCCACCCGGACGAACGTCCGGCCGAGCGCGCGGGCGACCGACTCACCCAGCGAGGTCTTGCCGGTCCCGGGCGGTCCGGCCAGCAGGATCACCGCACCGGACCCGCGTCCGCCGACGGTCTGCAGGCCGCGCTCGGCACGCCGGCTGCGGACGCCGAGGTACTCGACGATCCGCTCCTTCACCTCGTCCAGGCCGTGGTGGTCGGCGTCCAGCACGGCGCGGGCGGCGGTCAGGTCGGTGGCGTCGTCGGTGCGTACGTTCCAGGGCAGCTCCAGCACGGTGTCGAGCCAGGTGCGGATCCAGCCGGCCTCCGGGTTCTGCTCGCTGGAGCGCTCCAGCTTGTCGACCTCGCGCAGCGCGGCCTCCCGGACGGACCCGGGCAGGTCGGCGGCCTCCACCCGGGCGCGGTAGTCGTCGCCGCCGTCCGGCTCACCCTCGCCTAGCTCGGAGCGGATCGCCTTCAGCTGTTCGCGCAGCAGGAACTCGCGATTCCGCTTCTCCACCGATTCGCGGACGTCGTGTTCGATCTTGTCGTTGACCTCGGTCTCGGCGAGATGGTCGCGGGTCCACTCGATCAGCAGGCTCAGCCGCGCCTCGACGTCGGCGGTCTCCAACAGGTGCCGCTTGCGTTCGCTGGACAGATACGGCGCCCAGCCGGCGGTGTCGGCCAGCGTGCTCGGGTCGTCGATCGCGCTGACGGTGTCGATCACCTGCCAGGCCTCGCGGCGCTGCAGCACGCTGATGACCAGCCGCCGGTACTCCTCCGCCAACTCCTGGACGCGCTCGCTGGCCGGCTCGTCGCCGGCGATCTCGGCCTCGACCCAGAGTGCGGCACCGGGGCCGGTGACGCCGCTGCCGATCCGGGCCCGCTGCCCGGTGCGCAGCACGGCGGCCGAGCCGCCACCGCGGGAACGTCCGAGCTGCTCGACCGTGGCCAACACAGCGAACGAGCCGTATCGGCCGTCCAGCCGGGGCGCCACCAGCAGCTCGCCGTCCGAGGAGGTCTGGGCGGCGTCGATCGCCGTCTTGGCGGCCTCGTCCAGCGGGATCGGGACGATCATCCCGGGCAGCAGCACGACGTCGTCGAGGAACAGGACAGGGAGTCTCTTCGTGGCCATGGGGAATCTCCGTAAGTTGAGTGCACCAGACTCAACCCGCTCCGGGGATGGGTTGTTCCCCGCCGAGAACGCCCAGAGCGAACACCGCGTTGAACGGACGGGCTACGGGACGGAGCAGCGGACGCAGGGCTGTCTCTCTCCTACATCATCGTGCGACCATCACTACCCGTGCTGCTGGCGCGAGCAGAGGCACGCGAAGGCCGCCATCTTCGGCCGCAGCACCTCGACCTGACGCGCCGCCGCATGCTCCGGCGGACCGCACCTTGGTGGGCGTCCCCACGGGTCGCGATACAGCTTGACATCACCCGCCGACGATCCCTCAGTTCGACCCCGTACACCGGCGACAACCGTCCCGACCAGATGGTGTCCGGTTGTCTACGCTGTGGCAGATGAGCAACCGGGCGGATGATCAGCTGGCGAGTGAGCGGCCTTCGGTGCACGTGTCTGCGCCCGGAGAGCTCTACCTGCCCGGCGAGAACGACAACGGCAAGGCCTACTTCCGCGGGCAGGACCTGCTCGAGCAGTTCAACCTCAGCCATGCGAATGACCCCGACCACCGCTATCGGCTGCTTGAGCAGCTCCTCGGCGCCATCGGCACCGGCAGCGAGATCCGACCCAGCCTGACCTGCGATTACGGCGCCAACATCTTCCTCGGAGACCGCGTCTACATCAATGCGGGTTGTTCCCTGCTGGACGTCGCGCCCATCGTCATCGGTGATGACACCCAGCTCGGCCCTGGCGTGCAGATCCTCACCGCCAACCACCCCCTCGACAGCGAGCTCCGGCGACAGAAGTGGGAGTCCGCCGATCCCGTCACCCTCGGCTCGAACGTGTGGCTCGGCGCCGGTGCCATCGTGGTCCCGGGCATACGCATCGGTGACAACACCGTCGTCGGCGCCGGCAGTGTCGTCACCAAAGACCTCCCCGCCAACGCCCTCGCGGTCGGCACCCCGGCCCGCGTCATTCGACAGCTGACCTAGACAACACCCGCCCCGCACTACGCCGATCAGGACAGGTGTCCCCTGAGACAGGCCGCGCTGGTACTCACCTGTTCGCGCACCGTCGGTGTCCGCGCTCCGTGAGGAGACCGACCAGATAGTGAGCAGCCGCAACGTCGAGGCATCGTGTCGTTGACCTGGTCGGAGGCACCACGCCGACGACAGATGGCGCGAGGAACCCACGCCGTTGCTTGTCGCTTCCGCGCCGATCGTGTCGTTGCCCGGCCTGCCCGTCCGGGTGGGTGTCGTCAGCCGGCGCTCGTGTCTGGTGAGCATCGAACAACCAGTCGCTGGAGGCGAGGTTCCGTTGGGGCGGTTGGACGCGCACAGCCGGCCACCCGTGCTCGTGAGGGCGACCTGGCCGAGGCGCAACGATCCTCAACGCCGCTGCTAACGTCGCATTCATGGCGAAGTTCTTGGCGATCTTCCTCGGCGCCGCGACGGACGAAGAACGCGACGGCATCACCGATCAGCAGAGCGCCGACTTCGTCGAGAGCTGGGCCAGGTGGGCGGGCGAACTGGGGCCGGCCCTGATCGACCCGGGGTCTCCGCTGTTCCAGAAGGTCCGCCTCACCGTCGCCGGCGCTGAGCCGTTCGAGGACGGCAAGACCGGCTACGCGATCGTGGAGGCGGCCTCCCACGACGAGGCCGTCCAGCTCTTCAGCTCGCACCCACATCTGCGACTCCTCCGTGGCAACTCGATCGAAGTGATCGAGTGTCCCGCGCCTCCCGTCTAAGACCCACGCCGCAACGGAAGCGACCTCACCGGCAGCTTCCCGGGCCCGCCGGACGATCGACCCAACCGTCGCAGCGCCACGAACCGCGACACCAGTCACTGCCCCTAGGGTTGCGGGCCATGAGCACCGCCCGCACCCGCGTTCTCTACGTCACGGATCTCGGCTACCGGGCCCGCGGCCGGCGCTACTGCGACGAGGACATCTACCTGACCTCGCGGCTTCGCGAGCGCTTCGAACTGGCGTTGTGCCACCCGGTGGACGCGGTGGCATTCATGGCCGGCTTCGACGTGGTGGTGGTGCGCAACAGCGGGCCGGTGATCCATTACGCCGACGCCTACGCGGAGTTCTGCCGGACCGCCCGCGGGGCCGGGGTGAAGGTGTTCACCGAACTGAGCGGCCGCGGGGACCAGGCCGGGAAGCAGTACCTTCTCGAGCTGTTCGACCGCGGCTATCCGGTGATACCCACCGTCGACCGGGCGGCCGACTTCGGCCGCCTCCCGGTGGTCGACGAGTACGTGGCCAAGCCGAAGCTGGGTGCCGATTCGCTCGGGATGCAGGTCGTTCCCAGGGCCGAGGTTGCGGCTCTGGCGTGGCGCGACCAGCTCGTCCAGCCCCGGATCGACTTCGCCTACGAGGTGTCGTTCGTCTTCGTGGACCACGAGTTCTGCTACGCCCTGTACGCGCCCGACCCGGCCCGGCGCTGGGATCTGCGACCGTACCGGGCCAGCTCTGTCGACCTGGCGTTCGCTCGCCGTTTCATCGAATGGAACGGCATCGACCACGGCATCCAGCGGGTGGACGCCTGCCGCACTCCCGGGGGTGAGCTGCTGCTGGTGGAGCTGGAGGACCTCAACCCGTTCCTCTCCCTCGACCGGGTCGACCCGGACGTCCGGGACGACTTCGTGGGCCGGATGGGCGACGCCATTGAGCGACTCGCCGCGCAGGGCTGACCCGCCGCCCGGACCACCGGCGCGAAGCGACTGCCCGGACAACCCGGAACCGCGGCCGGCGTGGCCCGGTCCGGGGGTCAGAGCCTCTCGTCCACGGATGGGTCGCAACCTCCCGGCCGTTGCTCCGACCACCGATCACACCCCCGCGGACGTGTCCGGGGCGGCGGGGTCGGAGGAACACTGATCGCGTGCCGGTCACCTTCGGGGTCGAGGAGGAACTGCTGGTCGTCGAACGCGTCGGCGGCCGGCCGGTCCCGTCCGGCGAGGCGGTGGTGCGCCGCGCCCGCGCCATCCTCGCCGACTGCGCGGACGACCTACCCGGGACGGCGGTCGAGCACGAGTTCAAACGCGAACAGGCCGAGATCGGGTCGCTGCCCTGCCACGACGCCGACGAGTTGACCCGGCAGCTGGTCGCGCTCCGGCGGGCCGTGGCGGCGGCCGCGGCGGAGTCGAACGCCGCCGTGGCGGCGATCGCCACCAGCCCGTTCAAGGTGCTGCCGACCGCCACCGATGACGAGCGCTACCTGCGGATGGCGTCCGAGTTCGGCCTGCTGTCGCGCCAGCAGCTGACCTGCGGCCAGCACGTGCACGTCGAGATCGGCTCCCGCGACGAGGGGGTCGGGGTGATCGACCGGCTGCCGCGGTGGCTGCCGACGCTGCTCGCCCTGTCGGCCAACTCGCCGTTCTGGCAGGGCCAGGACACCGACTACGCCAGCTTCCGGACCATCATGTGGGGGATGTGGCCGAGCGCCGGCCCCGCCGGTCCGTTCGGCGACGCGGCCGGCTACGACGCGGCGGTCGCCGACCTGACCCGTTCGGGCGCGGCGATGGACGAGGGGATGATCTACTTCGACGCCCGGCTGTCCACCCACTTCCCCACCGTCGAGATCCGGACGGCCGACGTCTGCACGCGGGTCGAGGACGCCGTGCTGCTCGCGGCGCTGTGCCGGGCCATGGTGCTGACCGCCGCCCGGCAGTGGGAACGCGGCGAGCGGCTGGCGCCGCTGCCGCCGCAATGGCGGCGCGCCGCCACCTGGCGGGCCGCCCGGCACGGCCTGGGCGGCGGGCTGGTCGACCCGGGCAGCCGCGCCGTGGTGCCGGCCCGGGACGCCGTCCGGTCGCTGGTCGGCGAGCTGCGCGAGGCGCTGGAATCGACCGACGATCTCGACCTGGTCGGTCAGGGGGTGGAGCGCCTGCTGGCCGACGGCACCGGCGCGGATCACCAACGGGGGGTCTTCCGGACGTCCGGCACGCTGGCCGGGGTGGTCACCGACGCCGTCGGCCGCACCGTCGCGTCGCCGGCGACCCGGTGAGCGACGCAGGGGCCCGCCGGCCCCGCCGACCGCCGCGCTGCGGGTAGCGTGTCCGGCATCCGGCATCCGCTGCTGCCGGCGTCGATCCGCCCGCGAGGAGTTCCAGATGGCGACGGACCGTGTCCGCCCGATCCGCCCGGCGGACGTGATCGACGTCTTCGTCTACGTCGTCGTGCTCAACCTGGCCGCCGAGTACCTGCCCACCGTGATCGCCGAGACGTTCACCATGTCGCTGCTCACCGCCCTGCTGCTCAAACTCGTCCTGGAGGCGGTGATCTGGGCGAAGGAGCGACTCAAGCGCCGACTCCGGGCGGCCCGGACGGCACCGGCCAAGATCGGTGCCGGGCTCCTGCTCTGGCTGGTGATGGCCGGCAGCAAATTCGTGGTGCTGGAGCTCATCGCCTTCTTCTTCGCCGACCGGGTCAGCCTGGGCGGGTTCTTCTCGGTGACCGGCCTGATCATGGTCCTGCTGCTGGCCCGGCTGGGCGTGCGCCGGCTGCTGGCCGTCGACGCGCCCTCGACCCCGGCCTGATTCGGGGCATCGGCCCCGGTTCACCGCCCCGGCTGCACGACCAGGTTGCCGACCTTGTGGCCGCCGTCGATCAGCCGGTAGGCCTCCGGCAGCGCCGACAGCCCGCCGAGCACCGTCACCACGGGGTCGAGTCGCCCGGCGGCGGCCAGCTGAAGCAGTTCGGCGATGTCCTCGGGCCGCTCGGCCGCCGAGCCGGCGTGCACCCCCCGTCCGCCGCGGACCGTGTCGAACAGGCCGGCGACCGCCAGCACCAGCGCACCGCCGGGCGCCCGCAGCCGCAGGCCGTCGGCCCGCGACAGGTTGCCGACGGCGTCGAACACCACATCGAACCGGTCGCCCAGCCCGGCGACCGGCGTCCGGTTGTAGTCGATCCAGCGCCGGGCGCCGAGCCGGGTGACCAGGTCACGGTTCGCCGCCGAGCAGACCGCGGTCACCGTCCCGCCCAGGATCGTGGCGAGCTGGACGACCGCCGAACCGACCGAACCGGACGCCCCGTTGACCAGCACGGTGGCTCCCGGCCGCATCGCCGCCCGGTCGCGCAGGAAGTACCGGGCGGTGGTGCCGCCGAACAGGACGCCGGCGGCGTCCGGATGACCGAGCCCGGCCGGCTTGCGCACCGCGAGCCCCGCCGGCAACACGGCGAACTCGGCGTGGCAACCCAGCCGGACGCCGGTCATGCCCGCCACCTCGTCGCCCGGCGCCAGGTCGTCCACACCGTCACCGACCTCGGCGATGACGCCGGAGAAGGTCGAGCCGAGCACCGCGGCGCGCGGGCCACGCAGCCCGATCGCCAGCCTGGCCAGCACCCCGAAGCCGGACGGGAACCGGCCGGCCCGGATCCGCGCGTCGCCGGAACTCACCCCCGCCGCCTCGATCCGCACCAGGACCTGCCCCGGCCCCGGCGGCGACACCGGGGCGTCCGCGATGGTGATCGTCTCCGGCGGTCCGTAGCGCTCGACGCGCGCCAGCTGCATCTCCACAACCTCTCCTTACATATGTAAGCCTGCCTCATCAGGGTAACCTTAGAGGCGTAAGGTTCGCAAGGAGGACGGGATGGCAGACCGGCAGCCGCTGACCGTGCGGCGGGTGCTCGAGGCGGCCGCGGCCGTCGCCGACCGGGGTGGGCTGGGCGCGGTGAGCATGCGGAACGTCGGGCGCGAACTCGGCGTCGAGGCGATGTCGCTCTACCATCACGTGGCCAGCAAGGCCGCCCTGCTGGACGGCCTCACCGACTGGGTGTTCGAGCAGTTCGCGCTGCCACCCGGCGGGGTCGGCTGGCGGCGGGCGATGACCACCCGGGCGGCGTCGGTGCGCACGGTGCTGACCACCCACCCGTGGGCGCTCGGCCTGGTCGATTCGCGGGTCGCACCGGGCCCGGCGCTGATGCGCCACCACGACGCCGTGATCGGCTGCCTGCGGGCGGGGGGCTTCAGCGTCGCGATGGCCGCTCGGGCGTTCTCGGTGATCGACGCCTACGTCTACGGCTTCGCGCTCACCGAGCGGAACCTGCCCTTCGACTCGGCGACCGGGGCCAACGACTTCGCGGCCGACGTCGCCCTGCCGGCCGCCGACTATCCGCACCTGGCCGAACTGGTCACCACCCTCACCGCCGGCGGCGACTACTCCTTCGCCGACGAGTTCGACCTCGGCCTCGGCATCATCCTGGACGGCCTGGAGCGCCGCCTGGACGGCTGACGGCGTCAACCTCGGCTCCAGCGGCGACTGGCCGGCCGTGCCGGCGCGTGGTTACGATGCAGCACCCCCGACCGAAGGTTCCACCATGATCGCTGCCGCCCACGTCGTCCGAGCCCTCGCGGCGGCCGCCACGACGTTCGCACTCACCGGCACCCTGCTGAGCGGCGTCACCGCCGCTCCGGCCCAGGCCGGCCCGCTGCTGGCGCTGCCCGCGGCCGCCGCCAAGAAGACCGCCATCACCAGCCAGCCGACGAGCGCCACGATCAGCCGCTACGGCACCACCACCAGCGCCACGCTGAAGGTGAAGGCGTCCGGCACGAAGCTGACCTACGCCTGGCAGTACCGCACCGCGTCCGGCTCGTGGAAGTCCATCAAGAAGGCGACCAAGTCCTCCTACAGGGCCACCGCCGGCAGTTGGGCGAACGGCACCCGGTTCCGGGTCAAGGTGAAGGGCAGCAAGGGCACCGTGACGTCGAAGACGGCCACCCTCACGGTGCTGCAGCCGAGCAACACCCCGGCCAAGGACGCCGCGAAGGCGTTCGGGCTGACCGGGCTCAGCCAGGGCGTCGATCTGTCCTCCTACCAGTACGTGCCGTCGGCCAAGGTGAAGCCCGCGGTGCTCGCCGATTGGGCCGGCACCGACGGCTTCGCGATCCTGCGGCTCGGCAGCGGCGCCCGTCCGATCGACGTCAGCTACACCGACGCCTGCACCAACAGGACCCGCTCCACCGGCGGCACCCCGGTGGTGCCCGACTGCGCCTACCCGGCCCTCTCCGACCAGGTGAAGGCGGCCGGACTGCGCCAGGGCGCCTACTGGTTCAACGGCTGGACGACCGGGGTCGACACCACCCCGGGGAATCTGTTCGCCGGCAGCTTCACGCCGAAGAAGTCGGCCGAGCGCTTCGTCGAGCTGCTGAAGGCAGCCGGCAACTACACCACGACGAGCACCGACCCGCTGGTCATCGACATCGAGCCCGGCGGCGCCAGCTACACCAAGACCGCGAACGGCACGACGTACACCCGCAAGCTGCGGGCCTGGACGCCCAAGGAGGCCACCGAGTTCCTCACCGCGGTGCGCTCGCTGCTCACCGCCGACGGCTACCGGGCGAACCTGTACGTGTACCTCAGCGCCAACACCGCCGAGCAGAAGTCGCAGGGCGGCTACGTGTGGTCGGACGTCGCCGGGCTCGCCCGGCTCTGGGTGGCGTCCTGGGGAAGCAACAACGGCCGGGTCCCGGCCAGCCAGCCCAAGGTCGGCCCGTGGGCGGCCTACGGCGGCTGGTCGATCTGGCAGTACACCAGCAACCTGCGGATCGCCGGCGACGGCGTCGACGCGCTCGACGGTGACCTGGCCAAGCCGGACGCCTGGACGCCGCGCTGAGCGAGCGGTCGGGGATCGGCCCGGGCCGACTCGGGGGCGGCTTCGGTCAGCCGATCAGGCCGGTGTCGGCGTCGGGCGTTCCGTCCCGGTTCATGTCCGCCTCGCGGGCACGGTGGGCGTCCCAGCGCAGACCCGCGGCGCCCAGCACGCCGGCCAGCAACGACGCCGCCAGCACCCCCGCCTTGGCGGCTCCCCGGTGCGGGTCGTCGTCGAAGGAGAGCTCGGCGACCAGCAGGGCGACGGTGAACCCGATGCCGGTGAGCAGCCCGACCGGCAGCAGATCGCGCAGGCCGATGGCGTCCGGCAGCCGCAGCGGCGTGAACCGGGTGACCAGCGCGGTGGTGCCCACGACGCCGACCAGCTTGCCGGCGAGCAGCCCGAACAGCACGGCATAGAGGACCGGCTCGCCGGCAACGCCCCCGCCGGCCAGGGTGACCCCCGCGGCGAAGAAGGCGAACACCGGCAGCGCCAGTCCCGCCGACCAGGGCCGGACCAGGTCGTCGTAGCGGTGCGTGCGCGGCTCGGTCTCGCCGTGGACGGGGCGCGGCGGCACGCACAGCCCGAGCAGCACGCCGGCGATGGTGGCGTGGACGCCGGAGGCGTGCATGAACGCCCATGCCACGGCCGCCACCGGGAGCAGCTGCCACCAGGCCGCCCGCCGCAGCCGGACCAGGACGCCGAACACACCCACCGCGGCCAGCGCGGCGGCCAGCATCGGTCCCGAGATCTGCTCGGTGTAGGCGATCGCGATCACCGCGATGGCGAGCAGGTCGTCCACCACGGCCAGGGTGAGCAGGAACAGCCGCAGGGCCCGCGGCAGGCCGCGGCCGAAGACCGCGAGCACCGCCAGCGCGAACGCGATGTCGGTGGCGGTCGGGATCGCCCAGCCGCGCAGCGCGCCCGGTTCTCCGGCGCCGACCACCACGGCCGCGAACACGCCGGCCGGGACGACCATGCCGCCGACCGCCGCCAGCACCGGGACGGCCGCCTCACGGACCTGCCGCAGGCTGCCGGCCACCAGCTCGTGCTTGAGCTCGACCCCGACCACGAAGAAGAACACCGCCAGCAGCCCGTCGGACGCCCAGGCCGCCACACTCAGGTCGAGGTGCAGTGCCGAGGGCCCCAGCACCGTCCCGGCGAGGGCGTGGTAGGCGTCCGACCACGGCGAGTTGGCCCAGGCCAGCGCCAGGACCGCGGCGATCAGCAGGACGACCCCGCCGGTCACCTCATCGGTGAGCCGCCCGGCCAACCGGGTCAGCGGGCTCTGTGCGGCAGCTGCGGACACGTGGGCTCCCAAGCTCGTTGGACGTCCCGCTCCGGGACGCCGCCGACCAGACTTCCCGGCACACCGCGGTCAGGATAGCGGGCCCGGGCGGGGCCCACGAGCGATCAGCACCCACCCCGGACGCGCCCGCCCCGGCCGCCGGCGACCCGCCGCAACCCTGGCCGGGACGGCACCGCCGGAGCGCCCGCGATGGCTGTCGGCGGCCCGCCCGAGCCGACCGATGCCAACCGGCGGGTGAATCGGTGAGACTTTATTTACGAAAAAGGACCTGCGCGTTTATCAAGACGACTTCCGCGCATCGGGAAAACCGCCACTGGCTACGCCGTCCTCCCTAGTCACGGCAGGATAGCCGGCGCCGGAGAGAGTATTTTGAAAAATCGTCATTTCGAAAATGCCGAGCGAGTTAGGTAAGGCTAATAATGCTTGTTGAGGCCGATTCTCACGACTATCGTGACAGTCAAGAACAGAGTCCACGCCACGCACCCAGGGAGGCTCCGATCATGAGCACGATCTCGCTCTCACTCGTCACATCCTGCGCCACCAGCGCCTGCGCCTTCAACAACGGCGGCTGCACCGCCGGCGCCATCAACGTCGGCGGCTCCAACACCGCCACCTGCACCACCTTCACCGAGCTGGACGCCCGCGCCGGCCTCGAGACCGCCAGCGGCCAGGTGGGCGCCTGCAAGCGGCTGGAGTGCGTGCACAACACCGATCTGCTGTGCACCGCGGGCGAGATCGCCGTCGGCGACGCCGCCGATTGCCTCAGCTACTCCGTGGGCTGACCACACGCCGCAGCGACGAGCTGATCGAGTCGATCGGTCAGCTCGTCCACTGTGTCCGCGGGTCGATCGAAGGCCAGGAAGTGCACGCCAGCCCGGCCCAGCTCGACCGACATCAGGGTGAGCCCGGTGCGGTCGATGTCGACGCAGAACACGTGCCCCTCGGTGTGCGCGCAGGTGATCTCGGCCCGGCTGGAGAGGGTCACCCCGGCGTCCCAGCCGGCGGCGGCCGCCATCGCCAGCGCGGTCAGCTGCTCGGCCGACAGCTCTCCGATCAGGTCGCGCGCCGCCCACTCCTGGTTGGCGTCTGGAAAGCTGCGGAATCCCCATTCGGTTCCGCCGGCCGGATGCAGCCCGGCCACCTCCCCGAACGACAGCGGCAGCACGCCGGCGCTGTCGTGCACCAGCACCCGGTCGGTCCTGACGATGCCCAGCCGGCCACCCCGTGCGGTGGCCAGTTCGACCAGGTTCGGGTCGACCCGGGCGCCGGCCAGGAAGCCGTTCACCCGCTCAGCGGAGACCCACTCCAGCGTGCCCAGCAGGTGCACCGCGCAGGCGGTGATCCGCACCGCCCACTCGGGCGCCTCCTTGACAACGTCGAGCCGGACCCGCAGCGGGCCGTCCGCCCAGGTGGTGACCGGCACCGCGTCGTCGGCGAGGCACGCCACGACCAGGTCGCCGGTGGCGCTCATGCCGTGACACAGCGCACCGGCCTCGACCAGCGGGGCCAGGTCGTAGGCCACCAGCGAGGCCCGTCCCGAGCCGGAGAGCAGCCGCCGGGCCAGTGACACCGAGCGCGCGCGCATGGTGTCGGCGCGGGCGTCTTGGACTGTGCTGCGGATGGGTTCCACGGGACCCCCTGGTGTCGTGGTGCCAACGGTCGGGCCGTAATTGGTAAGGGCAGCCTAACCTTAATCGCCGGGCCGGGTGCGCCGTTCTCCAGTTCTGGGACGGCCGCCGCGCTACCGCAGCGGAGCGGCGAAGAACGCCCGCTCGTGCTCGCAGGACGCCAGGAACGCCCGGGTCGCGGCCCGGCGGCCGTCCGGCCCGGCGCGGCGGGCGGCATTCTCGGCGATCGCGATCGCCCGCCTGGTGGCTGCCGCGAAGGCTTCGTCGGCGTAGGTGGCCAGCCAGTCCGCGTACGGGTGCCCGGGACGGCTGCGGCCGGCCAGCGCGTCCCCCACGTCGGCGTAGATCCAGAAGCAGGGCAGCAGCGCGGCGATCAGTACGGCGTAGTCACCGGCCGCTTCGACGGCGGCGAAGTGGTCCAGGTAGGCGGTGGTCACCGCCGAGGGCGCGGTCCGGGCGACCACGTCCGCGGCCACCCAGGACTCGTGCAACAGCAGTTCGGTGGCGATCGCCGAGGTCGAGCAGTCGTGCCAGAACGCCCGCTCGGCCTCGTCGGTGGCCAGGCTCGCGGCCACGGCCAGCGACGCTGCGTAGCGGTTCAGGTACAACGCGTCCTGGGCCAGGTACCAGGTGAACGCCCCGGCCGGCAGGCTGCCGTCGCCCAGCGCGCGGACGAACGGCAGTTCGTCGATCGCCGCCCGGATCCCGGACGCCTGCTGCCACCACCAGTCGGTGATCCGGCCCGGGACCGGGCCGCCGGCGGCGTCCCACAGCGGGCCGAGGTGGTGCACCGGACCGTGACCGGCGCCCACCTCGAGGCGGTCGGCGTCGGCGATCGCGCCGGCCAGCCAGTCGGTGCTCTCGGTCAGCGACCGCGGCCAGTCGCCGGTGGCCGCGAACCGGGTGGCCAGCGCCGACGACAGCGAGCAGCCGGTGCCGTGGGTGTTGCGGGTGGCGACCCGGCGGTGATCGGCCTGGGCGAGCACGCCGTCGGCGCCGACCAGCGCGTCGCTGACCACCTCGTCGGCGAGATGGCCGCCCTTGGCGACCACCAGCGCACCCGACGCGGAGGCCACGCTCCGGGCATGATCGAGGGCCGCGTCCCAGCCGGTGGCCGGCTCGGCACCGGCCAGCACCGCCAACTCGGGAACGTTGGGGGTGAGCACGTCGGCAAGCCGGGCCAGGTCGTGGATCGCCGCCTCGGCCTCGGCGTCCAGCAGCCGGTCGCCGCTGGTCGCCACCATCACCGGATCGAGCACCACGACCCGCGGCCGGACCCGTTCCAGCCACTCCCGGACGATCGCGATCACCTCGGCGGTGCCGAGCATGCCGATCTTCACCGCGTCGATCGCGACGTCGTCGGAGACGGCGTCCAGCTGGGCGCGCAGGAACGCCGCCGGCGGGTAGTGCACCGCGCGGACCCCGCGCGTGTTCTGGGCGACCAACGCGGTCACCACCGACATGCCGTAGCCGCCGCAGGCGGCGATCGCCTTCAGATCGGCCTGAATGCCGGCGCCGCCGGTCGGGTCGGTGCCGGCGATCGACAACACGTTGGGGACCGGCCTGATCATGCCGCGGCCGCCGCGTTCCAGCGGTCCAGGTAGCGGCGGGCCGCCGCCCCGGCGTCCGGGGCAGCGCAGATGCCGGAGACCACCGCGGCGCCGGCCAGTCCCGCCGTCCGCAGCCGGGGCAGGTCGTCGGCCAGCACGCCGCCGATGGTGACCGCCGGCAGCCGGCTGGCCGCGGCCAGTTCGGCGACCCGGGGCAGGCCGAGGGCGGGGTCGGCGTCCGGCTTGGTGGCGGTGTCCCGCAGCGGCCCGATGCCGAGATAGTCGGCGAACGGCTCGGCGGCGCGGATCTGGTCGGGGGTCGCGGCGCTGACGCCGACGACGGCGCCGGGCCACAGGATCGCCCGGACCACCGACGCCGGCAGGTCGCCCTGACCCACGTGCACCCCGTCGACCCGGACGCCGAGCGCGTGCGCCGCCAGCGCCACGTCCACCCGGTCGTTCACGATCAGCGCACAGTCCCGGCCGCCGGGGGCGACGGCGATCGCCTCGGCGACCTCGGCCACGTCCTGCAGGAAGGCCGCTCCGGAGGCGTCCTTGGCGCGCACCTGCACCGAACGGACGCCGGCCGCCACCGCCTGCGTCACCGTGGCGGCGACGCCGCGGCCCGCGGCGGCGCACAGCGCGGCGTCGGTGACCAGGTAGACCGCGAGCAGCGAGCCGTCGAGACTCACCGGGTCACCTCCAGCCGGGCCCGTCCGGCCAGGTCGCCGCCCGACAGCGCGGCCAGGGCGTCCAGTAGGGCCACCGCGAACGACCCGGGGCCGGCGCTCGCCGCGGCGGCGTCCTCGGCGGCGACGCCGTAGACGCAGCTCGCGGCGGCGGCCGCGGTCAGCGGATCGTCGGCGACCGCGGCGAAGGCGGCCATCACCGCTCCCAGCGCGCAGCCGGCTCCGGTCACCCGGGTCAGCAGCTCGTCGCCGTTGGCGACCCGGACGGCGGTGCGGCCGTCGGTGATCAGGTCGACCGGGCCGGAGACCGCCACCGCCGCCCCGATCCGGCCGGCGAGTCCGGCCGCCGCGCCCGACGCCGCGTCGACACTCTGGGTGGCGTCCACCCCGCGACCGGACGCCCCGCCGCCGGCCAGCGCGGCGATCTCGGAGGCGTTGCCACGGATCACGCTCGGACCTCCGCCGAGCAGTTCGGCGGCCAGCGGCGTGCGCACCGGGAGCGCCCCGACGGCGACCGGGTCGAGCACCCACGGCGTCCCGGCGGCCCGCGCGGCGGCGGCGGCCTCGCGCATCGCCTCGGGCTGCCGTCCGCCCAGCGTGCCCAGGTTGATCAGCACCGCCGACGCCACCGGCGCGAACGCGCCGGCCTCGTCGGGGATGTCGACCATCGCCGGGGCGGCGCCCAGCGCGAGCAGCACGTTCGCGGTGAAGCCGCTGACCACATGGTTGGTCAGGCACTGCACCAACGGCGCGGCGGCGCGGACGCCGTCCAGCAGGTCGGCGCAGGCGTCGGCCAGTGCGGCCGCGGAGGTGAGGGGTGGCGAGCACAGTGTCACGACGAATCCCTTCGCTCGTGCTAGCGAGAGCAGGTTCAGCGGGTGTGATCTCAGCCGGCTCGGTACCGGCACCCCGTGTCGCCGCCCACTCTAGCGGTGCCGGACGCCGCGCTCAGCGCGGCCGGCCGGCGACTCGGGCTCTCTTGACGTCGCCGGTTCGCGGCGGGACAGTGACCGGGTGTCACCGACCCGTCCCGAGTTGGCGGCCGCCGTCCGGGCCGCCGAGCGCTGGCTGGACGCCGTGGCGACGCGGCCGGTGCCGGCCGCGGCCACCATCGAGGCCGTCGGCGAGCGGCTCGGCGGGGCGTTCCCGGACCGCGGGCGGGCGGCGTCCGAGGTGATCGACGAGCTGGCGGCCGTCGTCGAGCCCGGGCTGCTGGCGATCGGCTCGCCCCGCTTCTTCGGCTGGGTGATGGGCGGCACGCTGCCGGCCGCGCTGGCCGCCGACTGGCTGGTCAGCACCTGGGACCAGAACGCCGGCATGCGGGACGCCACCCCGGGCGTGGTGGCGGTCGAGGACGCCGCCGCCCGCTGGATCCTGGAGGCCCTCGGCCTGCCTCCGACGGCCGCGGTCGGTTTCGTCACCGGCGCCACGATGGCGAACTTCACCGCGCTCGCCGCGGCCCGTGACGCGCTGCTGGCCGGGATGGGCTGGGACCAGGCCGCGCTGGGAATGTCCGACTCCCCGCGGATCCGGGTGCTGGCCGGCACCGAAAGGCACAGCTCGATCGATGTCGCCCTGCGCTATCTCGGCCTGGGCACGCCCGAACTCCTCGCCGTCGACGCCCAGGGCCGGATCGACCCCGCCGACCTGGCCCGCGCGCTGGATGCCGACCGCGCACCCACCATCGTCTGCGCCCAGGCCGGCAACATCCACTCCGGGGCATTCGACCCGTTCGCCGAGATCGTCGCGGCCGGGCACCGGGCCGGCGCCTGGGTGCACGTGGACGGCGCCTTCGGGCTGTGGGCCGGCGCCGTGCCCGCGCTGTCCGACCTGATGCGGGGCGTGGACGGCGCCGACTCCTGGGCCACCGACGCCCACAAGACCCTCAACACCCCCTATGACAGCGGGATCGCCATCGTCGCCGACCCCGGCGCGCTGTCCCGGGCATTCGGGCACAGCGCCGCGTACCTGCTGCACTCGGAGATACCCGACCCGCACGAGAAGGTGCCCGAACTGTCCCGCCGGGCCCGCGGCGTCCCAGTCTGGGCGGCCCTGGCCGCCCTCGGCCGCGAGGGACTGGCCGAGCAGGTCGGCGGCCTGGCGGAGGCCGCCCGCGCGCTCGCCGTCGGACTCGGCCGGCTGCCCGGTGTCGAGGTGCTCAACGAGGTCGTCTACACCCAGGTGGTGATCGCGATGGCCGACGACGCCGGCACCGCCGCGGTGCTCGAACGGCTGCTGGCCGACGGCATGGTCCGGCCCAGCGGCAGCAGGTGGCACGACCGCGGGGTGATCCGGTTCTCGGTCAGCAACCACCGCACCGACGCCGAGGCGGTCGCCGCGACGGTGGGTGCGGTGGCGCAGGCACTGGACGCGGCCGGCCGCCACCTGGGCTGACGGAGCGGGCCGGGAGCTCAGGCGTCGCTGCCCCGGGAAATCTGCAGGGTGGCGAGCAGGTCCTCGTGGAACTGGATCCAGACCAGCTGGCAGGAGTCCCGGTCCGGCGCGTCGAGCCACTCGTGCCGACCGTGCCGGACCCGGGCCAGCGCGTGGTGGTGCCGATGCGCGTAGCCGTCGAACCGGCGGAGCACCGTGGCCAGCTCCGCGTTGAGCACCGCCAGCTCGTGGTCCACCGTCTCCAGCTCGACCAGCACCTTCGCGTCCCACACCGGATCGTCGTGATCGTTGGCGGCGTGCCGGTCCCACCGGGTGGGCCGCAGCTGCCAGTTGGTGCACGCCACGCCGTGCCGCTGGTTCAGCGGCCGGAACCGCTGGTGCACGTCGGCGACCGCCTCGCGGCCGGCCACGGCGTCCAGTTCGGCCGCGAGCTGCCGTTCGTTCTCGGCCCGGCCCCGGTCGGTCAGCGACCAGGTCTCGCCGAAGAAGTCGTGCCGGGTCACCCAGCCGTAGGCCTGGGCGTCCAGCAGGTGCTCCCGGACGTCCTCGGCGCGCAGCTTGAACCGCCTGGCGATCCTCTCGGTGGACGGCCCGCCCAGCACCCGGACGCCGTGCAGGGTGAGCAGGGCCGGATCGGAGCGCTTCCCCATCGCGGTCACGCGAAGGTGGCGTACGAGAACGCCGGGCCGTGCCGCAGTTCGTCCAGCTCGGCCAGGTCGTCGGCCGACGGCTGCCATTCACCGGCGGCCACGTTGGCCGCGATCTGCTCCGGACGGGTCGCCCCGCTGATCACGCTCGCCACCGCCGGCTGGGCGGCCAGCCCGCCGATCGCCAGAGTGAGCAGCGAGATCTCCCGGGCGTCCGCGAACGCCTGCAGGGCCTCGATCCGGTCCCAGTCGGCACCGGCCAGCCGGCTGCCCTGGGCGGCCAGCCGGGAGCCCTCCGGTGCCGCCTCTCCGCGTCGGTACTTGCCGGTGAGAAGTCCGTATGCCAGCGGGAAGTAGGGCAGCAGGCCGATCCCGAAGTGCTGGCAGGCCGGCACCAGTTCGTCCTCGGCCAGCCGGTTGTACAGCGAGTACTCGTTCTGGGCCGAGACGAACCGGCGGGTTCCGGCCGTCCGGGCCGTCCAGTCGGCGTCGGCGACCTGCCAGGCGGTCAGGTTCGATGACCCGATGTAGCGGACCTTGCCCTCGGTGACCAGGTCGCTCATCGCGTCCAGGGTCTCCTCGATCGGGGTGATCGAGTCGGGTCGGTGCAGTTGGTACAGGTCGATGTGGTCGGTGCCGAGCCGGCGCAGGCTGGCCTCGACCGCACGCCGCACGTAGCGGCGTCCGCCGTGGGCGCCGAAGTGTTCGGCGTCGTGGTCACCCATGCCGAACTTGGTGGCCACCACGACGTCGTCGCGACGGGCGCCCAGCGCCCGGCCGAGGAACTCCTCGCTGGCCCCGTCGGCGTAGGAGTCGGCCGTGTCGAAGAACGTGATGCCGCTGTCCAAGGCCGCATCCACTACGGCCTTCGTCCGGTCCAGGTCGATCCGGGCGCCGAACGCGTTGCACCCCACGCCGACCACCGACACCATCAGCCCACTGTCACCCACGGCTCGACAACGCATGCTCGCAACCTACCCGGGACGGTCGGCGGCCGGCTCGCTGCCGACATGGTGGACGACCGCCGCCGATCCTCCGGACCGCCGCCCATCCTCCGGGGTGTCCTGCCCGCAACATGTCCGGGTTAGCCTGGGGGCTCCCCCACCAGGAGGTCCGCATGACCGCAGCCAACTTCGTCGTCGTCGCCAATCGCCTTCCGGTCGATTCCGATGCCGACGGCGGCTGGCGGCGCTCACCCGGGGGCCTGGTGACGGCGCTGGAACCGGTGATGCGCAAGGCCGGCGGCGCCTGGGTCGGCTGGCCCGGCAAACCCGACCTGGATGTCGAGCCGTTCGACTTCGAGGGCAGCCGGCTGATCCCGGTGACGCTCAGCGCCGAGGACGTCGAGCTCTACTACGAGGGGTTCTCCAACGACACCATCTGGCCGCTCTATCACGACGTGATCGCCGCGCCCCGGTACAGCCGCCCCTTGTGGGAGGCCTATCTGCGGGTGAACCGGCGGTTCGCCGAGGCGGCCGCGGACGCCGCCGCGCAGGGCGCGACGGTCTGGGTGCAGGACTACCAGCTGCAGCTGGTGCCGGCGCTGCTCCGGCAGGCCCGACCCGACCTGACCATCGGCTACTTCCATCACATCCCGTTCCCGGCGTACGGGCTGTACTCGCAGCTGCCGTGGCGGCGGCAGGTGATCGAGGGCCTGCTCGGCGCCGACGTGGTCGGCTTCCAGCGGGTCGCGGACGCCGGAAACTTCGCCCGCGCCGTGCGCCGCCTGTTCCACTACGAGACCAAGGCGTCCGGCATCCGCGTCCCGCAGCCGGACGGCTCCAGCCGGACCGTGCTGGCCAAGGCCTTCCCGATCTCGATCGACGCGGCGGCCTACGCGGAGATGGCGGCACGCGAGGACATCCGGGCCCGGGCGCGGGAGATCCGGGAGGGACTCGGTGACCCGGCCCACGTGCTGCTCGGCGTCGACCGGCTCGACTACACCAAGGGCATCGCCCACCGCCTCAAGGCCTACGGGGAGCTGCTCGCCGAGGACCGGCTCTCGGTCGAGGACGTCACCCTGGTGCAGGTGGCCAGCCCGAGCCGGGAACGGGTCGAGACCTACGCGCATCTGCGCGACGACATCGAACTGACCGTCGGCCGGATCAACGGCGACTTCGACACCGTCGGGCACACCGCCATCCGCTACCTGCACCAGGCCTTCCCACGGGAGGAGATGGTGGCGCTCTACCTGGCCGCCGACGTGATGCTGGTGACGGCGCTGCGGGACGGGATGAACCTGGTGGCCAAGGAGTACGTGGCGAGCCGCACCGACAACCGCGGCGTCCTGGTGCTCAGCGAGTTCGCCGGCGCGCACGACGAGATGCGCCGGGCGTTGACCGTGAACCCGCACGACATCGAGGACCTCAAGGACACCATCATCCGCGCCGTCGAGATGCCGCCGGCCGAGCAACGCCGCCGGATGCGGGCGCTGCGGCACCGGGTGCACCACCACGACGTCGAGGACTGGTCCCGCGACTTCCTGGACGCCCTGGCCGCCACCCGCGAGCAGGAGGCGGAGCGATGAGAAGCCCTATGTCAAGCCGCCTTCGGTTGGGTGGCCAGGACGCGTTGGAGTGCTCGGTGTTGGGTGGGGTCATAGGCGACGCCGTCTTGCCAGCAGTGCCAGATCACGGTGAGCCAGGCGCGGGCGAGGATGCGGACCGCGTGGGGGTGGTCGTGGCCGCGGTCGCGGGCACGGTGGTAGAGGTCAGCCGCCCAGGGGTTGTCCAGGCGGCTGTCGCCGGCGAAGTCGTTGACGGCGTCGCGGAGTTGTTTGTCGCAGGCCCAGCGGAATCCGACGACCCGAGTCTTGCCGGACTGGCGGGTCGAGGGCGCGGCGCCGGCCAGGCAGGTCAGCGATTCGGGGGTGGGGAACTTGGCGCGGCAGTCGCCGATCTCCGCCAGGAGGCGGGCGGCGCGGACCCGGCCGGCTCGGGGCAGGGACGTGAAGATGTGCGCGTCGGCATGGGCTGCGAGCTGGCGGTCGATGTGGACGGAGAGGTCCTTGATCTGCTTGAGGAGGGTCTTGAGCACGGCGACCAGGGCGTGAGTGATGTGGGCCTGGGCGGTCGCGTGCTCGCCGGTGGCGCCGCGGGGGGCGGCCAGGAGGCGCTGGTGCAGTACGGCGGGGTCGGTGCGGCCGCTGTAGCCGACCTTCTTGAGCCAGTCGCCGAGTCTGGTGGCGGTGAGCCAGTCGGCGCGGTCCTGGGTGTCGAAACGGGTCAGGAACGCCAGGGTGATCTCGGAGTCGATGTCGGCGAACAAGCCGACGGCGCCGGGGAAGACGTTGCGCAGGTGCGCGCGGAGTTGGTTGGCCACGGCGACGCGGTGCGAGACGAGGTCCTTGCGAGCGCGGCAGCCGCGCCGCAGAGCCACGGTGGCCTCGGTGTCGGGCTGCAGGGGGCGGAGCCGGGCGCGGTCGGTGCGCAGGGTGTCGGCGAGCACGTAGGCGTCGAAGCGGTCGTCCTTGTTGCCGGCCGAGCCGTAGCGGCCACGCAGGTTCTTGACCTGGTTCGGGCTGATCACGACCACGGTGAGCCCGGTCTCGAGGAGGGTCTCGACGACGGGACCGTCGGGCCGCTCGATCGCGACCTCGCCGACGCCGTGGGAGCCCAAGACGGTGACCAGCTCGCGCAGTCCTGCGGCGGTGTGCTCGACGGCGCACCGGAAGACCTCGCGGCCGCGGCCGTCGACGATCGACACGGCATGGTCGTCGCGGGCCCAGTCCACACCGGCGGTGATGTCGTTGGGCGGGAACTCCGGCAGAGCCGATGGGGTGCTGTTCGTGGTTATGCTGGCAGACTTCATGTCAGCCTCCTCGCTGCTAGACCCAGTGGGGAGGCACCCTTGTCTCGGGGTGTCGTTGGTGCCGGGACGTGTCTGCCGGTTCGCTCACTGATCGGCGCTCGCTGCCAGTCCTGGCGTTGGCGCACAGCCCTATCGACGGTCCACACGTCCCGGGCAACCACCAAGTCCTGCAGATCTCATCGTGGACGTCGCTCCGGTCCTGGAACGGGTCAAGCGAGCAGGGCAGTGACCTGGCGGCACCCGGGGTGCATCACCGCTCCATCTAAAAGCGATGACGTCAGGAAGGTAGTCCAGTGAGCGATGGACGGGGCGTGACCGAACGGCGTCCGCCGCTCGCCGACGACGCGGCGCTGAGGCGGGTGGCCGGCACCGAGCGGTTGCTGGTGGCCCTCGACTTCGACGGCACGCTGGCGCCGCTGGCCGACGAGCCAATGAGCGTCCGGATGCTGCCGGCCGGGCGCCGGGCGGTGGTCGCGCTGGCGGCGCTGCCCGACACCGTGGTGGCGCTGGTCTCCGGACGCACCCTGCACGACCTGCGGATCATCGCCGAACACCCCGACGACTCCCCGCTGCTGCTGGCCGCCTCGCACGGCGCGGAGTACTGGACGCCCGGCGAGGGCGAGCGGGCCCGCGACGACGACGCGGCGGCGCACCGGCTCCGGGACACCCTGCAGCAGCGGGCCGAGGGCGCGGTGCAGCGGCTGGCCGGCGCCTGGATCGAGCCGAAGACCTTCGGCTTCGCCGTGCACACCCGGCTCTCGGCCGCCGCGGACGCGAGCGCCGCGAACGCCGCGGTGGACGAACTGGTCGCCTCGGCGGCGCCGGGATGGCGGCGGCGGACCGGGCACGACGTCGTGGAGTACGCCTTCCGCGCCGAGGGCAAGGACACCGCCGTGGCGGTGCTGCGCGACCAGCTGGCGGCGACCGCGGTGCTGTTCGCCGGCGACGACGTCACCGACGAGGACGCGCTGGCCAGCCTCGGTCCCGACGACCTGGGCATCCTGGTCGGCGACCGGCCCAGCCGGGCGTCCGTGAGGGTGCCGGACATTCCGGCGCTGGCCGCCCTGCTCGACCGGCTGACGGCGCTCCGGACGGGGCGGGCCGGCCGGGAGGACACCTCCCGCTGAGCCGGCCGATGTCCTTCCTCGCCGAACTCCGCGCCTTCTTCCGGGCCAGCCTGCTCGAGCCGGTCGCCGGCGAGCCGGACGCCGTGTCGCGCCGCCGGCGGATCGTCACCGGCCTCACCCTGCTCGGCGGCGCGCTGGCGCTGGGCTGGGCCCTGGCGATCCGCCCGGGCGATCCGTTGTTCTACCCGGCGACGATCGGCATCGCGGCGATCTGGGTGGTCGGCGCGCTGGCCTCGGGCCCGCTGCGGCTGGGCCGGGCCCGGACCCGGGCCGGCGGCACCAGCCGGGCCGTGCTGCAGGGCCTGATCCTGGGCGGCCTGCTGCTGGCGCTGTTCCTGGCCGGCGGGCTGCTGGTGGCCCGGATCCCGGCGCTGCGCGACCCGGTGGACACGCTGCTCGCCCACGCCGGCTTCGGCGCGCTGCCCGTGGTCGCCGCGATCACCGCGCTGAACGGCATCGCCGAGGAGCTGTTCTTCCGCGGCGCGGTGTTCGCCGCGTTGCCGCCGCGATGGCGGCTGGCCGGCAGCACGGCGCTGTACGCGCTGGCCACGGCCGCCTCCGGCGTCCCGCTGCTGGTGCTGGCCGCCGTGGCACTGGGGCTGGTGACCGGCCTGCAGCGCCGCGCCACAGGGGGTGTATCGGGACCGATCGTGACCCACCTAACGTGGTCGCTGGGCATGCTGCTGGCCCTGCCGTGGGCCCTGAACGCGGGGAGCTGAGATGAAGACCCTGGTCACCGGAGCGACGGGCTACGTCGGCTCACACCTGGTCCCGCGACTGCTCGAGGCCGGCCGCGACGTCAGGGTGCTGAGCCGGAACCCCGACCGGCTGCCCGAGTCCTGGCGGCAGCGGGTCGAGGTCAGCCGCGGGGACGCCACCGACGACGACGCCCTGACCGCGGCGCTGGACGGCGTCGACGTCGCCTACTACCTGCTGCACTCGATGGACGGACGCGGCGACTTCGTCGCCCGGGACCGGCAACTGGCCACCCGGTTCGCCGCCACGGCCCGGGACGCCCGGGTGGGCCGGATCGTCTATCTCTCCGGGCTGCATCCCGCGGGGACGCTGTCGCCGCATCTGGCGTCCCGGGTCGAGGTCGGCGAGATCCTGCTCGGCTCCGGCGTGCCGACGATCGTGCTGCAGGCCGGCACCGTGCTGGGCGCCGGGTCGGCCTCGTTCGACATGCTGCGGCACCTGACCGAGCGGCTGCCGGCGATGGTCGCGCCGAAGTGGCTGGACAGCTCCATCCAGCCGATCGCCGTCGACGACGTCCTGCACTACCTGGTCCGCGCCGGTGAACTGCCCGAGCAGGTCAACCGCAGCTTCGACCTGGGCGGGCCGCAGGTGTTCAGCTACCGCGAGATGATGCAGCGCTACGCCGGCCTGGCCGGACTGCGGCCGCGGCTGATCGTCACCGTGCCGGTGCTGACCCCGAACCTGGCCAGCCTGTGGGTCGGCCTGGTCACCCCGATCTCCTCCGGCATCGCCCGGCCGCTGGTCGGTTCGTTGATGCACGACGCGGTGCGCGACGAGTTCGACGCCGAGGCGGCGATGGGTGAGCCGCCGGGCGGGCCGACCGGCTTCGATGACGCGATCACCCGGGCCCTGCGCGACGTGGACCCGAAGCTGTGGAGCCGCACGCTGGGCTCGGTGGCGGCCGGGGTCGCGGCGACCGCGCTGGCCGGCGGCCTGCTCACCGATCCGTCCAGCGGCTGGTACCGGCGGCTGCGGAAGCCGTCGTTCCAGCCTCCGGCGTCCGCGTTCGCCCCGGTCTGGACGTCGCTGTACGCGCTGATCACGGTGTCGGCCGCGGCCACCATCGCCGACGCCCGCGAGGCCGGACGCGACGCCGAGGCCGACGAGTTCCAGCGCGCGCTGGCCGTCAACCTGGGGCTGAACGCGTCCTGGAGCGGGGTGTTCTTCCGCGGTCACGCGCTGGTGCCGGCGACGCTCACCGCGGGCCTGCTGGCGCTGAGCAGCGCCGATCTGGCGCGGCGCGCCGCCGGGCACGGCGGGGGCAAGGCGGCGGCGCTCGCCGGCTACGCCGCCTGGTGCGGCTTCGCCACCGTGCTCAGTGCGGCCCTGGCGCTGCGGAACCGCCGGCGGCCTCGAACAGCTGCGCCTCGCCCGGGACGCCGCCACGGACCACGGCTCCGCCGGCCCGGTAGGCGGTGAAGGCGAGCGGCAGCCCGCGGGCCCGCTCCCAGTCCAGCGAGTCGCTCACCTGCAGGTGGACGTGCGGCTGGGTGCTGTTGCCCGAGTTGCCGCAGGCGCCGAGCACCCGCCCGGTGGTCACCCGGTCGCCGGTGCGCACCGCCACCGATCCGTTCCGCAGGTGCGCGATCAGCACGAACGGGCCACCCTCGGCGACGGCGATCACCACGCAGTTGCCGGCCAGTCCACCGATGCCGCGGCGCAGCCGCTCGGGCCGGGTCCGGGCGAAGCCGAGATAGCCGGGCAGCGAGCGGCGCACCCGGGCGTCCGGCTCGCCGTCGTGGGTGAGCACCACCGTGCCGGAAACCGGGGCGGTCACCGGACGCCCCCAGCCGGCGAACCGGGTCGGGTCCTCGGTGGCCAGGAAGGTGCGCCAGCCGATCGGGCCGCTGCGGCCCGCGGCGTCGACCGGCAGCAGGTCGATCGCGTACCGGCCGCCGAAGGCGTCCGTGCCGTGGCTGGGCACGCGGCGCGCGGGGCTGTTGCGCGCCTGCCAGCGCCCGGCGCCCGGAACCTCCAGCAGCAGCGGGGCGACGGCGTTGACCACCGCCCCACCGTAACCCGCCGGATCCCTGTGGTTAATGGTCCCGGGACGCACCCAGCGGATAGCCGGCGGCGTGCCACGGCTGGTAGAGCAGGAGGTCGTCGGCACCGGGAACCTGCAGCCGGACGCCGCGGCCGAAGCCGAGGTCGCTCGGCTCTCCGCCGAACCGCGCCCCGCGTCCGGCCAGCTCGGCCATCGTGGCGGCCAGGTCGTCACACATCAGCGAGACGCTGTGCTGCCGCGGCGCCGCCCATTCCCTGCCCTGGTGCACGCCGCTGGTGGGGTGGACGCCGACCTCGCTCGGGCCGGAGCCGAAGATCAGCCACTCGGCGGGGTCGGTGCCCCGGTGCCGGTGCCGCCGACACCGGCGTCCCCGGACTCGCCTTCGGAGACGAATGGCCAGCGCAGCACGTCGGTGAAGAAGGCCCGGGTGGCAGCCGGATCGTCGGAGTAGATCATCGCGTGCACGGCGGTCAGCATGGCGCCAGGCTAGTTTCGTGCCCGCCCCTGCGGACCGGCCTCAGTTGCCGGCCTCGGGGTCGGGCTGGTGCACCCCGAACACGTTGTTCTCGGTGTCGTGGAAGTAGCCCTGCCAGGCCATCCCGGGCAGGGCGTGCTTGGGCAGTGCGACCGTGCCGCCGGCCGACTCGATGGCCGCCGCCACCGCGTCGAAGTCATCGACCCCGACGGTGAGGACGCCGCCGGCGACCGGCCCGCCGACCTCCGGGTTGGGGCCGTTGCGCAGCATGATCGCGCCGTTGATGCCGGGCTGGTCCTCACCGGTGGTCACGCCGAAGTAGGGCATGCCGGCGTATTCGCTCCAGTCCTCGACCGTCCAGCCGAAAACGGAGCTGTAGAAGGCGACCGCGCGCGAGACGTCCGCGGCGTGGATCTCGAAATGCACAACTCGTGACATACGCACAGGCTGACACATCCGTCCGACAGTTCCGAGGGCCCGGACACAGCAAGAGGACGGACGCCCCTAGTGCGTCCGCCCTCTCACTTCGCAGGGCACTGCGTGTGCGGTTAACCGGGAAACCCGGCGAAACCACGTCGCCCGAGTCGCATCATTTGGGGGGTTCCGCGACATTCGGGCAAGCACACTCCTTGGTTCGGGGGGCCGAGAAGCTGCTGACATGTAGTTCACCAGGTTCCTGGACAGTCGTCAAGTTTTCCTGGGACGAGTGTCCAGATTTCTGATCGGTCCGCCATTCTCGGAGTAGAGTTAAGTTCCGCGAGAAGGAGAGTCGATGACAACTACCGCCGACCGGGCCACCCGTGCCCAGGTGGACAAATTCTCCGCGCGTCGCGCGATGCTCTCCGAGTCCGCCCTGCAGGCGCTGGCCGAGCGCGGCTACGCGAACACCGGGCTACGCGAGATCGCCCAGCACTCGACGCTCTCCCACGGCTCGCTGCACTACTACTTCGCCGACAAGGACGACCTGATCGCCGAGGCGGTCTGGGGTTTCAAGTCGGCCTGCGCCCGGCGCTACGACGACATCGTCGCGACCGCCGTCGACAGCACCGAACTGATCACCCGGGTCGCCGACGCGATGGCGGCCACGCTGCGCGACGAGGCCGCCCTGCACCGGCTGTGGTACGACCTGCGCACCCAGGCGATGTTCGAGCGCGGCTTCGGCGACACCATCGTCCGGATCGACCTGTTGCTGCAGGCCATGGTGTGGTCGATCGTCGAGCGCTACGCCGAACTCGCCGGCCGTCCGGTGCCGGTCACCCCCGAGTTCGCCTACGCGTTGGTCGACGGCCTGTTCCAGAACGAACTGATCCGGTACCTCCGGGGCGACGCCGCGGCGGTCGACCGGCTGCGGCAGGGCAGCGCGAGCCTGTTCGCCTGCATCGTCTGAGCCGCCAAGCCGGTCACGCCAGGGTGAGCTGGGCGGCGCGCTCGTGGTCGAGCAGCCAGCGCTTGCGTTCCACCCCGCCGGCGTAGCCCGTCAGCATGCCCGAGGCGCCGATCACCCGATGGCACGGCACCACGATGGCGATCGGATTGCGCCCGTTGGCCAGTCCGACGGCGCGGGAGGCCGTCGGCTGCCCGATCCGCAGCGCGAGCTCGCCGTAACTCCAGGTGAGACCGTAGGGAATCTCGCGCAGCGCCGCCCACACCCGCTGCTGGAACGGGGTTCCGGTCGCCGCCAGCCCGAGGTCGAAGCCCGTGCGCTCGCCGGCGAAGTACTCGCGCAGCTGCTCGACGGCGGCCTCGGACGCCGCCGAGGGCGGGGCGGGGATCGGCGGCTCGCCGAACTGGACGGCGGTGACGGCGCCGGCGTCGTCGGTGCCGACCCAGACCGGCCCGACCGGGGTGTGCAGGGTGGAGATGTTCATGATGCCTCCGGGATGCGGTTGATCGGGTGGTCGAGGACCGCCCACAGGTATTGGGTGGCGTAGCTGCGCCACGGACGCCAGCGCTCGGCCGCGGCCGCGCGGTCGGTGATGCCGAGTCGCCGGGCGGCGCGAGCGACCCCGAGGTCGCCGGCCGGGAAGGCGTCCGGGTCGCCCAGGGCCCGCATGGCGACGAGTTCGATCGTCCACCCGCCGATGCCACGCAATCCGCCGAGCTGCCGCCGGGCGTCATCCCGATCGGCACCCTCGCCCAGGTCGAGGCTGCCGTCGGCGAGCCGGGCGGCCAGGCCGATCAGGGTCTCGGCCCGTGACCGTGGGCCCGGGACCTGATCGGGGGTGAGGGCGGCGAAGGCGTCCGGGGTGGGGAACAGGTGGGTGAGCCCGCCGGCGGGGTCGGTGACCGGTTCGCCGAGGCGCTGCACCAGGCGTCCGGTCTGGGTGCGGGCGGCGGCCGTGGACACCTGCTGACCGAGCACCACGCGCAGGGCCAGTTCGGCTCCGTCGGTGCTGCGCGGCACCCGGCGTCCGGGGGCCGCGGCGATCAGCGGCGCGAGGGCGGGATCGCCGCCGAGCACGTCTGCCACCGCGACCGGGTCGGCGTCCAGGTCGAGCAGCCGTCGGCAGCGGCCGATCGCCGGGGTCAGGTCGCGCGGCTCGGTCAGCCACAGGGTCGCCGCGACATGATCGGACCGCGGGGCGAGGGCGACGACGCCGGGGCCGTGCGGCAGGGCCAGGGTGCGGCGGTAGGCACCGTCGCGCCACTCCTCCACTCCCGGTACCGCGGTCGCGATCAGATGCCCGAACAGCCCGGACGGCTCGAACGGCCGGCGGAACGGGAGCCGCAGCTCGACCACCCCGAGCCGGCCGCCGGGACGCGGGCCGCGGACCAGCCGGGCCCGCAGCTCACCCGGGGTGAGGTCGTAGGCGGCACGGATGGCGTCGTTGAACGAGCGCACCGATCCGAAGCCGGCGGCGAAGGCGATGTCACCGAGCCGCATGGTCGTGGTCTCCAGCAGCACCCGCGCCGTGTGCGCCCGCTGCGCCCGCGCCAGCGCCAGCGGGGACGCCCCGAGCTCGCCGGCCAGCGCCCGCTGGAGCTGGCGCACCGAGTAGCCGAGCCGGTGCGCGACGCCGGCGACGCCCTCCCGGTCGACCACGCCGTCCCCGATCAGCCGCATCGCGCGGGCGACGGTGTCGGCCCGGACGTCCCAGGCGGCCGACCCGGGCACCGTGTCCGGACGGCACCGCCGGCAGGCCCGGAAGCCGGCGTCCTGGGCCGCCGCGGCCGTCGGGTAGAAGGCGGTGTTGTGCGGACGCGGGGTGATCGCCGGGCAGCTCGGCCGGCAGTAGATGCCAGTGGTGCGGACCGCGGTGAAGAACTCGCCGTCGAAGCGGGCGTCGCGGCTGGCGACGGCCCGCAGGCACACCTCACGATCGGGAATCACGGTCTCCATCATGGTCGCCGACGGCCACCGTACCTAGCAGGAATGCGACATGCAGTTCCCGGCGGCTGGGTCCATGCGCCGATCTCACCATCGGGAGCCAGTGGCGCCTAGGCCGACCACTTTCGTGCTATTTCACGACATCCGTTGGCGATCCTGTCAGTGGTCACCGATGGTGAGATCGGCCGGACCCCGAAAACCGGGTGCGCCGGGCCGGACGGCGCCGAGGCCCCGGCGCGCCGTCCGTGCGGAGGCCGCCGCCCGGGCTGCCGTAGATTGATCGCATGACCGTGCGCATCCAGCCCGCGACCGCCGCCCGGTTCGATGACGTGGCGACCATCCTGGCCCCCAAGCGCGCCGGGCGCAGGGCTGCTGGTGCCTCAGCTACCGCCTGCCGCCCGCGGAGAACGACGCCCTGCGGCAGCCGCATCGGGGCGAGGAGCTGCGCCGCCTGTGCGGACGCCGATCGCATGCGCCCGGCTTCCTCGCCTACGACGGGGACGAGGTGGTCGGCTGGGCGGCGATCGCCCCCCGCAGTGAGCTGGCCGGCCTCGGCGTCAAACACTTCCCGCGCGACGAGGACGACCCGTGGGCCCTCACCTGCTTCCGGGTCCGGGCCGGCCACGGACGCCGCGGCGTCGCCCGCGCCCTGCTGGCCGGGGCGGTGGCCTACGCAGCCTCCTGCGGAGCCCCCGCCGTGGTCGGCTACCCGATCGACGCCGCCGGGGCCCGGATCGACCGGACCCAGGCGTCCGCCGGGCTGCTGGACTGGTTCACCGACGCCGGCTTCACCGTGGACGGCTTCACCGGCTACACGGTGAACGGGCATCCGCGGGTGATCGTCCGGCACCCACTCTGAGCCGGCACGGTCCACACGCACACCGGTGTCGGTGGTGGCGGTCCCGGTGTCGGAGGGCGGCATCGCCTGACCGGCGGGTGTTCAGAGCCCCCTGATCCGCAGGGTGATCGCGACGGTGTCGCCCAGGCCGATGGTCTCGGCGTTGCGGACGGCGTCCTTCACCGGCAGCAGGTAGCCGCCCTCGCGGGGGAACAGCGACGTGGTCCAGGTGGTGCGGCCGACCGCCGCCTCGACCGGGATCACTCCCCACCCGTAGGTGACCGCCCGAGCCACCTGCGCGACCTGCTCGGCGACCCAGTCGGGCAGCGCCACGAAGTGGTACGGCGCCGGACCGCGCCATTCGATGACAATCCCGGTGAAGTCGAACTCCGCCATCCGTGCAGTCTGTCACCATCCGGACCGCGACGCCCGGCAGGAACCCACCGCGCCGCCGCCGGGTACGGGCGGCCGGAGTCGTGCCGAGGTCGAGCCCGCCGCGAGGGACGTCAGCCTGCGCGGGGCGTCCAGCGGGTGCGCGGCGGTCAGCCCTGAGCGGTCCGGTCGGCCTGCGTGGACGGCGCGGTCCGATGGGCGGCACCGGAGGCGAGGACGCCGTCCACCACGTCGCGCACCAGCCGGCCGGCGAGGGCGTCCTGGACCTCGCGCGGGGTGTCTCGCAGCGGGCCCTGGATCGCCAGCGAGGCGAAGCCGTGCACGCTCGACCAGCAGTGGATGGCGGCCGGCTCGACGTCCCCGGGTGGCAGGCAGCCGACCTGGGCCAGGCCCAGCAGCGCGTCGGTGAGCAGCTGGAACGGCGTGCGGCCGGTGTCGCCGGCACCGTCCGGCAGCTCCGCGTGTTCCATGCCCAGCAGGCCGTACAACCCGACCAGGAAGGCCCGGGGGTGGTCCAGCGCGAACGCCAGGTAACCGGTGCCCACGGCCTCCAGCATCGCCCGTGCCCGCGGCCGCGGCTCCGACTCGGTGACGGCGGCCTGGTGGGCCTCCATGCTGCGAGCCATCTCGCTCAGCGAGCGCAGGCCGACCGCGAAGCGGAGCTCGCCGACGCCCGCGAAGTGCCGGTAGGCAGCCGTGGGACTGACTCCGACCCGGCGGGTCGCCGCGCGCAGGGTGACCGCATCCGGACCCTGCTCGACCGCCAACTCGTAGCCGGCCCGGACCAGCGCGGCACGCAGCGCGCCGTGGTGATAGCGCGCGGTGGGGGTTGTCTGGTCCATGGCCGGGCCCTACCGTGGCAGGAAGCTGATGTTCACAACGTCAACTTTAGGGGAGAAGGTGCTACCGACCACGGACCGAACGGAACTGTCGGTGCCGACTGCCAGGCTGCGCCCATGACCGCCGACGCCGAACGCGACCTGTTGCTGGGCCGGCTGCGCGCCCAGCGGCGGCACGTCCTCGACCAGCTCGAGGGCCTCGACGACGCCCAGCTGCGCACCGGTGTGCTGCCCTCGGGCTGGACCTGTCTCGGCCTGGTGCGGCACCTCACGCTGTCCGATGAGCGGTACTGGTTCGAAGCCGTGATGGCCGGCGGTCCGCTGGACTTCTGGCCCGAGGGTCCCGACGGCGACTGGCGGGTCGGCGACGACGAGTCGGCCGAGCAGGTGCTCGCCGACTATCGCGCGGCGGCGGCGTTCAGCGACGCGTTGATCGAGGCCACCCCGCTCGACGCGGCTCCGAGGAGTCCCGAGGACTGGTGGGCGAGCGCCGGGCTCTCCTTTCCCGACCTGCGCAGCGTCATCGTGCACGTGCTGGTCGAGACCGCCACCCACGCCGGCCAGCTCGACGCCGCCCGCGAGCTGATCGACGGCCGGCAGTACATCGTCCTGTGAACCGACCAACCGACAAGGAGCACGCATGACCATCACATTGAGCCCGTATCTGAACTTCGCCGGCAACGGCCGCGAGGCGATGACCTACTACCACGGGGTGTTCGGCGGTGAACTGCAGCTGTTCGGCTACGGCGACTTCGGCATGACCGACATGCCAGAAGACGGCCTGATGCACGGCAACCTGCAGGTCAGCGAGGGCCTCAGCATCTCGGCCTCCGACGCCATGCCCGGCGCCGAGCAGACCTGGGGCGGCACCCGTGTCTACTGTTCGTTCTTCGGTGACGATCTCCCGACCATGCAGGGCTGGTTCGACGCCCTGGCCGCCGACGGCAGCGTGGGCATGGCCCTGGAGAAGCAGGTCTGGGGCGACATCTACGGCCTGGTCAAGGACAAGTACGGCATCGAGTGGATGTTCAACGTCTCCGTCCCCGACGGGTGGTCGCAGCAGGGCTGAGGCCGGCCGAGCCGTCGAGACCCGCTCGTCGCACCGCGGGGTGCCGGCGCGAGCGCGGTTCGTCGTCCGGCGCCGATCACCCGGTGGCGATCACCCGGGCGCCCTCGTCCTCGGCGGGCCAGTCGAAGCCGTCGACGTAGAGCCGCAGCCGCGACTCGGTGAGCCGGACGGCGTTGGCCTCCTCCTGGTCGTTGCGGCGCTTGACCCGCTGCCAGAGCACCTCGAACGGCGCGGTGAAGACCAGCAGCTCGCAGGCGACACCGGCGGCGCCGGCCAGCCGGCGCCAATCGTCGCGCACCGAACGCTCGGCGAGCGACAGGTCGACCACGACGTCCGAACCGTCGGCGAGTGCCCGGTCGAACGCGTCCCGCAGGCCCGCGTACAACTCGTCGAGCCGTTCCTGGGGAGGTTCGTCCTGGTGCCAGCCGTCCGCCCAGACGGCCTCGTCCATCGACAGCCGGACGGCACCGCGCCGCTCCAGCTTGCGGGCGTAGGTGGTCTTGCCCGCTCCGGCGGGTCCGCACAACAGGGTGACCATCGGCATGCCAGCCACCTTACGGGGCCCGTCCCGGTCCGACGCGATCGCGCGGTGGCTGCAGCGCGGCCCGCATCCGGTCGGCGGCGGCGGCGAAGGCGGCACGGACGTCGTCGTCCCCGATCACCCGGTAGGGCAGCGGCAGATCGGCCAGCCAGCTGGGCACGTCCTCGGCCCGTTCGGCGCCCGTACGCAGTTCGGTGGTGTGGTCGTCGATGGGCGTCAGGTGCCTGCTGTAGGCCCCGAACCACTCGGTCAGCCGGTCCAGTGGCGCCTCGATGCGGACGACCACCGAGCACCGATAGCTGTCCACCGGAAGGCTGCCCAGGCGCTCCACCGGGTCGGGTGGTTCCGGCCTGGGGCGGAACCCCAGCGTGGACGGGTTCACCTCCGTCATCCGGTCGAGCCGGAACAGCCGCCAGTCGTCCCGATCCAGGTCGAAGGCCGAGAGGTACCAGCCGCGCTCGGCGGCCACCAGCCGGTACGGCTCCACCCGGCGCCGCTCCAGGACGTCGGCCGATCGGGTGGGCGGATACCCGAAGCGCAGCCGCGTCCGGGCCCGGATGGCTCCGGCGATCCGGGTCAGCACCTCCGGGGCCACCGAGGCCGTGAGCCTGCCCGTGTGGCTCACCACCGTCCGCAGGTCGCGGAGCCGCTCGCGCAGCGGACCGGGCAGCGCGGCGTCCAGCTTGACCATTGC
This sequence comes from Micropruina sp., assembly GCA_044224095.1. Taxonomy (GTDB): domain Bacteria; phylum Actinomycetota; class Actinomycetes; order Propionibacteriales; family Propionibacteriaceae; genus Micropruina. The sequence goes on along the minus strand of JBGALC010000009.1, from coordinate 33,504 downwards.
GCCGACGGCCGACTCGGCGTCCGGCCCCGAGCCGAGCGCCGCGGTGCGCTGCAGGCTCACCCCGACCGCGACGGCCTCGTCCTCGGTGAACAACAGCGGCGGGACGGCGCGCCCACGGGCCAGCCGGTAGCCGCCCGCCGCACCCCGGTCGGCCTCCACGGCATAGCCGAGTTGCCGCAGCCGGTCCACGTCGCGGCGGACCGTCCGGGCGGTCACCCCGAGGTCGCGGGCCAGCTCGGCCGCCGTCCAGCCCGGCCGCGCCTGCAGCAGCCCCAGCACCCGCAACGCGCGCTCGGTGGTGTCGGTCGACATGAATCCAGAATCCCACGAACCAGCGGACAGATACTGTCCTATTAGGCCGAAAGACTTGGGATGTCAGCGAACGAACCCCTCGAACAAGGAGCACTCAGATGGCCTTCCTCACCCCGAACGCCCACGGCGAGGCCGCGGTGATCGGCAGCTTCGTCCGCAACCAGCTGGCGCAGGTGCGCAACACCACCCACGGACTGTCCGACGAACAGTGGCATCAGCGCTCGACGGTCAGCGAGTTCACCCTGGCCGGACTGGTCGACCACGTGGGTGTGGTGGCCGCGCAGTACGCGATCGGCATCGACGCCGCGGTCGGAGGCTCCGCCGACTACGTCCAGGGCGGTGGTGACGGCGACGAGGAGCCCGCTTCGGTGGACGGGCGGACCGCCGCCTCGCTGCTCGCCGACTACGACGACCGGGTGGCCGTCCTCGAGGAGCGGCTGGTCCGGGTCGAAGCGGGCGAGATCCCGCTCGACGGCCTGGTGCCGGTGCCCGAGGCGCCCTGGTTCCCCGACGATCTGACCCACTGGGAGGTGCGCTGGGTGCTCGTGCACATCGCGACCGAGGTGGCCCGGCATGCCGGCCACGCCGACATCATCCGGGAGAGCATCGACGGCAAGGGCTCCTACGAGCTGAACGCCCTGGCCGACGGCGAGCAGTGGCCGCCGTGGGGCGACGGCGAGTGGACCGACGGCGAGTGGAGCGAGTCGGAGGCCGCCCAGGGCTGACGACCGGATGCGCGCGAGCCGCTCGGACGACCGGACGACCCCACGCCGGTGACCGGGGCGACCCCGCCGCGGGCCTCAGGAGTCGTCGGGCAGGGTGATGTCGTCCGGCGTCTTGTCCGGACGCCAGCCGCGCCACACCGGCGTCCGCAACCGTCCGGCCTGGGTCCAGACGCCGTAACCGACCTCGCCCACCAGCACCGGGTCGACCCAGCGGGCGGTGCGGCGTTCGAGGGCAGGGACGTCGTCGACCGGTGTCGACGCGGTTTCGATCTCGGTCAGCACCAGCGCCGTGTCGGCGAGGTCCTTGTCGGTGAAGCCCGAGCCGACCCGCCCCACGTAGGTCAGCCGGCCGTCCTTCGGGACGGCCATCAACAGCGCGCCGAAGCTGCGCGCCCGGGCGTTCTCCCCCGGCAGCCAGCCGATGATCACCACCTGCTGGGTGAGCACGTGCTTGATCTTCACCCAGGTGTGCGCGCGGCGTCCAGGCTGGTAGATGCTGTCGGCCCGCTTGGCGAGGACCCCCTCCAGCCCGAGTTCGGCGGTGATCGCCAGCGCCTCGTCGGCGTCCGTGCCGAGCTGGGTGCTCAGCTGGACCCGAGGACTGCCGTCGCCGAGCAGTTCGGCGAGCTGCCGGCGCCGCTCGGTGTAGGGCCGGTGCAGCAGCGAGCGGCCGTCGAGGTGCAGCAGGTCGAAGACCAGATAGCGCGCCTCCCCCCGGTGCAGCGCCCGGTTCTGCAGCAGTTCGAAGCTCGACCGGCCGGCCTCGTCCAGCAACACGACCTCCCCGTCCAGGACGGCGTCGTGCCCGGCCAGCAGGTGGACCAGCTCGGCCAGCTCGGGGAACTCCCGGGTGAGGTCGAGGCCCCGCCGGCTGGCGAGGGTCGCCCGGCCGCCGGTCACGGACGCCACGGCGCGGTAGCCGTCCCACTTCACCTCGAACACCCAGCCGTCCTCGCGGACGTCGGCGGCGGTGCCCTGGGTCGCCAGCATCGGCGCGATCACCGGGAGCTCGCTCGCCCCGCCGTCGCCGGCGTCCGCGCGCTCGCCGGGAGGGCCCGTCCGGGCTCCGGTCGCCGCGCTGCCGGTGGTCGCTGCGGGCTCGGCGGGCTCGGCGGGCTCCGCGGGCTCGGCGGGCTCGGCGGGCTCGACGGCGGGGTCTCCCGCGGTGCCGTCCGAGCGTGCCGGAACCTCGTCGCGCGCGGGGGCCATCAGGTGGATCAGCCAGTTCTTCTCCTCGCCGCCCATCCGGGTGTGCAGCAGCGCGAACCGGCGCGGGACGCCGCCCAGCCCGCCGTCGGGACGTCCGGTCAGGGTGGCGATCACCTCCCCGCCGTCGCGCCACTTCTCCAGCTCGAAGGTGCCGGCGTCCCAGATCCGCACCTGGCCGCCGCCGTACTCGCCGCGCGGGATCTCGCCCTCGAAGCTGCCGTACTCCAGCGGATGGTCCTCGGTCTGCACCGCCAGGTGATTCACGGCCGGGTCGGTCGGCGGCCCCTTCGGGATCGCCCAGGAGACCAGCACGCCGTCGCGCTCCAGCCGGAAGTCGTAGTGCAGCCGGCGCGCGTGGTGCTCCTGGATGACGAACGAGTTGCCCTCCGGCCGCGGATCGGGGGACGCCTGCGGCACCGGCTCGGGCGTCCGGTTCGCGTCACGCATCGAGCGGTAGGTGGTGAGCCGGTCGCTCCGCGCCCCGGCGACGCCCCCGCCGGCCGAGCCGGTCGACACCTGGTCGGCCGGGACCGCGCCCGACGGATGCTCGGCCGCCGGGTCCAGGGCAGCCATCGGGTCGCCGATGCCGGCGATCCGTTCCAGCACCTCATGGAAGTCCAGTTGTCGCAGCCCGGCGTCGAGCTCGTCCCAGCTGCGCGGCGTCGCCACCGTCGGACGCGCGCGGCCGCGCAGCGAGTACGGCGCGATGGTGGTCTTGGCCGCGTTGTTCTGGCTCCAGTCGAGCAGCACCTTGCCCGCCCGGAGCGTCTTCTTCATGTCGCTGACCACCAGATTCGGATGCATCGCCTCCAGCGACCGAGCCAGTTCGCGGGCCCAGTCGGACGCCTCCTGCGACGACATCGAGCCGTCCAGCGCCGCGTACAGGTGGATGCCCTTGCTGCCGCTGGTCACCGGGACGGACGCGAAGCCGACCCCGTCGAGCACCTCGCGCAGCAGCTGCGCCACCTCGACGCAGTGCTCGATGCCGGCGCCCTCGCCGGGGTCGAGGTCGAGCACCAGGCGGTTGGGTGGCTGGGCCCGATCGTCGAGCACCGTCCACTGCGGCACGTGCAGCTCGAGGGCGGCCAACTGAGCGAGCCAGACCAGGGTCGCGGTGTCGTCGATCAGTGGGTAGACGTTGTCGCCCTCGCTGTGCGCGATCGTGAACGTCTCCACCCAGTCGGGCGTCGACTTGGGCTCCAGGTTCTTGTGGAAGAACGGCTTCTGCGGGTGTTGCGGCGTCCCGACCCCGTTGGGCCAGCGCTTCCGGGTGGCCGGACGCCGCCGCGCGTGCGGCAGGAACACCGGCGCCACCGCCTGGTAGTAGCCGATCACCTCGCCCTTCGTGGTGCCGGTCTGGGGGTACAGCACCTTGTCGAGGTTGGTCACCTTGACCAGGCGTCCGTCCACCTCGATCTGCTGCTGCGTCATGCGCCCAGTCTCGCAGCCGACCGCCGCGCCGCCTCCACCCCGCGCTCGCCTGACCACTTGGGGCTCGCCGGATTCGGCGAGCCCCACGTAGTTGGGCGCGCGCGGGGTGAGAGTGGCCGGGTCGTGCTCTGGCAGGGTGGGTCCATGGGAACTCTGCGAATCAACCGGTCTGTCGAGCCGCGCGGGCCGGCCGGCGCCCTGGTGCTGACCGACGACGAGGTGGCCGAGCTGGACGGCGGCAGGCGGGCCGCCGTCCGGGTCAGGGTCGGCGACCGGGAGACGGCGCTGCGGCTGGCCGTGATGGGCGGCGAGAACCTGATCGGGCTGAGCAAGGCGTCCCGGGCCGCGCTGGGTGTCGAGCTCGGGCAGCAGGTGGAGGCGATCATCACCGTCGACGAGGCTCCCCGGGAGGTGGCGGTGCCGGACGACCTGGCCGCCGCGATCGCCGGAGACGCCGTGGCGTCGGCGTTCTTCGAGACGCTGCCCTACACCGCCCGCAAGGAGTTCGCCCGCTGGGTGAGCGAGGCCAGACGTCCGGACACCCGCAGCCGCCGGCTCGAGGAATCGCTTCGGCTGCTCCGTGAGGGCAAGCGGCGCTCCTGACCCACCGGCACCGATGGCCGCGCTCGATGCACCGGGAAGCCCAACTGGAACGATTGAGTCGCACTCGACCGCGGAAATCGGTGTTTCATCGCCTGGAAAGATCGCCCACCGCGCCGATACGGTCCGCAGGTCGCCGGGCCGGGCCACCGCGGCGGCATGGAACACTCGACCCATGCCGCGCCGCGACCGGGAGTTCGTCAGGGACTCCACCTGGGCGACAGTGCCGGCCCTGCTGCTCGGGCTGGCCGCGATCTACCTGCTGGTCTTCTCGGGGCATCTGCTCGGCTACTTCCTGTTGGCCTGCGGGCTGTTCTCGGCCTGGCTGTGCGACTTCACCCTGCTGTCCGACGGGCTGCTGCCCGACCTGACCGCGGTCGCCTCCGGCATCGCGATCCTCAGCCTGTCCGATCTCGCCGCCGACCTCTCCGACGCCGGCATGGTGCGTTTCACCATCGTGCTGTCGGGCGCCCTGGTGGTGCCGTACCTGCTGGTCCGCTGGGTGTTCCGGCGCGAACCGGTCACCTTCCCGTGGGGTGGCTGGCGCTGGAACCGGGCCCAGTGGAGCTACCTGATCGTCGTCGTGATCGCCGGCTACCTGATCCTGCCGTGGTACTTCCTGAGCACCGGCGTCTACCGCAACTGGCCGGCGGTGCACACCGCGGACGAGATAGCGCGGCTGTTCGTCGGGGTGAACGCCGTCGGCATCTGGGACGAGCTGTTCTTCATCTGTACCGTGTTCGCCCTCTACCGGCGACATTTCCCGTTGTGGCAGGCGAACCTGCTGCAGGCCATGGTCTTCGTGTCGTTCCTGTGGGAGCTCGGCTACCAGGCCTGGGGCCCGCTGCTGACCATCCCGTTCGCGCTGGTCCAGGGGGCGATCTTCCAGCTCACCAAGAACCTCGCCTATGTGATCACCGTCCACCTGTTGTTCGATGTGGTGGTGTTCGGTGTCCTCATCCACGGGCACAATCCGACCTGGCCGACCATCTTCCTGATCTGAAGGGGCACCCTCGTGAACTCCACCGCAGCCATGCCGACGCGCCACGACTTCGGCGAGCTCCCCGGCGGCACCGTCGAGCGGGTCCGGCTGACCTCCGGCCGGCTGGCCGTCGACCTGCTGACCATCGGCGCCGCCGTCCACCGGGTGATCGTCGACGGTCGCGACGTCGTCCTGGCCCATCCGGACGCCGCCGACTACGCCGGCTCGCTGTACTGCCTGGGCCTCACCGTCGGACGCTTCGCCAACCGGATCGGCGGCGGCCGGTTCACCCTCGACGGCGTCGGCCACTCGCTCGCCACCAACGAGGGCGGCAACACCCTGCACGGCGGCCCGGACGGCTTCGCCCGCCGGCTGTGGGGCGTCGCCGACCTCGGCCCCGGCACCGTCCAGTTCGCCCTGACCAGCCCGGACGGCGACCAGGGGTTCCCCGGCGAGGTCTCGGTCCGGGTCCGCTACACGCTCACCCCGGACGAGCTGCGGATGGACTACACCGCCACCGCCACGGCCCCGACGCCGATCAATCTGACCAACCACGCCTACCTGAACCCGGCCGGCGCGGCGTCCGGAACGGCGGACGACCTGCTGCTCACCGTGCACGCCGCGAGCCTGCTCGAGGTGGACGAGCGCCTGGTGCCGACCGGAGGCCTGCTGCCCGCCGACCTCCGCACCCCCCGCCGGATCGCGGAGGTGGCGCCGCTGGACACCTGCTTCGTGGTGGACGGCGTACCCGGGACGCTGCGGCCGCACGCGACGCTGGCGGCGTCCGATCTGGCGGTCGACGTGCTCAGCGACCAGCCCGGCGTGCAGGTCTTCACCGCCGACGGGATGTCCGGGGTGCCGGGCCCGACCGGCGACCACGGGCCGCGGGCCGGGGTCGCCCTGGAGACCCAGAACTTCCCGGACGCCCCGAACCGGCCGGACTTCCCTGATTCGATCCTGCGGCCGGGAAAGACCCACCGCACCAGCACTGTGTGGCGGTTCCGCGGGACGGGGGGCTGAGCGCGCCTGATCCGCAGCTCAGCCCCCCGTGCCCCGGGGAACGGGACTACCCCGCTTCGGCGCTCGCCACGCCGGCGCCGACGATGCCCGACTGGTTGAGCAGCTGCGCCGGGACGATGGGCGCCTGGAGGCTCAACCGCGGGAGGAACTTCTCCGACTTCTTGCTGATCCCGCCACCGACGATGATCAGGTCGGGCGACAGCAGCATCTCGACATGGCTGAAGTACCGCTGCAGCCGTTTCGCCCAGGCCTTGAACGAGAGCCCCTCGTTCACCTTCACCGAAGACGCCGCACGCTTCTCGGCGTCGTGGCCGTCGATCTCCAGATGGCCCAGTTCGGTGTTGGGGACCAGGGTGCCGTCGACGAACAGCGCGGTGCCGATGCCGGTGCCGAGGGTGGCGATGAGCACCACGCCTGAGATGCCGCGGCCGGCACCGAACCGCATCTCGGCGATGCCGGCGGCGTCGGCGTCGTTCAGCACGGCCGCGGGGTGCCCGAGCCGGGCGCCGAGCTCGGCGGCCAGGTCGGTACCGATCCAGCTGTCGTCGACGTTGGCGGCGGAGCCGACCACCCCGTGCCGGACGACGCCGGGGAAGGTGCAGCCCACCGGGCCGTCCCAGCCGGCCTGCTCGACCACCGCGGCGACGGTGTCCAGCACCGCCGGCACCGTGGCCGGCTGCGGCGTCGGGATGCGCACCCGCTCGCCGGCCAGTGCACCCTGTTCCAGGTCGACCAGGGCACCCTTGATGCCGGTGCCGCCGATGTCGATGCCGAATCCGTTGCTCATTCCATGTCCTCCAGTTCCTTGCCGCGGGTCTCCCGCACCAGCCAGATCACGAACGCGAACGACACGATCGCCATCGTCGTGTAGATGCCGTAGGCCAGGCCGAGCCCCGCCTCCGAGAGCATCGGGAAGGTCTGGGACACCAGGAAGTTGGCCGCCCAGTTCGCGGCTCCCGCGACGGCGAGGGCGTAGGCGCGGATCTTGTTGTTGAACATCTCGCCGAGCATCACCCACATCACCGGGCCCCAGCTGACGCCGAAGAAGACCACGTAGAGGTTCGCCGCGATGATCGCGACCGTGCCCGCGGCTCCGACCAGGTTCGGCTGGCCGGTCGCCGGGTCGAGCGGGGCCGTGCCGAAGACGAACGCCATCGTGCCGAGCGTGGCCGCCATGCCCGCGGAGCCGATCAGAAGCAGCGCCTTCCGGCCCAGTTTGTCGATCAGCATGATGGCCACGACCGTGGTGACGATGTTGGTCACGGACGTGATCACGGTGATCAGAAGCGACTCGGCCTCACCGAAGCCGACGGCCCGCCACAGCACCGAGGAGTAGTAGAAGATCACGTTGATGCCGACGAACTGCTGGAAGCAGGCCAGCATCAGCCCGACCCAGACGATCGGCAGCAGCCCGAGGCTGGGGCCGCGCAAGACGCTGAACGACTGCTTGACCTCGGTGTGCGAGGTCGCCTGGATCTGTGCGATCTTCTCCGCGGGCGATCCGCCGACGTAGTGTTCGAGGACCTGCGCGGCCTCCTCGAGCCGACCCTTGGACACCAGGTATCGGGGGGACTCCGGGATCTTGAACGCCAGCGCACCGTAGATCAGCGCGGGCACGCACTCCGACATGAACATCCAGCGCCAGGCCTCGAGGCCGAACCACAACGGGTTCGCAGCGCCGCCGGCCGCAGCGGCGAGCGCATAGTCGCAGAGCAGTGCCACGAAGATGCCGGAGACGATGGCCAGCTGCTGGAGGGATCCCAGCCGACCCCGGATGCTCGCCGGCGAGACTTCCGCGATGTAGGCCGGGGCGATCACGCTGGCGGCGCCGACGGCCAGGCCGCCGATCAACCGGAAGGCCGTCAGCGACCAGATGTCCCACACGAAGCCGCAGGCCAGCGAGGTCGTGAAGAACAGCAGCGCGGCGATCTTCATCACGGCGATCCGGCCGAAGCGGGCAGCGAGCGCGCCGGCGAACTAGGCACCGACGGCGCAGCCGATCAGGGCACTCGCCACCGAGAAGCCGAGCTGTGCGGCCCCGACCTGGGCCCACTCGCCGATGGCGCCGACGGCCCCGTTGATCACCGCCGTGTCGAACCCGAAGAGGAAGCCTCCCATCGCGGCGGCGCCGGCAATCATGATCACCCGCGACACCGGAGGGATCGGGCCCGACTCGACGGGCACCAGTCGTTCTGAATTCGTCATTCAAACACCACCTTGTGTTCGGAACATGACCATCCTCGGCGGATCAGGGACCGAAGATGGACGATCAATGAACGATCGATGAACGGAAGTGTTCCCTGTAGAGCCACCTACGGACAAGAGATGACGAATAGATTCGATCTATGAAGCTTCGGCGTTCGCAACGCGAACGCTGTTGTCGGCCAGGGCGATCATCGCCGCACCGATCACCTCGGAGCGCTTGCCGAGCTCGGAACGGACGATCTCCACCCGGTCGGCCGCGCTGGGGATCGCGTACTGGTGGATCATCTGACCGATCGGCTCCAGCAGGACGTCGCCCGCGCTGCTCAGCTCGCCGCCGACGATCACCCGCTGCGGGTTGAGCAGGTTCACCAGGTTGGTGACCGCCACGCCGATGTGGCGTCCGGTCTGGGCGAGCACCCGGCGGCACAGCGCTCGCCGGCCGCGATCCGCTCCAGCACCTCGTCGAAGCTGGCGATCGGTCCCAGCTGCGCCTCCAGCAGCCGGATCACGGCCGGGGTCGACACCACCGTCTCCAAGCAGCCCCGGTTGCCGCAGCGGCACAGTGCGCCGCTCTCGGCGCGCTGCAGGGTGTGGCCGAGCTCCCCGGCGATGCCGCTCACTCCCGCGTAGAGCGAGCCGTTCAGGACGAGGCCGGCGCCCAGGCCTTCGGAGATCCAGATGTAGGCGAAGTGGTCCGCGCCGCGTCCGGCACCCCAGCGGGCCTCACCGATGGCGCCGACGTTGGTGTCGTTGTGGACACTGACCGGGAAGCCCAGGACGTCGCGCGCCAGCGCACCGGGATCGACGCCACCCCACCGCGGCAGGATCTCCGCCGACCCGAGGCGTCCCGAGCTGATGTCGACCGGCGCCGGCAGCGCCAGGGCACCGCCGTGGACGTCCGCGCGCTGCTTGCCGGCCTCCGCCAGCACCCGGTCGAGCAGAACGTCCAGCTCGGCCATCGACGCCGTGGCGTCCAATCCGTCGGAGATCCGGATCCGCTGGTCGGCCAGGATCTCGCCGTTCAGGTCCGCGACGGCGGCGGCGAGGTGCTGGCGTCCGTGATCGAGGCCGACCACGACACCCCGCGGCACCGACAGCCGCACCAGCTGGACGCTGCGGCCGCCCTCCTGGCGCTCCAGCGAGAGCTCACCGGCGTCCGCCAGTTCGTGCACCAGTCCCGACACGGTGGAGGCCGCCAGACCGGTGGCCCGGGCCAGCTCGGCCTGCGAGAGCGTCCCGGCCCGGGCGAGCGCGGCCAGCACACGGCGCCGGTTCGCCTGACGTAGCGAGCGCGGCGAGCCGGGTCCGGACCGTGGCACCTCCTGCACGCGACGGATGTTACGCCACCGGGGAACCCGCCGGGGGGCTCAGTCGCTCAAGCGGCCAGGAACAGCGCCAGCACGGCGGTGTCGGCGTCCTCGTTCGGGTCGAATCCGGCGCGGCTCACCATGCGCGTGATGTTGCCCCGGCGATCGGCCTCGACCCATGCCGCGCGATGCTCCAGCCCCAGGTGCGGAATGCCGGGCAGCAGCACGCAGCCCGCCGCCACCTCGTCCTGTTCGGGCAGCGACGGCCGGATCTCGTGCGGCGGATGCAGCACGATCAGCCCGGGCGGCTGATGCTCGGCGAACTGGCCGGGCAGCACGGCGTTGTCCCCCAGCACCGGGCCTTCGGCGAGCACCAGGCCGACGGCCCCCGGCACGGGAGCCTGGGGCAGCTCCTCGCGGACGCGGAAGACGGTGCTGGTCTGCAGCAGGCCGGGCACGCCGGCCATCCGGACCGCCAGCAGCAGGAAGCGCGCCCACTCGACGGTGCTCGCGGGCCACCGGCCCGAGACCAGGAATCCACTGAGCAGGCCTTGCGCCTGCATCGGTGACACTTCGACCGAGACGTTGTCGTGTTCCAGCATGCCAACCTCCTGTCCCGCACCGTTTCCCCTGGTGGCGCCATGGTGAATCACAGCGGTGTTGGCAGACAAGACCCCTTGAGTGCTAACTCGGCGCCCGTTCGGCGATCGCGCTGATGGCAGACAGGAGGACGCCGGCAGCACCGTGATACCGCGACGAGAGGCACAGCCAGACCAGACCACAGGAGATTTTCTCGTCCATTGGGCGGACTTGGGTGATCCGACCCGCGAATCTCCGTCCGATGGAGGCGATGCTGGTGATTCTGCTGTCCATCATGTGAGAATCTCTCATGACCACCGTCGCAGAGATCGAAGTGTCGGAACTCACCCGCCACCCGGCCTGGATCCGGATCAGGACCGCCGCCGCCGCCCTCCAGCCATTGCAGGCCGTCAACGGATCCGTCGAGCACGCCGCCGACCACCCGCGGGCACGCAGCCTGGTGACCGACCTGGTCGAGGGCATCGCGGCGCTGGCCCCGCGGTTCCCGCACGACGCCGGCTACCTGGACGCCGTCCAGGCCGATTTCCGGCGCTGGGCCGACGGCGGCTTCGGCGAGCCCGACTTCTACGACTCGCTGATCGAGTTCCAGCCGCAGCAGCATCGCATCGACGGGCTCACCCACCTGGTGGTGTTCCCGATGTACACCCAGAACGGCTCCCGCAGCCGGCTGGTCGAGGCCGTCCTGGTGCAGGTGATCTGGCCCGACTTCGTCGCCGAGTTGGAGGCCGGCGACTACAGCAACAAGCTGTTCGTGCCGATCCGCTTCCTCGACTTCACCGCCGGCTACGACACCAACTCGGCGGTGCTCTTCCCCGAGACCGTGGCGATGCGGCAGATCCCCACCTTCACCTGGGGAGCGATCTTCGCCGACCGCGAGTCGGCCCGGTTCCGCCGGGTGGTGCGCGCCGCGGTCGAGGTCACCAAGCTCGACCTGCCCGCCGAGGCCGCCGAACTGCTCGACGACCAGCAGCTGGCCGAGGAGACCTTCGTGATGTGGGACCTGATCCACGACCGCACCCACATGCGCGGCGACCTGCCCTTCGACCCGTTCATGATCAAGCAGCGGATGCCGTTCTTCCTGTACTCGCTGGAGGAGCTGCGCTGCGATCTGACCGCCTTCCGCGAGTCGGTCGCCATCGACCGCCGGACCGCCGCCATGGCCGAGCCGACCGCGGAGGATCGGGAGCTTGCCCACCACGCCCGGCTGGTCCAGTACTGCGTCATCTTCGACCGGATCTTCCGCTTCGCGATCACCGGCAACCGCGTCCGCAACTACGACGGACTCGGCGGCCAGCTGTTGTTCGCCTGGCTGCATCAGCACCGCGTCCTGCACTGGACCGACACCCAGCTGGCCTTCGAGTGGGAGCGGATGCCCGACTGCGTCAATGAGCTGGGCGCCGCGATCGAGCACCTCTACTGGCGCTCGATCGACCGGCCCAAGGTCAGCCACTGGCTGGCCGCCTACGAGCTGGTGGCCGGCACCGTCGAGCCGCACCCGGCGTCCGCGTGGAAGGCCGGCGACCTGCCGCTGACCGGGCTGCCGCGCGAGCTCACCGACAAGGTGATGGACGACGAGTTCCCGCTGAGCATGTTCTACGAGGCGTTCGAGAAGAAGATGCGCGAGGTGATCGCCTCCACCTCGGGCATCACCGGGGCGGACGCCTGATGCGGGTGGTGATCGCCGGCGCGGGCAGCCCGGCCGGGACTTCGCCGCCGTGCGGGAGCTGGCCGCGCGGCTGGGGGCGGTCGACGGGGTGATCCACCTGGTCGGCGGCTGGCGCGGCGGCGGCGGGCTGGCCGGGCAGAGCGACGAGGACTGGGACTGGCTGCAGACCATGATCGTTGGCACCCTGCGCAACACCACCCGGGCGTTCCTGGACGCCGTGGCCGCCTCCCCCGCCGGACGGCTCGCGATCGTCTCCCAGACCGGGGTGGCCAAGCCGACCGCGGGCAACGCCAACTACCTGGCCGCCAAGTCCGCCGCGGAGACCTGGCTGCTGGCCGTCGGGCATGCACTGAAGGACACCCGGGCGAGCGTCCACATCGAACGGGTGATGGCGCTCTACTCCGGCCGGGACGTCGAACAGGCGCCTGACAAGGACTTCGGCCGGCACACGCATGTGGATGAGCTCGGACGCCGGCTGGCTGCGTTGTTCGACTAGAGCCGTCACCCAGGCCGGGTCGGAGGCGGGCGGGCCCGGAGGCTGTTGGGCTCGCCGGCGCCAACCGAACGGGTCGGTCTGAAATCGACCTCAGAGTGGGGAGGGCCGACCCCGCACGCAGCCTCAGCACAGCGCCCTAAGCCACGCTCGGCGCACCACTGTGAGGTCGATTTCAGACTCGCCGGAAGACCCGGGCCCGGCCACACGACCGACCGGGCGAGCGCGCACGACATGGAAGGATGACCGGGTGCAGCTTCACCATCCCGGACGCCGCGGCTTCGCCAGCGACAACTACTCCGGCGTCCATCCCGAGGTGCTGGACGCGATCGCCGAGGCCAACGGTGGCCACCAGACCTCCTACGGCAGCGACGCCTACACCGCGCGGCTGGCCGAGGTGCTCCGCGGGCATTTCGGCGAGCGGGCAGAGGCGTTCCCGGTGTTCAACGGCACCGGCGCCAACGTCACCGCCCTGCTGTCGATGCTGCCCCGCTGGGGTGCGGTGGTGTGCGCGCAGAGCGCCCACATCAACGTCGACGAGGGCGGCGCCCCCGAGAAGGTGGCCGGGCTGAAGCTGTACCCGATCCCGACCCCGGACGGGAAGCTCACCCCTGAGCTGATCGCCACCGAGGCGCGCGGCTTCGGCGACGAACACCGGGCGCAGCCGCTGGCGGTGTCGATCACCCAGTCCACCGAGCTGGGCACGCTGTACACCCCCGACGAGATCCGGGCGATCGCCGATCATGCCCATGGCCTCGGCATGACCCTCCATCTCGACGGCTCCCGGCTGGGCAACGCCGCGGCCGCGCTCGGCCTGCCGTTCGCCGCGTTCACCACGGATGCCGGCGTCGACGTGCTCAGCCTGGGCGGCACCAAGAACGGCGCGCTCGGCGCGGAGGCCGTGGTGGTGCTCAACCCGGACGCCTGCACCGGGCTCACCTTCCTGCGCAAGACCCACATGCAGCTGGCCAGCAAGATGCGGTTCGTGTCGGCGCAGCTGATCGCCCTGTACGAGGGCGACCTGTGGCTGCGCAACGCCGGCCACGCCAACGCGATGGCCGCCCGGCTGCGGGCCGCGCTGGCCGGCGTCCCCGGTGTCGAGTTCTCCCAGCCGACACAGGCCAACGGCATCTTCGTCCGGCTTCCCGAGGGGGTCGCCGACGGCGTCCGCTCGGAGTTCTTCTTCTACGACTGGGACGCGGCCGTCCGCGAGGTGCGCTGGATGTGCTCCTTCGACACCACCGAGGACGACGTGGACGCCTTCGCCGCCCTGATCCGGTCGGCCTGCACCGCGCCACGCGCCTGACCGGTGAACCCCTCCCTAACTACTTCGACCTGAAGAAGTCGGTTCGTTGGGATCGGTCGGGTTTGGGCTGTTCGGGCGGGTTGGTCTGGCCCGGTCCAGGGGTCGGCCTTGGGGGCTGGTCAGGCGGTGAGGGCGGCGATTTTGGTGAGGTTGTGGGCGAGGGTGCCGTGGCCGGTCCAGGTGCGGGCGCCTTCGAGGGTGTCGATCATGGTGCGGTTCCAGCCGTAGTTGCGTTTGAGGTGGCTGATCCGGCCCTCGCTGCCGGTGCGCCATTTCACGATCTGGCGGAAGCGTCGTTGTCGTTCTTCGGCTTGTCGGGCTTTGCCGGGTCTGCCCTTGCGGGGAATCACGACATGGGTCACGCCGGCCTCGGTCAGAGCGTCCTCGACCGGTTGCTCGCCGTAGCCGCGATCGGCGGTCACGGTGGACGGGGTCTTCCCGGCGCGTTGCTTGACGCGGTTCATGGCGGGGGCGAGGCGGGGCCCATCAGGCGGGTTACCGGGTTGCACGTCGTGGTCGAGGATGATGCCGTCGGCGTTGTCGACGACTTGGGCTTTGTAGCCGAACTCGACGGGTTTCCCGAGCCGGCCTTTGGCGATCGGGCGGGCGTCGGGATCGTGCAGACTGACCCTGCGGGACGCGCCGGCCGGCATGCTGCCGGCCAGGCGTTGCCGGGTCTGTTCCACGATCTGCCCGGTGGCCTCGATCAGGTCCCGTAAATGGTTCACGGCCCGCACCAGCCGGCCCCGGCGCCGTCCCGCGACCGGATCGGTCACCCCGGCAGCCTTGCGCTGAGCGGCGTCTGCTTTGGCTTTCCGGATCGCCCTCATGGCGTTGCTGAGGAGCCGGCGGGCCTCAGCAGCGGTGGTTGCGGCCAGGTCGGCCAACTCGGCGTTCCGGCGCGCCACCACCGCCAAAGCCTGCTCACGGGCCTGAGCGGTGCGGGTGCGGAGCTTCGCGTTCAACTCGTGCGCTCGCTGCCCGACCGCCCTGGACCGGTCCCGCAACTTGGTGCGGACCGCACCGCCCGCGGCCCTGATCCGTCGTCCGGTCGCCACGATCCGGTTGACCGCTTTCGCCAGCAGCCCCGAATCGGTCGGATAGGCCACATTCGCCTCCACCACCGTGGTGTCCGCACGCACCTTGTCGACCCGGACCAGGCCAGCAGCGGCCGCTTTGACGATCAACGCTTCGTTCAACGCATCGGTCAGCGTCGAGCCGCACCGGGTAGTCAGCTTCATCAACGTGGTCGGATCCGGCACCCTGGCATCGATGCTGATCCGGCAGAACCGGCGCCAGCTGATCGAGTCCGACACCTGCTCGCACACCGACTCGAAGCTCAACCGGTACCGGTACTTGAGGAACATCATCCGCAGATAGGTCTCGACCGGTGTCGAGGGGCGACCCAGCCGGGCATGGAAGAACGACTCGAACGGTTCGAAGAACACCGGATCGTCCAGCACAGCGTCGACCCGGGCCAGCTCAGCAGGCAACCGGCGCAACTCATCGGGCAGGACCGCGTCCCACAACGACGGCTGATCAGCTACGGTACGCAACATGAATGGTCCCAATCCCTTCTAGCCCAAGGGGTCGGGACCATTCTCCCTTGCCAAACCCGTATTCACCCGCCGACACACCCACCACAAGCACCCAGCTTTTTCAGGTCGAAGTAACTAGTTCTGCCCTCCCGCATGCGGGAGGGCAGAACTAGTTAGGGAGGGCCTTGTCGGGAGCGGGTTGGCGGGCCGGAGGCGGGCCCTACCTCAGCCGATGTCGCGGGCGAGATCGTCGACCCGTTCGGCACCGGGCAGGCCGAGCAGTCCGGCCACCGGCACGAACAGCTTGGAGTGCCGCACCCCCGAGCCGATGCACACCCACGCGCGGTCGGCGACCGCGCCGTCCACCCAGACCGGCCAGCCCTCCGGCAGGCCGATCGGGTTGATCCCGCCGTACTCCATGCCGGTCGCCTCGACCGCGAAGTCCATCGGCGCGAAGGACGCCTTGCGCGCGTTCAGCCGGCGGCGGACGACGTTGTTCACGTCCACCCGGCGGTGCGCCAGCGTCATGCAGCAGGCGTGCGAGTCGACCCCGGCCCGGGTGCCCCGGACGATCACCGCGTTCGCGGAGGCCTCCATCGGAACCCCGTAGTGGGAACACAGGTTCTCGGTGTCGGCGTAGGCCGGGTCGATCTCGGCGACCAGAGCCTCGGGAATCAGCGGGATCGCCGCCAGCACCGGGGCGGCCAACAGGTCGGGACGGCTGGTCGCGGGCACCGCGTCCAGGGTGCCGAAGACATCAGACATGGCGTCCATCCTGCACCAGCCCGGCGGACGACCCGTCCGGTGATCCCCCATTCGCCCGCCGGTACCCCGCAGCCCGTCGCTCCCCTCGCCCACGAGGGCATGTGCCCTGCGCTGGTCGAGGGCCGTCCCAGCGGCACGCGAACCCAGTCCGTCGCCGTGGCCGCTCGGCGCCGGGAACCGATAGCGTCGGACCATCCGACAGCCCGGAGGTGCCGTGCCCGTGACCAACCAGTCGACCCGACCGGCCCGGCGTCGCGCCGGCAGCATCTCACTGACCCGGTTCCTGGTCCTCATCCCGGCGCTGGGCATGCTGCTCGGCGCGGTGACGCTGACCGTCGTAGGAGCCATCGAGGTCGGGCAGACCATCCTCAGCGCCTTCAGCGGACACCCCGAGGCGAAGGACTTCGTGATCGCGTTCGTCGAGATCGCCGATGTGTTCCTGCTTGCCGTGGTCCTGTTCATCATCGCCATCGGGCTCTACGAGTTGTTCATCGACGAGATTCCCGGGCTGCCCGAGTGGCTGGTCTTCGACTCGCTCGACGACCTCAAGAGCCAGCTGATCGGCGTGGTCGTGGTGGTGCTGGGGGTCTTCTTCCTCGGTCGCGCCCTGCACGGCGACAATGCGCTGAACCTGCTCTACCTGGGCGGTGGCATCGCCGCCGTCACCGCGTCGCTGTCGTTGTTCCTACGCTCGAAGCACTGACCCGGCGACCGGCTCAGTCCTCGGCGTTCAGCCCGGACGCCTCCAGCAGCAACGCCCGGATCGCCTCGCCGCCGTTGCGGGCGTCCTCGGGGCCGGTCACCTTGAGGTGGCGCATCGTCGACCTGCCGCTCAGCAGCCTCGCCGGATCGTCCAGACGTGCCCCCCGGAGGAGCGTCAGGGACACCCACTTCGCGAAGGGCGTGAGCGCCGCCATCCCCCAGCCGTTGTAGCCGTACTGGTGGGCGGCGTACCCGACGCTGGCGTCCACGGTGTCGACCGAGAACCGGATGTCCGGAAGGGTCGAGATCACCGCGGCGTGCAGCTCGAGATAGGCCTCGATCAGCGGCTCCGGACGACCGGCGACCAACTCGGCCAACTGGTCCGCGTCGGGCGACTCGATGTGCGGATGGGTCCTGGCCATGACGTCAGTGTAGGAACCCACCGCAGGCCCCCGAAAGCCTCCCTAACTATCTGGGCCCTCCCACGTGTGGGAGGGCCCAGATAGTTGGGGAGGGCTCTGGGGGTCGAGCGTCCGGGGGTGCCGGGGGCGGCAGTAGGGTCGGCGCATGGCGGCCGCACACCGAACCCTCGCCGAGGCCTATCCGGTCCTGGGGCTGCGGATCGTCGCCGGGCCGGTCGAACTGCACGGCATGGACGACGACACGCTGATCGCGCTGGCCGACCTGGCCGCCGAGGGCATCCACGACGACGACGCGATGCCGTTCCTGCAGCCCTGGACGCGGACCCCCGCGGAGCGCTTCCACCTGCAGTACCTGCAGCACCACTGGGGCGTGCGGTCGCGCTTCTCCCCCCAGGCCTGGGACCTCGATCTGGCCGTGCGGCACGAGGGCGAGCTGGTCGGCACCCAGGGAGTGATGACCAGCAACTTCCTCGCCACCCGCACCGGCGAGACCGGTTCGTGGCTGGGACGCCGGTTCCAGGGCCGCGGCATCGGCACCCTGATGCGCCGGACGCTGTGCGCCTTCCTGTTCGACCACCTCGACTTCCAGGAGGTCACCTCGTCGGCGTTCGCCGACAACCCGGCGTCGAACGAGGTCAGCCGCAAGGTCGGCTATCTGCCCAACGGCGTCCGACGCACGGCGCGCGACGGAACCTGGGTCGCGGCGCACCAGCATCTGCTCACCCCGGACGCCCTGGTCCGCGGACCCGAGCTGGCGGTGACCGGCGTGGAGCCGGTGCGCCGGCTGATCGGACTGGAGTAGCGCCAGTCCGGACGCTGCGGTCGCGGGTGCGGGTCTCCGCCGGGCCGGGCGACCCTACCGGGACGGGTCATCCCGCCGGCCGCGCAAGCCTGCCGGACCCGGGCAAGCCTGCCTGGCCGCGCGACCCTGCCGGGCCCGGCGACCGGTCAGCCGCCGAAGACGCCCGCGGCCTCCTCGTGATGCCGCAGCGTGCGGTCGATCCCCTCCGGCAGCGGCACCCGCGGACGCCAGCCCAGGGCGGCCACCCGCGCACTGCTCAACCCCTGCGCGGCCGAGGCGGAGTAGGCCGACTGATCGGCCGGGTTGCTGAACCTCAGCCGCAGCCCCTTGGCTGGCCGGGCCTCGACGAACAGCCGCGCCAGTTCGCGGATGGCGACCAGACCGTCCGGGTCGGCGATGTTGTAGGCCGTCGCCGACTCGCCCTTCAGCAGCGCATGGAACAGGCCGGCGATCGCGTCGGAGACGTAGGTGTAGGTGCGGGTGGCCAGGCCCGCGCTGTTCAGCGTGACATCGCGGCCGGCGATCACCGCGGCGGCGAAATCGGCCTGCACCCGGCCGTCGTCCAACGCCATGCCGGGGCCGTAGATGTGTCCGAACCGGGGAATCGTGCAGGCGATGCCGTACTGCTTGGCGTAGGCCGCGCAGATCGTCTCGGCCGCCCGCTTGCCCTCGGAGTAGCAGGCCCGCGGGTTGAGGATGTCGAAGCCGCCGTAGCTGTCCTCGGTGATCAGCGTAGTGCCCTCGGGCTGTGCCCCGTACACCTCCGCCGACGACATCAGCGAGAACGAACGGGCACCCGCCGCGACGCACAGGTCGAGCAGGTTGAGGGTGCCCAGGAGGTTCGCCTTGATGGTGGCGACCGGGTCGGCGGCGTGCAGCGCCGGCCGGGCGGCGCTGGCCCCGTGGATGACATGGTCGAACGGCACCGTGGGATCGGTGAAGGTGGCGACGTCGGCCACCACCAGCCGGAAGTCCGGCCGGTCGAGCAGCGGCCCGAGGATCCCTCGGGCCTTGGCCTCGTTGCGGACCAGCCCGTGCACGGTGATGCCGGCGTCGTGCCGGTCGTTCAGCCCGAGCAGCGCGTAGCAGGCGTACGAGGGCAGCATCCCGGACGCCCCGGTGACCAGCACCTGAGAGCCGGCCAGCCGCTCCCAGGGCAGGTCGGCGGCGAGGATCTCCGCGACGTCGGCGTCCACCACGGAGCCGACGCCGAGCGAACGGGTCACCTCACAGCCCCGCGATCTGCTGGTTCTCCAGCAGTTCGAAGAAGGTGCGGCACACGTAGAAGTCCTCGGCGGTGGTGACCTTGATGTTCGACCGCGGGCCTTCGACCGCGTACAGCGGACGCCCGTAGCGGCGCATCAGCGAGCAGGAGTCGATCGAGTCGTACTCGCCGTCGGAGACCGCCCGGTCGTACAGCGAGAGGATCTCGCCGAGCCGGAAGCTCTGCGGCGCCTGCGCGGCGTAGATGTGGTCGCGCGGAATGACGTCGGTGATCTGGTCGTCGTGGACGACGGTGACGGTCTCGTTGAACTTGGTGCAGGTGATCGCCGAGCCGTGGATGCCGACCGCCTCGATGTTGTCGGTGATCAGCTGCTGGTTGATCAGCGGGCGGACGCCGTCGTGGAACAGCACGATCGACTCGGGGTCGCACTCCTCGGCGACCGCGAGCAGCACCTTGTGCCGGGACGCCTGGCCGGTCTCGCCGCCCTCGACCACCCAGCGCACCTTGGTGATCTCGTAGCGGCGCAGCAGCGAACGGAAGTGGTCGTGCCACCCGGCGATCAGGGCGACCGCGATCGCGTCGATGTGGGGGTGCTTCTCGAAGTGCTCCAGGGTGTGGATGATCACCGGCTTGCCGTGGATCTCCAGGAACTGCTTCGGCAGCGCCCGGCTGTTCATCCGCGAGCCGACGCCGCCGGCGAAGATCAGTGCGATGTTCATCGTGGTTCCCGCTCGTCGACGGTGGATTGCGGCTCGGGCGGCTCACCCAGGATCAGCCAGTCGATCACCCGGTCGGTGGAGCCGGTGTCGACGTAGTCGAAATTCTCCTGGACGAACGCGTCGATCTTGGCGGTCTCGAAGTCCTCCTCGGACAGCGCGGTGAGCAGTTCGTCGAAGGTGTTGCACACCTTGCCCGGCGCGGTCTCCTCGAAGTCCCGATGGAAGCCACGGGTCACCGCGTAGACCTCCTGGTCGTAGGAGAAGAACAGCATCGGACGGCCCAGCAGCGAGTACTCGTAGATGATCGAGGGATAGTCGGTGATCAGGATGTCGGCCACCCGGAGCAGGTCGTTGGTGTCGCCGAATCCGGCGGCGTCGATCAGCCGGTCACGGAACTGCTCGGGGATCGGCGGCGGGTCGGCGACGAAATGGTGCATCCGGAACAGCACCACCGTGTCCTCGCCACAGAACGCGTGCAGCCGGGCGAAGTCGATCATGTCGTAGTCGTAGTAGGCGTCCCTGATCCCGCGGCCGCGGAAGGTCGGGGCGAACAGGATGATCCGTTTGCCGCGCAGCTCCGGGTGCGCGGCGTGGAAGTCCTCGACGACCCGGGCCGACAGGTCGGGGTCGAGGAAGGTGTCGATCCGCGGCAGCCCGGTCGGGATGATCGCTCGCTCCTCGATGCCGAACGCCTCGGCGTAGACCGGCACCAGGTGGGTCGAGCCGGCGATCGCGCAGGTGTAGCGACGGTGGGCGTTGTGCAGCTTCGGCGACCCGTACTTGCCGAAGCGGCTGTAGCCGATCGACTTGAAGCCGCTGCCGGCGTGCCACAGCTGGATGACCTTCACGTGATCGGGAATGTCGAGGTACTCCAGGACGCCGAAGTAGTCGTCGACCAGGATGATGTCCGCGGTGGCCAGCTTCCGGATGAGACCGAGCGTGCCGACGGTCGAGCTGGTGTCCGGCAGCCGGAACGAGTAGCTGAACTGGTAGGTCTTGTCGAGGCAGCGCTCGACCATCCGGTCGCGCACCCGCAGCAGGTTGCCCTCCAGCTTCCCGCGCATCTCGGACGCGAACAGGATGCGGTTGCCGGGCGAACCGAGCACCCGGCGCAGCAGCCGGGACAGGTTCCTGATCGTCAGGCCGACCGGACGCGGGTCGCGCGCCGCGAGCAGCAGGCGGCGGGCGGCGGTGCCCGCGATCGCCTTGGGGGACTCCAGGTTCGCCACCACCGGGTTGCGGAAGAACCGGTAGGTGCGGATCAGGAACTCCGGGCGGACGTCGCTCTCGGTGATCGCGAAGGTCACCGAGTAGCTCTCGGTGTTCTGCGAGTAGAGGAACACCCGGGAGTGGTCGTCGAGGGCGTCCACCTGGTCCAGCGGCAGCCGGGCGACGCTGAGGTCCTCGCCGCCGTGCTGGGCGATCAGCCGCCAGGCGCCGTCGGGGATCGGCCGACGGTCGTGGAAGTCGGTGATGGTCAGGGTCAGCCGGTGGCGTCCGTCGCCGAGATAGCTGGTCTGCACCGGGTAGCCGAAGCGCAGCGACTGGAGCCGATAGCCGACCTCGTCCAGCGGGATGTCGGGTTCGGCGTCCGCCGGCGTCACGGTCAGCCGCACGACGATGGTCAGGTGGACCCGTTCCCACGCGATCGTCTCAACGGCACTGTCGAAGCCCATGCGGTCCTTTCGGGGTCACGGCGAATCTGATGCATGCTATCGCCCTCGCCCGCCGTTGTGGGCCCCGCCGTTCCTCGCGGCGGCAGCGCCGCAGGTCGACATCGCCTCCGGGCACATCGGCGCCGCCCGCCGCCTCCCGCGGTTCGTCGCCGCCCGGCTCCGCCGAGGCTCCCGAAGGTCGAGGCCGGGTCATGCTCCCCCGGCGAGACCCGCATCGCGGGCACGCAGAATCGCCTCGGCACGGTCGGCGGCCTGCAGCTTGCCGAGGATGGTGGAGACGTTGTTGCGGATCGTCTTGCGGATCCAGCAGGGCATCGAGGGCGATGGCTGCGTTGGTCAGCCCCTGCGCCATCAGGGTCAGGATCTCCGTCTCGCGCACGCTGAGGTCCCCGAACGTCCGTGTCGCCCCGGTGGCGGCGAGGGAGAGGAGTCGTCTCGCGACCGCCGGCGAGAATACCACCGTGTCACCGGCGGCCACGGTTCGGATGGCCGTGACGATGCGGGACGGTTCGGCGTCCTTGAGCAGGTAGCCCATCGCGCCCGCCCGGACCGCCGAGAAGACGTGCTCGTCGTCGAGCATGGTGAGCACCAGGACGCGGACGTTCGCCGCCCGGGCGGCCAACTCGCGCGTGAGGGCCACCCCGTCCATGCCCGGCAGGTTGAGGTCGATGAGGGCGACGTCCGGCGGTGCGTCGGCGATCAGCCCCAATGCCTGCTCGGCGGTGGCCGCCTCACCGGTGACCCTGATGTCGTCCTCCAGGTCGAGCCGTGCCCTGACCCGAGCCGAGCTGGATGGTCCTCGACGATGACGACCTCGATCGGCTCACTCATAGCGGAATCCTCGCCCGGACGTGGGTGCCCCGGCCGTCCGGGCCCGGGCGGATGACGAGGGTGCCTCCGAGTTCCTCGGCACGCTCCCTCATCGAGGTGGTCCCCACGCCCGGCGTCCACGGTCGTGCCGCCCGCCCCACGCCGTTGTCGACGACGTCGACCTCGACGTCCTCGTCGACCACCACGCGGACGCCGGCGTTCGTCGCATTCGAGTGCCGGACGACGTTGGCCAGGGCCTCCTGCACGATGCGCAGCACGTTCACCTCCATCGCCGAGGACAGGATCGTCTCCCCCAGCTCGACGGTCGTCTCCACCGACACGGTGCGGACCCGTCCGATCTCCTTGGCCAGGGCCTCCTGCAGCCCGCCCACGTCCAGCGCCGCCGGCCGGAGGTCACGGGTGATCGACCGGATCTCGCCGATGGCCGACCGGGCGTGCTCCTCCAGTGCGGCGAAGAGCTCGTCGACGGGCTGGCCCTTGTCCCGGGCCACCCTGATCGTGTCGAGAGTGACGAGCTGGCTGGCCAGCAGCGGCCCGACGCCGTCGTGCAGGTCACGTCGCAGGCGCCTGCGCTCCTCTTCGCGGGAGCTCGCGGCGGCGACCCTCGCCACCCGCAGGTCCGCGGCCTCCCGCTCCGCTCGCAGGACCAGGATCACGAACGGCAGCACCTCGGCGACCGCTCGCCGGTCACGCGCGTCGAGTTCGTCCTCCAGGGACGAATCGTCCCGGTTCTCCCGCCCTCGCTCCCCGCGGTGAACCGCGCCCGGAGCCCTGGCCCGCGCGGACGCCCCGGCATCAGTAGTAGTAGGGGAACCGCGACCAGTCCGGACGCCGCTTCTCCAGGAACGAGTCGCGGCCCTCGACGGCCTCGTCGGTCATGTAGGCCAGGCGGGTGCTCTCGCCGGCGAACACCTGTTGGCCGATCAGCCCGTCGTCGATCGCATTGAAGGCGAATTTGAGCATCCGTTGCGCGGTCGGCGACTTGCCGCAGACCAGCTCGGCCCAGGCCAGGCCCTCGTCCTCGAGGTCGGCGTGCGGCACCACCTTGTTGACGGTGCCCATCTGGTAGCCGCGTTCCGCGTCGTAGGTCTGGCCGAGGAAGAAGATCTCGCGGGCCACCTTCTGGCCCACCTGCCGGGCCAGATAGGCCGAGCCGAAACCGGCGTCGAAGGAGCCGACGTCGGCGTCGGTCTGCTTGAACCGGGCGTGCTCGGCGGACGCCAGGGTGAGGTCGCAGACCACGTGCAGCGAGTGCCCGCCGCCGGCGGCCCAACCGTTGACGAGCGCGATCACGACCTTCGGCATGAACCGGATCAGCCGTTGCACCTCGAGGATGTGCAGTCGGCCGCCCTCGGCCTGCACCCGCCGGGCGTCCACCGTGTCGCCGGTCTCGCCCTCGGCGTACTGGTAGCCGGACCGCCCCCGGATCCGCTGATCGCCCCCGGAGCAGAACGCCCAGCCGCCGTCCTTGGGCGACGGACCGTTGCCGGTGAGCAGCACGCAGCCGACATCGGCCGAGCGACGGGCGTGGTCGAGGGCCGTGTACAGCTCGTCGACGGTGTGCGGCCGGAACGCGTTGCGCACCTCGGGCCGGTCGAACGCGATCCGCACCGCCGGCACGGCCTTCGCGCGGTGGTAGGTGATGTCGGTGAAGTCGAAGCCGGGAACCTCGTCCCACAGCTCCGGTCGCCAGGGGCTCGTCATGCCGCTCAGGTTAGCGAGGCCCCCGATGCTAGTTTTGTGCCGCCGCGGCACGACGTGGCCGATCTGAAGGGAAGGCGATGCTGCGACGGCACTCAGCTCTCAATCGCAGCCTTCGTAGGTGGGCTGTAGCCGCCGGCCGGAGCCTGCCCCCACACACCAGGGCGGCCGCCCGCAGCCTGCGCAACCGGGTCCGCCTCTCCCGTCGCCCGACGCACCTCGGCGAGTCGCTGCCGGCAGTCGATGTCTGGGCCGAGACCGAGCGACTTGCGGACTCCTTGCGGAGCGCCCTCAGCCACGGCGACATCGACGTGATCCGCACCTGGCGCTCCGGTCCCGCCCTGATCGTCGACGCCGACCAGTCGGCGGAGGCGATCCGGGCGTTGCAGGCGAGCCCATATGCCGACGGCTGGTGGGTGCGGCGGGGTCGCCGCCGGTACCTGCCGGTGGCCAGGCTGAACCCGGAACCGGCCGAGGGCGTGTGGCGCATCCGCCACGCGAACGGCGGTGGCCGGCCACCCGCCGCGGGGCCGGACGTGATCGTGCAGTTCGCCGGGCACGAGGACTACGCCACCCAGCACCAGCCGCTGCGGTCCTTCGAGCACCCGCCGGTCCTGCGGATGGTCGAGCCGATCGACGTGGTCTACACCTGGGTCGACGACACCGACCCGGAATGGCGGCGTCAGCGAGCCGGGTACTCTCCCGACACCGAGGGGCTGGCCCTCGACGCGCTCAGCCGGTCCCGCACCGTCGACCACGGCGAACTGCGCTACTCGCTGCGCTCGCTGGCCCGCTACGCCGGCTGGGTCCGGCACATCTGGGTGGTCACCTCCGGCCAGGTGCCCGCCTGGCTGAGACTGGATCACCCGAAGCTGACCCTGGTCACCCACGAGCAGATCTTCACCGATCCGTCGGCGCTGCCGACCTTCAACTCGCACGCCATCGAGTCGCAGCTGCATCACATCGAGGGGCTGGCCGAGCACTTCGTCTACCTCAACGACGACGTGTTCTTAGGGCGTCCGGTGGCCCCCGAGCTGTTCTTCCACGGCAACGGGATCGCCAAGTTCATGACCTCGCCGTTGACCATCGACCTGGATCCGCCGCGGACGCCGCGCGACGGCGCGGCCTGGGCCGCGCGCAACAACCGCGATCTCGTCGAGCGGCTGTGGGGCCGGACAATCACCCACCGGATGAAGCACGTGCCGCACGCCCACGTCCGTTCCGCGCTGATCGATCTGGAGCGGCGTGCCCCCGAGGTGATCGAGCGGGTGGCGCGGGCCCGGTTCCGGAGCACGACCGACGTGTCGGTGGCGTCCGACCTCGGCCATTACCACACCTTCGCGATGGGCCTGGCCGCGCCCGGCACGCTCAGCTTCCGCTATGTCGACGTGGCGTCCCCTGCTTTGCCGGCCTATTTCGACGATCTGCTCACCCGCCGCTCGTTCGACGTCTTCTGCATCAACGACGCCCAGACCATAGACTCTCCGGGACGCACCCGGCAGATAACCGATTTCCTGCAGAATTACTTCCCCACCCCCAGCCCTTATGAGCATCCCCATGAGAATTCCCCCGAAAGCCAAGCAGGCCGCGCGGCAGGCTCGGCTGCAGGTGTGGCGGGCGCAGCGCCAGACTGACCGACTCCGCCACACCGTCCTGCCGCAGTCCGTCGGCCCTCGCGAACAGGTCACGGGGTTCGACTACTGGAGGTACCGGGACGACCTGCTGACCGACATCTCCGCGGTACTGGACGCGGCCGGCGTCGAGCACGTGCTGATCCCGGATCGGCCGCTGCCGCAGCCCCTGGTCGTGATCCGCCGCGCGGACGCCGGCCGCGCCCGGTCCGCGCTGGCCCGGGACCCACGGGTGGCGCGCTGCCACGCCGCGCAGTTCGTGAACAGCGCGGCGGCACCGGCGGTGCCGCTCACCTGGCCGCAGCCGCTGCTGCCGCAGACCACCGGCCTCCTGATCACCAGGAACCTGGTGGCCGGGAACGGGTCGCCCCTGGTCCACCCCGACTGGGGGGTCCTGGTCGACCTGTGGGACGAGCTGGCCGCGGCGCCCACGCCGCCGCTGGGGAACCCGCCGACCGATTCCCTGGTGGCCCGGGTGCCGAACGGCGTCGTCGGCCATCTGGAGCCGCAGACCTGGCGCCGGGCGCAGGCCGACGGCCACCGGCTGCCCGACCACGCCCCCGCCCTGCTCCAGGTCAACGAACCGGTCGACCTCGTCTACACCTGGGTGGACGGCAACGACCCCGACTGGCAGGCCCGCAAGGCCCGCTACCTCGGTGCCGGGCTGACCCAGCAGCGGCACAGCGTCGACGCCGCGATCCCGGCACGCTACGAGAGCCGCGACGAGCTGCGGTATTCGCTCCGCTCGGTCGAGATGTTCGCCAACTGGGTGCGGCACATCTGGATCGTCACCGACAGCCAGGTGCCGTCCTGGCTGCGGACCGATCATCCCCGGCTGACGGTCGTCGACCACCGCGACATCTTCCGCGACCACGCGGCGCTGCCCTCGTTCAACTCGCATGCGATCGAGTCGCAGTTGCACCACATCGACGGGCTGGCGAATCTGTGGCTCTACCTGAACGACGACATGCTGTTCGGGTCACCGGTGGCGCCGGAGAAATTCTTCCACGGCAATGGGCTGATCAAATTCTTCTCGTCGTCGGCCCAGGTGGAACCGCGCGAGCCGTCCATCCACGACGTGACGGTCACCGCGGCGGCGAAGAACAACCGTGCGTTCCTGGAACGTCATTTCGGCCGGACGATCACCAACAAACTGCGCCATACCGCCTACCCGCAGTCGGTGCGGCTGACCGCGGCCTTCGAGGCCGAGCACCCGGAGCTTTTCGACGGGGTCATGCGGTCCCGCTTCCGGCAGCGGACGGACTACGCCATCTGCAGTTCGCTGGCCCAGCATTACGGCTTCCTGCGCGGTCAGGCGGTGCCCGGACGGGTCCGTAACGGGTATGTCGATCTGGCCCATCCGCTCGCCCCGCACGTGCTGGCGATGTGGCTGCGGCGACGCGACTACGACACCCTGTGCATCAACGACTCGGGGGCCGAGAACCCGGCCATCAGCGGTCAGCTCGCCGAGTTCTTCACCTCGCACTTCCCGCTGCCCAGCGCCTGGGAGCGGAGCTGAGCCTGCCTTCGGGGCGTCCGGGACCGTCGGTCCGGGAGCCCTTTCGGCCACCTACCAGTTGGGCCGGGCCTTGACGAGGTCGGTGAAGATACCGTCCACCCCGAGCCGCAGGCAGCGCTGCCGCAGCGCGGCCTTGTTCACCGTCCACACCCGCACCTTGAACCCGGCCCGGTGCGCCCGGGTGACGAACCCGGGCACCATCAGCACGTGCCGGGGCGGATGCACCGCCTGGACGTCCAGCTCCCGGAAGTACCGCCAGGGCTCGCGCAGCATGCCGTCGTGGACGGCGGCCAGCTCGCCCTGCCAGCCGCGCTCGCGCAGCCGCTGCAGCGAGTAGTGGTTGAACGACGACAGCACCACCCGCTCGGCCAGCCGCCGTTCGTGCACCAGCGCCAGCACCTTGCCCTCCAGGCCCTTGTACGGCTTGACGCTGTTCTTCAGTTCGATGTTGATCTGCTGACCGCCCGCGGCCAGCAGGTCGAGCACCTCGGCCAGGCTGGGAATGCGGGTGGTCATCGGGTCGGCCTTGGGTTTCAGCAGCGACCGCAGCTTCTGCAGCTCGGCGAGGGTGAAGCTGGAGACCCAGCCGGTGCCGTCGTGGGTGCGGTCCACCTTCTCGTCGTGGATCACCACCGGCACGCCGTCGGAGCTCAGCTGCACATCCAGTTCGACGCCGTCGGCGCCGCCCTCCATCGCCGCCGTGAAGGCCGCGATCGTGTTCTCCGGCTGCCGCGCGCTCGCGCCGCGGTGTGCCCAGATCTCCATCGTCACGCCCTTTCGATCGCCTGCATCAGCCTCGCCCGGACCAGGTCGGTCGTCGTTTCGACATAATCCCTGGTCAGATGGTGCTGGTCCATCCACACTCTCACATTCCCGATCGTGGGCACACAGAGCCGCTCGGGGCAGGCCAGGTCGGACAGGTCCAGCGTGTTCAATCCCTTTACCCCCCTGACCAGGGGAATCAACGGATTGGCCGTCTCCAGGATCGGATGCCCCGACTCGCAGGGCGGATCGTCGGGCTGCCGGGCCGCGTCGCATTGGCTGAGGCCCGCCTCGAAGCGCGGCGTGTCGCGCATCGCGATCACCGTCCGGCCCGCCTTCAGGTGTTGTTCCAGGACCTCCAGGCCGGGCTCCAGCAGCGTTTCGCCGTCGTCCTCGGACCGGGTGCCGATGGTGATCACCAGCCCGGGGTCCAGCGGTTCGATGGCGTCGAAGACGTCCGGCCAGAACTCCGCGCACTTGTCGACGTCGTTGATCGGGTCGCCGGCCGGCGCCAGGTAGCAGTTCTGCTCGTAGATCAGCAGCACCTGCCAGCCACGTTCGCGTCCGATCTCACGGATCGCGGTCGACCAGTGCTGCATGTGCGAGTTGCCGACCAGCAGCACCCTGGTGAGGCCCGGCTCGACCTGCAGCGGCAGCTGGGACGCCGAGGTCGCGCCGCCGGCGCCCGCGTCGTCCAGGCTCGGGTCGGTCAGCACCTGACACTGCTCCTGCGCCCGGGTGGCGAGCTTCCAGGCGGCCGGGCAGGCCGGACCCGCCAGCCCCCACTGGTAGGGGATGTCGGCGATCGCCGGAATGGGTGGCTCGGTCGGCTGGGCCGCCGGGACGAACGTCGGATCGAGCACCCGGGCGCCAGGGTGCTGGGCGATCGCCTGCAGCCGCTGCTGCTCGGCCTGGGCCTGCTGCTCGAGCCGGGCCTGCTCGGCCTGCCGGCTGAGCAGCTGCCGCCAGCCGGTGACGGCGCCCAGCACCAGGGCGATGGCGACCAGCACCAGCACGGCGTCCCGCCACGGCCGCCAGTGCGCCGTCCGGTTGCGCAGCGGCAGCTCCACGAACCGGTGCAGCACGACGGCCAGCACCAGCGAGACCGTGATGATCACCCCGCCCGCGAGCAGGCTGGGCCGGTCGGAGTCGAGCGTCACCACATAGCCGATCAGGATCGGCCAGTGCACCAGGTACAGCGCGTAGGACGCGTTGCCCAACCCGGCGAGCCAACGGTGGCCGAGTAGCCGGCCCACGCCCCACCGGCCGGGGTCGGCCCCGACCAGCACGATCGTCGCCGCCGCCGACAGCGGGATCAGCGCCACCCAGCCCGGGAAGGCGTCCCGGACGTTGACCACGACCCCGACCAGCAGGATGGTGGTCAGCCCCAGCCAGCCGATCGCCAGCCGCCACGGCGAGCCGGGCTCGCCGACCGGCGTCCGCCGGGTGGCGTAGAGGGCGAGCAGCGAGCCGAAGGCGAACTCCCACAGCCGGGCGCGGGTGTCGAAGTAGGCGAAGGCCTGATCGGTGGCCGTGATCCACACCGACCAGGCCAGCGAGGCGGCGAAGATGACACCGAACGCGGCTGCCAACAGCCGGCGCGCCGACAGCGTCGGACGCGACCGGACGGCCACCGCGACCAGCGCGAAGACCAGCGGCGAGACCAGGAACACCGTGCCCTGGATCGACAACGACCAGAAATGCTGCAGCGGGATCGGCGCCCCGCCGTAGTAGTTCACGTCGTTCGCGGCCAGCCACCAGTTCTGAAGGTACAGCGCGCTGGCGATCGCCTGCTGCTGGATGTCGGGCCAGACCGCGATCGGCATCAGCCACTGCGCGGTCGCCACCACGGCCAGGATGGTCAGGGTGGCCAGCGGCACGATCCGGGCGAAGGTGCGCGTCCAGTAGCCGACCAGCCCGAGCGGACGCCCGTCGTCGAGCTTGCGCGCGAACGACGACGTCAGGAAGAAGGCCGACAACACCAGGAAGATGTCGACGCCGCCCGAGACCCGGTCGAGCCAGACGTGGTACACGACGACCAGCAGCACGGCGACGAACCGCAACCCCTGAATGTCCTGGCGCAGCGGCCGGCCCGAGCCGAATTTCGTCATCAAACAGCGGAGTGTAGACGCGTCGCCTGTGGGTGGCGGCCGGAGTAGGGTCGAGCGGGTGACCCATCGTGAACCCAGCGAGGTGGACGCCCTCGCCGACGCCTACACCCTGGCCGCCGCCGAACTCGACCCGGTGTTCGCCACCGAGATCGGGCTCGCCGGCTACGACCACCTGATGAGCGAGGCGGATCCCGACTCCCACGACGCCCGCGACGCCCTGGTGCGGGAGACCCTCGCCACGCTGGACACTCTCACCCCGCGCGACGCCGTGGACCGGGTGACCGTGGCGGCGATGCGGGAGCGGCTCGGCCTCAGCCACGAGCTGTACGAGGCCGGCGAGCAGTTCCGCGACCTGAACAACATCGCCTCCCCGTTGCAGGGCTTCCGGGACGTGTTCGACGTGATGCCCACCGACACCGAGGAGCACTGGTCGAACATCGCCTCCCGGCTGGCCGGCGTCCCCCGGGCCGTGGACGGCTACCTGGCCTGCCTGCGCGAGGGCGTCCGGCGCGGGTCGGTGGCCTCCGTCCTGCAGGTGCGGGAGGGCATCAAGCAGGCCGCCGAGCTGGCCGACCCGGCCACCTCGTTCTTCACCGGGTTCAATCGCGACGCGGGACAGCAGGCGGCGCTGAGCGCCGAACTGGAGCGCGCCGGCGCCGCGGCCGCCGAGGCCTACGGCACCCTGGCGCAGTTCCTGCGCGAACTCGAACCGGACGCGCCGGCGGCCGATGCCGCGGGCCGGGAGCGCTACCAGCTCTGGTCCCGGGAGTTCCTGGGGGCGGCCGTCGACCTGGACGAGACCTACGAATGGGGACTGGACGAACTGGCCCGGGTCAGCGCCGAGCAGGACGCCGTGGTCGCGGCGATCGCCGGGCCGGGCGCGACGACGGACGACGCGGTGGCGATCCTGGACCGCGACCCGGCCCGCAAGCTCGCCGGCACCAAGGCGTTGCAGGCCTGGATGCAGGAGACCGCCGACGAGGCGGTGCGGCAGCTCAACGGGGTGCACTTCGACATTCCCGCCGAGGTCCGGCGGATCGAGTGCATGATCGCCCCGACCCAGAACGGCGGCATCTACTACACCGGGCCGTCGGACGACTTCAGCCGGCCGGGCCGGATGTGGTGGTCGGTGCCGCCGGGCGTCGAGGAGTTCAACACCTGGCGGGAGAAGACCACGGTCTACCACGAGGGGGTGCCGGGGCATCACCTGCAGCTCGGCCAGGCCGTCTACAACCGCGCCCAGCTCAACCTGTGGCGCCGGCTGGTCTGCTGGGTCTCCGGCCACGGCGAGGGCTGGGCGCTGTACGCCGAGCGGCTGATGGAGGAGTTCGGCTACATGGACGACCTGGGCGACAAGCTGGGCCTGCTGGACGGCCAGCGGATGCGCGCCACCCGGGTGGTGCTCGACATCGGCGTCCATCTCGGCAAGCCGGCGCCGCAGCGCTGGGGCGGTGGCACCTGGGACGCCGAGAAGGCCTGGGAGCTGCTGCGGGCCAACGTGAACATGGACGAGCAGTTCCTGCGTTTCGAGCTGAACCGCTACCTGGGCTGGCCGGGACAGGCGCCGTCCTACAAGATCGGCCAGCGGCTGTGGGAGCAGCTGCGCGCCGAAGCCGAGCAGCAGGCCGGGGACGCGTTCTCGCTGAAGGACTTCCACACCGAGGCGCTGAACCTCGGCTCGCTGCCGCTGAGCGTGCTCCGGGACGCCGTTCTCGCCGACGGCTGAGCCCAGCCCTGCCTCGGCACCGGAGCACCACCCGGAGCGCCCGGACGACCTGCCCCAGCACCGAAGTGGGGGCTGGGCGTCAGCGGATCAGCGGCACCCAGCGATATCCGTTGTCGGCGCCGAGCAGCACGCCGATCCCGTCGGCGTAGCGGATCGGCGGCAGCGGGACGTCCGCGACCAGCACCTGGCCGGTCCGCGCGTCCAGGACGTCGCCGCGTCCGTCCCGCCGGGCCAGGTAGGCCCAGTCGCCGATCATCGCGATCGATACGGCCGGCGCCGACGACGACCAGAGCTGCCTGCCGTCGGCGAGGTCGTAGCCGGCGACGCCGCCGCCGAGGCAGACCAGGACGTCCGAGGCCGGCGCGCAGGGCGGCTCGGCCTCGGCCAGCTTGTCGGTGCGGGCGATCTCCAGGCCGAGCGCGGGGTCGAGCCAGACCGCAGCCGTGCCCAGGCCCGCCACGATGACGCCGGCGCGCTGTGCCAGCAGCGGGCCGAGCGGTCCGGCGGCCCGCCAGCGCCGGACGCCGTCGGTCCGCGACCAGCCGCCGCTCCGGGTGACGACGCTGTCCGGGCCGGCCGCGACGGCCTGTTCGCGGACCTGCCAGGCAAGGGTGCCGTCCGCGGCCCTGACCACCCCGGTCTGCACGCCGGATTCGGGATCGGCCGTCAGCACGATCGTCTCGGCGTCGGCGGCCAGCACCCGCGGCGGCAGGTCGACCACCCACCGCCCGTCCGGATCGGTGAGCAGCTGGTCGGCGACGACGGCGCCGGTGGCGGCGTTGAGCACCAGCAGGTTGAGCCGGGACGACCCGGCCACGGTCACGGTGCGCACCGCGACCACCGTCGACCGGTTGTCGCTGAGCCCGATCTGCGGGGGGCCTTCCCAGGCTTCGCCGGCACCGAAGGACGCCTGCCACACGGTGCGGCCGGTGGCCAGGTCGAGGGCCGTCACGCCGCCCTGGGCGCCGACGAAGGCCTGGCCGGCGGCGATCGCCCAGTGCCCGGCCGAGCCGAGCTGCACCGGGGTCCCCCCGGACAACTCCTCGGTCAGCGGCGGACGCGACGGGCCGGACGACGGCGACGGCGACGTGGTCGCGCCGACCCGGCCGGCACACCCGGCCAGCAGCAGTGCGACGACCGTGAGTCCGGTCCGGAGCGAGGTGCCCAGCGGCATGCCCACACCGTAGTGCCGCGGGGCGGACGCCGCGGGTCGAAACGTCAGCGGTTCAGCCATGCCTCGAAGGCGTCGGTGTTGTACGGACGCCCCAGGAAGTCTGTCACCAGGTCGGCGGCGTCCCTGCTGCCGCCCGGGGCCAGTACCCGGTCGCGGTATCGGCCCGCGACCTCGGGGGCGAGCAGGTTGTCGGGGTCGAAGGCACTGAACAGGTCCTTGGCGATCACCAGGCTCCACATGTAGGTGTAGTAGCCCGAGGTGTAGCCGGCGAGATGCCCGAAGCCGGCGTAGAAGTGGGTGTCGGGCAGCGGCCGGACCAGGCTGTACTCGTCGTAGAGCTCCAG
>JBGALC010000008.1:0-87911 GCA_044224095.1 Micropruina sp. | reverse complement strand
GCACCCTCGCCTCGCCGATGTGACGCCAACGCAAACGGAACGCCAACTCGGCCAAGTAATCGGTCACCGTCATCCATAGCACCTTTCATTGTCGCTCGCCCATCATTCTACCCGAACCCGCCCTACGAGTCGCGATCCGCCGCATGGCCAGCAACACGGCCGCGACTGCCAACGTACTGGTGCCGAGGAAGAGCCAGTACCAGTTCGCCGGCGGCGACGTGCCGAGCAGCACGATCGCGATCCCATTCGTCAGCACGTGCGCCGCCCAGGAGATCCAGATGGACCCCGAGTACACACACAACCAGTAGGACATCAGTGAGAACAGGAATCGATCCATCGTCAGCGCCGGATGCGTCATCTCGTGAAGGGAGAGAAACAGCACGGCGGAAATCAAGGAAACCAATACGTGTCCCCGAATTCTGCCACCGAAGCGGCGAACCAGGTCGAAAGGAACCCACCGGAAAATTAACTCCTCAGAGA
Source organism: Micropruina sp. (assembly GCA_044224095.1). Lineage (GTDB taxonomy): Bacteria > Actinomycetota > Actinomycetes > Propionibacteriales > Propionibacteriaceae > Micropruina. The sequence goes on along the minus strand of JBGALC010000008.1, from coordinate 87,431 downwards.
ATGCCGCCAGGATCAGGGTGGCCACGGCGACGAGCGTTGCCGACGTAGGCGATCCACGCAGCCACAATCCGGCACCGAAGGCAATGACAGCGGCGATGGCGCCGATCTCAAAAGAACTCGGATGCCACCGACGCCGTGACGACTGCCGCGCCGAACGTCGCAACCCCAGCCAGCAGACAACGCTCACGATGGTGAGCGACGTCCACACCGCCAGTTCGGACGCCGGACCCGACTCCGCAAAGACGATGCCGGAGCCCACGGCCGCGAGCCCCACCAGCACGAACCACCCGGTCAGCCGAAGCCAGGTTCCCAGCGCCGAGCCTCCATGGCGGCTCGGCGCTGGGAGTCGTGCGGCTGACCGGTCGCGCGCCCCACTGGTCTGGGTCGTCACAAGCCCGACATTCCTCGATCAGAAGAAGTAGTCGTACAACGCCCGGAAGAGATCCCAGAGCGTGCCGCTCGCCAGGAAGTCGATCGCCCAGCGAATCCAGCTCGCCAGTCCGTTCCACCACGCCTTGAAGGCATCCCAGCCCTTCTTGAGTGCCTTCTTGAGGGCATCGATGATCTGCGGTGCGTTCTTCTTGATCCAGTCGATGATCGGCCCGATCGGGATCCTCTTCTGCGCCGGCGAGTTGGTTGCCGCATTGGCCCCGTTCCCGACGTGACCGGCGGGAATGCCGGCGCCGCGCACGACGTCGACCGACCGGCTGCTCGAGGTCGCCGTCGCGTGGCTCGCGACGGCGGCACTATTCGTCACCGAAGGCACAACGGCCGTGCCAAAAGTGAGGGCACCGACAACCGATGCCCCCACCAATAGCCGGCGAATGCGTCCTGGTCGGCGCCAGTCAGGGGATGAGTGATTCATTGAAAGCCCCCTGTTGCATTGCGCAAGAACCCCCGGGGTGGGCATTCCGGTCCAGTGGTGGATCATGGGTACAGCTACCCAGCACGCGACAACACATCAACGATCGGTCTCAAGATTTGATATGCGAGGCGGAACAAATTCGCTCCGCCCCGGATGAGTAGTTTCACAGCCCGATGACTGAAGGCACCGGTCGTGACGACAACTGCACAGCGATCCAGGGGCGATGATCCAGCGATCCCGAGGTGCTCGGGCGGATAGGACAAAAAAGGGGGCGGCTGCCGCCCGATCAAGTGTCGCACCCAGTCGCGGGCGTTAAATCCAAGGAATGACCCGGCATCGGCGACTTCATCGATGATCCACACCGCAGGCGAATACGTGCCACCATACGGACTCCCAGCATCGGCGAACCGGTGCGGGGGAGTCGTACGAATCAGCGACGCTCAGTGCGCGTGCGCGTCCTCGGTCTCCTCCGGCTTCTCCACCACCACGGTCTCGGTGGTGAGCAGCAGGGCGGCGATCGAGGCCGCGTCGGCCAGCGCCGAACGGGCGACCTTGACCGGGTCGATCACGCCGGCGCCAGCAGGTCGCCGTACCTGTCCAGGGGTTTCGACGAGCTCAACCAGCGAAGGCGTCGTCCGCCCGGATCAGCAACCGCCGGTAGGCCGGGATCAGGACGCCCCGGGCAGGCTCCCGCTCCACCACCCGCCAGGTGCCGGCGGCCAGGAACGCCCCGAGCACCAGGCGCAGCTCGGCCTTGGCCAGCGACGCGCCGAGACACAGGTGGCGGCCCGCGCCGAACCACAGCTGCCGGGTCTCCGGCAGGTAGCCGCGATCCAGCGAGAAGCCTCCGGCGCCGGTGTTCGCCGCGTAGATCAGCGCCACGACCCGGTCGCCGGCCCGCAGCCGGCGGCCGTCCAGTTCGAAGTCGGCGCGGACGTGGCGGCCGATCATCGGCGCCGGACTGGTCACCCGCAGTCCCTCGCGGATCGCGACCTCCAGCAGCTCGGCCCGGTCGGGACCCTCGGCCGCGGCCAGTCTCCCCACCTGGCCGCTGTCGGCCAGTAGGGCGGTGGTCCGTCCGATCGCGCTGGAGGCGGTGCCGGTGCCAGCCACCAGCATCAGTGTGGCCAGGCCGGTCGCCTCGGTTTCGGACAGGCCCAGCTCGCGGCATCGGCCGAGCAGCGTCTCGGGGCCTGCGCTGCGATAGTTCGCGGGTACGTCGGCGGTCAACTCGGCGATGATCCGTCGGGCATGGTCGATCGCCGCCGGGCTCAGATGGGTGTCGCCGGTGGTGCCGACCGCCACGGTGGCCAGTTCCTCGGCCCGGGCGAAGATCGCGGGTACGTCGGCGGTCAACTCGGCGATGATCCGTCGGGCATGGTCGATCGCCGCCGGGCTCGCGCCAGTCGGAGTCGGTGCGGGCGATCTCGGCGTGCAGCTGAGCCACCCGTCCGGCCACCTCCTCGGAGGCACCGGCACCGTCGACGATGGTGGTGTTGTCCTTGGTCACCACGACGCGGCGGGCCCGGCCCAGCACGTCGAGGCCGACCTGGTCGAGCTTCAGCCCCACCTCGGGAGCCACCACCTTGCCGCCGGTGAGGATCGCGATGTCCTCGAGCATGGCCTTGCGGCGGTCGCCGAAGGCCGGGGCCTTGACGGCCACCGAGGTGAAGGTGCCCCGGATCTTGTTGACCACCAGGGTGGACAGCGCCTCGCCGTCGACGTCCTCGGCCACCACGAACAGGGTGCCGCCGGCGCCGATGACCTTCTCCAGCAGCGGGAGCAGGTCGTTCATCGAGGAGATCTTGCCCTGGTTGATCAGGATGTAGGGATCCTCGAGGACGGCCTCCATCCGCTCCGGGTCGGTCACGAAGTACGGGGACAGGTAGCCCTTGTCGAACTGCATGCCCTCGGTGAACTCGAGCTCGGTGCCGAAGGTCTGGGACTCGTCGACGGTGATCACGCCGTCCTTGCCGACCTTGTCGAAGGCGTCGGCGATGAGGTGGCCGATCTCGGCGTCACGCGCCGAGATGGTGGCCACGTTGGCCATGTCGTCGGTGTCGTCGACCTCGCGGGCCAGCTCACGCAGGCGATCGCTGACGGCCTCGACGGCCGCCTCGATGCCGCGCTTCAGGCCGACCGGGTTGGCCCCGGACGCGACCGCGCGCAGGCCCTCGTGGACCAGCGCCTGGGCCAGCACGGTGGCGGTGGTGGTGCCGTCGCCGGCCACGTCGTTGGTCTTGGTGGCGACCTCCTTGGCCAGCTGGGCGCCGAGGTTCTCGTACGGATCGGTGAGCTCGACCTCCTTGGCGACGGTCACGCCGTCGTTGGTGATGGTCGGAGCGCCCCACTTCTTGTCGAGCACCACGTAGCGGCCCTTCGGGCCGAGCGTCACCTTCACGGTGTTGGCGAGGATGTCGACGCCGCGCTCGAGCGAGCGCCGCGCCTCCTCGTCGAACTGAAGGATCTTTGGCATGTGTGCGGCTTCCTTACTTGGAGACGACGGCGAGGATGTCGCGGGCGTTCAGGAGCAGGTACTCCTGGCCCTCGTACTTGACCTCGGTGCCGCCGTACTTGGAGAAGATGACGACGTCACCCTCGGCGACGTCGAGCGGAACGCGGTTGCCGTTGTCGTCGATGCGGCCGGGGCCGGTGGCGATGACCTTGCCCTCCTGCGGCTTCTCCTTGGCGGTGTCGGGGATGACCAGGCCCGAGGCGGTGGTCTGCTCGGCCTCGAGGGGCTGGACGAGGATCCGGTCCTCGAGCGGCTTGATCGTGACTGCCACGTCAAAACCCTTTCTTGTGCTGGGCACGCGGCCCGTTGCTTGTCGGTTTCTCAGCCGGGGCGTCGTCGCGGGTGCCGCCGGCGGCCGTTCGCACTCTCGGTGTGAGAGTGCTAACGCCGAATCTATCGCGGGCTTAGCACTCGTTCAACCTGAGTGCCAACGAAGTGTCGCAGGTCCGACCGTACAGACTGGGCCGATGGACCCTCGCCGACTGACCCTGCCGCCGGCCCGACGGATCGCCGCGGGCCTGAACGCCTTCAACGCGGCGCACCCCTGGGATCACAACGAGCACTTCCACGGCTGGATCCTGCGCCACCTGCCCGAGCGGCGGGACCGGGCGCTCGACTTCGGCTGCGGACGCGGCGAGCTGCTGGCCGCGCTGGCCGACCGGTTCGCCGCCGCGCACGGGTCGGACGCCGACGCGGCGATGCGCGAGGCCGTCCGGTCGCGCTGCGCGGGGGTCCCTCAGGTGATCGTCGACGGTGCCCAGCTCGCCGACCTGGACGGCCCCTATGACCTGATCACCATGGTCGCGGTGCTGCACCATCTGGACGCCGCCGACGCCCTGCGCCGGGTGCCGCGGCTGCTCGCGCCCGGCGGTCGGCTCCTGGTGGTCGGCCTCGCGCCGCCGGCCGGCCCTCTCGACCTGATCTGGGAGGTGGCCTCGCTGGCGCTCAACCCGGTGATGGGATTCGTGAAGCACCCGCGCCGCGCCACCGGAGTCGCTCCGCGTCCGCCGGCTCCGGTGCGGGACGCCACCCTTCCCCTCGATGAGCTGAAACGGCTGGTGCATGCCGCACTGCCGGGCGCCGTCGTCCGGCGCCGGCTGTTCTTCCGGCACACGATCAGTTGGACCAAGCCGGGCTGAGGCCGACCGCGAGCATCACCGCGCGGACGCCGGAGCAAACCGGGCTGAATCCGACCGTGAGCATCACCGGGGGCGACGACGATCGAGCCGACGGATCTCACCATCGGCGACGGATCTCACCATCGGCGACGACTCTCACCTTGGCGGACCACTTTCGTGTTATTTCCCGCCATCGGTCACCCGACCGGCCACCGGTCACCGATGGCGAGATCGGCAGGCCCGGGGCGATCCGACGGGTGATGCCGGACGACCGCCCAGCCGGCGATCAGCCGGGCCGGCCGGCGTCAGGTGCCCGATGCCGATGAGCGCGGCGACGGCGAGGACCGGCGAGGTGGGCGAGCCCCAGCCGGGTGTCGCGCAATGCACCACGAGCGGGTCAGCCCGGCCCGGCGGTCCCGTCGGCGGCTGCCTCCAGGCGGACCAGACCGGGCCGGCCAGCAGCCCGAGACCGACCCAGATCCCGTGGACGAGATCGTTGCCGGAGCAGGGCAGGCCGATCATCGGCGGGGTGCGGGACGGCGGTCATGCCCGGTGAGCCTGGACGGCACCTCCCGCCCAGGATCAGGCGGCGGCTTCGCCCGCGATGCCCAGGTCGGCCAGTCCCCGGTCGACCGCGGCAGCGGCACGGACCAGGGCGCGCCGGCCCTCGGCGTCGGTCCTGCTGGCGACGGACGCCCCGAGCGCGGCGAGCGCCTCGCGGGCCCAGCCCTCGGACTGCCGGTTGAGATACCCGGCCAGCCGCAGGCTCACCCGCAGCGCCTCGCCCGGGCGCACCCGGAACACCACGGGCCGGACGACCGCCGCCCGCAGGTGGGTGCGGGCGGCCCGCAGATCGGCCGCGGGCTGCTCGGCGGTGCCCTGGCCGGCGACCAGCAGGAACGCCTCCGCCACCTCGGACGGCAGCGCGGCGGCGATCTCGGCCGCGGCGGGTTCGACGAAGGTGGTACCTCTGAACGAATATTTGTCGGTCACACTAGAAGTGTAGGGCCGCCCGTACGCCACCGGTTACAGACGGGTTGCCGTTTCGCGGCGGCGGGCCGACACCCTGGGGATCTCACCGCGTCCACCCGCCCGGACCCCCACGTCCGGCCGGGAAAGCCCTGCCCAACTACCTGCGCCCTCCCACCGGTGGGAGGGCGCAGGTAGTTAGGCAGGGGCTTACGGCGGCGGGGTGACGGAGAGGGCTCAGTCCTCCCGGACCAGGGTGGCCACCCCGCCGAACGGCGGGAGGGTGACGGTGAAACCGCCCAGGCCGTCCACGTCGGCGATCTTGCGGCGCGTGGTCAGGTCGAACACCCGCCCGGCCGGGATCTGCTCGGACTGGACGCGGCCGACGATGGTCTCGGGGCCGAAGTTGAGCACGGTGATCTGCGCCGCGCCGATGTAGAGCCGGTTGACCAGGATCAGCATCTCCTTGTGCGGCACCTCGGGGACGTCACGCAGGGTGCCGGTCGACAGCCCGTGCTGCTTGCGCACCTGCAGGATCGGGGCCAGCCGGGACGCGAACGACCGCCGGTCGGCCAGCTGCTGCGGCAGCGGCCCGTACAGCGCCCGGGCGGCCGGCATGCCGGAACTCGCGCCGTCCGTGGCCACCCCCATCAGGTCGTAGGCGCCGCGCTCGATCCAGCGGGTGTCGCCCGTCGAGATCAGGCCCGACACCTCGTCCCGGGGCAGCGGCAGCGCGCCGACCAGGTCCCAGCCGGACAGCGCGAAGACGCCGGGCTGCCAGGCGTTGTACATGCACAGCAGCAGGTGGGCGTCCTTGATCTTCTCCACCTGCTCGGGGGTGATCGCGTCCAGGTCGGTGATGCCGAGGCTGGCGGTGATCACCGACGCGGTGGTGGAGGCGATCCCGTTCTGGGTGAACAGCGCGTTGTACGGGGCGGCCGGCCCGGTGATCCGCTGCCGCAGGGTCTCGCGGATGTGCTCGGCCAGGTCGGTGCCGGTGTACTCCACGCCGCCGAGGGTGTAGTGATCGGCGGCGTGGCGTCCGGCGAAGTGCACCAGCTCGTAGGTGAGCTCGTCGTGGTTCTGCAGCGCGTGCACGAGCGAGGCCTGGTCGATGCCGGCCGCGATCGCCTCGCGCAGGGTGAGCCGCAGGAACTCGGTGTCGCGGGTGGCCAGCGCGACGTGGTAGGCCGGCCGGGTGATGAAGTCGTAGGACAGATCGGGCCCGACCTGCGAGGTCTCGGCGATGTCGTCCACCCCCAGGTTCAGCTCCTGGAAGGTGAACCCGCCGACCTTGCGCACCATCGAACCGATCAGCTGGTTCGCGGCCTGTGACAAGGGGTGACCCTCGGACCAGGCCGGTCCGCCGGCGTTCTTCTCCACGCCCAGGAAGCCGTTGGCGTCCAGCCGCAGCCCGCCCGAGCCGAGGTCGAGCAGCGAGTGCAGCGCGTCGCCCATCACCAGCCGCATGCCGGCGAAGGTCGGGTCGAGCCAGTTGATCGACGGCTGGCCGTCCTTGAAGTAGTGCAGGTACACCCAGCGCCGCAGCACGCCCTGGCTGTCGTAGATCGGCGGGGTGGCCGACCAGTTGGTCTCCTTGACGCCCGGCTCGTAGAAGATCACCCGCTGCAGCTCGCCGATGATGTAGCCGGCCTCGGCAAGCGCCCGCTCGTGGGAGCCGTCCAGGTTGACCGAGTCCTTGCCGTGCGGGACGTCGGGCAGCAGATGCCAGGCCTCCTCGGGGATGTCGACCATGTGGTAGATCCCCGGGTAGTCGCGGTAGTTGAGCTCTGCGAGCCGGAAGTCGGCACCCTTGCCGGTGTGCCCGGGCACGATGTCGTCGATCACCGTGCCGCCGTGCCGGGCGGCCACCTCGCACATCGCCCGGTACTCGTCCTCGGTGCCGAACAACGGGTCGATGGCCATGCTGATCCGGTCGAAGTGGCCGTCGACGCTGGGGGTCAGCTTCCAGCCCGCGATGCCGCCGGCCAGCTTCACCGGCCCGGTGTGGACGCCCTCGATGCCGATCTGCTGGAACGTCCGCCACAGCTCCTCGTCGCCGATGGCGCCCAGGAAGGACTGGCCGGGCGCGGTCACCAGCGAGAGCGGATAGGCGGTGAACCAGACCGCCGTGCGGTCGACCGCAGCCCGCGGGTCGGGCGAGGCGTAGGAGTTGCTCCACATGGTGTGCAGGCCGGCCAGCTGCCGGGCCATGGTGATGGCGTCGCCCAGCATCGACTGGTTGACCAGCCACTCCACGTAGGCCTTGTTGCGGCCGTCGGGCTCGAACGGCGGCGGCCCCATCGCCTTCAGCATGTCCTTGCGGCGCCGGGCGGCCGGCCGCAGCTTCGCCGGACGCGCCGGGTAGCGCTGGGCGTCGAAGGTCAGCTCCAGTACCTCGTCGTGGTCGGTGTGGACGGCGTCCTCGGGCTCGGCGGTCATAGCCGCCAATCTAGTGGTGTGGTCCTCGGTTGGGTCACTGCCGGGCGGCGCTGCCCAGCCATCGGTCACCCCGGGGCGCCGTCGATCCGGCAGGCGGCGGTCGAGCCCGGCAGCAGGTGCCGATGGCGCGCCACCAGCGCGTAGCCGGCACGCGCCGGCCAGGACACCGGCGGATGCCGCAGCAGCCAGCCGGCCAGCCGCCAGCCCCGGCCACCGGTGGCCAGGGCACGGCCCACGGCGACGTGCCCGTAACTCACCCGGGTGCCCGCCTCATCCCTCTCCACGAACGGGATCTGGCGCCGGGCCCGTTCGGCGTCCACCCCGAGCCCGGCCAGGTCGGCCCGCTGCAGCGGTTCGATCGCCGCCCGCAGCCCTCGGCGGCGCAGCCAGGCCGCGCTCGCCGTGCAGAAGCCGCAGTCGGCGTCGTAGAGCAGGGTCATCGAAGGGCGGTCAGCAGGGTGAGGTCGTCGGCGGGCAGGTCGTCCACCGTCGCCGAGACCTCGATCCCGGTCAGCGACAGCGAGCCCGAGAGCGTGCTCAGGAAGGCCGTGTCGGCCGCGTCCCGCCCGGTGGCGATCCGGAGCAGGCTGGGCCGGGGTGCCAGCGCGGTGGCGTCCACCACCCACCAGGCGCCGTCCACCCAGGCCTCGGCGACGGCATGGAAGTCCATCGGGTCGAGGCCGGGGGCGTAGACCGCGGCCAGCCTGGCCGGCACGTTCAGGCCGCGCAGCAACGCGATCACCAGGTGCGCGTAGTCGCGGCACACCCCCTGCCGGGACAGGTAGGTGTCCACCGCGCCGTCGATCGGCTTCGACGACCCGGCGACGTAGCTCAGGTGGGAGCCGACCCAGCTGGAGACGGCGTCCAGCAGGTTCTTGCCGGTCATGCCGGCGAACTCGGCCTGGGCCACCGGCATCAGCTTGTCCGAATCGCAGTACCGGCTCGGCCGGGCGTACTCGATCCGGTCTAGGACGCCGGACTCCTCGACGGCCGCGATCCCGTCGAGGGTCGCGGAGTAGTCGAGGGCGAACTGGCCCGAGGGCAGCCCGGAGACCAGGTGCAGCCGTCCGCCGTGCGGCGCGGCGACCTCCTGGGCGAGCATCTCGACGCCGTCCACCGTGATCGACAACGTCTCGGTGCGGGTGGGCCCGTCGGCGACCGCGATGGCCAGCACCAGCTCAGCCGGCCCGCTGATCAGCCCGGTCATCCGGGCGGAGACATGACGCTGCATGGCTCCATGCTCCCAGACCCTGCCCGGGTCGGGCCGCCGGTGTCCGGCTGCCGGTTGGCGCCGGCCCTCCCCCACGACGGCGCCCTGCGACTAAGGTGGAGCCCGGATCGGAGGTGCCCGATGTCACTCGCCCAGGTGGCCCAACATGCCAGCGATCTCGATCGCGCCGCGGACTTCTACACGCTGCTGCTGCGCAGACCGCCCGCCGGGAGGTTCGACCCTCCCGGGCTGCTGTTCTTCGACCTGGGCGGGACGCGGCTACTGCTGGACGCCAATGCGCCCACCGCGCTGCTCTACCTGACGGTGACCGACATCGACGCCGAGGTGGCCCGGCTGGAGGCGGCCGGGGGTGGAGTGGCGATGAGCGGGCCCCTGTTCCGGACGCTGATCCCCAAGGTCTTCTACGCCGACCTCGCCGTCGGCCGCGACCTGTTCGTCGACGGCCTCGGGTTCGAGGTGCTGCACGACGACGGCGATTTCGTGATCGTCGCCCGCGACGGCTGCAAGCTCTACCTGGTGCAGGACGCCGAGTTCGCCGCCAAGGACCGTCCCGAGCTGGGCATCGATACCGACGACATCGACGCCGTCCACGCCGACATCGCGGGCCGGCGCCCCGACCTGCTGCACCCGACCTACCCTCCCGGCGGCGGCATCGTCCGGCGTGAGTACGGTGCCCGCGAGTTCGCCGTGCTCGACGCCACCACCGTCGGGGTGGTGTTCCGGGACTGGAGTTGAGCCAGCCCCACGGAGTCATCGCTCGCTAGACTCCGACCGAACCCCGAGGAGACGGATGGACTGGACGGCACACGTCATCTGGTGGCACTGCTACCCGTTGGGATTCGTCAACGCCGAGGACACCGCGATCCACCAGGTCCGGCATCGGCTCGGCCAGCTGACCAACTGGCTCGACTACCTGATCGACCTGGGCTGCAACGGCATGCTGCTGAACCCGATCTTCGCCTCTGCGACGCACGGCTACGACACGCTCGACCACTACGCGATCGACTCGCGGCTGGGCGACGACAGCGACTTCGGCGAGCTGATGTGGAAGGCCAAGGAGCGCGGCATCCGGATCCTGCTGGACGGCGTGTTCAACCACCTGGCCCGGGAGCACCCGGTGGTGCAGCGGGCGCTGGCCGCCGGCCCCGGCACCCCCGAGGGCGACTGGCTGCGCTGGGTGGACGGCCACCCGCGGGTGTTCGAGGGCCACGAGCCGCTGGTGGAGCTGGACTTCGGCAACCCCGCCGTCCAGGACTTCGTCGTCGACATCATGTGCCACTGGCTGGGCCGGGGCATCGACGGCTGGCGACTGGACGCCGCCTACGCGCCGGGTGCCGCCGCCTGGCGTCCGATCGTGGAGCGGGTGAAGGCCGCCTACCCGGACTGCTGGCTGCTGGGCGAGGTGATCCACGGCGACAAGGACTCCTTCGTGCTGGACTCCGACCTGGACTCGGTCACCCAGTACGAGCTGTGGCATGCGATCTGGCAGTCGATGAACACCACCAATCTGTGGAGCCTGGACTGGTCGCTGCAGCGCCATCGCCGCTTCTGCGAGCACTTCCGGCCGCAGATCTTCATCTCCAACCACGACGTCACCCGGATCTCGTCGAAACTGGACGACCGCCGGCACGTGGCCCACGCGGCCGTGCTGCTCACCATGCTGCCGGGGGTGCCCTCCATCTACGCCGGCGTCGTGGTGTCGCCGCCGCACGTGATCTTCACCCACGCCGACGACAGCCTGGGACCGGCCGGAGCGCAGGAGTGGCAGGCGTTCGTCCGCGACTCCGGGAGCAACCTGGTCGGACTGGTGGATTGGCGATGAGCGGGCCCCTGTTCCGGACGCTGATCCCCAAGGTCTTCTACGCCGACCTCGCCGTCGGCCGCGACCTGTTCGTCGACGGCCTCGGGTTCGAGGTGCTGCACGACGACGGCGATTTCGTGATCGTCGCCCGCGACGGCTGCAAGCTCTACCTGGTGCAGGACGCCGAGTTCGCCGCCAAGGACCGTCCCGAGCTGGGCATCGATACCGACGACATCGACGCCGTCCACGCCGACATCGCGGGCCGGCGCCCCGACCTGCTGCACCCGACCTACCCTCCCGGCGGCGGCATCGTCCGGCGTGAGTACGGTGCCCGCGAGTTCGCCGTGCTCGACGCCACCACCGTCGGGGTGGTGTTCCGGGACTGGAGTTGAGCCAGCCCCACGGAGTCATCGCTCGCTAGACTCCGACCGAACCCCGAGGAGACGGATGGACTGGACGGCACACGTCATCTGGTGGCACTGCTACCCGTTGGGATTCGTCAACGCCGAGGACACCGCGATCCACCAGGTCCGGCATCGGCTCGGCCAGCTGACCAACTGGCTCGACTACCTGATCGACCTGGGCTGCAACGGCATGCTGCTGGGCCCGATCTTCGCCTCTGCGACGCACGGCTACGACACGCTCGACCACTACGCGATCGACTCGCGACTGGGCGACGACAGCGACTTCGGCGAGCTGATGTGGAAGGCCAAGGAGCGCGGCATCCGGATCCTGCTGGACGGCGTGTTCAACCACCTGGCCCGGGAGCATCCGGTGGTGCAGCGGGCGCTGGCCGCCGGCCCCGGCACCCCCGAGGGCGACTGGCTGCGCTGGGTGGACGGCCACCCGCGGGTGTTCGAGGGCCACGAGCCGCTGGTGGAGCTGGACTTCGGCAACCCCGCCGTCCAGGACTTCGTCGTCGACATCATGTGCCACTGGCTGGGCCGGGGCATCGACGGCTGGCGACTGGACGCCGCCTACGCGCCGGGTGCCGCCGCCTGGCGTCCGATCGTGGAGCGGGTGAAGGCCGCCTACCCGGACTGCTGGCTGCTGGGCGAGGTGATCCACGGCGACAAGGACTCCTTCGTGCTGGACTCCGACCTGGACTCGGTCACCCAGTACGAGCTGTGGCATGCGATCTGGCAGTCGATGAACACCACCAATCTGTGGAGCCTGGACTGGTCGCTGCAGCGCCATCGCCGCTTCTGCGAGCACTTCCGGCCGCAGATCTTCATCTCCAACCACGACGTCACCCGGATCTCGTCGAAATTGGACGACCGCCGGCACGTGGCCCACGCGGCCGTGCTGCTCACCATGCTGCCCGGGGTGCCCTCCATCTACGCCGGCGACGAGCACCGCTTCGAGGGGGTCAAGCTCGACCAGGCGGGCGGCGACGACGCCGTCCGGCCGCCGTTCCCGGCGACCCCGGACGGGCTGCTGCCGTTCGGCGCGGACACCTTCGATCTGTATCGCACGCTGCTGGGGCTGCGGCGCCGGCATCCCTGGATCGTGGACGGCGTGGTCACCACCCGCGATCTCACCAACGAGTCGGTGGTGGTGCTGGTCGCCGGCCCGGACGAGGTGATCGAGCTGGCGCTGAACATCTCCGACGGCGTCGGACCGATGCCCGAGGGTGAGCTGCTGCTGGCCAGCGACGGCTGCGACGAGACGGTGCCGCCGCACGGCTGGGCGATCGGCGTCCGCCCCCGCACCGAGGAGGACGTGCCGGTCCTGCCGCGGACCCCGGCATGAGCGGATCGGTTCGATCGGTCAACCTGGGCCGGCGGGCGGTCGACCGCGGCAAGCCCGGCAACCTGACCGGCATCGACAAGCGGCCGGTGCCGTCGGCGACGGTTGCGGCGCCCGGCCCCCGCGCCGTCACGCAGGCGTTCGCCCCGGACGCGCGGGGCGGCCTGGCCGGCGACTTCATCGGCGACGGCAGGCACCATGGCGGCGACCTGCAGGCGGTCTACGCCTGTGCCCGCGAGGACCTGGACGCGCTCGGCGCCCAGGTCGGGCGCGCGTTCGCCGACGGCAGCTTCGGCGAGAACCTGACCACGACCGGCCTGGACGTGACCGGAGCCCTGATCGGCGAACGGTGGCGGATCGGCACCGGCCCGGACGCCGTCGAGCTGCAGGTCACCTGCCCGCGGATCCCCTGCAACACCTTCCGGGCCTGGATCGCCGAGCAGGGCTGGCTGAAGACGTTCACCAGGGCGGCCCGCCCGGGCGCCTACTTGTCGGTGCTGCGGCCCGGGTTGGTACGCCGCGGCGACCCGATCGAGGTGACCTTCCGGCCCGAGCACGAGGTGACCATCGGGGTGCTGTTCCGCTCGCAGACGCTGGAACGCGAGCTGGCTCCGCTGGTGCTGACCGCCATCGACTACCTGGACGCCGAGTCGATCGGGCACGCGCGCCGCGGGACGGTGTACCGGATCGGCTGACCGCGCGCCACCCCCGGCGCTCGGTGCCCGCCGGTGACCTCGCTCGTCAGCGGGTTGTCCGCTGCGTCACGAGGACGACGCATTCAGTGCGCTGCGCTGTCGGGTCGGATCGGGTTCGGACACGGCGTCGGCGGGGCCGCGTCCGTTGCCGCGGCGGGTGGCAGCCGGCGGACGACCAGCGCCCGCACGCCGTCCGGGGTCGGGGTGAGCACGAGCGTGGCGGCACCGGGCCCGGAGGGTTTGAGCCGCCGCCGCAGCACGGCCGGGTCGACGTCCACGCCGCGCTTCTTGATCTCCAGCGTGCCGATCCGTTCCCGGCGCACCCAGGCCCGCAGGGCCTTCCCGCCGGCATCCAGCACGTCGAGCACCTCGAACGCGCCGGCGAACGGCGTCGGGCGGCGCTCGGCGGCCACCAGGTAGGCCACCTGCGGACGCAGCCGGGCGGCATCCAGATGCTCCGCCAGGGCGTCCACCAGGCCGGCGCGGATGACCGCGGGATCGGGTTCGTACAGCACGGCACCGGGTTCCGGACGGACCACCTCCGCGGAGGGCCCGGAGGTCGGCCGGGTGTCGTGCAGCACGCCGCCGGGCAGCAGCACCGCACAGCGGCCGGCCTCGAGCTCCCGCGACCACACCGACAGCTCCACCAGGTCGCCGTGCTCGCTGACCCAGGTGGCGAGTACCCCGTCCGGGATCAGCGCGTGCGGCAGGCCGGGGCCCAGCTTGACGCAGGCGATCCGCTCGGCGAGCAACGACTCGACGAACGACCAGGGGGGGCTGAGGTCCTCCACCCGCCAGCTACGCCCGGAGGCCGACCGCCGGGCCGGGTCGCAGAACACCGCCGTGCCGGGTGCCGGGGGCGGCAGCAGAGCGACCGCGTCGCCGACCGTCACCTCGAAGCCGAGGTTCGCGCCGGCCAGGATGGCCGTCACCTCGTCGGCCTCGACCGCATCCACCTCCAGGCCGGCGTCCAGGCAGGCCAGGGCGTCCGCGCCGATGCCGCAGCCGAGATCGATCACCCGCCGGGCGCCGCTCGACAGCAGCCGCTGCGCCCGCCAGGCCGCGACCCGTGGCCGGGTGGCCTGCTCCAGACCGTCGGCGGTGAAGAACAGCCGCTCGGCCCGCTGGCCGAACTTGGCCCGGGCCCGGCTCCGCAACCCGACCTGGGCGGCGACCGCGGCGGCCCGCGACGGTGCCAGCCGGCGTCGCAGCCGCTCGGCCGCGGCGAGCGATCCGGGGTCGGGGTCGGCGGCCGCCCGGGCCAGTTCCTGGGCCGCTTCCGGGCCGACCAGCCAGCGGGCGTCTGCGGCGTCCATACCAGGCGTTCTACCGGATCGGGACGCCCACGTCGAGGCGGCGGGCAGCCCGCCGGCGATGGGTCGCCGGGCGGACGGCGTGAGTTCGGGCCGAGGTCGTTGCCCGAGGTCGCACCGTCCGAAGAACTACAATCCGGCCATGAAACTGCTCGCCAAGATCCTGCTGATCGTCGCCGCGGCCATCGCGCTGGCCGCGATCTGGCTGCTCTGGACGGCCGGGTGGGAGGTGTGGCGCCAGTTCGTGGCGCTGGACGCCCTGCGCACCCGCGAGTTCGTCAACCCGGTCGGCACCATGGTCGGCGGCGCGGCGGTCACCCTGGCGGCCGGCGTGGTGGGCGGCTTCGCGCTCGGCATGCCGCGGAACCCGAAGGCCTCACTCACGCCGTCGGCGGCGGCGGCACCCGAACTGCCGACCGATCCCGACCTCCGGTGACGCCGGCACGATGCGCGTGCTGATCGCGCCGGACAAGTTCCGCGGCACCCTCGAGGCCGACCAGGTCACCGCCGCCCTGACCGCCGGGTTGCTGGCCGCCCGGGCCGACCTCGACGTCCGCCGTTGCCCGGTCGCGGACGGCGGCGAAGGCACCCTGGCCGCCGCCCTCGCCAACGGCTGGCGGCACGTGGTTGTGCCGGTCACCGGACCGCTGGACGAGCCGCGCAGCGCCGCCTTCGGCCTCGGCAGCTTCGAGGGCGAGCCGGCCGGGCTGGTCGAACTGGCCGCGGCGAGCGGACTCGCCCTGATCGCCGCCGACGAGTCCGGACGCCCGCGCACCGACGCCCTGCGCGCCACCAGTCGCGGCACCGGCGACCTGATCCGGGCGGCCCTGGACGCCCGCTGCCGCACCATCGTCCTGGGCATCGGCGGCAGCGCGTGCACCGACGGCGGGGCCGGCCTGCTGAGTGCTCTCGGCGTCCGCTTCCTGGACGCCGGCGGCTCGCCGGTGCCGTCCGGTGGCGGCGGGCTGGCGTCGCTGGCCCGGGTCGACCTGGCCGGACTGGATCCACGGGCCCGCGACGTCCGCTTCGTGGTGGCCTGCGATGTCGACAACCCGCTCACCGGTCCGCGTGGCTCCGCCGCGGTGTTCGCCCCGCAGAAGGGCGCCGGCCCCGCCGAGGTCGCCGCCCTGGACGCCCACCTCGGCCGGCTGGTGGACGTGCTCGCCGAGGCCCTCGGGCCGGCGGCGCGCGCCGGTGCCGTCCGGCCCGGGGCGGGCGCGGCCGGTGGGGTCGGCTACGCGGCGATGACGGTGCTCGGCGCCGAGCCCCGGCCCGGTGTCGAAGTGGTCCTGGAACTGGTCGGCCTGGCCGAACGGCTCGCGGACGTCGACCTGGTGATCACCGGCGAGGGCAGCCTCGACGAGCAGAGCCTGGGCGGCAAGACCCCGCTCGGCGTGGCCAGGATGGCGGCCGCCCACGGCATCCCCACCATCGCGGTGAGCGGCCGCTGCAGCCTCACGCCGGAACAGGTGCGCGCGGCCGGCTTCGTCGCCGGCTACGCCCTCGCCGACCGGGACGCGGTGCGGTGCCTCACCGACACCGCCGCGATGCTCACCGGGCTCGGCCGCGAGCTCGGCGCCGGGTTGACCCGGTTCACGGGCTAGCGCTGGAGCCACCGAACGCCCGTGGTGAGCGGCGCCCGGGCCGCTGCGTTACCGTGACCGCATGGAGTCGTTCGCCTCGGCGCTGGCCGATCGTGTCGTGTTGCTGGACGGCGGCCTGGCCACCCGGCTGGAGGCGCGGGGTCACGATCTGAGCGACCGGCTGTGGTCGGCCCGGCTGTTGCTGGAGGAACCGGCCGAGGTCCGCGCCACCCATGAGGACTTCTTCGCCGCCGGGGCCGAGGTGGCGATCACGGCGTCGTACCAGGTCAGCGAGTCGGGCTTCGCAGCGTCCGGGCACACCGCCGCCGAGGCCCGGGAGGCGTTGCGGCGCAGCGTGCGGGTGGCCCGCGAGGCGTCCGAGGCGTTCAGCGGGCCGCGCTGGGTGGCCGCCTCGGTCGGCCCCTATGGCGCGAGCCTGGCCGACGGTTCCGAATACCGCGGCGACTACGGGTTGAGCGTCGCCGAGCTGCGGGCCTGGCACCGGCCGAGGCTGGAGGTCCTGGCCGAGGCCGGCGCCGACCTGCTGGCCTGCGAGACCATTCCGTCGCTGGCCGAGACCGAGGCCCTGGCCGCCGAACTCGCCGCGCTGGGCGCGCCCGCCTGGGTGTCGCTGACCACGGTGGGCGATCGCACCCGGCGGGGCGAGCCGGCGTCGGAGGCCTTCGCCATCGCCGCCGAGGTGCCGAACGTGATCGCTCTGGGCGCCAACTGCTGCGACCCGGGCGAGGCCGAGGCGGTCGCGCAGGCGGTCGACGGACGTCGCCCGGTGATCTTCTACCCGAACAGCGGCGAGGCCTGGGACGCCGCGGCCCGGCGCTGGACCGGGGACGCGGCGCTGATCGACAGCACCCGCGGCTGGCTGCGTGCGGACGCGCGCGCCATGGGCGGCTGCTGCCGGGTCACCCCGGAGCAGATCGCCGCGATGGCGTCCGAACTCGGTCGCTGACCCGTCGTCCGGCCCTACACGGCAGCCCCCGTGCGGTGCCGGGCGATGACGGTGTCCAGCGCCTCGACGAAGCCGGCAGCCCCCGGCGAGGCGGCGATCTCGGCACCGACCCGCTGCGCTGCCAGCCGGTAGGAGGGATCCGCGAGCACTCGCTCGACACCCCGCCGCAGCCTGGCCGGCGAGGGTCGCTGCGACCGCAGGTTGATGCCCACTCCCGACCAGGCGACGCGGGCCGCCACCTCGACCTTGTCCTCCTTGCCGGGCGCGACCACCACGGGCACGCCGTGGCGCAGCGCGAACTGGGTACCGCCGTAGCCGCCGTTGGTGACCATCACCGATGTCCTCGGCAGCAGCTCCTCGTAGGGCAGGAACTCCGCGGCACGAACGTTGCCGGGCAGCGCGCCGAGGCTTTCCACGGGTGCGCCGCCGGTGGCGACCACGACCAGCGGGTCACGGTCGGCGAAGGCGTCGATGGTGGGCCGGATCAGCTCGGTGAGGTCGGCATTGGCGATCGTCCCCTGGGTGACGTGGATGACCGGACGGCCGCCGTCGAGATCGGACCACCAGGCCGGCCGTGCGTGCTGGCTGGCAGTGGAGGCCGACACCGGCCCGACGTAGCTGAGGTGACGGACGATCGCCTCGGGCCTCGGGTACTCGAAGGACGGCACCGTCAGCTGGACGATCCGGTCGGCGTGCCGCAGCCACTCCATCAGCTGAATGCGCGGTTCGCGGCCGAGCACCCGGCGTCCGACCTGGGCGCCGGCGGCGTGCACCGGGGCGAACAGGCGTGCGGTGAGGCTGTCCAGGAACCCGTTGCGGAGGCGTCCGGCCAAGCCACCCAGCGGGGGCAGGCCGAAGCCGAACGGAGCGAGATCGGGCGCCGGCAGGTTGAGCGGAACGACGCCGCCGACCAGCACCGGCGGCCGCTCGGACCGATCGGCCTCCACCGTCAGCGCGCCGCCGGCGAAGGTCGGGTCGGTGACGATCGCCTCGGCGGGTTCCTGCTGCAGCAGCTCCCGCAGCGCGGTGTACTGGGCGCCGCCCGGGCGGACGAAGATGTGCTCGATGTCGTGCGCGACCGCCTGCACCGGCGACAGCCGTTCGCGTTCGGGGAAGCTGGCGGCGATGTTCCGGTCATCGAAGTCCGCCTCGGCCGGCAGCGGGACGTGCTCGGCGCCGGTCGCCAGCACGGACGCCGCGAAGCGTGAGCCGGTCAGGAAGCGCACCCGGTCGCCGCGGGCCACCAGGGCGGCGGCCAGGGGAAGCAGCGGGGTGACGTGTCCGTGAATGGGAACACTGCCGAAGACGATCGATGCCACGGTGACTCCTAGCTGAGTGGTGTATTGTTGGTTGCAGGAGCCAAGTATTCATTACCCTGATACAGGAATCAATATGGGAACTCGCCGGTATGCGTCCGAACTACGCGAGCAGCAGGCCGCCGCCACCCGGCAGCGCGTGGTCCGGGCTGCGGCCGAGCTGTTCGCGTCGCAGGGCTACGCCGCGACGTCCCTGCCACAGATCGCCCGTCGGGCGCGGGTCTCCACCGAGACCGTGCAAGGGCATGGACCCAAACTCAGGTTGTTGCGCGCCGCCATCGACCAGCTCTCCTTCGGCGCCGAGGACGGGCAGCGAGTCGTCGACACCCCGCTCGGCAAGCGCCTGCTGGGGGCCACCTCGGCCGAGGACGCGGCCGACATCGCGTCCCGGATCCTGGTTCAGATCAACACCGCCACCCATGGCATCTGGCTGGCCTTCTCGGAGGCCGCCCGCACCGACCAGCAGCTCGCCGAGGAGTTCACCGCACTCGCCGCGGGGATCCGAGCCGAGAATCTGGCGATCCTGCAGCTGTGGCGCGAGCGCGGCTGGCTGCGCGACGACATCCCGGACACCGTCCTCGCCCGGTGGAGCGACATCACCGCCTCGGTCGAGGTCTACGACCGGGTGGTGCGGGTCGAGGGCGCGACCGTCGAGGAGTATCGCGAACTGATCCGCGGGATGCTGCTGCAGCTTCTGGTCAAACGCTGAGCGCGGCTGCTGGCCCGAACGTGCCGGAGCCGAACCGCCTGCCGCGCTCGACCCACGCGGGCCCGGGTTCGACACGCGCCGGCGAGGCCCGCTCAGCGCCGGTAGCTCCAGCCGGCGGGCTCGCCGTCGATGTACGGCATCACCCCGTGGAACGGACGCGGGTCGTCGTCGAAGACCAGCCGCAGGAAGTGCCGGTCACCGGGCCACATCGGCAGCGGCTCTCCCCCGCCGAGCAGCCGGTCGATCGGCAGCCACTCCAGCGGGCCGTCGTCGTTGCGGTCGGGGACGGTGCCCGTGAAGGCATCCACCACGAAGACGAAGCCGAACCAGTCCTCGCCGCCGGCGCCGAAGCCGGGCCACGAGATCGTGCCGCGCAGCCGCTCGGCGGTGACGGTGATGCCGGCCTCCTCCATCAGTTCGCGGTGCAGGCAGCCGATCACGTCCTCGTCGTTCTCCAGCTTGCCGCCCAGGCCGTTGTACTTGCCCCGGTGCAGGTCGCCGTCCCGGCTGCGCAGCACCATCAGCGCGCGGTCGCCGTCCGGGTGCAGCACGTAGCCGAGGACCCCGATGATCGGTGCGTACGGCATGCCCTCAGACCAGCACCGTGGAGACCGGCAGCCCCGAGTCGGCGCCGATGTCGAGGCCGGACGGCCGCAGGCCGCGGCTGATCACCTCGGCGCCGAGCACCGCCATCATGGCGCCGTTGTCGGTGCACAGCCCGGGCCTCGGACGCCGCAGCACGATGCCGCGTTCTGCCGTCCGCTGTTCGAGGAGGGCACGCAGCCTCGAGTTGGCCGCCACTCCGCCGCCGATCAGCAGGTCGGAGACGCCGGCGTGCTCGCAGGCGTCCACCGCCTTGGCGGTCAGCACGTCGCAGACCGCCTCCTGGAAGGACGCCGCGACATCGGCGACCGGGACGTCCTCGCCGTCGCGGCGCCGGGTCTCCACCCAGCGCGACACCGCGGTCTTGAGCCCCGAGAACGAGTAGTCGAACCGGTGCCTGACCAGGTCCTTCTGGGCGGTCAGCCCGCGCGGGAAGCGGATCGCCCTCGGGTCGCCGTCGGCGGCCGCCCTGTCGATCACCGGGCCGCCCGGGTAGGCCAGGCCGAGCACCCGGGCCACCTTGTCGTAGGCCTCGCCGGCGGCGTCGTCGATGGTCGATCCCAGCTCGGTGATGTCGCCGGTGATGTCGTTGACCAGCAGCAGCGAGGTGTGCCCGCCGGAGACCAGCAGGGCCGCGCACGGCTCGGGCAGCGGACCGTGGTCGAGCAGGTCGACCGCCACGTGACCGACCAGGTGGTTCAGCCCGTAGAGCGGCTTGTCGAGGCTCACGGCAAGGGCCTTCGCCGCGGCCAGGCCGACCACCAGGGCGCCCATCAGGCCCGGCCCGGCGGTGACCGCGATGCCGTCCAGCTCGGTCGGGTCGACGTCGGCGGTGGCCAGCGCCCGCTCCAGCGCGGGCCGCATCGCCTCCAGGTGGGCACGGGAGGCGATCTCGGGCACCACGCCCCCGTAGCGGACGTGCTGCTCGACCGAGGACGCCACCTCGTTGGCCAGCAACTCGTGGCCGCGGACGATCCCGACCCCGGTCTCGTCGCAGGACGATTCGATTCCCAGCACCAGCGGGCCGCTCACGCGATCAACTCCCCATCCGTAGTCTCACCGGTTCCGGCGATGTCGCTCGCCGCGCCGTCCGGCCCCGGCCAGGTCGCGCTGCAGCACCAGCGCGTGCCGTCCGGGCCCGTAGTAGTCGTCGCGCCGGGCCAGGTCGGCGAAACCCAGCCGACGATACAGCCCCAGCGCGGCAGCGTTGTCGTGCTCGACCTCCAGCAGCATCCGCTCGCCCTGCCGATCGGACGCCCAGGCGAGCCCGGCCTCCAGTAGGGCGCGGCCGACGCCGCGTCGGCGATGGCCGGGGGCGACCACCACCCGATGCAGGTCGGCGACCCCGGCGATCAACTGGAAGGTCGCCGCGCCGAGCAGCCCGCCGTCGTCCGGGACGGCCGGTCGCGTCGGCGTCGAAGCCGCGGCGTCCCGTCGATCCGGTCGGGACCGCGGCGGCGAGGCCGGTTCCGGCCGGCCGGCCGCCACCAGCATGCAGCGGTCGTCACCGGCGAGCTCGGCGCGCCAGGACTCGGCGCTCCACCGGGCCGCCTCGTCGAAGCCGGCGCGCTCCAGGGCCAGGACGGCGCCCAGGTCGGCCGGCGCGGCCCGCCGGATCACGGCCGTCCCGGTCATGCCCGGGTGGCGCCGCGGGCCAGCCGGGGCTGCAGCAGGGTGGACTTGCGGGTGGTCGGCAGCTCGGCGTCCGGCCGCCGCAGGTACAGCGGGGACAGTCCGGCCTCGGGGAGGCTCGGGCCGGCCAGGGCCAGCACTCCGCCGTCCAGCGGCGTGGGCGTGCCACCGGCCAGGCCGGCGCCCGGTCCGATCACCGGCAGCGCGGACAGTTCGGACGCCGGCGACACGGCCGGGCCCTCCAGGCGCGTGCCGTCGGCGGCGTAGCGGGCCCAGTAGACCTCGCGGCGGCGGGCGTCACTGACCACCAGGAACTCGCCGATCGCACCCGTGGAGGAGACGTGGCCGGCGGCGACGGCGTCCAGCGAGCAGACTCCGCGCACCGGCACGCCGAGCGCGAAGCCGAGGGCCTGCGCGGTGACCACCCCGACCCGCAGCCCGGTGAACGGGCCAGGTCCGACGCCGACCACGATCGCGGTGACGTCGGCCAGCGTCCGGCCGGCATCGGCGAGGGTGGTGGTGATCAGCGGCATCAGCTGTTCGGCGTGCGCCCGGTTGTCGGTGACCGCGCCGGCGGCCAGCACGCCGCCGTCACCGGCGAGGCCGACCCGGACGTCGGTCGAGGTGTCGATGCCCAGCCTGATCGACGTGCCGCTCGCACTCATCGCAGCTCCTCCAGTTGACCCTCGGCCCAGCGCGGACCGACGCCGGCCAGGAACACCAGCCGGGTCTCGTCGTCGGGGTCGAGGCCGCGGCGGATGTCGATCTCCAGCCGGTCCTCGGCCAGGCCCTCGGCGATGCCGCCGCCCCACTCGATCAGGGTGACCGCGTCGGCCAGGGACGCCTCCAGGTCGAGGTCCTCCAGCTCGTCGAAGCTGCCCAGCCGGTAGGCGTCCACATGCACCAGGGCGGGACCGCCGGTGCTGCTGCGATGCACCCGGGACAGCACGAAGGTGGGCGAGATGACCGGGCCGGCGACCTCCAGGCCGGCCCCGATGCCCTGGGTGAGCGTGGTCTTGCCGGCACCCAGGTCGCCGGTGGCGATGATCACGTCGCCGGGCCGGAGCAGGCCGGCCAGCCGCCGGCCGAGGTCGCGCATGGCGTCCGCGGTCGGGGCCTCGACCAGCACCGGGAGACTGCGCTGCAGCAGTTCCAGCGGCGGCTGCTCGCCTACCCGGACGAAGCCGTGCCGGCGCCACCAGCGGCCCAGCCCGGGGAACTCGGTGCGCACGCCGAGGGCGAGGGTGCGGGTGCCGCGGGCGGCGAGCAGGTCCATGGCGCACAGCACCAGCGCGCTGGCGATGCCGCGATGCTGGTAGTCGGGGTGCACCGCGACCCGGGTGACGGTGGCGCCGTCGGCGTCCAGGGCCACGATCAGGGCCGCCGCCGGTTCGCCGTCCACCTCGCCGAGGACGCCGAATCCGCCGGCCAGCTTCGCCGCGATGGTCTGCTCGGTGTCGGACAGCGCCGCCGCCGGCGGATCCACCGGCGGACGCGCCGCGAATGCGGCATGCACCACCCGCAGCACGTCGGCGGCGCGGGAGGCGTCCACCCGCAGGATGCGCAGTTGGCCGCCGTCTGGCAGGCCGGCCTCGGCGACGACGGCCGCGGTGGACGGGGCGGACATGGCGATTCCTCCGGTTGGCGATTGGGGCCGTCCCACTGTAGTCCTCGCGGAGGAGGCCCCCGTCCGGGTGTCAAGGGGACGGTTCCTTTCCCGTTCAGGGGACGGTTCCATTCCCGTTCAAGGGACGGTTCCATTCCCGTTCAAGGGACGGTTCCATTCCCGTCCAGGGGACGGTTCCATTCCCGTCCAGGGGACGGTTCCATTCCCGTTCGAGGGGACGGTTCCATTCCCGTCCAGGGGACGGTTCCGTAGGCGTTCAGAGGAGACGCTCCTCGGCCGTCCAGGAGACGAGCGGTTCGTGAACCGAAAAGGAACCGTCCCCTGACTCGAAAAGGAACCGTCCCCTGACTCGGAAAGGAACCGTCCCCCGAACCAGCAGCAGGACGCTGCGGTGAATCAGCCCTGGCGGGCGGCGAACACCTCCAGGACGGCCGGGTAGAGCGGATGACCGGGCTCCAGCCCGGTGATCTGGGCGACCGCGTCCTCCGGGGACAACTCGCCCAGCAGCCGCTGCAGTTCCACGGCCTCCGGGTCTTCAGCGGTGTCGAACCGCAGTCCGGCGCCGATCGCGGCCAGCAGGCCGTCGCAGGGCATGCCCCGTTCGGCGAGCTGGGACGCCGGCGAGATGAACCGGTCGTGCCGGCTCAGCTTGCGCAGCGGTCCCCGCCCCACCCGCAGGGTGGTGTCGGGCAGGAAGGGGTTGGCGAACCGCTTCAGGATCTTCGACACGTACGCGCTCTGCACCACCTCGTCGATGCCGTGCTTGGTCACGATCAGCGACTTGGTGTCGGCCAGCGCGTCGGCCACCTTCGCCGACACCGTCGGGTCGGCGAGGGCGTCGGAGATCTTCTCGATGCCCGCGGCGTAGCCGAACCAGGCCGCGGTGGCGTGGCCGGTGTTCACCGTGAACAGCTTGCGCTCGATGTAGGGCTCCAGGTCGTCCACCCAGGTCACCCCCGGGATGTCCGGCACGGCGCCCTCGAACGGCGGGGTCTCGATCGCCCACTCGAAGTAATTCTCCACGGTGACGTCGAGCCCGGCGTCCGGAGCCTGGGCCGGCACGATCCGGTCGACCGCGGTGTTGGCGAACAGGGCGCGATCGGCCAGATCGTCGCCGGCGTAGTTCGACTCCACCTCGGCCTTGAGGATGTCGGTGCCGTTGATCGCGTTCTCGCAGGCCATCACCGCCACCTTGGACGCCCCGGCCGGGCGCGCCGCGATCCCGGCGGCGATCGCCGGGGCGACGAACTTCAGGATGTGCGCCCCCACCGCGGTGGTCACCACGTCCGCCGAAGCGATGGCCGCGGTCAGCTCGTCGGCCTGCTTGGCGGAGTTGAGGGCGGAGTACCCGCGCACTACGGTGGTGCGCGGGTCGTCCCCGACTTCGTGGACGGCGTAGGAGTCCGAGTTCGCCAGCCCCTCGATCAGGGCCTCTGCCACGTCCGCGAACACCAACTCGTACCCGGCGTTGCTGAGCAACAACCCCACGAACCCACGACCGATGTTGCCGGCCCCGAAGTGCACTGCCTTCATGTCAGCCGTTCACCTTTCCGAACGCGTCGCGGACCTGCGCCGGCGAGCTCGCCTGCTCGAGACCGGCGATCTGGGAGTCGTCGAGGAACACCTCGGCGATCTTGCCCAGCAGCTCCAGGTGATCGTTGCCGGCACCGGCGATGCCGATCACGAACTTCACCGGGTTGCCGTTCCAGTCGATGCCGTTCGGGTACCGGACGACCGAGATCGACGACTTGGTGATCATCGACTTGGCGTCGTTGGTGCCGTGCGGGATGGCCAGCAGGTTGCCCATGTAGGTCGACACCGACCGCTCCCGCTCGTGCATCGCCGCGACGTAGCCTCCGTCGACGTTGCCCGAAGCCACCAGCAGTTCGCCGGCCTCGGTGATGGCCCCGTCACGGTCGGTGGCGTTGCCCTGCAGGACGATGGACGACAGCTTCAGCACCGCGTCCGCCTCGTCGACCTCGGCGACCGGCGCCGCGGACTGGGGGGTCGCGACGTCCGCCGCGGCGGTCGCCAACGCCGAGGCCGGAGCCGCGGGCGCCGGGGCCGGGGCCGAGCCGCCGTTGTTGGTCTGCTGCAGCAGCTCGACCACCTCGTCGTAGCGCGGGCTGGCCATGAAGTTGTCCACCGAGACATGGATCGCCGACGGGGTGCCCTGCTTGGCCCGCTCGGTCAGATCCTGATGGCTGACCACCAGGTCGAAGGTGTCGGTCAGGTTCGAGATCGCCTTGTTGACCACGGTCACGTCCTTGAACCCGGCCGACTGGATCTTCTTGCGCAGCACCGAGGCACCCATCGCCGACGAACCCATGCCGGCGTCGCAGGCGAAGACGATGTTCTTGATCGGCCCGCTCGCCCCGACGGCGGTCGAGGAGCCGCCGACCAGTGCCGCCGAGATGGAGGACTTCCTGCCCTTCATGGCCTCCATGTCTGCGGTGGCCTTGCTGAGGTCGCCATCGTCGTCGTCCTTCGACGCGCGCAGCAGCACCATGGCGACGAGGAACGACACCGTCGCCGCCAGGATCACCGACAGGATCACGGCCAGATAGCTGCTGCGTTCGGTCTGAGCGAGGACGGCGATGATCGAGCCCGGTGCGGCCGGTGCGATCAGGCCACCACCGAGCACCTGGTTGGTCAGGACGCCGGTTGCGCCGCCCGCGATGGTCGCGAGCAGCAGGATCGGCTTCGCCAGAACGTAGGGGAAGTAGATCTCGTGGATGCCGCCGAAGAAGTGGATGATCGCGGCTCCGGATGCGGAGGCCTTGGCCGCGCCGCGGCCGAAGAACATGTAGGCCAGCAGCAGGCCCAGGCCGGGGCCCGGGTTCGCCTCGAGCAGGAACAGAATCGACTTGCCGGTCTCGATCGACTGCTGCGTACCGAGCGGGGTGAGGATGCCGTGGTTGATCGCGTTGTTCAGGAACAGGATCTTGGCCGGCTCGATCAGGATCGAGGTCAGAGGCAGCAGCCCGGTGGACACCAGCCCACCGACCACCCAGCCGAAGAACTGGCTGATCGCCGTGACGATCGGCCCCATCACGTAGAAGCCGAAGACGGCCAGAGCGCCGCCCCAGATGCCTGCCGAGAAGTTGTTCACCAGCATCTCGAAGCCTGGCCTGATCTTCTCGTGCCAGAGGCTGTCCAGCTTCTTGATGGTCCAACCGCCCAGGGGGCCCATGATCATGGCGCCCATGAACATGGGAATGCTCGTGCCGACGATGACACCCATGGTGGCGATCGCGCCGACCACGCCGCCGCGGACGTCATAGACCATCTTGCCGCCGGTGTAGGCGATCAGCAGGGGCAAGAGGTAGGTGATCATCGGACCGACCAGGCCGACCCACGCGACCTCCTCGCCGTCGACGATGTGGGTGCCGAAGCCACCGAGTTGGGCTACCGGAAACCAGCCCTTCTCGATGAACAACGCGGTGATGAGGCCCCAGGCGATGAAGGCGCCGATGTTGGGCATCACCATGTTGGACAGGAACGTTCCGAACTTCTGTACGTGCGTGCGCGCCGAGGTCTTCGGCGCGGCAGTGGTGGTCGACATATATGTCTCCTCGTGTTCTGCCCCGGGCCTTGCCACATTGCATCTCGTGGACCCGGACATCTGTGATCTGAGAACCCTAGACCGCGCTCGTACGGACGGCTACACCCCGACGCGCCCGTCATACAAGATGAGGCGCAAGGCACTCATCTGTTGGCGCGGACAGACCGAGGATGCCGCCACCGTCGGGTGACGTCAATCCCCACCGAACTTCTGATAGGGTCTGCCCTCAGATGAGCGCGCCCTCCGTACGACCCGTCACCGCATTCAAGGGCCCCGCCGAGCTGGTTCTCGCTGCCGAGATCGCCCGGCGGTACTACCTCGACAACCAGACCAAGGTGGAGATCGCCGAGGACCTGCGGCTGAGCCGCTTCCGGGTCGCCCGGCTGCTGCAGGTCGCCCGCCAGGAGGGTCTGGTGCGGATCGAGATCCAGCAGTCGGGAACGATCGACCTGGACCGGTCGATCAGGCTGCGGGAGCGCTTCGGCCTGGAGCACGCGGTGGTGGTCGACTGTCCCGAGCAGGACCAGCACTCGCTGCGGGCGATGCTCGGCCGGGCCGCCGCCGATCTGCTGGCCGAGGTGGTCTCGGCCGGCGACCTGGTCGGCCTGGCCTGGGCGCGCTGCGTGCAGGCGATGGTGCGCCAGGCGCAGCGGATGCCGCAGGCCTCCGTCGTCCAGCTGACGGGCGTGCTGCCCCGGCCGCACGACCCGTCCGGCTCGATCTACGACGAGACCGCGGTCGACGTGGTCCGCGATCTTGCCCGGGTCTGCCGCGGCCCGGCCTACCTGTACTTCGCCCCGTTCCTGGTGCCGGACGCCGCCACGGCCCAGGCCTTGCGGCGCCAGCCCGAGATCGTCCGCGCCTTCGACAAGGCGTCGTCGGCGGACGTCGCGGTGGTCGGCATCGGCGGCTGGGCGCCCGGGTTGTCCACCCTGTACCAGGCGGCGTCGCCGCCGGAGCGGGCCGAACTGGCTCGCGCCGGGGTCTGCGCCGAGATGGCCGGCATCTGCCTGGCCGCCGACGGCGAGCCGCTGCGCACGCCGCTCAACGAGCGGATGATCAGCGTGAACGCCGCGCAGTTCGGCGCGATGTCGCAGCGGATCGCGATCCCCTACGGCAGCGACAAGCATCCGGCCGTGCTGGCGGCGCTGCGCAGCGGGCTGGTGACGATGCTGGTCACGCACTCCTCGCTCGCGGAGGCCCTGCTCGTCCGTGACCAACCGTCGGGGGCGCCGTGACCACCTCCGGCGTCCCGCGGACGACGACGAGGTGGTCCCTAGGGGCGAGCCCTGGTCGACAAGGCGCTAGCCGTTGACCTTGACCAGCGTCCGCCAGACCTCGTCGGCGGAGTTGGCCTGCTCGAGCAGCGCGACCTTCGACTCGTCGAGGAAGACCTCGGCGATCCGGCCGAGCAGCTCCAGGTGCTCGCCGTTGGCGCCCGCGATGCCGATCACGAACTTGACCGGGTTGCCGTTCCACTCCAGCACGTTCGGGTAGCGCACCAGCGAGATGGCCGACGACCGGATGGTGCGCATGCCCTCGTTCGTGCCGTGCGGAATGGCCAGCAGGTTGCCCATGTAGGTCGACACCGAGCGCTCGCGCTCGAACATCGACTCGATGTAGCTGTCGTCCACGGCGCCGGACGCCACCAGCAGCCGGCCGGCCTCGGTGATCGCCTCCTGCTTGGTCGTGGCGGTGCCGTGCAGCTCGATCGACCGCAGCTTCAGGATGGCGTTGTCGTCGTCGATCGGCTCGGCGGGGGCCGTCTCCACGGCAGGCTCGGCGAGGACGTCCGTGGCCACGGGGGCCGCGGGGGCCGGCGGAGCCGACGGCGCGGGCTGCGCCCTCGGCGTCTCGGGGGCGGCCGAGGACCGGGCGGCACCCGAGCCCGACTGGCGCCTGCGCAGCAGGTACATGGTCGCGATTGCCACCGCGGCGACGATCAGCACGATCACCAGGGTCTGTTCCATCAAGGTTCTCCTCGTCGACGGGGTGTCGGTGGCACCACCGAGAGCGCCACTCGGATTCTGTCACCCCCCGCCCGTCTGGACGATCCTCGGACCGCTATCCGGCCAGCCGCGCTCGGGCCATCCCGGCGATCACCATGGGCAGGGACGCCGCCAGCCACTGCGGCGGGTGCGGTCCGGGCGCCTCGGTCGCGGCCAGCGCCTGCACCGACGCCGCCGCCAGCGCGGCCTTCACCGGTTCCAGCCCGGCCGCCAGCAGCGTCCCGCAGATACCGGCCAGGACGTCCCCGGAGCCGGCCTGCGCCGTCCAGTGCGGGCCGGGCAGGGCGATGGTCACCGCGCCGTCGGCCCGGGCGACGTACTGGGTGGCGCCCTTGAGCAGCACGGTTGCGCCGCAGCGACGCGCCGCGTGCCGGACCGCCCCCAGCGGGTCGGCGGCGACCGCGGTGCGTTCGACGGCAAGCAGCCGGGCCAGCTCGCCGGCGTGCGGGGTGAGCAGCACCCGCTCCCCCAGGTCGCCCTCGGGCAGGAAGCGGAGGGCGTCGGCGTCCAGCACCAGCGGGACGCCCTCCGCCAGCGCCCGCTCGACGGCCTCCCGGCCGTCCGGCCGGTCGCCCCAGCCGCAACCCAGCACCCGGGCCTGCGCCCGGCCGGCACCGAAGACGACGTTGGGCGCAGCCTGCCGGATCAGGGCGGCGGCGGCGTCCGGACCGGTGAAGCGGACCATCCCCGCCCCGGCGTGCACGGCGCCGAGCGTGGACAGCACCGCCGCGCCCGGGTAGCCGTCCGAGCCGGTGTCCAGGCCGACCACGCCGCGGGCGTACTTGTCGCTGGTGGCGTCCGGCACCGGCCAGGCGGCGGCGACGTCCGACCGCTGCCAGCGGACGAGGTCCGCCGCCGGCAGCTCGAGCCCGATGTCGACCACCTCGACCGCGCCGCAGGCGGACGCGGCCGGTTCGAGCACGTGGCAGGACTTGAGCCCGCCGAAGGTCACGGTGCGGACGGCGGTGAAGTGGGATGCGCTGCGGCCGGCGAGGTCCCGGGGCGAGCCCTGGACGACGGTGGTACCAGTGGACCCCTGGGCGCCGTCGGTTCCCGTCATCCCGGCGGACGGTGGGAGCTCGGCCCCGCACGAGTCCGCGGCCAGCCCGGACGGCAGGTCGACCGCCACCACCGGGACCCCGGCGTCGGCGCAGGCCCGGGCGAACAGCGCCACCGGTTCGCGCAGCCCGGCCCGGCCACCGATGCCGAGGACGCCGTCGACGACCAGATCCGTCTCGCCCAGTGCCGCCGTCGCCGCCACGGCGTCCAGTTCGCGGCCGCCGGCGGCGCGGAACGCCGCCCGGGCCTCCTCATGCACCCGGCCGGAGGTCGGCCAGGCGCTCACCGCGGCACCGCGGCCCAACAGCCGGACGCCCGCGTACAGTGCGTCGCCGCCGTTGTTGCCGGGACCGGTGACCACCAGCACCCGCGCGCCGTAGACGCCTCCGTGCAGCGCGCGCAGTTCTCGCAGCAGCACGGACGCCAGGCCGGCGGCCGCCCGCTGCATCAACACACCCGGCATCGACTCCAGCAGCGGCTGCTCCGCCGCCCGGATGGTCTCGGCCAGGTACGCCGGCTGCATGCCGTCAGGCCTCGCAGACCACCACCGCCGCGGCGATGCCCGCGTCGTGGGTGATCGACAGGTGGACGGTGGCGATGCCCAGCTCGGCGACCCGGTCGGCGATCGTCCCGGTGTAGTGGAAGTAGGGCTTGCCGAGGTCGTCCTTGCGCACCTCGACATCGTGCCAGGAGAGTCCGGCGGGCGCACCGAGTGCCTTGGCCAAAGCCTCCTTGGCCGCGAACCGCCCAGCCATCCGGTTCATCGACGAATCCCGCTCACCGGGGGTGAACAGCCTGGCCAGCAGGCGTTCCCGGGCGGCCGCCGAGGCGAACCGCTCGACCGGGCAGACGTCGATGCCGATGCCGACGATCACTCGACCGTGACCGACTTCGCCAGGTTCCGGGGCTGGTCCACGTCGTAGCCCTTCAGCGAGGCCACCTCGCAGGCGAACATCTGCAGCGGGATCGTCGCCACCAGCGGCTGCATCAGGGTCGACACCTTCGGCAACCGGAACAGGAAGTCGGCGTACGGCGTCACCTCGTGATCGTCGTCCTCGGCCAGGACGACGGTGAACGCGCCGCGGGCGCGGACCTCCTGGATGTTGGAGATGACCTTGTCGTGCAGCTGGTCGCGGCCCTGCGGCGGCACCACCACGAAGATCGGGATCTGGTTCTCGACCAGGGCGATCGGGCCGTGCTTGAGCTCGCCGGCCGGGAACCCCTCGGCGTGCAGGTAGGCGATCTCCTTCAGCTTCAGCGCGCCCTCCAGCGCGACCGGGTAGCCGACGTGCCGGCCCAGGAACAGCACCGACTCCTGCTCGGCGTACTTGGCGGCCAGCTGCTTGATCGGCTCGATCCCGTCGAGGACCCGCTGGATCAGCGGCGGCGTGGCCGCCAGTTCGCCCATGATCGCCGCGATCTCGTCGCCGTACTTGGTCTCCCGCACCTGGGCCAGGTAGAGGCCGAGCAGGTAGCAGGCCGCCACCTGGGTGAGGAAGCCCTTGGTGGAGGCGACGCCGATCTCGGGGCCGGCGTGGGTGTAGATCACGGCGTCCGATTCGCGCGGAATGGTGGCGCCGTTGGTGTTGCAGATCGCGATCACCTTGGCGCCCTGCTCGCGGGCGTGCCGGATCGCCATCAGGGTGTCGGCGGTCTCGCCGGACTGGCTGAGCGTCACCACCAGGGTGCGCGGGGTGATGATCGGGTCGCGATAGCGGAACTCGGAGGCGATCTCGACCTCGCAGGCGATCCGGGTCCAGTGCTCGATGGCGTACTTGGCGACCATGCCGGCGTAGTAGGCGGTGCCGCAGGCGACGATGATGATCTTGTCGATGGTGCGCAGCTCGGACTCGGGAATGTGCAGCTCGTCGAGCTTCAGCGAGCCGTCGGTGTTGTACCGGCCGAGCAGGGTGTCGGCCACCGCCTGCGGCTGCTCGTAGATCTCCTTGCGCATGAACCAGTCGTAGCCCTGCTTCTCGGCGGCGGAGAGGTCCCAGGTCACCTCGAACGGGTGCGAGTCGGCCGGAGCGCCGTCGAAGTCGGTGACGACAACCCCGTCCCGGGTGACGTCGACCACCTGGTCCTGACCCAGCTCGATCGCCTGCCGGGTGAACTCGATGAACGCTGCCACGTCGGAGGCGACGAAGTTCTCGCCCTCGCCGACGCCGACCACCAGCGGCGAGTTGCGTCGGGCGGCGACCAGCCGTCCGGCCTCGGCGGTGTCGATGGCGACCAGGGTGAAGGCGCCGTGCAGCCGGCGGCAGACGCTGCGCATCGCGTCGGCGAGGTCGGCGCCGCCCTCGACCTCCTTGCCCAGCAGCTGGGCGGCCACCTCGGTGTCGGTCTCGGAGCGGAACGCGATGCCCTGGGCCTGCAGCTCGGCGCGCAGCGGGGCGAAGTTCTCGATGATGCCGTTGTGGATCAGCGCCACCCGGCCGTTGGCCGAGACGTGCGGATGGGCGTTGAAGTCGGTCGGGCCGCCGTGGGTGGCCCAACGGGTGTGCCCGATGCCGATGCCCGATTCGGCCAGCGGGTCGCCGGCGATCTCGGCGTCCAGGTTGGAGATCTTGCCGGCCTTCTTGCGGAAGTCGATCGCCCCGTCCGCGATCACGGCCACCCCGGCGGAGTCGTAGCCGCGGTACTCCATCCGGCGCAGTCCCTCGACCACCACCGAGCTGGCGTCGCGGGGGCCGACGTATCCGATGATTCCGCACATGGCGGGAACACTACCGGTGTGCGTCCGCGGCGGGCGCCGGTTCCCAATCGCGGCGGGTGTCGCCGGCCGGTTTGACCACCCGGGCCGGCGGTGCCGGGCAGACTGGTGGCCTGCCCAGCCAGCGAGGTGCCATGGATCCCCTGCCGATCGTGCTTCCCCCGGGAATGCCGCTGCCACCCGAGGACGACCCGTACGGTCCCTACGTCGCACTCAGCCGGGGGCAGTGGAGCGAACTGGTCGAGGCAGTCCCGTGGGAGCTGGACGCCGAGACGCTGGCCCGGCTGCGCGGCCTGGGCGATCCGACCGACTCCGACGAGGTGCGGCAGGTCTACCATCCGCTGACCCAGCTGCTGAACCTGTACTGGGAGCGCACCGGCGCGCTGTACCGGACCAGCCACGACTTCCTCGGCATCAATCACAAGCAGGTGCCGTTCGTGATCGGGGTGGCCGGTTCGGTGGCGGTCGGCAAGTCGACCACCGCCCGGCTGCTGCAGGAACTGCTGGCCCGCGGCCCGCGGCGTCCGAGGGTCGACCTGGTCACCACCGACGGCTTCCTCTACCCCAACCACCTGCTGGAGGCGATGGGCATCGCGCACCGCAAGGGCTTCCCCGAGTCCTACGATCGGCAGGCGCTGCTGCAGTTCGTGATCGACGTCAAGTCGGGCAAGCGTGAGGTGACCGCGCCGGTCTACTCCCACCTGTTCTACGACATCGTGCCCGACGAGCGGATCGTGGTGCGTGACCCCGACATCCTCATCGTCGAGGGACTCAACGTGCTGCAGCCGGCCCGCCGCCGCTCGGACGGCAGCACGGCGCTGGCGGTCAGCGACTTCTTCGACTTCAGCGTCTACGTCGACGCCCGCACGGCGTTCATCCGGCAGTGGTACATCGACCGCTTCTTCGCCCTGCGGACGACCGCGTTCCGCGACCCGCAGTCGTACTTCCGGCGCTACACCGAGATGTCGGACGCCGAGGCCATGCGCACCGCTACCACCTTCTGGGACACCATCAACGGGCCCAACCTGGAGCTGAACATCAGGCCCACCCGGGGACGCGCCACCGCGATCCTGCGCAAGGGCGAGGACCACCAGGTCAGCTGGGTGCGGATCCGGAAGGTGTGAGAGCGGCCGCGGCGGTCGCATCGGTCATGGGTTGTGCATCGCTCTCAGCTTCTCGAACTCGCCGGCGATGCGAAGCAGTCGCTTGCGATTGAAGCCCACCAGGCCGGCGAAGAGCACCCGCTCCACCGGGAACTCGGGCACCGTCCTTTTGATGAAGGTGACGCCCAGGCTGGGCATCGGCCCGAACGACACCTCTTCGACCAGAATCCGTCTCACCTCACTCCAGGGCAGAATCTTGCCGAAGGGTATCCGGACTCCGCGATCATCACAGACGGTTATGCGATTGCGCGAGTCTGACAGCCAAATACCCAGGGCCAGTAGCGTCATAGGAATGCTGAACCACGGGGAGTACGGATCCGCGTCATCTGGTCCAAAGTTCGCCAGGAATACAAACAGTGCGCAGATCGCAGTTATTGCCCAACCCCATCCGCCGTAGTGCCAGCCCGATCGCCTACGGCTGGAAACCCAACTGAGCACGACGGGATTCTAATCCAGACAGAGGATCGAACCAGCAAACACCGCAGTCGTGCGACGATCCGGCCACGCCCGCTCACAACCAACTTCGACTCCCCGGTCGAGGAAGCGACCCAAACTGGCTCATCACAAACGAGGGTGTAGCGGGGGTGTGATCGCGGGCGGCGCGTCGGTGCCTGGGTGAGGGTCGAGGTCTTCCGATGATGGAAGTTCTCACACTGCCCATCGGGAAGACCTCGACGTGCTCAACGCTACCTTCGCCTGCCCTGACCTGACCACGTTCTGCCGTGTTGACGAGCTCGGGCTGGAGGTGGTCGGGCAGCGGCTGGAGCCGGGCCGGGCGGTGCTGGCCTGCCGGGTTGTCGACCCGGATGAGTGGTGCAGGCGGTGTGGCTGCCAGGGCACCGTCCGCGACACCGTGGTCCGCAGGCTTGCCCACGAACCGTTGGGGTGGCGGCCCACGGTGCTGGAGGTCAGGATCCGCCGGTACCGGTGCGGCGGCTGCGGGCATGTGTGGCGCCAGGACACCAGCCGGGCGGCCGAGCCGAGGGCGAAGCTGTCCCGGCGCGGGTTGCGGTGGGCGTTGGAAGGGATCGTGGTGCAACACCTGACGGTGGCCCGGGTCGCCGAGGGCCTGGACGTCAGCTGGAACACCGCGAACGACGCGGTGCTGGCCGAGGGCAAGCGGGTCCTGATCAACGACCCGGCCCGGTTCGACGGGGTCACCACGATCGGGGTCGATGAGCACGTGTGGCGCCACACAAGGCGCGGCGACAAGTACGTCACCGTGATCATCGACCTGACCGGTCCACGCGCCGGCAACGGCACCGCGCGGCTGCTCGACATGGTCGAAGGCCGCTCCAAACAGGTGTTCAAGACCTGGCTCTCCGAACGTGACCAAGCCTGGCGAGACGCCGTGGAGGTGGTCGCAATGGACGGCTTCACCGGGTTCAAGACCGCCACC
Source organism: Micropruina sp. (assembly GCA_044224095.1). GTDB lineage: Bacteria > Actinomycetota > Actinomycetes > Propionibacteriales > Propionibacteriaceae > Micropruina. Next base: position 52,388 of record JBGALC010000008.1, on the reverse strand, counting down.
ACCGAAGAGTTGCCCGACGCGGTCGCGGTGATGGTCGACCGGTGCCGCCGCCGGATCCAGCAGCACCTCCACGGCCACCGCGGCCGTGCCGGCGACCCGCTGTACTCGGCCCGCCGGACCCTGCACACCGGCACCAGCCTGCTCACCGACAAGCAGAAGGACCGCCTCAATGCCCTGTTCGCCGACGACCAACACGTGCACGTCGAGGTCACCTGGGCCGCCTACCAAGCCATGATCGCCGCCTACCGCGAACCCGACCCCGCCCGTGGCCGTGACCTGATGAACAAGCTGATCGCCAGCCTCAGCAGCGGCGTGCCGGCGGCGCTGGTCGAGCTCCGCACCCTGGGCCGCACGCTCAAGACCCGGGCCGCTGACGTGCTCGCCTACTTCGACCGCCCCGGCACCTCCAACGGACCCACCGAAGCGATCAACGGCCGGCTCGAACACCTCCGCGGCTCCGCCCTCGGCTTCCGCAACCTCACCAACTACATCGCCCGCAGCCTGCTCGAGACCGGCGGATTCAGACCCCGCCTACACCCTGGATTGTGAAGAGCCTAATTTCCGTAGGAGTGATCCGCTACCGACTCGCCTGCAGATGCGACGCCAGCCAGTCCTGAGGCCCCTTAGCCCGCCAATTTCAAGCCGCCCTACTCTGGTCGGCACCATTCAACCGATCTTCACTGGGTCAGTCCGGACTGTGTTGGACTCTCAGCTTTTCGAACTCGGCGGCAATACGGAGCAAGCGCCGGCGATTGAAGCCCAACAACCCCGCGAACACGACTCGTTCAACCGGAAACTCGGGCACCGTCCGCTTGATGAAAGTGATACCCAGACTGGGCATCGGGCCAAACGAAACCTCTTCGACCAAAATGCGCTTTACGTCCCCCCACGCCAGAATCGCCCCAAAAGGAATGCGGACTCCGCGATCATCCCAGATGGTTGTTCGATTGCGGCAATCGGATAGCCAAAGGCCAAGGAACGTTACAGTCATGGGCACGCTATACCATGGCGAATTCGTCCCACAGCCATCTGGCATGCAATTAGCGAAGTAGATGAACATCGCGCAAATCAACATTATTGCCCAGCCCCAGCCGCCGTAGTGCCAACCCGAACTCCGGCCACTAGAAATCCAACTGAACATCACACACTCACCTCACCGCATGTTTCGGATCCGGTGATATGTCGTGGCGATCGTTCCAGCGCGCACATAGCCGTCCATGACCCAACGCCGGGCGCGGCCTTGGATGCCGGAACGCCAAGCCAACCGCGGACTCCGCCAATACGATGGACGGGAGTAGCGCGAGCCCGTGAAGTTCCTATACGCCTCGGTATAGCGCGTACGACCGCGGAAATTGTTACGCCATCCAATCCGGCCCGTTTTCGCGTAGCGTAGAGCACCGCCGAGCCCAAGGCTCGCGATCGTGACGATTGCGTCACCTGCATAGCGTCGCCAGTGACGTTGAAGCGTCGCCCGATTGACACCGCCATTTTGCGACATGTGCTGATGAGTTCGCAATGCGTAGGCGCCAGCCTGCATGAGCCCACAAGCGATCATCCCAATACCCGGGACCAAGCACCCGACAGTAGCAGCAACGGTAGCGATCGAACCGTAGTTCCGCCGCGCCCAATTTCCGATTGAACTCAGCCAGTTCTCGCCGGTTAGGTCGGTTTTGTTGATGGGGTCGTTGGGGTAACCGTAGCTGGTGTCGCCGCCGTTGTGTTGGGGGTCGAGGCTGGTGAAGGTGCCGGTTGCCGGGTTGTAGAGCCGGGCTCCCATCAGCATCAGGCCGGTGTCGGTGGTGGCGCGTTGGTGTTGGCCGAGCCAGCCGTAACCGATGCCTTGGGTGCCGCCGGGGTTGTGGGTGACAGCCTGCTTAGGTTGGCCGTATTCGTCGAAGTCAGTCCACGTGTCGGTGGTCGTCACCGGGTTTCCGTCGTAGGCCTCCGAACCCGCAGGGATCGTGACGATCGTGGCTATGTCGCCGCGCAACCCCGAGATCGCCAACTCGACCTTGGTGGTGCCCCCCGTCGTGGTGAACGTGAGGCCCAGATTGCCCGAGGCCAGTTCGGCATACCGAGTCGTCGTGGTCACACCACCACGGACATCATCGGTCCACGTCGGATTATCATCGCCGTCGGTGTAATGCCTCTGCAGCGTCTGGCTCGTCACACCGCCAGAGCTGACGGTCTGCGTCCACCGACGACCGGCACCATCCAGACTGAACTCCGTCGTGGTGCCGTCCTGGGTGATCTTCCAGGCCGCGTCGGTGTCGTAGTAGTCCAGACCGATCGCCTTGTTCGCCGCGTTAGGCGCATCGGCAGCAGGCATGCTGGTCTGCCGCCCCAACTCGTCATAGCTGTAGCTGCCGGTGCCATTCGCGCCAGTCGTAGGCCGATCGGCCGCATCAAAGGCCCTAGTCAGGGTGGTCCCGCCGGTGGTGGCGCAGGCCCCACCGCTGCCGGGGCTGCGGTTGGTCTGGCTGGTGCGGTTCCCGTGACCATCGAACCCATACAGCCGAACGGTGCATTGACCGGCACGGGTGTCGTTGACGGTGATAAGCCGGCCGGCGCGATCATAGCCGTAGCTGAGATCCGAGGCCGGGATGGGCACGGTGGGTGAGAAGCCGGCCCCGATCGGGGTGGTCTTCTCGTTCATCACCTGCCCAAGGGTGTTCCTGGCGCTGGTCCAGCCGAACCAGGGTTGGTCGGCCGTTCCGCCGACTGCACCGTTGACGGTGACACCGGTGGGTGTGCCGGTGACGTCGAGTTGGGTGCGACGAATCACCCGACCCGGTAGGCGTTCGGTGATGAGCGCCCCGCCCTGGTCGTGGGCAGCGGTCGAGCTATACCTGGTGCCGCCGTTCAACCGGGTCTCTACCTTCGTCACCAGACCACGCCGCTCCTGCAGCCCGTCGGCGTTGGCGCCGTCATAGCTGTACTTCGTCTCACCCTGACCATCAGCAACGCCAGTGACCCGACCGGCCGCGTCATAGCTGGTCGTCGCCGTGTCGCTGATGGCACCAACGGTGTTGGTGTAGGTGAGTTGCCGGCCCCACGTGTCGAAGGTCGTCGCCGTGTTCCCGGCGCTCGACGTGGTGCCCACCACCTGCCCGGTCGCATCGTCATACACCGTGGTGACCGCCGGCACCGCCTGCGAACCCGCCAACGTCGTGGCCGTGCCGCTGGTGAGCTTGCGGTCCTTGCCGTCGTAACTGGTGGTCGTCGTCGAGGTGACCGCACCCGAGGTGTCGACGCTCTCGGTCTCCTGCAGATCCCAGGTGTAGCCAGTGGTCTTGGTGACCGGCAGCGTCTGCCCGGCCGGCTGCGCCATCGGACCAACAGTGCAGGTCATACCCGCCCACTCCGGTTTACTCGTGCAACCGGCGGTGCCGGTCGAGGCCCCGGTGTAGTAACTGGTCGCCCGCACACCCGCGTTGTTCGTGCTGCCCGGTTGCCGCTCCTCGATCACCCGGCCACGCGCGTCGTAACGGGTCGACCGGGTGATGTCACCAGCAGTGACCGTGCCGGACAGATCCATATCGACCGTGGTCGTCGTGGCCTTTCCCAACTCCCAACCGGACTTGTCGCCAGCCACCAGCGGCTCGTAACCGCTCAGGGTGATCGACAGCGTCGTATCCACCGCGCCCGCCGGCGTCTCTGCCGTCACCACTGCCTTGGTCGGCAGCCGGTAGGGCTGGCCGGTCAACGCGTTCGTGGAGGTGTCGTAGGTCGTCTTGGTGTGCGCTCGCAGCGTCTTCATGGTGCCGTTCCCAGCGACCGCCTGCCGGGCCGGGCTATAGGTGTCGGTGGCCATGGTGCCGGTCGAGTCATAGACCGTCTTGGTCGCCGCGTACGGTGCGTCGGTGGTCGAGATCTGGCCGGCCCGAATCGCCGCGGTGGCGCGGGCGTCCCACGCCATCACGACGTTGTCGAAGCCGTCGTAGTCGGCGGCGGTGAGCTGCCAGTCGCCAGCACCGTAGCTGGCGCTGTTGACCGTGTAGCCCTGCGCGTCGGTGAACTGCAGATCCGCCGCCTTCCACGCCTGATCGCCATTGCCCGGGGTGCCGTTGATGGGTTGATCCTGGCCGAACACCGCGAACACCTGCGTCGGCTTGGACGCCTGCCCCCATTTGCTGACCTCGGTCGCCAAGTTCGGCAGATCCGGCACCGTACCAGTCAGCGGCAGATTGTAGACATAAGCCGCAAGCTGGGCGGTGCCGCCGCCGGCGCTGGCCGGGTTCGGCCTGGTGACCTTGACCAGTTTCCCGTCGCCGTACGCGAAGGTGAACGGCGCCAACCCGGGCGGCGTGACGGTCGCGAGCCGCAGGTCGGGACCGGTGCCGGTATAGGTGTAGCTGGTGACCAGCCCGGAACGGCTATCGGTGACCGTAGCGAGCCGGCCCTGTCCGTCATAGCTATAGCTCGCCAGCGTCCGGTCGGCGTCCAGGTTGACCTGTGCCTTCACCGTCTCCAGCAGGCCGCCGGACGTGTAGGAGAGCTTCAGCACCCGACAGCCCTTCGCCGGCGTGCCCGGCGCGCAGCTGGAGACACCGTCGGGTAGGGCAGCCACGATGGCCGAGACCCGACCGGCACCGTCATAGGCCAGCGTCGAGGTCTCGTTGGTGGCCTTGTCCTTGACCCCGGTGGCCTTGAACACCACCTGGTCGGTCTTGACGGCAGGTGCCGCCACGCCGACGAAGGTGGTCTCCACCCCGTCCTCGTCGGTGAGCTTCACCGTTGGCAGGTTCCCGCTGTTCGTGACCGCGATGGTGACACCGGCGGTCTTGGTGGCCTTGTCCAACGGCGTATAGGCAGCGGTCGGCAAAGCGACCGTGGTCCGCCGCTTCTTCGTCGAGGTCTGCCACCGCAACGTCGACCCATCGGCATCGATCAGACTCAACGTCGCATCGGTAGCGGTCCCGTCGACCAACTCGGCACCGCTGAACCCACCGGCCGCATCGAGCGAGGGGGTCCAGCCGGGGCCGAAGACCTGGTTCTGGACGCCGATCGCGGGCCCGGCAAACGAGTTGTGTACCCGCGAGATCGACAACTCACCGGTCGGTGTCGTCAACTCGGCGTCGGTGTCGTCCACGGACAGTTCACCGGTCCACAGGGCCACCTTGCCCGGGCCCGCGTCCGCGACCGGGAAACCGGCGCCGAACGCGTGCGCGACCCGCTGCACCTGCACCGCCGGCGTGCACAACAGGCCGGCCTGATAGGCCAGACACACCTTCAACTCCAACAGCGATGCCACCCGGGCCGGCACCGTCACCCCTGCCCCATCGGCCAGGCCGACCAGCGGTGAGGTGTCGAACAGGCCGGCCACGGACACGTTCGGGGTCCCGCCGGCCACCGTGATGTTGCTGAACGAGCCGGCCGGCGCACTCACCCAGCCGGTCAGGCCGTCCGGAGCGCCCGCCACCCGCCACTGCACCGACGCCGCCGGCAGGGCGGTGCCGTCCTTGGCCGGCCCGACCCCCTCCAGCGCGACCGTGTCAGTGGTGGTGACCAGGCTCGATGGTTTCGACAACGACGGGATCGCCGCATCCAGATCGGTGCTGAACGTCAACGACGTCACCGGTCCGCTGTAGCCCGTGGTCAGGCTCTTGGTTTGCACGTCGAGCCGGTAGCTGGTGTCGTTCTCCAACGCGGTGGTCATCTGCAGATACCCGGTGGCGTCGGGTGCGACCGGGGCACCCTCACCCGTCTGCACCACCGACGAATCCGACACCTTCGTGACCGTGAACACCGGCACCAGACACTTCGGCGTCGACGTCGGGCACGAATCCCCCGCCGGCAGCCGCATCGTGCCCGACAACAGCGGCACCGGAGACAACACCTTGCCCCCAGCCGTCAGCGGCCACGCCTTCACATTCGTCGGCGCCAACGGCGCCTGCTGATAGTCGACGATGAACTTCGGCGACGACCCGGAGGTGTTCTTGTAATGCCGCCAGCCGTTCTTGTCCGACTCGTTCGTCGACGTGATCCGAGTCGTCACCGTGGTACGCGTCGCGTAGTCCGTGCGCTCCTTCTTGGTCATGCTCGTCACGTCGAACACCTGCCGATAGGTCTTCTTGCAGGTGTCCTCGTGGCCGACCGAGTAGTCGTTCGTCGCCGACCCGATGTTCGGATGCACCGCCGGCCCACCCCAGGTGGTGTCCGAGTTGATCGTGTTCGTGAACTCGACCTTCTGCGCCGGCCCGAACGAGTGGTTCGAACAGTCCGCCTGCGGCGAGTGCTTCTGCACGTACTCGAACTGCGCCGACACGATCTGCTCCGGAGCGATCATCGTCCCCGAGTACAGCGGCCACTTGAACTGATAGAACATCCGCGACTTGTAATACGGGCTGGTCCAGCCGTTGTAGCCGAGCTTGGCGTCCACCGACATGTCATTGATCGTCCGGAACGTCTCCGTCACCCGCACCACATACGTCTGCGACATCGAAACCGCCGGATCGATCACCACCGGATACACCGTCGCGGGATCATCCAGGAACGACGCATCAGCCGCCGCCGTCAGCGTCCCCTTCGACACCGACAACCCGACCTCACCGACCCGGGCCTGATCGGTCTCCCCGATCCGGTCCTCCGCGCGCGAGAGGCCCGCCTCGGCGCCCTTGGAGTCCCACATCCGGGCCGGCGGCACCATCAGCCGCTCCACACCATCGGCGTCCCGCAGCGAACGCGCACCATTCGCCGACGACTTCACCGACAAACCCGGCGCATCGAACGTGAACGCCGCCTTCCGCACCGCCGGATTCCTGCCCGCCGCCGCGGTCTTCACCACCAGGAACGTCTCGACCGCCTCCAACTCGGCTTGAACCACCAGATCGACCCCGGCAAACACCTCTGGATAGGTTGCGGTCGAGCCATCGATCTTCGGCACCGGCAACTTCTCCGGCCAGCCGATCGCGACCTTCGCGTCCCCGTCGGCAAGCGACACCAACGGCTGCTTCCCACCACCGTTCGACACCGCGACATCGGCGACCGCGGCCTCCGGCCGCCACAGACCGTCAGCGCCCTGAACCAACGTCGTCGACGGCTCACGCCACCCTCCCTTGGAGTCACGGACCCGAGCCACCCCAGCGGTCACCTCCGCGCGGAAGGTACCCGCCTCAGGATCAGCCGTCACCAACGTGCGCTCATCGGTGAGCGCAGAAACCTCCACCGGCCTACCCGACGACTTCGCCTGACGCATCGCCTCCGACTCGGACAGCAGACCGGCCGCCGGCTTCGGCGTCGGCGTCGGATCGGCCTTCGCCACTCCTGAACCGAAAACCGTGGCAACCAAGGCAAGACACAGAGAGACAACAACAGCGCGCTTACGCATAACCCGGAACCTCAAAGATCGACCGACTCAAATCCCACGACGACGCGCCGATGCAGACCAACCAGCACAAAGGGAGAGACGAACTCAAAGGGGGTGCAAGGCGACAATCCACCAGCCACACGCGCCAACGGTGACGGCAGAATCAAACCAGGCACTCAGAGCGCAACGCAAATTCACGTGATAACAATTCGATAACGGCGACGGTAAGAACGGTGTGTCGCACGGCGGACCCGAACCGCTGGCATCTCGGTTGGCCGGCCAGCAGCTCCACATTCAGGCGAGTCCGGGGGGTGCCAAAGGCTGGGACGCGGACCCGGAACGGCGACGCTCGTCAGCCGAGCGCCGCCGCGGCGATCAGCCGGCCCCGGTTGGCCCGGCACCACTCGCGGGTCGCCATCACCCGCGGCAGCCCCCGCCGCCAGTACTCCAGGAACCCGGGGTTGCCGCTCGTCGCGCCCCCGGCGACGACACCGTAGAGCCACTGCTGGTGGGCCATCACCGCATCGATGAGTCGTTCGGGAGCGATGCCGGCGGGTCCGTAGGCCGCCAGGAACACCTGCATCCGCCGGACGGCATCGCCGCGCCGGGCGTCCTCGATGTACTCGTCGCTCCGCAGCGGCGCCCAGAGCCGGACGGCGGCGGCGACGTCCCACACCGGTTGCGCCGGGCTGGCCAGGTCGAAGTCGATCAACGCGACCGCCTCGCCGTCGCGGAAGATCACGTTCGGCAGGTTGGGGTCGTTGTGGCAGGCCAGATGGCCGGCGAAGAGCCGGGGCGGCGACATCGACCAGACGTACGGCCGGGTGTCGAACTCGGCCGCGGCCTCGTGGTAGCGCCGCAGCAGCCGCGCCACGCTGCGCAGCGCGTCGTCGGTGAGCGCCCAGGCCGGGAACGGCGGGGTCACCGGCTCGCCGGGAATGTAACTGAGCACCTCGCGGCCACGCTCGTCGATGCCCAGGAACCGGGGGGCGCCGTCGAAGCCGACCTTCTCCAGATGGTCGAGCAGCGCGTGCACCGCCTCGCCGTTGGATCGCACCGGGCGCCGGACGGTGTCGCCGCGGCGGACGACTCTGCCGAGGTTGGCAGTTCCGCCGAACAGCTCGATGTCGGTGCGGCCCGCTGGGTCCATCGTCGACGCGGCCTCCGATCTCCTCGCTGCTGCCGTTCGGCTGCGTGCTCGTCGCGCAACGTGCCCGCCAGGCGTGGCACCCCAGCATAGGTGTCGCCGGGCCTCCCCCAGCAGTCCCGTCGCTACCCGGTGGGACCGACCGTCCCGCCGGGAGCCGGGACCGGGCCGCCGGAGACCTCGAAGGACCGCCACACCGGCCTGCCCGCCGCACCGTGCCCCGGATCGACCCCGATCAGCCGCCCGCCGGGCAGCGTGATCACCACATGCCGTGCCGTGCGGTCGAGGACCACCGCGGCGCGCAGGGCGGCCTCCAGGTGCCAGCTGTCGCTCTCCCAGTGGTATGCGGAGCTGTGGCCGTGCACCTGGCTGAACGGCAGCTGATGGCCCGACCAGCTGGCCGCGACCTCGGTGCCGGCGGCCGCCCAGATCGGCCCCGCTCCGTGATCGGGACGCCGCCAGCCCAGCATCGTCCCGGGCCGGAACAGTGCCCGGCCGTTGCCGCGGGCCAGCGCGTTGATGGCGTCCGCGGCCGCCGCGACGTCGGTGGGGGCGCCCAGCACGTCGTGCCAGAAGCCGCGGGTGAGGCCGGCGTGGCTGACCAGCAGATCCTCCGTCCCGGCCCGGATCGCCACCGCCGGGCGCATCCGTCCGGTCGTCCACCAGCGCCGCAGCACGGCGGCGGTGCCGCGCGGCACCCGTTCCGACCAGCTGAACTGCCGGCGCCGCAGGTAGAACGCCTCGTGGTTGCCGACCAGCTGGATCCACCGACCCGGGTCGTCGCCGAGGTGCCGGTCGACCAGCGCGACCACCCCGGCCGAATCGGGTCCGCGGTGGATCAGGTCGCCGACCTGGACGACCAGGAGGTCCGGCGGCAGCCGTCCGGTCCCGTCCCGGGGGACACCGAGCCGGGCCAACTCGGCGCGCAGCGCGTCGACGTGCCCGCCGATATCGCCGATCACCGCCACCCGGGCCCCGGGCGGCACCCGCAGCAGGCTCATCGCCAGGCGTGGTCGTCGGGTTGTCGATCGGGCCTGCCCCAGTCCTCCGGACCCTCGTAGCGGGACAGGTTCGCCATCCGCTGCTGCACCGTGGCGATCTCCTGGACGGCCCGCGCGATGATGCTGCGATCGATCGCCGAGATCCGGTCCAGGTGCAGCTGATCGGTGGCCGGCCGGCCGCGTTCGACCTGCCGCAGTTGCCGGCGCAGCCGGATTGCCTGCAGCACCTCGAACACCTCGACCAGGGTCGCGGCCTGCCGGGCGGGCAGGATCGACGAGCCTGCCGCCGCCCGCAGCCGCTCGGTGGTCGGCAGCGCGGTGGAACCGACCATCAGGGCGGCCCAGCGCGCCAGGTTCACGATCGGCAGCAGGGCGTCGCGCTTGATGTCGAAGCCGTCGCGGCCGAGCAGCACCCGCAGCAGCGGACGCCGCCGCGCCCGCTTGGCCAGCGACTCCTCCAGCAGCATCCGCATGCTGGCCGGGTGTGCCCGCAGCTCGGTGAACATCCGGGACACCGCCGGCACCTGCGGGTCGCCATGGATCGGCCGGGCGTCGAGCAGCAGCGACACCATCATCGCGGCGTTGTCGCGGCTCGGGTCGGCCAGCCACTCCCGGGCACCCTCCTCCCAGGCGGCGCTGCTGCGCGCGAACAGCTGGTGGGCGGCGGTCGCGCCGTGACCGTCGCCGGTCAGGCCGGCGCTGGCCAGTGAGCCGATCACCTCCAGGAACACCTCCCGGTAGCGGTCGATCTCGGCCTGCGGCAGCGACTCGTGGAACGCGACGGCACAGTCCACGTCCGAGCTGAGGGTCGACTCACGGCGTCCGTTGCTGCCCAGCGACAGCCAGGTGAAGGCGTCCAGCGACACCTCGGGGTGGGCGGCGAAGACCAGCTCGAGCATCCGCCGGGTGACCGCGTCGACCAGCGCCGAGTAGACGCTGAGCACCCCGGCCGAGGCCAGGCCGCCGGCGAGCAGATCGGCGAGCAGCGCCGGCATCCGGCGGGCCTGCTGCAGCAGCGCGGCGATGTCGTCGGAGCGCCGGATCCGTTCGTGCAGCACCAGTCCCGGGGTGACCGGCGAGCCGATGAAGTCGCGGGCCTCCACGGTGCCGACGATCCGGTCGTCCGGGTCGGTGACCAGCACGTGGTCGGCCTGTGCGTCCAGCAGCAGGATCAGGGCCTCCGCAGCCGAGGCGTCGGCGGGCACCCTGGGCAGATCGGTGACCGCCACCCCGCCGACCGGCACCTCGGCCGAGAGCCCCCTGGCGAGCACCCGCTGCCGCAGCGTCCGGTCGGTGACGATGCCGAGGGTGCCCTGGGCCAGCCGGACGCCGGCCAGGCCGGTCCCGGCCATCGCCAGCGCGGCCTGGCGCACGCTGATGGTGCCCGGGACCACCACCAGCGGAGCGAGTCCCAGGTCGTCCACCCGCAGCCGTCCGCCCGGTTCGGCCAGCACCCGCACCCGGCCACCGCGTCCGGCCGGCGGCGCCACCGGAGCATCCGGAAGCGCCGCCGCGACCCGCTCGGCGGGCACCCGGACCACCCGGACCGGGCCGTCCGCCACCGCCAGCGGACCGAGCGCCTTGCCGGACAGGCTGGCGTTCAGGCCGAACACCTCCCCCGGCCCGGCGATCGCGTCCGGGGTGGCCGGGTCGTGCGGCCGCTCGGCGTCCCGCCAGACCCGGACGCGGCCGGAGACCACCACGAGCACCTCGCTCGGCGGTGCCCGGAAGGCGTCCAGGATCAGCTCGCCGGTCCGGTACTCCGCGATCCGGGCACCGGCCGCCAGCGCCTCGATCGCATGCCCGTCCAGGGTGGCGAACGGCGGCGTGGCGGCCAACGCCGCCATCGCCCGGACGAGTATGCCGCGCTCGCCGTCCGGTGGGCTGTCGGTCACTTCCCGGGCGTGGGCGGAGCCGGAATCTTGTACCCGGACGGACCGACGTTGCGCTCCAGGGACGCCTGCCAGGAGCCGTCGGCGATGTAGTTGGTCAGCGCCTGGTTGATCTGCGCGGCCAACTTGTCGGAGCCCTTCCGCAGGCCGATGCCGTACGGCTCGTCGGAGAAGCCCTTGCCGAGGACGCGCAGCACCCCCTTGTTGCCGGGCAGCGCGGCGAAACCGGCCAGGATCACGTCGTCGGTGGTGACCGCGTCCACATCGCCGTCGACCAGCCGCTTGACGCACTCGGAGAACGTGTTCGGCTGCACCAGCGCCACGTCACCCCGATAGCGGTTCAGCACGTTCTGGGCCGAGGTGGTGTTCGCCGCGGCGCACAGCGTCCGGCCCTTCAGCCGGTCCGGGCCGGTCAGTTCCTCGTCGTTGCGCCGCACCAGCAGGTCCTGGTGCGCCATGAAGTACGGGCCGGCGAAGTCGACCCGGCGCTTGCGCTCGTCGTTGATCGTGTAGGTGGACAGCACCAGGTCGACCTTGTCGTCCTCGAGCAGCTTCTCGCGGTCGACCGGGTCCGCCTTCACCCAGGTGATGGCGTCCGGGGGCACCCCGAGCGCCTTGGCCACGTAGGTGGCGGTGTCGACGTCGAAACCCTTCGGGTCCTTGCCGAGGGTGACCCCGTCCGACTCCCCGGTCGGGGTCGCCAGGCCAAGGCCGGGCTGGTCGAACGAGATGCCGATCCGCAGCTTGCTGAACGTGGTGGCACCCTCGATCGGGGTGGGGTCCTTGACCACGCCGGGACTGGTGCAGCCGGTGAGCAGCAGGCCGAGCGAGACGGCGGCGACGACCAGCCGGGCCAACGGTGAAGCCTTGATACGCATGAGCGGGAGTCCTTCCGGTCGTCAGTGGGCCGGGGTGTCGGCATCGGGGTCGGCGACGGTGGCATCGCCGTATCTGGGTCCGGTGTCGGTCCAGACCGACTCGATCCGGCCACCGGTGTCGGCGATCACCCGTGGTTTGACCAGCCGCCAGCCGAGGGCCAGCAGCCCGCTCAGCACCGGGATGCCGAACACCACCACCAGGAAGTTGATCTTGTGCGAGAACTCCTCGGCGCTCTGCCAGCCCGAGATCGCGATCCCGACCACGACGAAGACCAGGAAGGCCAGGCCGATGTAGGACGTCCATGGCGAGCCAGGCGCTGGGAACGGTGTCGGTGGCACCACGCCTTTGTCGATCAACTGGCGCAGCCTGATCTGGCAGGCGAAGATCGTCGCCCAGGTGAACACGATCATGATCGCGGTCGCCTCAATGGCGAGTTCGAAGGCGTTCGGCACGAACGCGTTCAGCACCGCACCGAGAGCCATCACGGCGGCGGTCATCACGATGCCGGCCCAGGGCACGCCGGACGCGCTCATCTTCAGGGTGAACATCGGCGCCTGCTTCGACATGCCCAGGCTGCGCAGCACGCGACCGGTCGAGAACATTCCCGCGTTCAGGCTGGACATCGCGGCGATGATCAGGATCGCCTGGATGAGGGCGCTCATCCAGTCCATGCCGAGCTTGCCGAACACCGTCACGAAGGGGCTGATGCCCGGTTTGTAGTCGGAGGTGGGCAGGATCGACACCAGCAGCAGCAGCGAGCCGACGTAGAAGATCGCGATCCGCATGATGACGGCGTTGACGGCCTTGGGCACCTCGCGTGCCGCGTTCTTCATCTCGCCGGCCGCCACGCCCACCATCTCGATGGCCGCGTAGGCGAAGACGACGCCCGACATCACCAGCAGCGGGCCGTACCAGACGTAGGGGGATTCGGTCGGCCAGAAGCCACCCGGGTTGCTCCACAGGTTGTGGAACCCGGCCTGGTGTCCGCCGACGTTGAAGCCGCCCACCACCACGACCGTGCCGACCACCAGGAACACCGCGATGGCGCCGACCTTGAGGATCGCCGCCCAGAACTCGAACTCGCCGAACGCCTTCGCCGACATCAGGTTGACCGCCAGCACGACCACCAGCCCGACCAGCACGGTGATCCAGGTGTCCAGCGTCGGGAACCAGAACTGCATGTAGAGCCCGACCGCGGAGAGGTCGGCGACGCCGGTCAGCACCCAGTTCATCCAGTAGATCCAACCGGTGGTGAAAGCCCACTTCTCGCCGAAGAACTCACGCATGTAGGAGACGAAGGCACCCGAGGTGGGCCGGTGCAGCACCAGTTCGCCGAGCGCCCGCATCAGGAAGTAGGCGATCAGGCCGACCAGCGCGTAGCTGAGCACCAGCGCCGGGCCGGTGTTGTGCAGGCGCGAGGCCGAGCCGAGGAACAGGCCGGTGCCGATCGCACCGCCGATCGCGATCATCTGGACGTGGCGACGTCCGAGGGTCTGTTTGTAGCCGACCTGTTCGGCATCGAGCGCCGACAGTTGCGGTGATTTGACGTCTGTCATCGGTTCTCATTCCATCGGACGTGAGGGGTCCGAAGGCGGCCACCACCGGAATCCCGCAGTGGGCGGGTGAGGGCGCGCTCCCGGCTTCTGGAACCTTGCCAGTCGCGCGGGACACGCCGCAAGCACTTTTCCGGAGAAATCTGGAGCGAGCCTGTAAAGGGTGTGTTACCGGGCGGTGTCGCCGCACGATCTCCATCACGGCTCGGCGCGTACCCCCGCGCAGCACGGAATCTGCCGTCTACCTCCGGGCGTTCGGGGTACTCGACGGGGCTCGACCGACGATCGCCGGCAGCGGGCCCTAGAGGGCGAGCCGCTCGCGGACGACCCCCACCAGGCGCTCCGCGATCCGCTGCGCCTGGTCGTGGCTGGCGGCCTCGACCATCACCCGGACCAGGGGCTCGGTGCCCGAGGGCCGCAACAGCACCCGGCCGCTGCCGCCGAGCTCGCGACCGGCGGCGGTGACCGCCTGCTGCAGCACGGGGTCGAGGCCGGCGCGCACCTTGTTGACGTTCGGCACGTTGATCATCACCTGCGGCAGCCGGGTCATCACCGAGGCCAGTTCGGCGAGCGTCCTCCCGGTCCGGGCCATCCGGGCGGCCAGGTGCAGCGCGGTCAGCACGCCGTCGCCGGTGGTGGCGAACTCGCTCATGATGACGTGGCCGGACTGCTCGCCGCCCAGGGTGAAGCCGTTGGCGTTCATCGACTCCAGCACGTAGCGGTCGCCCACCTTGGTCTGGTCGACCCGGACGCCGTGCGCGCGCATCGCGATGATGAAGCCGAGATTGCTCATCACGGTGGCCACCACCGTGTCGCTGTGCAGCGCCCGGTCCTCCTTCATCGCCAGGGCGAGGATGGCCAGGATCTGGTCGCCGTCGACGATCGCGCCGTCGGCGTCCACGGCCAGGCAGCGGTCGGCGTCGCCGTCCAGCCCGATGCCCAGATCGGCGCCGTGCTCGATGACCGCGGCCTGCAGCGACCCCAGGTGGGTGGAGCCGCAGTTGTCGTTGATGTTCAGGCCGTCGGGGGCCGCGTGCAGCGGGATCACCTGGGCGCCCTGGGCGTCGAAGGCGGCCAGCGCGGTCAGCGAGGCGGCGCCGTTGGCGGTGTCGATGACCACCTTCAGCGGGGCCAGCGAGGCGTCCTGGCCGAGGCTCGCGACCAGGTGCGCGATGTAGGCCTCGACCGCGCCCAGGTCGTCGCGGACCCGTCCGACGTCGGCGCCGGTGGGCCGGGTCCAGGACTCCCCCAGTCGCTGTTCGATGGCGTCCTCGACGGCGTCGTCGAGCTTCACGCCGCCGCGGGAGAAGAACTTGATGCCGTTGTCGGGCATCGGGTTGTGGCTGGCCGACAGCATCACGCCGAGGTCGGCGTCCAGCGCACCGGTCAGGTAGGCCACGCCGGGGGTGGGCACCACGCCGAGCCGGATGACGTCCACGCCGGCCGAGGCCAGGCCGGCCACCACGGCCGCCTCCAGGAATTCTCCCGAAGCCCGGGTGTCGCGGCCCACCACAGCGAACGGCCGACGGCCCTCGAACACGCCCGCCTCGCCCAGCACATGGGCGGCGGCGACGGCGAGGTCGAGGGCCAGTTCGGCGGTCAGCTCGGCGTTGGCTCGTCCCCGGACACCGTCGGTGCCGAAAAGCCTTGCCATGCGCCGATCAGCGCTTGCTGTACTGCGGAGCCTTGCGGGCCTTCTTCAGGCCGGCCTTCTTGCGCTCCTTGACCCGGGCGTCGCGGGTCAGCAGGCCGGCCTTCTTCAGGGCCGGCCGGGACGCCTCGGCGTCCACGGCGTTGAGCGCGCGGGCGATGCCCAGCCGCAGCGCGCCGGCCTGGCCGGTCACCCCGCCGCCGACGATCTTGGCGACCACGTCGTAGGAGCCGGCGACCGCGGCGGTCTCGAAGGGCTCGTTGACCGTCTGCTGGTGCAGCTTGTTCGGGAAGTAGTCCTCCAGCGCGCGGCCGTTGATCTTCCACTGGCCGGTGCCCGGGGTGAGCCGGACGCGGGCGATGGCCTCCTTGCGGCGACCGGTGGCGTCGGCCGGCCCGATCACGGCCGGGCGCTCGCCCGGGGCGGCCGAGCTCGGCGCGGCCTCGGCGCGGTAGGCGATCTCGCGCTCACCCTCGGTGAACGGGGCGAACTCCTCGGTGGTCTCCACGGTCTCGGTCACGGTGCTTCCTTCGGCTCTCACTGAGCGATCTGAGTGATCTGGTACGGCTGCGGCTGCTGTGCGGTGTGCGGGTGCTCGGGGCCCGCGTACACCTTCAGCTTGCTGAGCAGCTGACGGCTGAGCTTGTTCTTGGGCAGCATGCCCCACACGGCACGCTCGACGGCGGCGCGCGGATCCTTCTCCAGCAACTCGCCGTAGGGCACCGACTTGAGGCCGCCCGGACGCCCGGAGTGCCGGTGCGCGAGCTTGGCCGTCCGCTTGTTGCCGGTCAGGGCGATCTTGGAGGCGTTCACCACGACCACGAAGTCGCCGGTGTCCACGTGCGGCGCGAACTGCGCCTTGTGCTTGCCACGCAGCAGGGTGGCGGCGGTGACGGCCAGTCGTCCGAGAACGACATCGGAGGCATCGATCACATGCCAGTTCCGGGTGACCTCACCCGACTTGGGGCTGTACGTAGACACGCTCGTGGACCACTTCCATAGGTAGCTGTTCTGTCGGCAGTGCGGGATCTGCTCAGGCAGACCACAGCGCAACAGCGATTTAGGTTACCCGCCCGGTGACCGATGGGTCAAAACGGCAGGGCAAGGGGCGTGGGGCCGGTCTCAGCCGGGCGACGAAAATCGTGATCCGCGCGGGACGCCCGCCACACAGTCGACCCACAGCGACCCCCCAGAGGCGCGACAGCGCGGTCGCCGACGGTGGTGGATGTGACGACGACAACCATCAGCTCCCCGGCCGCCGCGGCGACGGCCGGCTCACCGGACCGCCCCGACACCGGGCTGTCGCCGCTGGTCAGGAACGGCTCCCTGGCGCTCACCCTGCTCGCGGTGACCGCGCTGTACACCTGGAACCTGGCCGCCTCGGGCTGGGCGAACTCGTTCTACTCGGCCGCGGTGCAGGCCGGCTCGCAGTCCTGGACGGCGTTCTTCTACGGCTCCCTGGACGCCGGCAACTCGATCACCGTCGACAAGACGCCCGGCTCGCTGTGGCTGATGGCGCTGTCGGTGCGCATCTTCGGGCTGAGCTCGTGGAGCATCCTGCTGCCGCAGGCGCTGCTCGGCGTGGCGTCCGCCTGGATCCTCTACGGCACGGTGCGACGCTCGCTGGCCCGCGGCGGCTCGGCCAACCGCGCGCACTGGGCCGGGATCGTCGCGGCGCTGGCCTTCGCGCTCACCCCTGCGGCGACGCTGATGTTCCGGTTCAACAACCCGGACGCGCTGATGGTGTTCTGCTACGTGGCGGCGGCGGCGCTCACCCTGCGAGCGGCGGAGACGGCGTCCCGGTGGCGGCTGGCCGGTGCCGGGGTGCTGATCGGGCTGGGTTTCCTGGCCAAGATGTTGCAGGCGTTCGTGATCCTGCCGTCGCTGCTGCTGGCCTACGCGATCGGCGCCCCGGCGTCCTGGCGGAAGAAGGTGGTCGACCTGCTGACCGCGTTCGGCGCCATGGTGCTGGCGTTCGGCTGGTGGGTGGCGATCGTCGAGCTGGTGCCGGAGTCGTGGCGTCCCTACATCGGCGGCTCGCAGACCAACTCGATCCTGGAACTGACCTTCGGCCACAACGGTCTGGGCAGGCTGAACGGCGACGAGACCGGCTCGGTGGGCAACGCGTCCGGGCGCTGGGGACAGATCGGCCTGCTGCGGATGTTCGTCACCGTGTCGGGCGAGATGGTGTCGTGGCTTATCCCGGCGGCGCTGCTGCTCGGCCTGGCCGCCGTGCTGCTGATCGGACGCCGGGGCTGGGCGACCACCTTCCGGGCCGGGGCCGAGACCCATCGCACCCGGACCACCGCCGCGCTGACGCTGTTCGGCAGCTGGCTGGTGATCAACACGCTGGTCTTCAGCTTCATGGCCGGCATCTACCACGACTACTACACGGTGGCGCTGGCGCCGGCGATCGGCGGCACCCTGGCGCTGGGCGGCGTGGTGGCCTGGACGCATCGGCGGACCTGGCTGGGCCGCGGTGCGCTCGCGGTGGCCGCGGTCGCCACCGGAGCGTGGGGCGTCGCCCTGGCGTCCGTGGCGGGCGGGATCTACCTGACCGTGTCGCTGGCGGCGGCGGCCGTCCTGACCGGTTCGGCGGTGCTGTTCCTGTTCGGCCGCGCCGTCGTCCGGCCGCTGCAGACGGTCGCCGTGACCGGTGCCGTGGTGGCGGGACTGGCCGGGCCGGCCGCGTACTCGCTGAACACCGCGGCCACCCCGCACACCGGCTCGATCGTGACCGCCGGCCCCACCCGCACCGGCCTGGCCGGCGGCAACGGCGGTCCGGGCGGGGGTGGCATGGGCGGTGGCCAGGACGGCGGGCGTCCGGGCGGCCGCGGTCAGGGCCAGACCGGCCAGGGACCGGGCCAGACCGGCGCCACCACCGGCGGAGGCCAGAACCAGCCGGGCGGCAACCGTCCGACCGGCGACGGCGGCCGGGGCGGCGGCGCGGGCGGCCTGCTGAACGGCGCGTCGGTGTCGTCGGAACTGCTCGCCGCACTGCAGGCGAACGCGTCCGACCACACCTGGGTGGCGGCCACCACGGGCGCCCAGAACGCGGCCAGCTACCAGCTGGCCAGCGGCTACCCGGTGATGGCGATCGGCGGCTTCAACGGCTCGGACCCGTCCCCCACGCTGGCGCAGTTCCAGGAGTGGGTGGCCCAGGGCGAGGTGCACTACTTCATCGGCGGCGGCAACTTCGGCGGCCAGAACGGCGGCAGCCGGGCGGCGTCCGAGATCGCCAGCTGGGTGCAGCAGAACTTCACCGCGACGACGATCGGCAACACCACCGTCTACGACCTGACGGCGGCGAAGTGAGCACCGCGATGACGCTCGCCGAAGACACCCGCGGCCGACGCAACCGGCCCGTCCGCCAGGCCAGCGTCGAGATCGTCATCCCGGTGTACAACGAGGCGGCCGACCTGGAGGGATCGATCAGGCGGCTCACCGCGTTCCTGGCCGATGCCCTGCCGTACCGCCACCGGGTGACCATCGCCGACAACGCGTCCAGCGACGACACCCTGGCGATCGCGCAGCGGCTGGCGGCCGAGGTGGACGGCGTCCGCGTCGTCCACCTCGACGCGAAGGGCCGCGGACGGGCGCTGAAGCAGACCTGGCTGACCAGCGAGGCCGACGTGGTCGCCTACATGGACGTCGACCTGTCGACCGACCTGGCCGCCCTGCTGCCGTTGCTGGCGCCGCTGGTCAGCGGGCACTCGGATGTCGCGATCGGCACCCGGCTGGCGCGTGGTTCGCGGGTCGTCCGGGGCCCCAAGCGGGAGTTCATCTCGCGCGGCTACAACCTCATCCTGCGCGGCGCCCTCGGGGTGTCGTTCAGCGACGCCCAGTGCGGCTTCAAGGCGATGCGAACCGACGTGGCACAACGGTTGTTGCCGCTGGTCGAGGACACCAACTGGTTCTTCGACACCGAACTGCTGGTGCTGGCGCAGCGGTCCGGGCTGCGGATCCACGAGGTGCCGGTCGACTGGACCGACGATCCGGGCACCACCGTCGACATCGCGGCGACCGCCGCCGAGGACCTGCGCGGGGTGTGGCGGTTGCTGCGCGGACTGAGCAGCGGCCGGATCCCGATCGGCGCGGTGCGGGCCGAGCTCGCCCGCCGTTCGGTCGGCGCCGTGCCGGGGGTGCCCGCCGGCCTGCTCGGGCAGGTCGTCCGGTTCGCGGCGATCGGGGTGGCGTCCACGCTCGCCTTCGCGGTGCTGTACCTGCTGCTCCGCACGGTGCTGGACGCCCAGACCGCGAATCTGCTGGCGCTGGCGACCACCGCGGTCGGCAACACGGCGGCGAACCGGCTGATCACCTTCGGCGTCCGGGGTTCGGACGGGCTGCTCACCCATCACGCCACCGGGCTGCTGGCCTTCGCGGTCGCCCTGGGGCTGACCAGCGGCTCGCTGGCCGCCCTGCACCTGGTGGCCCCGGACGCCGCCCGCTGGGTGGAGCTGGGTGTGCTGGCGGCGGCCAATGCGGTGGCGACCGCGGTCCGGTTCGTCGCCCTGAAGCTTGGTGATGGGTGCGGCGCCTGGCGAGCGCGGGGTGGCGCGATCCCGGCGGACGCCGGGATGACGGGAGAACCGGACTGGCCCGAGGCCCGTGGGCGGGTGGTCGCCGGGCCTGCCTGGTCTGGGATCCGACGGCGTGTCCTCGCGCCGGCTCGACCCGGGAGCTCGATGGCGCGCTCATCGGCACTTCCCTAGACTCCGGGCGTGGTGAATCTCGGCGATCCCCCGGTGGTGGCGCAGGTGGTCCGCAACGGGTTCGTCGAGTCGGCGCACCGCGGCATCGTGGTGATCACCCGCGCCGACGGCTCGGTCTCCTACAGCCGCGGCGATTACACCAGCGACGTGCTGCCGCGCTCCAGCCTGAAGCCGTTCCAGGCCTTGGCGATGGTGCGCTGCGGGCTCGCGGTGCCGCCCGACCAGCTGGCGATCGCCTGCGCCAGCCACAGCGGCGAACCGATGCACCTGCGAACGGTGCTCGAGCTGCTGCACGGTGCCGGACTGGATGAGTCCGATCTGCGGAACACCCCCGACCTGCCGCTGATGGACGCCCAGCGCAACGAATGGATCGCGACCGGGCGCCCGCCGTCCTCGCTGGCCCAGAACTGCTCGGGCAAGCACGCGGCGATGCTGGCCACGTCCGCCCTGAACGGCTGGCGGGTGGACACCTACCTGAACCGTGGCCATCCCACTCAGCAGGCGGTGCTCGAGACGATCCGCAGCCTCGGCGTCCGGGTGGCGTGGACGTCGATCGACGGCTGCGGCGCACCTGCGCTGGCGGTCAGCCTGGTCGGCCTGGCCCGGATGTTCGGCACCCTGGCCGCCGCCACAGAAGGCGCGGAGAAGGAGGTGGCGGACGCCATGCGCGCCCACCCGGAACTGGTCGGCGGCACCGGACGCGACGTCACCGACCTGATGCGGGGGGTGCCCGGCATGGTCGCCAAGGACGGCGCCGAGGGCGTCTACGCCGCGGGCCTGCCGGACGGCCGCGGGATCGCGATCAAGATCGCCGACGGCGGCATCCGAGCTCGTCCGGTGGTGATGGGTGCGGTGCTGCGCCGGCTCTGGCTGGGCGACGCGAAGCTTCGCACCCGGATGATGGAGATGCCGATCCACGGACGCGGTCAGGTGGTCGGCGCGGTCATCCCGATCGACATCTGAGTTCGCCGCCGATCAGCGCGCGCCGGCGTCCGAGCACCGGCGGGTGATCCCGGCCGAGAGCTGAGTTCGCCGATCAGCCCGTTCCGGCGTGTGAACGCCGCAACTCGACCCGGCTCGAACCCGGGAGGGGTGCCGGGCTACGACGACGGTCGTGGACCGGCCGGCGACTCCGATGATCCACTCCCCGGCATCGGCTGCTCCGGTGCGACCGGGGACACCGCGTCCGATCCGGGGGACGTCGACGGCCTCGGCACCGCGGTTCCCTGGCCGTGAGCGGCGCCGGCCCAGCCGGCCGGAGCCCAGCCGGCCGGCGCGATCGGCGGTGTCCCGGCGGGCGGATCGGCGGGCCCGGGAGCGGCGTCGTCCGGCCCGAGGTCGACCACCGGGTCCGGATCGGGCGGGCTGTGATGACTGGCCGACGGGGTCATCACCACCGGAACCGCGTGCGGAACGATCAGGCCGGGCGGGCGGGTGGACTTGTGCCGCCGTGGCTGCGCCGGGGTGTGCGCCCCAGGCGGCGTCGGCCCCGCGGAGGTCACGCGCGGGCTGGCCACATGCCCGCCGATCCCGGTGGCCGCCGACGGCGCCGGAACCACGCCGACCGCGCCGACACCCGACGACGACGCGGGCCGGGCCGGCGAGCCCGCGGTCCGCGGGGACTCATCCCGTGCGGGCGCGGGCGGCGCGGCCGCCGGAGCACCGCCGGGCGTCCGCCGGGCGGCGCCGACCGCGCCTCCGCGGGCCGGCACGCCGGCCGCCTGCCCGATGCCCCAGACGAAGGACAGCGCCGCGAGGAACGGCAGCAGATAGCCCGCCCAGGTCACCCAGCCGGCGACGTCGGGCGTGGTGTCCGGCGCACCGGCGCGGTAGGTCGTCCAACCGAAACCGATCAGCCAGTGCAACACCAGCAGCATGGTGCCGGTCCAGAGCAGGGCGTGGCCGCGTCCGATCCGGCGTCCGACATACACGGTGGCCGCGACCGTGGCCACCACGAAGATCAAGGTGCGCAACAGCGCCAACACGATGTCCATCAGGTGCCTCCACTCCGGGGTGCCTACCTCCACCCTAGTGGCGGCCGCCACCATTCATCGGTCCCGTGCCCGCCGGTGGGCACGGCTTCGGCAGTTCTGTTGCAGGCCCCTCGGGGCGGGTGTTAGGTAGGGGCATGAGTTCGAAGGTGAACGCGACCACGATGCAGGTGACCAGCCCCGATGAGGTCCGCAACGTCGTCCTGATCGGCAACGCCGGGTCGGGCAAGACGTCCCTCTTCGAGCAGTTGCTGAAGGCCAGAGTGCCGGGCTATCGCGGGGAGAAGGAGGACGCCGAACGGGCGTCCCAACTGTTCCTGGCCTCTTTCGTCACCGGCGACACGCTGGTCAACCTGCTCGACGCACCGGGCCACCCGGACTTCGTCGGCGAACTCCGGGCCGGCATCCGCGCCGCCGATGCCGCGATCTTCGTGCTCTCCGCCGCCGACGGCGTCGACGGCGCCGCCCGGTCGCTGTGGGACGAGTGCCGCGAGGCCAACCTGCCGCGGGTGATCGTGCTCACCAAGCTGGACGCCGGCCACGCCGACTTCGACACCTCCGTCGCCGAGTGCCAGGACCTGTTCGGCGACGGCGTCCGGCCCACCCACGTGCCCACCTTCGCCGGCCCGGGCCAGGTGGTCGGCAACATCGGCCTGCTCACCCTGGAGGAACACGACTACTCCGCCGGTGAGCGGGTGATCCGCACCCTGAACGCCCACGACGACCAGGTCGAGACCTATCGCGGCCCGCTGATCGAATCGATCATCGCCGAGGCCGAGGACGAGGGCCTGATGGACCGCTACCTGGAGGACGACGAACACCTCGATCTGGCCGAACTGCTGGACGACCTGATGAAGGCCGTCGCCACCGCGAACCTGTTCCCGGTGCTGCCGGTGCAGACCGGCACCGGGGTTGGCATCGAGGAGCTGCTGGCGCTGATCGAGCGCGGCTTCCCGACCCCGGGCCTGCACCCGAACCCGGCGCTGACCACCACCGATGGGGAGGTGCTGCCGCAGGCCGACTCCGACCCCGCCGCACCGCTCGTGGCGCAGGTGATCCGGACCACCACCGACCCGTTCGCCGGCCGGCTGTCCATGGTGCGGGTCTTCTCGGGGACGCTGAGCACCGACGACGTCGTCCACGTGTCCGGGCACCGGTCGTGGGTGCTGGGCCGGCCCGACGACGCCCATCCCGATCATGACAACGAGGAACGCATCGGCCTCATCCAGGGCGCGGTCGGCACCGAGTTGAAGCCCCGCCAGCAGGCGATCGCCGGCGAGATCGTGCTGCTGCCCAAGCTGAGCACCGCCGAGACCGGCGACACCCTCTCGGCGAAGGAGCGGCCCGGCGTGGTCGAGTCCTGGGCGCTGCCGGAGCCGCTGCTGCCGCTGGCCATCCGGGCCGCCACCCGCAACGACGAGGACAAGCTGGCCGGTGCCCTGCAGCGGCTCGCCGTCGAGGACTCGAGCGTCCGGCTCGACCGGGGCGCGGGCGACCAGCTGGTGCTGTGGACCACCGGGCAGGCGCACGCCGATCTGCTGCTCGGCCGTCTCGTCGAGCGCTACCAGGTGCGGGTCGAGCAGGAGGAACTGAAGATCCCGATGCGGGAGACCTTCACCGGCAGGGCCACTGCGCTGGGAAGGCACGTCAAGCAGTCCGGCGGTCACGGTCAGTACGCGGTCTGCAACATCGAGGTCGAACCGCTGGACCGCGGCGCCGGCTTCGAGTTCGTCGACAAGGTGGTCGGCGGCGCGGTCCCCCGGCAGTTCATCCCGTCGGTGGAGAAGGGCATCCGCAACCAGCTCGACAAGGGCGTCTTCGCCGGCTACCCGATGGTCGACGTCCGGGTGACCCTCTACGACGGCAAGGCGCACTCGGTGGACTCCTCCGACATGGCGTTCCAGATGGCCGGCGCACTGGCCATCAAGGAGGCGGCGGCGGCCAACGGCGCGGTGGCCCTGCTGGAGCCGCTCGACCTGGTCACCGTCACCGTCGGCGACGAGTACCTGGGCGCGGTGATGACCGACCTGTCCGGACGCCGCGGCCAACTGCTCGGCTCGGACGCGATCGACGGCAAATCGGTGGTGCGGGCCCTGGTTGTGATGCCGCCCGGCGGGCTGACCCTGGAGGAGGTCGGCTACCCGCGCGACCGCGAGCTGGCCGCGCGTGCGGTCGAGGCCCGCGCCCGGCGCACCCTGGAGGCCGCGGAGGGCCAGGAGTCGCCGGAGTGAGCCATTACTTCACCGCGCCCGCGTCGGCCGAGAGGCGACGCGCCGTCGACGTCCGGTTCTGGGACACCGACTGGAGCTTCACCACCGCCAACGAGGTGTTCTCAGCCGACGGCCTGGACCTGGGCACCGGCGTCCTGCTGCGCTCGGCCGTGCCGACCGCCGACGCCACCCGGCTGCTCGATCTCGGCTGCGGCTGGGGGGTGCTGGCCATCGCCCTGGCCACCGCCTGCCCCGGTGCGGTCGTGGACGCCGTCGACGTGAACCCGCGCGCCCTCGCCCTGTGCGCCGACAACGCGCGTGCTCATGGCGTCGCCGACCGGGTGCGCCCGCTGTTGCCGGACGCGGCCGACCCGGCCGTCCGCTACGACGAGATCTGGTCGAATCCGCCGATCCGGATCGGCAAGGACGCCCTGCACGACCTGCTGCTGACCTGGCTGCCCCGGCTGGCGCCGGACGGTGTGGCCCGGTTGGTCGTGGGCCGCAATCTGGGCGCCGACTCGCTGCAGCGCTGGCTGGTCGACCAGGGCTGGGCCTGCGAACGGACGGCCAGCGCGAAGGGTTTCCGGGTGTTCGCGGTGACGAAGGCGTCCAGCTGATCCGGTGGGCCTGTTCCGCTGCGTGCGACAGAGCCCCTAGGGTTGGCGGCGAGCCAGGGCCGCCTGGCCGGCGCGGAGAGGAACACCAGCATGGCTGACGAGAACGCCGGAGACACCGGCAAATTCCTCGACGATCTGGTCGCCCGGGCCAAGGGCGTCGGCGGGCAGGTGCGGGAGTTCACCGAGGACGCCTTCGACCACGTGCGCGAGTTCTCGGCGACCGCGGGCGAGAACCTCAAGGGCTTCGCCACCGACGCCGGCGGCAACCTCCGGGGCCTCGCCAACGACGCCGGGGACAACCTCAGGCACTTCGCGACCGGCGCCGGCGACAACCTCCGGGGCCTCGCCAACGACGCCGGCGACAACTTCAAACACCTCGCGGCGGGCGCCCGGGAGAAGGGGCAGCAGGCGTTCGACGACCTGCGCGGCCGCATCGACGGCAGCACCCGCGCTGCGAAGGAAGCGGCTGAGGACTCCTCGGACGGCACCGCCGACGAGGACGACTGACCCGACCCGGTGCCCTACCGCGCTCGGGCAACCGGTCGGGCAGGCTCGGGTGTCCGCGGTGGTTCCACGCATGGCGACCTGCAGCGTGGGGCGGAACCTCGCGATTCGCCGATCGGGCGTCCGGAAGGCGGCCGTGGGTTAGTCTGAACCCACCTGAACCGCTGCAGGGGAACCCGGTGCGAATCCGGGACTGACCCGCAGCCGTGACGCCAGCGATGGCCCAGTCGGAATGCCTGCACACGTTCTGGCTCTGTCAACCTGTCGTGGCACGCGGGTGAGCCGGATTGGACCCCAGGGTCTGGCCTCGCACGAATGCCCGTGCGAAAGGACCCATCCAGATGCACTCATCACTGAGGCGCTCGCTCGCTGTCGGGACTGCAGCGGCGCTGGCGCTCACCGGCCTGATCCAATCGTCGCCGCGGGCCTCCGCGGCCGGCGAGGCCGACGCCACCAAGGCCGCCAACTTCATCGCCCGCAACCTGCCCGCCAAGGGCGACGGCGCGGGCGCCTCGATGACCGCGGCGCTCGGCCTGGCCACCACCGGCAACTGCAGCTACGCCCCGGCGGCGCGCACGCTGGTGTCGCAGATCGAGAAGAACGCGAAGTCCTACCTCTATCCGAGCAAGAAGCTGAACCAGGCGCGGGCCGCCAACATGGCGATCACGGTGCAGGCGCTGGGCCTCAACCCGAAGAAGTTCGCCGGCTACAACCTGATCTCGCTGGTCACCAAGAGCCTGCCCAAGGACGGCCGGGTCGGCCCGTCCACGTCGGCGTTCAGCCAGAGCCTCGGCATCATCGCGCTGCAGAAGGCCGGCGCAACCGTGCCGGTGACCCTGCTCACCAACCTGCTCGGCCAGCAGGGCGACAACGGGGCCTTCGGCTACGAGTACCCGGCCGGCACCTTCAACGCCGATCCCGACACCACGGCGATGGGCATTCTCGCGCTGCGGACGCTCGGTCAGCTCAAGCCTCAGCAGGACGCCGCCGAGACCTGGGCGAAGGGCGAGCAGGAGCCGGACGGCTACTGGGCCAACTACTCGCCGGTCGACTCCACCGCCCTGCTCGCCTCTGCGCTGAAGAGCGGGTCGGAGGTGACCAAGGCCAAGGAGTGGCTGGGCACCGTGCAGAAGTCGGACGGCGGCTTCCCGAACTCGCTGGACGAGGGCACGGCATCGGACGTCTCGGCGACCGCCAACGCGCTCTACCTGATCACCGGCACGTCGCTGCTGGATGTGTCGCTGAACCTGAGCAAGTGCCCGAAGAACCCGCCCTCGCTGCCCAAGGCGACCGCGTCCTGCACCGGCGTCTGGGTCGTGGTCGACCGGGGCAACGGCCAGCAGACCGTGCGCTGCGCCACCAAGTACGCAACCGGCCTGGACGCCCTGAGGAGTGCCGGCTTCAAGGTGGAGGCCAAGGACGGGTTCGTGAACCGCATCCACGGCTTCCCGTACACGATCGACACCACCTTCTCGAAGTACTGGGGCTACTGGTCCGCCACCCCGAAGGCCGACGGGACCTGGAACACCTGGACGTCGTACAACGTCGGGGCGGCCCAGTCCAAGCCGGTGAAGGGCACCGTGGAGGGCTGGCTCTACGGGGCGTACCTGGGCGACAACGTCCAGCCCGACCTGAACACCCCGCCGCTCGGGTACGCGACCAGCCCCGTCCCCACCATCACCGGAACCGCCAAGGTCGGCCAGACCCTGACCGCGCTGCCGGGCACCTGGGACCCGGCTCCGACCTTCAGCTACCGGTGGTACCGCTCCGGCACGTCCATCTCGAAGGCCACCAAGGCGACCTACAAGCTGACCAAGTCGGACGCCGGCAAGACCATCACCGTCAAGGTGACGGCGAAGAAGGACGGCCACCAGACGGTGAGCCTCACCTCCCTGCCGACCGCGAAGGTGATCAAGTGAGGCGATTCCTCGCCACGGCTGCGCTGGCGGCGATGCTCGCCGCCGGCGCGGCCGCGCCGTCCACTCCCGCCGCCTCGGCCAGCCCGGCGCTGCCGCGGGCGGCGTCCTGCAGCGGGGTGTGGGTGGTCGTCGACTTCGGCAGCCTGGGAGGCATCTCGACCAAGTGCGCGACCAGTCACAGCACGGGCGCGGCCGCGCTGCGCAGCGCCGGGTTCAGCCCCACCATCAACGAGGGCTTCGTCGAGAAGATCAGCGGCAAGCCGAGCAAGCCCGACACCAACAAGGCGTACTGGTCGTACTGGCACGCCTCCCGCACGTCGGACGGCAGCTACGGCGACTGGACCTACTCCAACCTGGGCGCCAACAGCTACAAGCCGTCCGCGGGCAACGCCGAGGGCTGGCGCTACCAGTCCCTGAGCGACGGCAAGGTCCCGCCCGCTGCAGCACCGCCGGCCACCACCGAGGACCCGAAGCCGAAGCCGACGCCGACCAAGTCGTCGGCCAAGCCCAAGCCGAAACCCACCCCGACGAAGAAGCCCAGCGCCACCGCGAAGCCGACCAGCAGGCCCAGCGCCAGCGCCAAGGCGAGTGCGAGCGCGAAGGCCACCGCGGCCGCGAAGGCGACCAGCGCGACCCCCCGGAGCACTGCGACGGCCGCCCCGGCCTCGGCTCGGTCGTCGAGTCCCGGCCCGGGAACTCCCGCGACATCGCCGGCCGGTTCCCCGGTCGCCGACAACCCGGACGCCCAGGCCGCCCCGGCGGCCGAGCCAGCGGACGGCTCGAACACCGGCTCACCGGCCGGGCTGATCACCACCCTCGGAATCGTTCTGGCCGGCGCGGCCGGGCTCGGCGGCTGGTGGTGGAAGGGCAGGAAGTCCTGAACCCCCGGCACCCGCCCTCGCCGCACCCGTGGGCCTGGTGGTGCTGGGCGATCGGCACCGGGCTCGCGGTCAGCGGCACCACCAACCCGCTGCTGCTGGTGCTGATCGCCCTGGCCGTGATCGTGGTGGTGATGATCCGACGGACCGCGGCGCCCTGGGCCCGGTCGGTGCGTGCCTATCTGCTGCTGGCCCTGTTCGTGATCGGCATGCGGGTGGTGTTCCAGATCGCGATCGGGGGCAGCGGTGGCGAGACCGTCCTGTTCACCCTGCCCGAACTTCCGCTGCCGGAGTGGGCGGCCGGAATCCGGCTGGGCGGCCCGGTGACCGCAGAGGCGCTGGCCTTCACCCTCTACGACGCGCTGCGGCTCGCGGTGATGCTGCTCTGCATCGGCGCCGCGAACGCGCTGGCCAATCCCCGGCAGGCCCTGCGTTCGGTGCCGGGCGCGCTGTACGAGGCGTCCGTCGCCGTGGTGATCGCGCTGACCGTCGCTCCTCAGCTGGTCGAGAGCGCGCTGCGGGTGCGTCGCGCCCGCAGGCTGCGCGGCGACCCGGTCCGGGGCCTGCGGGCGCTGGGCCGGATCGCGCTGCCCGTCCTCGGCGACGCCATCGAACGGTCGATGGCGCTGGCGGCCGGCATGGAGTCCCGCGGCTTCGCCCGCACCAGGGGTCTCCCGGTGGGTGCTGCGCTGCCGCTGATGGTCGGCTCGGTGATGGTGGCGACGCTCGGCGCGTTCCTGCTGCTCAGCACCCCGTTCTGGGAGGCGTCCGCGATCACGCTGGCCGTCGGCATCGCCGGCGCCGGCTGGGGCCTGCGGCTGGCCGGCAGCAACCTGCGGGTGACCAGTCACCGTCCGCACCCGTGGACCGCCCGGTCGACGGCGATCGCGCTGACCGGACCGCTGGCCGCCGCGGTGGTGTTCACCCTCGGCTGGCTGGAATCCGGCTACGACGCCGTGTTCCCCTCGACCGATCCGCTGGTCTGGCCCGAGCTGACGCCGCCGATGCTGCTGGCGGTGGCCTGCTGCCTGGCCCCGCTGGCGCTGACCGTGCCGCCCCGGTTCCGGGCCGTCGACAGCACCCGGACCGACACCCGGGTGCGGACGCTGCGCAGCGGGGCGCCGGCATGATCGTCTGGGACGACGTCACCGTGGGCTACCCGGAGGCCAACCGGCCCACCCTGCGGCGGGTGAGCCTGGAGATCCCGGACGGCGACCTGTGCCTGGTGGTCGGCCCGACCGGCAGTGGCAAGTCCACCCTGCTGGGCACCATCAACGGCCTGGTGCCGCACTTCACCGGCGGTACCCTGACCGGACGCGTCACGGTGGCCGGCCGGGACACCGCCCGGCACCGTCCGCGCGAGCTGGCCGAACTGGTCGGCTACGTCGGCCAGGACCCGTTGCGCGGCTTCGTCACCGACACCGTCGAGGACGAGGTGGCCTACGGCATGGAGCAGCTCGGCGTCCACCCGGTGGCGATGCGCAAGCGGGTCGAGGAGACCCTCGACCTGATGGGCATCGCCGAGCTGCGCCGGCGTCCGCTGATCGAGCTGTCCGGGGGCCAGCAGCAGCGGGTGGCGATCGCCGCCGTGCTGGCGGCGCAGCCCCGGGTGCTGGTGCTGGACGAGCCCACCTCGGCGCTCGACCCGACCGCCGCGCAGGACGTGCTGGCCGCGATCACCACGCTGGTGCACGAGGTCGGGCTGACCGTGGTGCTCGCCGAGCACCGCCTGGAACGAGTGATGCAGGCCGCCGACTCGATGGTCTGGCTGCCCGGCGACGGCGGCGCCGAGTACGGCCCGCCCGCCGAGATCCTGGCCCGCGCCTCGGTCACGCCGCCGCTGGCCTCTCTCGCCCGCAGCCTGGGCTGGCCGACCGTGCCGCTCAGCGTCCGCGAGGCACGCCGCCGGGTACGCGCGTCCGGCATCACGATCACCCCGCCGCCGGCGCCGGACGACTCCCCCGGCCCGGTCGCGTTGGCCGCCCGCGGCATCGAGGTGCGGTACGGCGCGCTCACCGCCGTCCGCGACGTCAACCTCGACCTGCGAGCCGGCACCGTCACCGCCGTCCTGGGCCGCAACGGCGCCGGCAAGTCGTCCCTGCTCTGGGCGCTGCAGGGGGCGCTGACCAGCGCCGGCACCCTGGCCGTCGACGGACGCGACCCGCGCCGGCTGAGCGCCGCGGAGGCGCGCCGGCTGGTCACCCTGGTGCCGCAGACCGCCGCCGACCTGCTCTACCTGCCCACGGTCGGCGCCGAATGCGAGCAGGCCGACCGTGAGAGCGGCGCCGAACCCGGCACCACCCGCGGCCTGATCGCCCGGCTGGGCCTCGAGCTGCCGGCCGAGCGCGACCCGCGCGACCTCTCCGAGGGCCAGCGGCTCGGCCTGGTGCTGGCCATCCAGCTCGCAGCCCGCGCCCCGGTGCTGCTGCTCGACGAGCCGACCCGGGGCCTCGACTACGCCTCGAAGAACGAGCTGCACCAGATCCTGGACGGCCTCGCCGAGACCGGCGTCGCGGTGGCGCTGAGCACCCACGACGTCGAGTTCGCGGCGCTGGTCAGCCGGCGGCTGCTGCTGATGGCCGACGGCGAGGTGATCGCCGACGGCGACACCGCCGCACTGCTCACCTCGTCGCCCGCCTACGCCCCGCAGATGGCGAAGGTGTTCGCCCCGGTCGGCGTGCTCACCCCCGCCGACGTCGAGCGGGGGCTGCGATGAGCGGCCCCCGTTGGCAGTCCGGGCTGGCGTTGACCGTCGCCGTGCTGACCGGCTCCGTTGCCTTCGCCTGGCCGCTGTTCCTGCGTCCCGACGGCAGTGCCAGTCCGCTGCAGGCACCGATGGTGTTCGCCCTGGTACTGCCGCTGGTGCTGGCGATCGTGCTGGCCGAGCTCTCCGCCGGCGGCATGGACGTCAAGGCGCTCGCCATGCTCGGCGTGCTGGCCGCCGTCGGCAGCATCCTGCGTCCGCTGAGCGCCGGCACGGCGGGCTTCGAGCTGGTGTTCTTCCTGCTGATCCTGGCCGGCAGGGTGTTCGGCGCCGGCTTCGGCTTCGCGCTCGGGGCGATCACCCTGTTCACCTCGGCCCTGATCACCTCGGGGGTCGGTCCGTGGCTGCCGTACCAGATGCTGGCCGCGGGCTTCGTCGGGCTGTTCGCCGGTTGGCTGCCGAGGCCCCGATCCGCCGATGGACGGCGTGGCGAGCGGCGCCGGCTGGGTGCAACGGCGAGCCGGAGGCGCGAAGACGTACCGGGTCATGCGGCGAGCGTGCCCGGCGCAGCCAGTGCGCCCAGCCGGGGTCGCGCGTCCGGACGCCGCGAGTTGGCGCTGCTGGCCGGCTACGGCATGGTCTCGGCCTTCGCCTACGGCTGGCTGATGGACTTCTCGTTCTGGCCGTTCGCCCTCGGCGACGGCACCCAGCTGTCCTTCGACCCGGCCGCCACTCCGCTGGAGAACCTGCACCGGTTCGTGCTGTTCAACCTGGCCACCTCGATGGGCTGGAACCTCGGCCGGGCGCTCACCAACGCCGCGGTGATCCTGCTGGTCGGCGCCCCGCTGCTGCGGCTGCTGCGCCGGACCGCGCGCCGGGCCAGCTTCGCCACCGCGGACGCCCGGACCACGCCCTCGCCGGCCGGGCCCGTCGGCACCGCCACGGCCGCTGCGGCGTCCGACGTCGCCGACACTCCCGCCCGTCCGGAGGTGTCGCCGACGCTCCGGGCAGGGAATACTGGGCCGTGAACCGTGGGTTGACCCAAGCAAGTAGCCCCTACGAAGGAGTACCGATGACGTACACGCTGCCGGACCTCGACTACGACTACGGCGCACTCGAACCGCACATCTCCGCGCAGATCATGCAGCTCCATCACGACAAGCACCACGCCGCCTATGTGGCCGGGGCGAACACCGCACTGGAGAAGCTGGCCGCCGCCCGCGAGAGCGGCGACTTCGCGGCGATCAACAAGCTCGAGAAGGACCTCGCCTTCCACCTCGGCGGACACATCAACCACTCGGTGTTCTGGAAGAACATGTCGCCCGAGGGCGGCGGACGCCCCGACGGCGAGATCGCGGCGGCGATCGACGAGTTCTTCGGCTCGTTCGAGGGTTTCCAGAAGCAGTTCAACGAGGTGGCCAACGGCCTGCAGGGCTCCGGCTGGTCGGTGCTGGTCTGGGACACCCTGGGCAAGCGCCTGAACATCAACCAGCTCTTCGACCAGCAGGGCAACCTGCCGGTGGGCCAGCTGCCGGTGCTGCAACTGGACATGTGGGAGCACGCCTTCTACCTGCAGTACCTCAACGTGAAGGGCGACTACGTGAAGGCGTGGTGGAACGTGGTCAACTGGGCCGACGTCACCGAGCGCTTCACCAAGGCCCGCGAGGCCGGCTCCGGCCTGTTCTGAGCCGATCGCCGACACTTCTGACCGACGCCACGAACGGCCCCCGGGTACGCCCCGGGGGCCGTTCCGCGGTCCTCGCCCCTTCTGCTCGCCCAACTGTTCAGGGCTCGCCGAATTCGGGAAGCCCGGAATAGCTGGGCGCGCGATCGGCCGGACGGCCGACCATCACGAGGGGTGGGACGACCGACACCCGCTGTCCAGCTGCCGGATACCCGGTGGACACCGAAACCGCGCTGACTACCGGACCCACGGCGCCGACTCCGAGCCCTCCCTGAGAGATTTGCACGATTTCTCAGCTTCAGGCACACTCGTTCTCAGGTTGTTCTCATGAACTGCCCTGAAAGCCTCGCCGAGTCAACTGGAGCTACACCCATCGTGATCTGGTCCTGGAAGCTGACCGCCCTCGCCGGCGCCGTCGCCCTCGCCGGTAGCGGTATCGCCGCAACCTCGCTCGACAAGTCTGTCACCCTCACCGTCGACGGCCAGACCACCACCACCTCCAGCTACGCGTCCACCGTCGGTGACGTGCTGCGCGCCAACGGCCTCGAGGTCGGCCCGCGCGACCTGGTCTTTCCCTCCGTCGACACCCAGGTGAGCGACGGCAGCAGCGTCCAGGTGCAGTTCGCCCGCAAGGTGACGCTGCTGGTGGACGGCAAGCCCACCGAGTTCTACACCACCGCGACCACCCTGGACGGCGCCCTGGCGACCGCCGAGCTGCGCGGACTGGGCGGCGCCGACTTCTCGCTCTCGCGCTCGGCCGGCATCGGCCGCGAAGGGCTCACCGTCGACGTCCGAACGCCCAAGCAGGTGACCCTGAAGGTGGGCGGCAAGTCCACCAAGGTGACCACGACCGCCGCCACAGTCGCCGAACTGCTCAGCGAGCAGGGCGTCGGCATGAACATCGGCGACCGGCTCAAGCCAAGCCTGGACGCCACGGTGACCGACAAGCAGAAGGTCACCCTCGACCGGGTCTCCGTCGAGACGCGCACGGTCACCGAGAAGGTCTCCTTCGGTACCGTGAAGTCGAAGTCCAAGTCGTTGTACGTCGGCCAGACCAAGGTCAGCAAGGCCGGCCGCAACGGCAAGGCCACCGTCACCTACCAGTACACGACCGTCAACGGCGGCGACGCCAAGAAGAAGGTCCTGGAGCGGGTGGTGGTCGTGGCGCCGGTGAGCCAGAAGCTGCTGGTCGGCACCAAGGTCGTCCCGGACGGCGGCAGCGGCGGCGGCCTGAACCTGGCCCGCGCCGCCATGTGGGACCGGATCGCCAAGTGCGAGTCGGGCGGCAACTGGAGCATCAACACCGGCAACGGCTACTACGGCGGGCTGCAGTTCGCGAACGCCTCATGGCGGGCGAACGGCGGCACCGACTTCGCAGCGCGCGCCGACCTGGCCAGCCGCGCCGAGCAGATCACCGTCGCCAACCGCTACTACGCCAAGGCCGGCCTCGCGCCGTGGGGTTGCCGCCACGCGGCCTGACCGGACCGTCCCGACGAAGAGGAGAACGCAGATGTCGCTGACCAGGAAGGGTTCCGCCCTCGCGGCCTGCGGCACGCTGCTGTTCGCCGGGCTGACCACGCTGCCGGCCTACGCCTCCGGCACCGCCCCGCTCGCGTTGAACCTGCGCTACGCGGGTGTCGAGAGCGCCGTGCAGGTCAGCGGCGCCCGGACGGTTGCCGATGCCCTCGCCCAGCTGAACCTCGTGGTGGACGCCGACGACCTGGTCGCGCCCGCTCCCGACGCCGCGCTCAGCGACGGCATGACGGTCGTGGTCGACGTGGTCAGCACCAAGACGTCCACCAAGAAGGTGACGCTGAAGTACGCGACCGTGAAGAAGAAGACCAAGTCGCTGTACAAGGGCGACACGAAGGTGGTCAAGAAGGGCCGCAACGGCAAGGCCACCCGGACCTACCTGACCACCACGGTCAACGGCGTCGCCAGCACCGTCGTGGTGAAGGAGAAGATCACCAAGAAGGTGGTCAACAAGGTCGTCAAGGTCGGCACCAACGGCAAGCGGACGATCAACCTGGCCCGGCTGGCCAAATGGAACAAGATCGCCAAGTGCGAGTCCGGCGGCCGCTGGCACATCAACACCGGCAACGGCTACTACGGCGGGCTGCAGTTCAATCTGGCCACCTGGCGTTCGGTGAAGGGCCAGCACTTCGCGAAGTACCCCCACAAGGCGACCAAGTCCGAGCAGATCACCGTCGCCAACCGGCTGTACGCCAAGCGCGGCTTCAAGCCCTGGAGCTGCCGCCGGGTGCTGTGAGACGTCCGCGGCGGCATCCGTACAGCTCGGATGCTCCGCCGCGGAACACCGGCCCTCCTCCCCCGAGAAGGCCGGCTGTGCGGAAGGATCCCTCGCCCCCCGAGGATCTCTCCGGCAAGGAAATGGGCTCCCACCCCGGGAGCCCATTTCCTTTGTCGTCAGCCGGGCGGCAGCCCCAGCGACGGCAGCGCCAGCGGATTCTCGCCCGGGTCGAGTTGCTCGAACCGTTCCGGGGGCCAGGTGACCCCGGGCGGCTGCACCTCCGCGTCGCGCCAGGCCTGATAGGTCAGGACGCCCGGCTCGGGCACGCCGTACACGTCGCGCAGGGCGGTGACGCAGCGGTCGGCCAGGGCGCGGTACTCCGCGGTCAGCGCCGGCAGCTGCAGCGGAGCGGACCAGTTCGGCGCCGACCGGGTCGGTGCCGACCAGCCGGCGGCGAGCATGGTCGGATCGTCGGCCTCGTGGGCGGCCGGCCCAGCGGTGTACTCCGGTCCGCAGGCCTCGGCCGACAGCTCGTCGGGCACGGCCGCGAACTGGACGTATCCGTGCTCGGGGGCCGACACGATCAGGTAGCAGCGGTCGGTCAGCCCGCGCAGCGTCGCCTGCAGGCGGTCGCGGAACTCGTCCCAGGTCACCCGATCACTCCCCCAGCTTGCGCAGCACCTGCGCGTACGACGGCCGAGCTCCGCAGCCGCGAGGCGTTCACCCGGCCGCCGCCGGGCAGCTCCCATTGGGCGCCGCGGTTCCGACCGGAGCGCAGCTTCGGCTTTCCCCAGCGTCGCTCACCCTCGCGCACCACCAGCGTGAACTGGTCGTCCAGGAACGCGACGGCGTCGGCGCCGGGGTCCTTGACCACGTCGCTCACCCAGAAGCTGAGGGTGGCCAGTTTGCCGTCGGGGGTGGCGCTGGTCAGCACGGCCGGCTGGGACAGCCCGTCCACCGGGTTGGTGACCTCCCCCTCGGCGTCGACCGCCCAGCCGAGCTCGGAGGTGGCCAGGGCGCCGGTCTCGGCCCGGGTCAGCGGCCAGGGCGCATTGATCCAGAACTCCAGCAGCTCGCCGACACGCGCGGCGTCCATCGCCTTCCAGGTCATGTGCGACACCCTATCCACCCACTCCGGGAATCCTCAGCGCGCTGCGGTCCAATACGAACGGGGTCACCTTGATCCGCCCGCTGGGCAGCGCCTGCACCATGGTGTAGCGGATCTCCACGGTTCCGTCCTTGATTGCCCTGACCACGGGCGAGTTCGGATTCGCGTCCACGAAGCGCCGCAGCTCGGCGGCGAAAAGCACGACGACGAACGGCCCCGGGCTTCCCGGGGCCGTTCGCGATCTCCGACCCGACCGTCCGCCCGAGGGCCGGCTGAGCTCGACCAACACTGGTGAGCGCTCGCCGAACTATTTAGCGCTCGCCGAACTCGGCGAGCGCTAAATAGTTCGGGGAGCGGTAGATGCAGTGCCGATGGGAGCGGTTGGGGGAAGCCCCGCGCCAGCGGTCGGGTGGGACGCGCCGCGCGCGCGTCGGGCGGACGCCGGGACGCCTGGCCCGGTACGGGCTGTGGCCGGCCCGGAGGTCTCCAGCCGCCGAACTCGTCCACCGGCCGCCGAAACGGCGTTGACTACGGAACCCACGTCGTCGATTCTCAGCACTCCCTGAGAGATTTGCAGGTTTTCTCAGCTTCAGGCACACTCGTTCTCAGGTTGTTCTCATGAACTGCCGTGAAAGCCTCACCGAGTCAACTGGAGCTACACCCATCGTGATCTGGTCCTGGAAGCTGACCGCCCTCGCCGGCGCCGTCGCCCTCGCCGGTGGCGGAATCGCCGCAACCTCGCTCGACAAGTCTGTCACCCTCACCGTCGACGGCCAGACCACCACCACCTCCAGCTACGCGTCCACCGTCGGTGACGTGCTGCGCGCCAACGGCCTCGAGGTCGGCCCGCGCGACCTGGTCTTCCCTCCGTCGACACCCAGGTGAGCGACGGCAGCAGCGTCCAGGTGCAGTTCGCCCGCAAGGTGACGCTGCTGGTGGACGGCAAGCCCACCGAGTTCTACACCACCGCGACGACCCTGGACGGCGCCCTGGCGACCGCCGAGCTGCGCGGACTGGGCGGCGCCGACTTCTCGCTCTCGCGCTCGGCCGGCATCGGCCGCGAGGGGCTCACCGTCGACGTCCGGACGCCCAAGCAGGTGACCCTGAAGGTGGGCGGGAAGTCCACCAAGGTGACCACGACGGCGGCCACGGTCGCCGAGCTGCTCAGCGAGCAGCGCGTCGGCATGAACGTGGGCGACCGGCTCAAGCCGAACCTGGACGCCACCGTGACCGACAAGCAGAAGGTCACCCTCGACCGGGTCTCCGTCGAGACCCGCACGGTCACCGAGAAGGTCTCCTTCGGCACCGTGAAGTCGAAGTCCAAGTCGCTGTACGTCGGCCAGACCAAGGTCAGCAAGGCCGGCCGCAACGGCAAGGCCACCGTCACCTACCAGTACACGACCGTCAACGGCGGCGACGCCAAGAAGAAGGTCCTCGAGCGGGTGGTGGTCGGGCGCCGGTGAGCCAGAAGCTGCTGGTCGGCACCAAGGTCGTCCCGGACGGCGGCAGCGGCGGCGGCCTGAACCTGGCCCGCGCCGCCATGTGGGACCGGATCGCCAAGTGCGAGTCGGGCAACAACTGGAGCATCAACACCGGCAACGGCTACTACGGCGGACTGCAGTTCGCGAACGCCTCGTGGCGGGCGAACGGCGGCACCGACTTCGCGGCGCGTGCCGACCTGGCCAGCCGCGCCGAGCAGATCACCGTCGCCAACCGCTACTACGCCAAGGCCGGCCTCGCGCCGTGGGGTTGCCGCCACGCGGCCTGACCGGACCGTCCCGACGAAGAGGAGAACGCAGATGTCGCTGACCAGGAAGGG
This sequence comes from Micropruina sp., assembly GCA_044224095.1. Lineage (GTDB taxonomy): Bacteria > Actinomycetota > Actinomycetes > Propionibacteriales > Propionibacteriaceae > Micropruina. The sequence continues at coordinate 14,559 of JBGALC010000008.1, read as the reverse complement.
TTCCGCCCTCGCGGCCTGCGGCACGCTGCTGTTCGCCGGGCTGACCACGCTGCCGGCCTACGCCTCCGGCACCGCCCCGCTCACGCTGAACCTGCGCTACGCCGGTGTCGAGAACGCCGTGCAGGTCAGCGGAGCCCAGACGGTTGCCGACGCCCTCGCCCAGCTGAACCTCGTGGTGGACGCCGACGACCTGGTCGCGCCCGCTCCCGACGCCGCGCTCAGCGACGGCATGACGGTCGTGGTCGACGTGGTCAGCACCAAGACGTCCACCAAGAAGGTGACGCTGAAGTACGCGACCGTGAAGAAGAAGACCAAGTCGCTGTACAAGGGCGACACGAAGGTGGTCAAGAAGGGCCGCAACGGCAAGGCCACCCGGACCTACCTGACCACCACGGTCAACGGCGTCGCCAGCACCGTCGTGGTGAAGGAGAAGATCACCAAGAAGGTGGTCAACAAGGTCGTCAAGGTCGGCACCAACGGCAAGCGGACGATCAACCTGGCCCGGCTGGCCAAATGGAACAAGATCGCCAAGTGCGAGTCCGGCGGCCGCTGGCACATCAACACCGGCAACGGCTACTACGGCGGGCTGCAGTTCAATCTGGCCACCTGGCGTTCGGTGAAGGGCCAGCACTTCGCGAAGTACCCCCACAAGGCGACCAAGTCCGAGCAGATCACCGTCGCCAACCGGCTGTACGCCAAGCGCGGCTTCAAGCCCTGGAGCTGCCGCCGGGTGCTGTGAACCTCCGCGGCGGCATCCGTACAGCTCGGATGCTCCGCCGCGGAACACCGGCCCTCCTCCCCCGAGAAGGCCGGCTGTGCGGAAGGATCCCTCGCCCCCCGAGGATCTCTCCGGCAAGGAAATGGGCTCCCACCCCGGGAGCCCATTTCCTTTGTCGTCAGCCGGGAGGCAGCCCCAGCGACGGCAGCGCCAGCGGATTCTCGCCCGGGTCGAGTTGCTCGAACCGTTCCGGGGGCCAGGTGACCCCGGGCGGCTGCACCTCCGCGTCGCGCCAGGCCTGATAGGTCAGGACGCCCGGCTCGGGCACGCCGTACACATCGCGCAGGGCGGTGACGCAGCTGTCGGCCAGGGCGCGGTACTCCGCGGTCAGCGCCGGCAGCTGCAGCGGAGCGGACCAGTTCGGCGCCGACCGGGTCGGTGCCGACCAGCCGGCGGCGAGCATGGTCGGATCGTCGGCCTCGTGGGTGGCCGGCCCGGCGGTGTACTCCGGTCCACAGGCCTCGGCCGACAGCTCGTCGGGCGCGGCCGCGAACTGGACGTATCCGTGCTCGGGGGCCGACACGATCAGGTAGCAGCGGTCGGTCAGCCCGCGCAGCGTCGCCTGCAGGCGGTCGCGGAACTCGTCCCAGGTCACCCGATCACTCCCCCAGCTTGCGCAGCACCTGCGCGTACGACGGTGTGGTGAACTCCACGCTGACCGAGCTCCGCAACCGCGAGGCGTTCACCCGGCCGCCGCCGGGCAGCTCCCATTCGGCACTGCGGTTCCTGCCGGAGCGCAGCTTCGGCTTTCCCCAGCGTCGTTCGCCCTCGCGCACCACCAGCGTGAACTGGTCGTCCAGGAACGCGACGGCGTCGGCGCCCGGGTCCTTGACCACGTCGCTCACCCAGAAGCTGAGGGTGGCCAGTTGGCCGTCGGGCGTCGCGCTGGTCAGCACGGCCGGCTGGGAGAGCCCGTCGACCGGGTTGGTGACGTCCCCCTCGGCGTCGACCGCCCAGCCGAGCCCGGACGCGGCCAGGGCATCGGTCTCGGCCCGGGTCAGCGGCCAGGGGGCGTTGATCCAGAACTCCAGCAGATCGCCGACACGCGCGGCGTCCATCGCCTTCCAGGTCATGTGCGACACCCTATCCACCCACTCCGGGAATCCTCAGCGCGCTGCGGTCCAGCACGAACGGGGTCACCTTGATCCGCCCGCTGGGCAGCGCCTGCACCATGGTGTAGCGGATCTCCACGGTTCCGTCCTTGATTGCCCTGACCACGGGCGAGTTCGGATTCGCGTCCACGAAGCGCCGCAGCTCGGCGGCGAACCTCGGATCGACGTCGGCGATCGCGTTCAGGTAGCTGGTGGTGCCCTGCTGTGCCCGGACGCCGTCGACGTTGCGGTAGCCCAGCGTGGAGTTGCCGCCCTTGCTCTCGTAGAAGGTCAGGTGCGGCGGGTTGTCACCGAGCGCCACGTTGTCGAAGCGGCCCGCACCCATGCCCGGCGTGTTCAGCAGCGGCGTCTCCCCGATGCTCTGCGAGACCGCCGAGGCGGCCTCGTCGCCCAGCCGCTCCGAGGCGTCCTTGAACGCCTGCATGGCCGTGCGCTGGGCAGCTGCCGCGTCACCGAGCCGTCGCGCCGTGGCCGGGCTGATGTCACCCTCGGCGACCAGCTCGCGCAGATTCTCGCCCACCTCGCGCGAGGACCCCTGCAGCAACTCCGGATCGATGCCGGCCTCGGCCGCCAGGTCGTCGGTCGTGGCCTGGGCATCGTGGGCGGCGGTCTCCGCGTCCGTCCGCTCCTGCAGGCGCTGGTCGTGGGCGGCCTGCGCCTCGTCGGGAAGGTCGGCGTTGTGGGAGTCGCCCTTCTCGGCGTGCTCGACCGGCAGGTCGGTGTCGGGTCGGTTGGTGTCCGCGGTGAAGCGGCCGCTCTCCGCGTCGTGCAGCTTGCCGTTGATGTCGCGGTAGGTGTTCTCCGGGTCGCCCGGCAGGTGCCGGCGACCCTCGGCGTCGAAGGTGTAGTCGCCGCGCCCATGCCGATCCTGCGTCGGGCCGCCGTCCGGGGCGTCGTGGGCGTGAGGATCGGTGGTGCCGTGATCGGTGGTGCCGTGATCACCGGTGCCGTGGTCGGCCGGGACGCCGTCGTCGGTCGCCGGATGATGGTCGGGCTGACCGGCGCTGTCGGGGGCGTCGGGCTGGCCGCCGTCCGGATGCGGGTCGGCGTCCGGGTGCGGGTCGGCGTCCGGGTGCGGGTTGGAGGTGGGATCCGGGTCCGGGTCGCGCGGATCGACGGGCTTGGTGGGCTCGGGTTCCGGCTTGGTGGGCTCGGGCTTGGTGGGCTCGGGTTCCGGCTTGGTGGGCTCGGGCTTGGTCGGCTCCGGCTCCGGCTTGGCCGAGGAACCGTGCGGCTCCGGGGCGTCCGGCTTCACCGCAGGCGTGTCCACCGTGGGCGCGTGCGGATGGGTCGTCGTGGTCCGCGGCCCGCCGTCCAGGCTGCCCGGGCCGGGCCCGTCGCCGAAGCTGCTGGCGGACACCGGCTTGTCCGGCACCTTCGGCGCCGGGACGTCCGTCACGTCGTCGATCAGCGCACCGGGGTTGAAGGTGGGCGTCTTGCCGCCGACCTTGGCCGCGTCGTCGATCAGGTTGACCGGCACCTCGTCGGCGAACCGGATCACGTTCTTCAGCACCGGGATGGTGTGCAGACCGCCCTTCACCAGCCACGACCCCCCGGGCACGGCGAAGTCGGCGACCGCTCCGGTCACCCGGGCCAGCTTCGACCCCAGGCCGGCGACCTTCACCGCGGCGCCCGCCTGACCGGCGCCCGGGATGAACATGGTGCCGACGTTCAGGAAGGACTCGGTGAAGGTGGCGACACCGTCCTCCTTCCACTTGTGGAACGGGTCCTTGGCGTTCAGGTCGATGCCGACCAGGCCGCTGACCACGGTGGCGGACACCTTGTGCCGCTCGTCGAGCCACTGCACCACCGGGTTGTCCCCGTTGCCGGTGGCCTTCATCAGCTGGGTGAAGCCGACCGTCCCCACGCCCGTCACCGCCAGCGACAACAGCACGTTGCCGGTGCCCATCCAGGTCTGTAGGCGCCGTGGCCGACCGATTCGGGGCAGTTGCGGTCCTCCTCGCGCGGCGAGCCCCAGGGCATCGGCGATTCGGGGTTGTAGAAGGCCTCCTCCGGGATTCCCTCGACCTTCTTGGAGTCCGCCGGCAGGCTGGTCAGCCCGTTGATGCTGGTCGCGCAGGTGGCCGCGGCCGCCGATACGTCGGCGTAGATGCCGCCGATCTCCTTGACGAAGTTCTGGTTCTTCTCGACCGTGTCGCCGTCCTCGTACCAGGGCACCTTCTTGCGGTCCTGGTCCTGCCCGGTGAGCCCGTTCCAGCCCGCCTTGATGTAGGTGCCGAGGTGGGCGTCCGAGGCCTCGGTGGCGTCCACCCAGACGCCGTCGATGACCTCGTCGCGGAACTCCTGCGCACGCTTCTCGAAGTCGGCCAGCTTCGGCTTGATCTTGTCCAGCGCGTCGGCGTAGGTGTCCAGGTGCCCGGCCATCGTGGCGAAGGTGGTCTTGACGTCCTCGGACGCGGTCGCCGGGTCGTTCATCAGGGCGTAGACCTGCGCCTGCTCGGGTGCCTCGTAGCAGCCGGAGAGCCCGCCCCACGTGGACTTGATCTCGTCCGTCTTGGTGTCGACGGTCGAGCCCATGGTGCGGAGGTCGTCCGCCGCCCCGGTGATCGTGCTGGTGTCCAGGTCGGCGGCCTTCGCCGGCAGCAGGGCCGGGTTGATCAGCCCGCCGTCGACGGTGCATACCTGTGGTTGGCTCATCGACGCGTCACCCCTTGTAGCCGTGGTCGACGAAGTAGGTGAAGTTGCCCGAGTCGGCCGCCTTCACCATTTCGGTCTGGAAGGTGGCGGCCATGTCGTACTGGCCGTGGTTGTAGGCGATGGTCGCGTTCGAGACCCCCGCCATGCCGGCGCTGATGTGGTTCTGGATCACCTTGAGGTTCTCACCCTGTTCCTTCATCACCTGGCCGACCGCGGCGCCGACGTCGGCGGTGAGCCCGCCGCCCCAGGCGATGCCCTCGCCGATCGCGGTGAACTTCTCCTCGGTGAGCGCCTTGCCGAGTTTCTCGGACTTGGTCTTCACGGTGGTGAGGATGGTCTGCACCTCACCGGGCTTGATATCCCACGCGGTCACGATTCGACTCCCCTCACACGCGTTCCGCCAGCACGCCGCCCAGGCCCTGCGCGATCGCCTCGGCGAGCCGCCGGCCGCGGCCGTCGTCGCCGAACGGCAGGGTCAGGTCGGTCCACAGCCCGAAGGCGGACGGCGCGTCGGTCAGCGCCGCGGCGGCCTCCCGGGCCCGCAGCACCGGACGGGTCCGGAACAGGCACAGCAGCGGGGTCCCGGCGTCGTCCACGAACTGCTTGATGTCGCCGCCGCGGAACTCCACGTAGGCGCCGTCGGGATGGACCGTGGCGGCGATCGTGGTGACCCGTTCGGTGGTCGGTTCGACATCGCTCAACAAGGCGTACTCACTCGGCATTTCAGTCCCCCCAGCCCATACCCGCGGCCTGCTGCACACGCTCGATGCCCAGGTCGTAGGCGAATGCCACCAACTGCGCCCAGGAGCCCTGATCGGTGCGGGCGAACCGGACCAGCAGGCTGGGCAGCCGCGGACGTCCCAGCACCAGCACGTCGTGCCGCTCGCGCAACTCGTCCAGCCGGGCACCCAGGTCATGGACGGCGCGCGGCCCGATCAGTACCGCCAGCGGCACCTCGGGACGCCGCACACCCGCCCGCTGCACCACGCCGGGCCACACCTCTGCGAGCGACACGAAGCCGATGGTCGGCTGGTGGCTCGCCTCGACGGCGGTCAGCGCCCGGGTGGCCGACTCGACCAGCGGCGCCAGGCGCTGCGGGTAGTCACCGATGCTCACGCCGCCGGTCACGTGTTCGAGCAGGCCGCGCCGGGTCCGTCCGACGGTGATGGCGCAGAACGAGCCGTCGGCCGCCCGCGCGTGCAGGACGTCCGAGGTGGGCATCGAGCGGCGCGCCGTCTCGGTGATCCGGTCGATGGCGAACGGCTCCAGCAGCGGCTCGGTGAGCCCCCAGACATCGTGCGGCGGTCCGCCCAGGGTGCGCTGCAGCGTCCCGGCGAGTTCGCCGACCCGGGTGTCGGCGACCGCGCGCTGATGCGCGAAGACGTCGAAACCGAGGATCGCCTGCGGCCGGGGCTGGGCCGCGGTGAAGCTGGGCAGCCGGTCGCCGGCCAGCTCACGGCCCGCCCACAGCTCCGGGAAGCTGCCCACCCGGTACCCGGTCAGTCCGTCGAAGACGCCGTCGGCGGTGCGCACCGCCCAGAAGCCGCCGGCGCGGTTCATCGCCAGCGACGCGGGCGGGCTGAGCCGGGCGTCCGGGCGGGTCATCAGGACCGGACGCAGCCCCTCGTCCGCCGCCCAGCGCAGGAACGAGTCCAGTGGGTCGGTCAGCAGCACGAGGGCGGTGTCGGCGACGTAGACGGCGTACTCGTCGGTCCACTCGTCGGCCAGGGGGTGCACGATCTTCATCAGCGGGGAACGCCTACGGCAGGTACGACTTGGCGCGGGTGACGGTGGCCACCGCGATGTCGTCGTTCTGGGCGAGCGATTCGCGGAGCAGCTTGATGATCGCCTTCACCTCGCCGCCGGCGTCGCGCCACTGCTTTTCCATCGCGGCGTATTCGTCGCTGACACCGTCGGCCTGGTAGTCGCTCATCGCCGTGTCGACGTCGTGCTGGCGGCGGTTGAGTGCCGCCTCCAGGTTGGCGGCGGCGGTGTCGAAGTCGTCCTGCACCTGCTGCGAGGCGCCGACGTCGTGGGCGTTGCGATCGTCCGAGTAGGCCATGGCCGGGTCCTTTCAGCGGGGGGCGAGCCGGGCGACGACCTCGGCGCCGGCGAAGTTCGCCGACCCCTCGTTCGCGCGGTGGGTGTCGGCGCCCTCCTGGGCGCCCTGGATGAACGACTGGTTCTGGCCGTCGATCGAGCCGCAGATGCCGACCAGCGCGCTGTTCAGCGTGTCGGCGACCTCGTCGCTCTTGCCCTTGAACCGGTCGAAGGCGGTCTTCGCGGGGCCGGCCAGCTTGTGCTGCAGCGGGTCGGCGGCCCGGACGAAGGCGTTCACCAGGCTGCGCAGATCGTCGGACTCGGTCGACGACTTCTGGCTGAGCGTGGTGAGGGTCTCGGTGCCCATGTCGAACTTCATCGCAACCCCATCAGGTAGTGGTTTCTGCCGCCACGGTAGGTGTGGGCCCGGGGCCACACCATGGGGAGCACTCCCCGGCGACGGGCAACACCGTAGGTCTGCCGCGGGTCACCCGGCGGCGAGCCCGGTGGGCAGCACTCCCCATCGGGCAGAACTCTCCATGGGGTGTGACCGGGTCGGCGGTTAGGGTCGGAAGCTCCCGACCAAGAGGCTTCCGATGACCATGCTCAGCCGCGCTCCGCGTCCCGTCCGGGACGCCGCCGAGGCGTCCGGCGAGGTCGTCCCCGCCAACCCCGGACGCCGCTGGGCCGCGCTCGGCGCGGACGCCCTGATCGCCCTCGCGCCGTTGCTGATCGCACCCCTGCTGCGGCTCGCCGCGGTACCCGCCGCGGTCGCCTGGACGCTCGCCGGGCTGGGGGCGGTCGCCGTCGCGACGGCTCTGGTCCGGGACCTGCTGTGCACCGGCCAGACCCCCGTCCGACGCCGGCTGGGGTTGCGGACGACGTCCGTCGACGACGCGCTGCCACCCGCCGTCTCCGCCCTGGTCGGACGCCGGACCAGCACCGCCGACCTGCGTGCCGGGCGCGACCCGCTGCTGGTCGTGCCGCCGGTCTCCCCGGCCGCCGCCCAGCCCGCACCGGTCTGGCGCTCCCCAGCCGTCCTGGCCACCGGCGCCTGGCGGCTGGTGCTGGACGACGGCGTCGAGTTCCCGATCACCGGTCCGACCCTGGTCGGCCGCGACCCCGGCAATCCCGAGGGCACCGAACACGCCCTGCTCGCCGTCCCCGACCTGGGCCGCAGCATCTCCCGGGTGCACGCCCTGGTCGAGCCCGGCGACGACTGCCTGTGGCTGACCGACACCGGCGCCACCAACGGCACCCGGGCCGCCTCGCCTTCGGCCTCCGGCGGCACGGTCATCGAACGCTGGCTGCGCCCCGGGGAACGGGCGGCGGTCCGGGCCGGCGGCACCATCCACCTCGGCGACCGCGCCCTGCACGTCACCCGCGCCGGATAGCGAGAGAACCATGGAATCGGACCAGATCCTGATCGAGACCAGCCGGACGCACCGTCGCCGGCTGGGAGCCGCGCTCGCCTTCGGCGTCCTCGACGACCGGCGTGCGGCGAACACCAACGGCAAGCGCGCGCTGGGTTCGGTGGTGGTGGCCGCCGTCGCCTGCGCGGCGATGGTCGGCACCAGCTTCGTGGTCGACCTGCTCGGCCGTCAGCGCGAGGAGCAGGCGGTCGCCGCGTTCCGCGCCGCGCTGGCCGCGAACCCGCTCAAGCCGGGCGGCGACTGGGTGCAGGACGACCGCACCGGCTTCCTGCGCAACCGACGCACCGGGGTGCTCGTCGATCCGCAGACCGGCTACCTGGTGGATGCCCGCAGCGGCCTGTCCCGCGATCCGCAGGGGCGGCTGATCGACCCGCGGATCGACTGGTACATCGACCCCGAGACCGGCTACTACACCGACCCGGCGACCGGCCTCACCATCGACCCGAAGACCCAACAGATCGTGCGCACCCGATGACCGACTACACCCGGCTGACGGTTCGCGGCAGCGCCACCGCCGCCGACCTCGTGCTGCCCTCCGACGAACCGTTGGCCGCGATGCTGCCCGACATCCTGCGACTGCTCGACGAGCCGGCGACTCCGGCCCGTCCGCTCACCCTGGTCACGGTGCTCGGCGAACAGCTGAACGTCTCGCTGAGCCTGGCCGAGCAGGACGTCCACCAGGGCGCCATCGTCGCACTGGTGCGGCTGGACGAGGCGCCGCCGCCACCCGAGGTCGCCGACATCACCCAGCTGGCCGGCGACTCGATCGCCGACCGGGCGGACCGCTGGCGGCGGGAATGGGCGGTGCTGGCGGCCGCGCTCGGCTGCCTGGTGATCGGACGCCTCGGCGGCGCGCAGCTGCTGGCGTCCGGCCCCTCGGCCTGGTGGCTGATCGGGACGGCCGTCGCGCTCGCCGCCGTCGCCGCCGGCCTGGCCCGGCGCGGCGGCCGCGGCGCCGGCTGGGTGATCACCGCACTGAGCGTCGGGCTGCTGGGCGCCCCCATGGAATCGTTCGCCACCGGGTCCGCCGGTGCACTGCCCCCGGGGGCGGCGACCGGAGTCTGGCTGGGCGCCGCGGCCGCCGTGATCGCCGCCGTCGCGCTGGCCGGCTACGGCGACCGCGGCATCGCGCTCGGCGGGACCTGCGGCGCCGTCCTGGTCGGCGCCTGGGTGGCACTGGGTTCGGCCGGGATGACCGTCGCCGGCTCGGCCGGCGCGATCGCGTTGACCGGCACCCTCGCGGTCGGCCTGCTGCCCGGCGTCGCGATGACGGTCGGCGGCCTGACCGGACTGGACGACCGGCTGATCGAGGGCGGCAGCGTCGGCCGTCCGGACGCCGGCGTCGCCCTCGCCGCCACCCATCGTGGCCTGAACGGCGCCTGCCTCGCCCTCGGCGCGGTGATCGGCGCCGCCGGCTACCTGCTGGGCGGCACCGGCGACGGCTGGGCGATGGGCCTGGCGGTCGCCCTGGCGGTGGTGATCGTGCTGCGCGCCCGGGTGCTGCCGCTGGCCCCGCAACGACTCGCCTGCTTCGCCGCGGCGACCGCGATCGTAGCCGGCCTGGCCGTCGGCGGATTCGCCCTGGCCCCGCTCTGGACCTCGATCGGGCTCGGCGTGCTGGCCGCCGCGCTGATCGCAGCGATCGGCGTGCGGCTCAGCGAGCAGCTGCGGGCCCGGCTCTCCCGCCTCGGCAACACCCTGGAGTTCCTGGCGGTGCTGGCGAGCGTCCCGCTGCTGCTCGGACTGCTCGGCGTCTACCGCGACCTGCTGGGAGCGTTCTGATGGCCCGGCTCGGCGACGTGCTGCGCGGCTGCCTGCCGGGGCAGCCCGAGCGCCTGCTCGCCCTGGACGCCGCCATCCGGGCGCCGCTGCCGCTGAGCACCCGGATCGGGGTGCTCGGCGGCGACCGTGCCGCACCGACCGCCCTGGTGGCCGGCCTGCTGGCGGCCACGCTGGCCGGCAGGCGTCCGCACCGGGTCCTCGCGGTGGCCGCCGGCCAGGGGCCTCGTCCGGCTCAGCAGGCGGGGGCCGGGTCGGCACCCATCGGCCTCGATGACGCCGCCATCGCCCGCCGGGCCACCGCCCGGACCGGCGCCGAGGCCACCGACGGCCTGACGCAGTTGCCCGGCGGGGCCTGGACGCTCGATCTGGCCGGCCGGCCCGATCGCTGGTGGGACGCCGTCGCGCCGATCAGCCGGTTCTTCGACTTCGTGGTGACCGACTGGGGCACCCCGGCCACCCTGGACGACGTCCGCGGCACCGGGGGCGTCCTGCTCGTGGTCGGCACCGGCACCCCCGAGGCGCTGCGGTCCGGGGCCGAGCTGCGGGCCCGGCTGGCCGGACCCGACGCGGACCCGCTGTTCGCCCTGGTCGACGGTGGCGACGCCCCCCGCGGGTTGGCCGAGGCGGCCCGGGTGAACGACGCCTGCTGGCTGCCCTTCGACCGCGCGCTGGCGTCCGGACGCGAGGAAACCGGCCCGCCCGACCAGCCCGACCGGGGAGAGCCGGGTCCCGGCGCCCTGGCCCGACGTGCTGCCGACGTGCTCGGCCCGCCGGCCCGCCGGCTGCGCTACCCGACCGCCACGGCGGTGCTGGAGCTCGCCGCCCGCGTGGTGACCGCCGCCGCGCCCACGCCGCCGACCCGAACGGAGGTGCCGGCATGACGGTCCTGGTGCACCGCCCGACCCGCTCCACCCTGCCGCTGCCCGCGCCCGATTCTGAGACGCTGGCCGCCCCGCCCCCGGTGGTGACCGACGCCGGCGGCGTCCCGCTGCAGTTCCTGCTGCCGATGGTCGGCGCGATGTCGTCGGTGATCATGATGGTGGTGATGCGCAACGGCCAGCCGTTGTTCCTGCTGATCGCCGGCGTCATCTTCGTCCTCGCGCTGGTCGCCGGGCTCGGCTTCGCCCTCAGCTCGCGGGGCCGGAAGGCCGCCGAACAGGCCGCCCAACGCACCCGCTACCTGGACTACCTGGAGCGGATCCGGCGCGACCTGCAGGCCCGCAGCGACGCCGTCCGGGACTCCGCGAGCCTGCTGCACCCCGAGCCGGACGCCCTGGTGTCACTGGTCCGCGACCCCGGCCGGGTATGGGAGCGGCGCCGCCGCGACGACGACTTCCTGACCGCCCGGATCGGGCTCGGCGACCTGCCCTGGTTCCGGCTCGCCGTGCCGCCCGCCGAGTCGCCGGTGCAGCCGCAGGACCCCTACCTGCTGGCCGAGGCCAGCACCGTGGTGAACCGGTTCGGCACCGTCCCGGCGATGCCGGTCACCGTCGACCTGCGCGCCGCCCACCGGGTCGCGATCATCGGCGACCGGGAGCGTGCGGTCGCGCTGGTCCGGGCCGTCCTCGCGCAGCTGGCCGCCGTGCACTCCCCCGACGACCTGCAGCTCGCCCTGTCCGCCCCGCCGGAACGGATGCCGGACTGGCGCGGCTTCGACCTGCTGCCGCATGTGCAGGACGCCGAACTGTTCGACGGGCCCGTCGCGGCCCGCCGGGTGGCCGAGTCGATGGCGGCGCTGGGGCAGGTTCTCGGCCAGGGCCTCACCGACCGGCTGCAGCACGCGCACAGCTCGCGCCGCACCGGCTCCACCATGCCGGCGCCGGCCCGGCTGCTGGTGGTCGCCGACGAGCACGGCGGCCAGGCGTCCGGGCTGCCGGGCGGGGGGCGTCCGGCCGAGCTGGGCGTCACGCTGCTGCACCTGCTCGCCGACCGGCTCGACGAGCCCGACGACGTCGACCTGCGGATCACCCTCGACGACGACGCGGCGGTGATCGAGGTCGCCCCCGGCACCCCCGCCGCGACGCGGGTCGGGTTCACCCCGGACGCCCTCACCGGGCCGGGCCTGATCGGGCTGGCCCGCGCCCTGGCGGCGTTGCGGCTGTCCCGGCTGGCCGCCCGCCAGGACACCTCCGGCGAGCCGGTGATGGAGCTGGAGGCGCTGCTCGGCATCGAGCGTCCCGACGCGATCGACGCCGAGGAGCTGTGGCGTCCGCGGTCGCCGGCCGACTTCCTGCGGGTGCCGTTCGGCCTGGACGACCACGGCAACCCGGTGCACCTCGACCTGAAGGAGAGCGCCCAGTTCGGCATGGGTCCGCACGGCATCTGCATCGGCGCCACCGGTTCGGGCAAGTCGGAGATGCTGCGGACGCTGATCCTGTCGCTGGCGATGGCGCACCCGCCCGAGGACCTCAGCATGATCCTGGTCGACTACAAGGGCGGCGCCGCGTTCGCGCCGTTCGCCGGGCTGCCGCACCTCGCCGGGCTGATCGACAACCTGGCCGACGACCCGCAGCTGACCACCCGGGCCCGCGCCTCGATCAGCGGCGAGGTGGTCCGCCGCCAGCAGCTGTTGAAGGACGCCGGCTCGTCGCCGTCGATCACGCACTACCGGCAGCTGCGGGCCGATCAGCGCCCGGACCTGCCGCCGCTGCCGCACCTGTTCGTGGTGATCGACGAGTTCGGCGAGCTGCTCACCGCCGAACCCGAGTTCATCGACCTGTTCCTGCAGATCGGCCGGATCGGCCGCTCGATCGGCGTCCACCTGCTGCTGTCCAGCCAGCGGATCGAGGGCGGCAAGCTGCGCGGCCTGGACACCTACCTCTCCTACCGGCTGGGCCTGCGCACCTTCAGCGAGGCCGAGTCGCAGGTGGTACTGAGCACGCCGGACGCCTTCCACCTGCCCGCGCTGCCCGGTTACGGCTACCTGAAGGTCGACACCACCGTCTACACCCGGTTCCGGGCGGGCTACGTCTCCGGCCCGTCCGAGGTGGCCGTCCGGGCTCCGGTCGCCGACGACCGGCCGCGGCCGCTGCTGGTGCCGGTCTACAACGGTGTCAAGGCGGACGCCGACGCCCCCGAGCGGCCGCTGGAGCTGCGGCGTCCGGACACCGGGGTGACGTTCGTCGAGGCGTCGGTCGCCGAGTTGCGCGACGACGACCGGCTGACCCGCCCGGTCTGGCTGCCGCCGCTGCCGGAACGCCTCGCCCTCGGCTCGCTGATCGGCGGCGACGCGCTGCCGCCGCTGCACGTCGTGGTGGGCCTGACCGACGACCCGACCAAGCAGGCACAGTCGCCGCTGACCCTCGACCTGACCCGGGCCGGCGGCCACCTGGTGATCGTCGGCGCCCCGCAGTCGGGGCGCTCCACCCTGCTGCGCACCATCGCGGTCTCCGCCTGCCTGACCCGGACGCCGCGCGAGGTGGCCATCTACGGGATGGACCTGACCGGCGGCGGGCTGCAGCGGCTGGAGGACTTCCCGCACGTCGGCGGCGTGGTCACCCGGGGCAACCGGGACAAGCTGCGCCGGCTGCTGGAGGAGCTGGCGGTGATGCTTGCCCAGCGTGAGGCGGTGTTCGCCGACCGCGGCATCGATTCGCTCGGCGAGCTGCGCAGCCTGCACGCCCAGGGCCGGGTGCCCGAGCTGCCGGCGGCCGACGTGCTGCTGCTGGTGGACGGCTTCGGCGCGCTGCGCAGCGACTTCGAGGAGCTCGAGGAGCTGTTCGTCGACATCATGCAGCGGGCGTCCAGCTTCGGCATCCACCTGGTGCTGACGATGACCCGGATCAACGACCTGCGGCTGGCCCACCAGGCCCTGTTCGGCAACCGGATCGAGCTGCGGCTCAACGATCCCGCCGACTCGGGCATCGACCGCAAGCTGTCGGCGGTGCTGCCCGCGGACACCCCGGGCCGGGCGCTGCTCACCGACAAGAACCTGGCCCAGGTCGCGCTGCCGGTGCTCGACGAGGTGCCGGACGCCGAGATCGCCGACGAGCTGCAGGAGCTGGCGCGGCAGGCGTCCCGGTCGTGGAACGGGCCGGCCGCGGCGCCGATCCGGCTGCTTCCCCTGGAGCTGTCCCCCGCCGAGCTGCCCGACCGCTTCGACGAGCCGGACGCCGTCCCGATCGGCCTGCGGCAGGACACCATGGAGGCCGCCCTGTGGGACTTCCTGGGTGCCGACCAGCATCTGCTGGTGCTGGGCGACGCCAAGTGCGGCAAGACCGCCCTGCTGCGCAGCGTCGCGGCCGGCCTGATGGACCGCTACACCCCCGACGAGCTGGCCATCGCGGTGATCGACGTGCGCGGGCATGTGCCGTCGATCATCGGCGACGACTACCTCGCGGCCCACGCCCGCACCGCCCAGCAGGCGCGGGCGCTGGCGGCGTCCATCGCCGGCGAGCTGGAGCAGCGCGCGACCCGCGGTGCCGACGAGCTGGCCCGCTCGCCGCGGGTCGTGGTGCTGGTCGACGACTACGACATCGTCGGCGCGGGCGGCACCGACCCGCTGGGACCGCTGCTGGTCCACCTGCCCAGCGCCCGCGACCTGAAGCTGCACCTGATCGTCACCCGTCCGGTGGCGGGAGCCTCCCGGGCGATGTACGACCGGGTGCTGCAGGTCACCCGGGACACCGGCGGCTCGGTGCTGCTGATGTCCGGCGAACGCAGCGAGGGCCAGGTCCTCCCCCGGGTCTACCCGGAGCGCTTCCCGCCCGGCCGCGGCCGGTTCGTCCGCCGCGGCGAACGCGCCCACGTCGTCCAG
>JBGALC010000069.1:0-17079 GCA_044224095.1 Micropruina sp. | reverse complement strand
GCCGCGTCCGTCCCCGGGACGACGTGCTCACCCTACGGCGTCACTGCTTGTCGGGCACCCCTTCGGCCGCGTGCTCCGCGGCCTCCTCGGCAGCCTCGAGTTCGGCCGCCAAGCGCCTCTCCTGGACCCGTCGGTAGCCGTTCCAGGCCACCCCGAGCACCAGCACCGCGTACAACCCGATGGTGATCGGCGAGCTGACCAGGACGGCGGCGTTGTTCGACGAGTTGGCCATCGCGTCGCGCAGCGAGTACTCGGCCAGCGGGCCCAGGATCAGCGCGATCAGCACCGGGGCCAGAGGCACGTCGTACTGTCGCATCACGAAGCCGAGCAGGCCGATCCCGATCATCACCGCCAGGTCGATGGTGGAGGCTCCGGCGGCGTAGACGCCGAACGCGGCGAACACCGTGATGCCGGCGTAGAGGTACTCCTTCGGCACCTTCAGCAGCATCGCCCACATCGGGGCGAAGGGCAGGTTCAGGATCAGCAGGATCACCATGGCGATGAACAGCGCCGCCAGCAGCGCCCAGACCACGTCGGCGCTGCGTTCGAACAGCAACGGTCCGGGCTGCATGCCGTACTGCTGGAAGGCGACCAGCAGCAGGGCCGCGGTGGCGGACGTCGGCAGGCCGAGCGCCAGCAGCGCCCCCATCGCCGACCCGGCGGTGGCGTTGCCGGCGGCCTCCGGCCCGGCGACCCCCTGGATGGAGCCCTTGCCGAACATCGGCTTCGCGCGCCGGGCGTCCAGCTTGCGCTCGGTGCCGTAGGCGAGGAAGGTCGGCACCTCGGCGCCGCCGGCCGGGATGATCCCGAACGGGACGCCGAAGCTGGTGCCGCGCAACCAGGCCGGCAGCGCTGCGCGGAACTCGGCGGCGCTCAGCCAGGGGCGTCCGCCGGCGTGGATCAGCTTCTTGTCGTCGGGGCGCGGAGCTTGGACGCCACGTGTAGCACCTCGCCGATGGCCAGCAGCGCCACCGTGATGACCACCACCGAGATGCCGTCGAACAGCGCCGGGATGCCGAAGGTGAACCGGGCGGTGCCGGTGGACTGGTCGATGCCGACCACGGCCAGCGCGAGGCCCAGCGACAGCGCGGCGAGGCCGCGGATCACCGAGTCGGCCACCACGGTCGAGATCGCCACGAAGGCGAACAGGGCCAACGCGAAGTACTCCGCCGGGCCGAACTAGGTGGCCAGCGAGGCCATCGTCGGGGCGAAGAAGACGACCAGCACGGTGGCCAGGATGCCGCCGGTGAAGGCGCCGATGGCAGCGGTGGCCAGGGCCTGGGGTGCGCGTCCGTTGAGCGCCATCATGTGCCCCTCGAACGAGCTGGCGATGGCGGTGCTGTTGCCGGGGGTGTTCATCAGGATGCCGGCGATCGAGTCGCCGAACAGGCCGCCGAAGTAGATGCCGGCGAACATGGTCAGCGCCGAGAGCGGCTCCAGGGTGAAGGTGAGCGGCAGCAGCAGCGCCACCGCCATCGCCGAGCCGAGCCCGGGCAGCACCCCGATCGCCGTGCCGAGGAAGGCGCCGACCGCCACCCAGAGCAGGTTCTGCGGGGTGAGGATCTGTCCGAACCCGTGGAGCAGGTTGACGAGTTGGTCCATGGTTCAGCTCCCCAGCAGCAGCAGGCCGGCGGGCAGCGACATGCCGAGCCGGGGGTGCGGCGAACCAGGCCAAGGGCGGGTCGGACGCCGCCGCGTGGCGTCCGGTCCGAGCGGCGCAGTGCGGGTACGCCGTCCGCTACGTGCTGGTCAAGCAGGCCTACGGACTGGCCGGCGACGCCGCCGAGAAGAGCGCGCTGGCCCGGATGCTGAAAACCTGCCCCTGATCGAGTCCCGGACGCTTTTCGTCCGCAGCCCGGTCTAGCGTGCTGGTCGACGGCCACGACGAAGGGAATCAGCGATGACCGAGCAGACCGGCCCGATTCCGGGCCATCCCGACTATCCGACCATCCTGTGGAGCTGCCGCGCTGGCGTTCCGCTGGAAGGTCCGGGCTCGACGCCGAAGAGCATCTCGGGCCATCCCGACTATCCGTGGGAGCCGCCGCTGGCGGGCACCGAGCTGGAGCATCTGGTGGGCATGCTCGACCGGTTGCGCTGGACGTTCCGCTGGAAGGCGTCCGGGCTCGACGCCGAGGGCCTCGACAAGCGGCTCGCGCCGTCGGCGCTGACGCTCGGCGGACTGCTGCAGCACCTGGCGGCAGGTGAGGCGTTGCGCTTCACCTGGGACCTCGACCACTCGGACCCGGGGGAGCCGTGGCGGTCCGCCGACTGGGCGGACGACCCGGACTGGACGTTCAGCACGGCGGCGGACAAGACCCCCGAGGAGTTGTACCGGCTGTACGACGACAGTGTCAGGCCGGTGGCGGCGGCGTCCGCGGTGACCGTGCGGCCGCCCGCCGGGGCGACGATCGCGTCGACCAGGGCGGCGGCGGACGGGTCGGCGTCCACGTCGACGTAGCTGGCAGGACGCTGCCGCAGGATCAGGCCGCAGCAGGCCGGTGGTCAGCTCCAGGCCACCCGGACGCAGCACCCGCTTGCCGAGCCTGGCCAGCAGCCAGTGCCCCTGGACGTCGTCGACCCGACGCGCGGATTGCGGTACCGAACTCATCGCGGTTCCCGGTCAGTCGCGGGTGAGCAGGAACAGGGCCAGCTTGGCGGGCGCCAGCGCCTCGACCGCATGAGGCACCCGGGCACCCAGGTGGATCAGGCCGCCCGGCTCGAGCACCACGCTGCCGCCGTCGGCGGTGATCCGCAGCGATCCCTCGAGCGTCTGCAGCAGCACGGGAACCGCGGCCGTGTGCTCGCGGAGCTCCTCTCCGGCGTCGAAGGCGAACAGGACGACGTTGGTGCCCTCGGCCCGCAGCACGGTGCGCGACACCGTGGACTGGGGCTGCACCTGCACCAACGACGCCAGCTCGGTCAGGTCGGTCATGTCTGCCACGGAGGTGCTCCTCATTTATTACATATGATGATGTAAAAAATCTAGCGGGCCGGGGCCGAGCGCGCAAGCGACGGCCCGGCGGTGGCATGTAGGGTTGGGAGGCGACAGGGGAGCGTCACGGGACGCTGAGAGTGCGGGCAGGGCCGCAGACCCTCGAACCTGATCCGGTTAGCACCGGCGTAGGGAGTCGGGAATCTCCTCACCCTCGCGGTGAGCCCTCCGGCAAGGAGGAAGAACAACATGTCGATCACCACCCGCACCGCCGCGACCAGGGCGGCGGTCGCCGCCGCCGCACTCGGGCTGATCGCCGGCTGCGCGACCGGCACGGCGCCGGCGCCCGCGGCGTCCTCGCCCGGCGCCACCGGCGCTGCGGCACCGACCGAGTCGAAGACCCTCACCGTGGTCACCCACGACTCGTTCGCGCTCAGCGACGCTCTCAAGAAGGAGTTCGCCGACAGCACCGGCTACACGGTGACCTACGTGCAGCCGGGTGACGGTGGCGCTCTGGTGAACCAGCTGATCCTGAGCAAGGACTCGCCGCTGGGCGACGTCGTCTACGGCATCGACAACACCTTCGCGGGGCGGGCGATCGCCGAGGGCGTGGTCACTCCGTACACGCCCGGATCGCTGCCGGAGTCCGCCGCGGCGCTGAAGGCGGACGACTCCGGGCGGCTCACCGCGATCGACTTCGGCGACGTCTGCGTGAACGCCGACCGGAAGTGGTTCGCGGCCAAGAAGCTGGCCGTCCCGGCCACCCTCGACGACCTGGCCAAGCCGGCGTACCGGGATCTGCTGGTCGTGGAGAATCCGGCGTCGTCCTCACCCGGGCTGGCCTGGCTGACCGCCACGGTGGGCGGCAAGGGCGACCCCGGCTACCTGGACTACTGGACGGCGTTGAAGGGCAACGGCGTCAAGGTCGTCAAGGGCTGGACGGAGGCCTACTCCAGCGAGTTCTCCGGGTCGTCGGGGAAGGGCTCCCGGCCGCTGGTGGTGTCTTATGCGACCTCCCCGGCCTTCGAGGTGCCCAAGGGGGCGAAGGAGTCCAACACCGTCGCCCTGCTGCAGACCTGCTTCCGTCAGGTGGAGTACGCCGGGGTGATCGCCGGCGCCCAGAACGAGGTCGGCGCCCGCGCGTTCATCGACTTCCTGCTGACCCGGAAGGTGCAGGCCGACATCCCCGGCCAGATGTACATGTACCCGGCGGACACCTCGGTGGAGCTGCCCAAGGACTGGCAGCAGTTCGCGCCGCTGGCCGACCAGCCGTTCAACGTGCCGGCCGAGACCATCTCGGCCAAGCGGGACAGCTGGATCCGTGAGTGGACGGCGAAGGTGATCGGCTGACCATGCCCCGCCGGGATCCGTTGGTCGAGCAGCCGCCGGTCGAGCCTGCGCCCGGGCCGTCGGTCGAGGCCGTCGCGACCACGGGTCGGCACGACTCGCGTCCGGTTCGACCGAAGGAGCGGGCCCGACCGGCTCGGGGTGGCGTCCGGCCCACGCCGGTCGCCGTCGTGTTGTGGTCGCTGGCCGCCGCGGTCCCGGTGGGCTTCCTGGCCGTCTTCTTCGCCTGGCCGGTCGCCGGCCTGGTCGGACGCGGTTTCCTGGTCGACGGCGCGTTCAGCCTGGACGGCGTCCGCTCGGTGCTGTCGGCGCCACGGACCTGGCGGATCATCGGGCAGACCCTCGGCCAGGCCGCCGCGGGCACCGTGGTCGCGGTGCTGCTCGGCGTCCCCGGCGCCTACCTGCTGTACCGGTGCAGGTTCCGGGGCCGGGGGCTGCTGCGGGCGGTGGTGTCGGTGCCGTTCGTGCTGCCCACCGTGGTGGTCGGCGTCGCCTTCCGGTCGCTGTTCGCGGCCCAGGGCCCGCTGGGCGGGCTGGGCCTGGACGAGACCTTCGCCGCGATCGTGCTGGCCCTGGTCTTCTTCAACTACTCCGTCATCGTCCGCACCGTCGGCGCGCTGTGGTCGAGACTCGACCCGCGCGCCGCGGAGGCGGCGCGGATGCTCGGCGCGTCCCCGGCCAGGGTCTTCCTCACCGTGACCCTGCCCGCCATCGCTCCGGCGGTGCTGTCCGGGGCGTCCCTGGTCTTCCTGTTCTGCGCCACCGCCTTCGGCATCGTGATGGTGATGGGCGGCGTCCGGTTCAGCACCATCGAGACCGAGATCTGGTACCAGACCACTCAGCTGCTCGACCTGCCCGCCGCCGCGGCGCTGTCGATCGTGCAACTGGTCGTGGTGGCGTCGGTGCTGCTGGTCGCCGCGCGGGCCCGCCGGAGCGCCGAGCACGCCCTGCGGCTGTCCGGGGACGGCGCCGCGGAGCAGTCCTGGCGGGCCCGCCGCGACCTGGTGCCGACCCTGGCCACCGCGACTGTGGTGGTCGGCCTGCTGGTGCTGCCGATGACGCACCTGGTGGTCCGCTCCTTCGTCACCTCCGCCGGCTGGGGTTGGCGCAACTACGCGCTGCTGGGTACCACCGGCGACTCGGGTGTCACCGTGCCGGTCTGGACGGCGGCGGTCAACTCACTGGTGATCGCCACCCAGGCGAGTGTGCTGGCGGTGCTGCTCGGGGTGCTGGTCAGCCTGATCGCCTCGCGCCGCCCGCGCAACCGCGGCCTGGCCGCCGGGGTCGGGCTGCTGGACGCCGCCTTCATGCTGCCGTTGGGGGTGTCGGCGGTGACCGTCGGGTTCGGCTTCCTGATCACCCTGAACCGACCCCCGCTCGACCTGCGGACGTCGCCGATCCTGATCCCGATCGCCCAGGCCATCGTCGCGCTGCCGCTGGTGGTGCGCACCCTGTTGCCGGTGCTGCGGGCCATCGATCCGCGGCAGCGCGAGGCGGCCACCATGCTCGGCGCCGGTCCCGGACGGGTGCTGGCAACCATCGACGGCGCCCTGGCGCTGCGCGGGCTGGGACTGGCGATCGGCTTCGCCTTCGCCACCTCGCTCGGCGAGTTCGGGGCCACCTCGTTCCTGTCGAGGCCGGAGCACCCGACGCTGCCGACCGTGATCTTCCGGCTGATCGGACGCCCCGGCGCCGACAACTTCGGGATGGCGATGGCGGCCTCGGTGGTGCTGGCCGTGCTGACCGCCGGGGTGATGGCGGCGGCGGAGTTCGTCCGGCCCAGAGAGGCGGAGTTGTGAGGGGATTGGGAGTGCGCGGCGCCGTCGTCCGGTACGGCGACCTGGTCGCGGTGGACCGAGTCGACCTGGCGGTGGAGCCCGGCGAGATCGTGGCGCTGCTGGGGGCGTCCGGGTCGGGCAAGTCGTCGCTGCTGCGCGGCATCGCCGGCCTGGAGCCGCTGGCCGCCGGCGAGGTGACCTGGGACGGGGCGGACGTCTCGTCCGTCGCGGTGCATGCCCGCGGCTTCGGGATGATGTTCCAGGACGGCCAGCTGTTCCAGCACCTGAGCGTCGAGGGCAACGTCGGCTACGGGCTGTACCGCGAGCCGCGGGCGCAGCGGCGGGCGCGGGTGGCCGAGCTGTTGGACGTGGTGGGGCTGCCCGGCTACCAGGCCCGCAGGGTCGGCGAGCTCTCCGGCGGCCAGGCGCAGCGGGTGGCGTTGGCCCGTTCGCTGGCGCCGGGTCCGCGGCTGCTGCTGTTGGACGAGCCGCTGTCGGCACTGGACCGGAACCTGCGGGAGCGCCTGGTCGGCGTGCTCGGCGACGCCCTGCGGACCACCGGCACCACGGCGCTCTACGTCACCCACGACCAGGACGAGGCGTTCGCGCTGGCCGACCGGGTCGGGGTGATGGCGGACGGCCGGATGCTCCAGCTGGACGCCCCGGAGATGCTGTGGCGGCGTCCGGCTTCGCGACAGGTCGCCGAGTTCCTGGGCTACGAGCCGTTCGTGCCCGCCGAGGTGGCCGCCCGGCTGGGGCGGGTCCGGGCCGGCGCGGGGGACCTGGTGGCGATCGGCCCGGCCGGGCTGACTCCCGCCACGGACGGGATCGCGCTGCCGATCGTCGAGCAGCGTCATCAGCGCGGCGAGGTGCTGATCGACCTCCGGCTGCCGGACGGCCAGACGGCGACCGTCAGGTCCCCCGAGCGGGTGCCGGGCGAGTCGCTGGCCGTGGCGCTCGATCCGGCGGGCTGCGCGGTGGTTCCCGGCTGAGCGCGTGCCGCCGAGAGCACCCACGGCTCTGGCGATTTACCTCAATGTTCATTAAGGTAACCGCATGGACGCGTTGCTCGCCCATCAGGCGCTGGCCGATCAGGGCAGGCTGGCGATCGCCCGGGCGCTGCTGACCCACGACCTGTCCCCGGGCGAGATCGCGAAGCGCTGGGCGCTGTCCACCTCCCTCGTCGCTCATCACCTGAAGACACTTGTCGATGCGGGGTTGGTGATCCGGCGACGAGGCGAGCACGACGGCCGCAAGAGCTATCTCGCGCTGCGCCACGACGACCCGGACGCCGTCGCCATGGTCGCGATCGGCGTCCCCGCCGTTGCCCCGCCGACGCGGATCGTGTTCGTGTGCACGCGCAACTCGGCGCGCTCGAAGCTGGCCGCGGCGCTGTGGCGCCGGGTGAGCGAGGTGCCCGCGGTGGACGCGGGGACCACCCCGGCGTCCGCACCCCATCCGCTGACGGTGCGGGCGGCGTCTCGGCACGGGCTGCTGGTCGATCCCGAGATGCGCGAGGTGGCCGCGACGGTGGTGGCGGACGATCTGGTGATCGCGGTCTGCGACCACGTCCATGAGACCCTCCCGCCACGGCTGATCCGCTGGCACTGGTCCGTCGCCGACCCGGTGCCCGCGGCGTCCTCGTCGTCCTTCGATCGGGCCTGCCGCGCCCTCCGGTTCCGGGTCCAGGACCTGCATCGCACCCTGCACCGGCCCCCTGAACCCACCGCCCGGTCCATCGCCCAGGAAGGGGATCGCCCATGACCGCCAGCCGTCCATCGGTGCTGTTCGTCTGCGTCCACAACGCCGGCCGGTCGCAGATGGCCGCCGCCTACGCCAACCGTCTCTCCGGCGGTGCGGTCGAGGTCCGCTCGGCCGGCTCCGCTCCCGCTGACAGTGTCAATCCGGCGGTGCGGGAGGCACTGCTCGAGGAGGGCATCGACATCGCGGCCGAGCGGCCGAAGATCCTCACCGCCGAGGCCGTTCAGGCCTCCGACGTGGTGATCACCATGGGCTGCGGCGACACCTGCCCCTTCTTCCCGGGCACGCGCTACCTCGACTGGACGCTGGACGACCCGGCCGGGCAGGGCGTGGACGCCGTGCGTCCGATTCGCGACGAGATCAAGCGTCGCGTCCGGGGGCTGCTGGGCGAGCTGGGGATCGAGCCGGTGGAGTCCTGACGGGGGCGAAATGCGTGGTCAGGTCGCAGACGCAGACCTCCGGCCGAGCTGGCCGCCGAGTCGACCACTGCCTGCTGTCCGGGGGGGATCACCCCGGCCGACGCCGTCGCCGGCCTGAGTGGCGCGTTCGCCAGCGCGTTCATCCGGGCTGAGAGGCAGTGGTCGCCCTTCCTGCAAGGTCGGGAGCTCAGATCCAGCCGGTGAGGCGCTTGGCCTCGATCCGCCGGGTCCAGAGCAGGGCGGCGACCACGAGGCAGGCCTGGGCAGCTCCACCGGTGATCAGGTAGGCCGTCGGATCGTTCAGATCGTCGCGGGCCACCACGTCGTCCGGATCCTGCGGGTCGTAGACGATCGGTACGGATTGCCCGATCTGGACGTCGTCGGCGACCGGCAGGGTGGTCCGGACGACCCTGCCGTCGAGGGTCCGGAACTCGATGACCGCGTCGCTGTACTCGGTGAACTCGACCACCTGGGCCGTCGTATGGACGCCGTGGTCACGCAGCGGCACCTCGCTCAGCCACAGGCCGACTCCGAGCGCCGCGAAGAGGATTCCGAGCGCCGTGGCGATCACCGTGCTCGGGCCTCGGCGGTTGAGCCACCGTTCGAGGCGGTCCTGTCCGTATCCAGACGGCAGGTCGGCGGGGAGTTCCGCGCGCTCGCGCCGGCCCGTTCCGCGCAGGACCCACCAGCTGCGGACGGTTGACAGCGTGCTGATGCCGGCGGCCAGGGTCAGCCCCGCGCCCACCCAGTGCCACCAGGACACGTCGGCGTCGTCGTCGAGGGTCCGGACGACGAGCACGGACAGCGCGACGCCCAGCGTCAGCAGTGCCAGGCTGCCCAGTGCGCCGAACAGTCTGAGCCGCGGGCTGCGGGTGGAGGCGCGCTGCAGCGATGCGGTGGCCGCGCTGGCCCGGGCGGCACCCGACAGGCTCGCCGCGGGCGTGACGGTGCGGAGGTCGGCGGCGGCGGCCAGGTCGGTCTCGCCGAGCAGATGGGCGCGCGCGGCGTCCGGCAGGCCGAGGGTGCTGACCAGGCCCGGCACGACCGCCGGCGCGGTGGCGTCCCTTCCGAGCAGGTGGGCCAACTCGGACGACGTCGGGTGCAGGCCGGCGTCCTGGAACGGTTCGGTGCCGAGCCGTGGCGGGTTCAGGATGTCGCGGATCCGGTCTCCGGTCTCGTCCTGTGGCAGCCGGTCGATCGCCGCCAGCTCGCCCTGGACGGACCAGCTCCAGTCGCCGAGCGCCTCCTCGTCGGCGAACAGCCACAGGTGGAGTTCGTCGCCGAGCCGATGCAGCGCGAGGGCTGGGTCGTCCTCGGTCGGGAACGCGACCGCGGCCGCGAGTGGGTGCCGGTGGGGCACGAGTGTCCAGCCGTCCCGGACCACGGCGTGCACCGGCTCCTCGGTGGTTGTCGCGACGATCACCAGGTCGGCCGTCCGGTCACCACGGATCGCGGCGAGGCCCCGGGCCGGTCGCGGGTCGTCCGCCTCCCAGGGCGGGGCGTCCCGGTCGTCGTCGATTTCGATCACCCGGCCATCGCGCACCGTGCGCAGCGCGGACTCGTCCAGCAGGTAGGCGTTGGGCGCGAGTCGTGCCCATTCGGTCAGCGCCTGCTCGGGTGAGAGGCCGGCCCCGGCCAGGGCGCCGTCCACCGTGGCGGTGCGGAGCAGCAGCCAGCCGCCCGGGAGCTCCTCCACCCAGCTCGGGACGCCCCGCTGCTCGCTCCAGCCGCGCGCCGCCCGGCTCGTCGTCCGGATGAACAGCAGGACGGGCTCGACCACTGGGCCGCGGTGACGCCGGATCCGCATGCGTGCACCCTAGCGATCGGCCCGGGCCGCCTACGCGACCGCCGTCGCCTGAGGTGCGCGTCGCAGCCGCTGGTGATTCGCAGCGGCCACGTGATCAGCGAACAGCGCGGGCCAGGCCATGATCCCGTAGGGCGTCCGGGCGACGATGCGGCGGCTGGCACTGATCGCCCGGTGCAGCAGTTCGGCCGTCCGCAGCGGGTGGGCGGGGTCGTCCGCCCAGGCCAGGATGAGGGTGGGCACCTCGATGCCGGCCAGGGTCTGCAACGGTGGCAGGTTGGACGCGGCCGCGCCGCGAAGCACGCTGGGGAGCAGGGCCTCGGTGACGCTCGGACGGGTCAGCGGAGCCTCGGACAACGCCGGCGGGTCAGGGGTGGTGCTGCCCAGCTCGATGAACGCGTCGATGCCCGCACGCTCGACCAGGTCGGCGTTGGCCAGGTAGGCCGCCGCCTTCGCGCGCCGGGTCTCCCAGGCGGTCGGCGGCACCACCAGGGTGAGGCTGGCGAACCGGTGCGGCGCCCGCACCGCCGCGTGCAGCAGGGTCGCCGCACCCATCGACGTACCGACGCCGTGCACCGGCTCGTCGGGCGAGAGGGCGTCGAGCACGGCGAGTAGATCGTCCGCCAGCGCCGGCCAGGTGTACGCGGTCGCGTCGGCCTGCCCGCCCGAGGCGCCGTGGCCGCGGGCGTCGTAGCGGAGGATCCGATGGTCGCGCAGCGCCCGTCCGAGGTCGAGGCCGAGCGCCGCGTCGCGAGCCCGGCAGGAGGTGAGCCCGTGCAACTGGACGACCACCGGTCCCTGTCCGCCGGCGACCTCGTAATCGAGGGTGGCGTTCTCCACGTCCAGCGCGGGCATGGTTTCCTCCGTAACAGAACGGTCGCATTCGCGTCCTAGGGTAAGGCAGCATGCGGCTGACCAACGTCGCGCGGATGGCGATCCCACAAGGCAGACTGCTCAGTTACGCGGTGCTGCCGGTGGGCGGGCGCGGCCGCCCGCTGCCGGTCTCGTTCGACCAGGGACGCCACGTCGGACGCGGCCAGCGGTCGGGTTCCTGGATGGCGATCTCCGCCCGGCTGCCCAGCGGAACGACCCTGGATGACCTGGCCGCCGCCTGGTTCGCGGTGGTCCAGCGGCACGGCACCCTGCGGACGGCGTTCTCCCATTCCGCGGACGGCGTACTGCAACTGCACGAGATCGAGGTGGGGCCCGGCGAGTGGACCGAGCAGCCCGTCCATCACGACGCGCGCGAGGTGGTGCGACGGCTGTTCGACCAGGCATGTGCCCCGTTCGCAGTGCCGTCCCACCGGCTGGTTGTGGCGCTGCCCGCGTCGCCCGAGCCGGATCCGCGTCCGCTGGTGATCGTCGGCGCCGACCACTCCCACGTCGACATGTGGTCGTTCCTGATCGTGCTGCGCGACCTGTTCACCTGCCTGGCTGACCTGCGCGCCGGCCGTCCACCGGGCCGGGCGCTGCCGGCCGCGGCCAGTTTCGCCGAGCACAGCGCCGCCCTCGAGGCGCGCCCGCCGGCCCCGCCGGAGGTGCATCGGCGCTGGTCGGAGATCCTGGACGCCGAGGGCGGCGTGATGCCGCTGTTTCCGCTCCCGCTCGGCGACCCCAACTTCCCCGGTGAGAGCATCGTCGACGTCCGCGACCTGCTCGACCCGGGGCAGGCCGCCCGGTTCGCCGAGCTCGCCGCGGCCGAGGGCGTGCGGACGATCTCGCTGGCGCTGTCGGTGATGACCTCGGCGACCCTCGGACTCGCCGGCACCAGTCTGCGTGCGGTCTTCCCGGTGCACAGCCGGGACGAGGAGCGGTGGCGGGACTCGGTGGGCTGGTACATCACGAACTCGGTGATCGAGTCCGGCGATCCCGATCCGGCGGCCTGCACCAGGGCACTCCGGGAGGCGATCGCGCTCGGCTCGCACCCCTTGGCGCCGATCCTCGCCCCGCACGGCGGCATGCGCACCGCGCCGGGGATGTTCGCCATCTCCTGGCTCGACACCCGGCGGCTGCCCGCGCTGCCGCCGGACGCAGCCGTCCGCTACGTCTCGGCCATCGTCCGCGACGACGGCGTGATGGTCTGGTTCATCGTCAACGACACCGGTCTGCAACTGCGGGCGCGCTATCCCAACACGCCGCAGGCCAAGCGCAACGTCCGGGCCTGGCTGGACGCGGTGGAGGACGGCATGCAGGAGTTGCTGACCGCGGACGACCCGGTAGCGGCAGCCGGGACGCCGCGCTGACCTGACCAGAGCCGGCGTGCA
The DNA here is from genome assembly GCA_044224095.1 of Micropruina sp. Classification (GTDB taxonomy): domain Bacteria; phylum Actinomycetota; class Actinomycetes; order Propionibacteriales; family Propionibacteriaceae; genus Micropruina. The sequence goes on along the minus strand of JBGALC010000069.1, from coordinate 4,774 downwards.
GGCCCTACGGGTGCCCGGGTTAACCGAGCACATGGTGTGCAGATGCGAGAAAGCCGCCCTGACTGCGACCGATGCCTAGTCAGAGCGGCTTTCCGCTGGTCGGGGTGACAGGATTTGAACCTGCGACCTCAGGCCTTCTCGTACACCTCGACTGACTACCAGTTCCAGCCGCGTGACTAGGTGCGATGCTCTCCGCATCTCAAACGCCAAGGAGGCGCAAATGGGCAGAAATGGGCTGTCGTTAGGGTGCGTAAGGATGCAGGTGAGATGCAAGGGCAGGGTGACAGGGTGACCAATCTCCGACTGGTGGACGGGGCCGCGGATACGCCCGCGCGCACCGGGTCGGCCCCACGGCCGTCCATTCGGACCAGGTCGACCCGGCGCCGGCGGGCCTTCGGAAAGATCGCGAAGCAGCGGTCGGGTCGCTACCAGGCCAGCTATCTCGGCGAGAACGGGGAGCGCTATCTGGCCCCCGTCACCTTCGAGACCAAGGGCGACGCCGACGCGTGGCTGTCGATGCGCCGGGCCGAACTGGAGGAGCACCGCTGGCGTCCGCCCGACCCGCAGCCGGCCGAGACCCCGACACTGCGGGACCACTCCGAGATCTGGATCGAGCGCCGACGCACCCGAGACGGCCAGCCGCTCAAGCCCCGGACGAAGGATCTCTATCGCATCCTGCTCGACAAGCAGATCCTCCCCACGCTGGGCGACATGCACCTGGCCGACATCACCGCCGACGACATCGACGACTGGTACGCGATGCTGCTGCCCGCTGCTCCGACCCGGCGGGCACACGCCTACTCGCTGCTGTCGACCATCATGCGCAGCGCCAGCACGGGCCGCCGTCCGCTGATTCCGGACTCCCCGTGCAAGGTGGAGCATCCCACCGTCCTTCACCGCACCTTCGAGCCGAAGCCGGCCACGCCTCAGCAGATCGCCACCATCGTGGAGAACATGCCCGACAAGTACCAAGCGCTGATCCTGCTGTCGGCCTGGTGCGGCCTTCGCTGGGGCGAGGTGAGCGAGCTGCGACGCAAGGACCTCGACCTGGCCTCGATGTCGGTTCGGGTCGAACGCGCCGTGGTATGGCGCAAGGGTGAGGCGACGGTCGGCACACCGAAGTCCCGGGCGGGCGTCCGGACGATCGCACTACCGCCGAACCTGCGCCCTGCCCTGAAGCGGCATCTCGCCGAGCACGCCATGCCCGGCCCGGACGGGCTGCTGTTCCCGAACGCGACCAAGACGGGCCACCTGCACGTGAATACCCTCAGCAAGACCTACCACAGGGCTCGTCAGGTTGCCGGACGACCGGACCTGCGCTTCCACGACCTTCGCCACAGCGCGGCAACGATGGCCGCGCAGGCCGGCGCCACTCTAGCGGAGCTGATGGCCCGCATGGGGCACTCCACGGCGAAGGCTGCGCTGGTCTACCAACACGTCGCCGAGGGCCGCGACCGGATTATCGCCGACCGCATGGCGCTGCTGGCAGAGCCCGGAGTCGTTCAGTCCACCGGTATCGACGGCCCGCGAGCCGAGACGTAGCCCCCGCCCGAAGCGCGCTGGAGGTTCTTGACGTGGCCTGCGATCAGTCGGGCTCTACTTGAAAGCTACTTGAAGCCCGGAGTTTCAAGTAGCGATGTCGCTGGGCGGCTGGGGGCTCGGCGCGCGAGGCCACGCCGCTACTTGCATGGAACATGAAGAAGTTTAAAGTAGAGCCATGACGGCGAACCAGGTGGATGCGGCGCTCGCGGCTGATCGGTCGGACGTTGGCCGGCGCCTCTTGGCGTTGCCAGAGGACCAGTGGTTCGATCGCAAGTCGATTCGCGTCCGGGCGCAGGACCTCGACAGGCCGCTCACCGCCTTCGCCAACGCAGAGGGCGGGGTCATCGTGATCGGACTGTCTGACGGGCGAGTGGAAGGGATTCGATCCCACGCGTCGAAGCAGAACGCCATCCGGCAAGCGGCCCTGGACTTCACCGTCCCTCCTGTGCGAGCGCACGTGGAGCAGGTCGGTTGCATCAACGACGCAGGTGAAGTGGACGCACTCCTCGTGATCCGTGTTGATCCCGGTGAACTGGTCCACGAGACCCGCGCCGGCGATGTGTACCTGCGGGTTGGGGACGAGTCGCGCAAGCTCGGGTTCGCAGCCCGTCAAGAACTGGAGTTCGACAAGGGGCAGGGCCAGTACGACGGCAGACCCGTCCCCGGTGTGCGGATCGCGGATCTGGACAGGAAGCTCGTGCAGAACTACCGGTCGCGTGTCGGTGCTTCCAGTGATCTCAAGCTGTTCCGCGCCCGGAGTCTGCTCACGCCGAAGGACGAACTCACCAATGCGGGCTATCTGCTGTTCGCCCCGCGTCCGCAGGACCTGTTCCCTGAGGCGTACATTCGCGTGATTCGTTTTCTCACTCCGGAGCGCGGCACGGGCGCCCGGCTGGGGGTGGAGGAAGGCTCTGACATCCGGATCGAGGGGCCAATCCCGCGCGCTATCCAGGAGGCCGATCGGGTGATCAGTAGCCTGATCCCCAAGCGTCGAGCACTGGCCGAGAGCGGGCTTTTCGAGGCCCGTCCGATCGTTCCGCGTGAGGCATGGCTCGAAGGAGTGGTCAACGCCGCAATCCATCGTTCATACAGCCTCTCCGGCGACCACATCCGGGTCGAGATCTACCCCGACCGGGTCGAGATCGAAAGCCCGGGACGCTTCCCGGGCCTGGCCAACCCGGCACTCCCGCTGGAGATCCCGCGGTTCGCCCGCAACCCACGAATCGCTCGGGTTTGTGCCGACCTTCGAATCGGCCAGGAACTGGGGGAGGGCATCAAGCGAATGTTCGACGAGATGCGAATTGTCGGCCTGCGGGATCCCGCCTACCGCCAAACAGCCGGCAGCGTCCGACTGACTCTCGCTGCGCTGCCCCGTCTGCCTGCTACCCAGGCCGCGCGCCTCCCCAAGGGATCGCAGCAGATCCTGGACGCACTCCGAACCGCTGGAGTCGCCGGACTGGGTTCAGGGGAAGTCGCCGAGGCTGCCGGGCTGAGCCGCCCTGCCGCAAATGCCCGCCTGAAGGCCTTGCGTGAGGAGGGCCTCATCGTCTGGCACGGCAAGTCCTCCAAGGACCCGCGAGCTCGCTGGACACTCGCCGAAGGGAGCTGATGCGCGGATGCGGTTCTTCGGGCAAGGCCGCGTGCCTATCAGCACGTCGCCGATGGTTGCTGCGCGGCCATGACCTCGATGATGGCTCTCATCGCCGGCGTGCAGCTGAACATGACATTTGCGTTCGCCCGGGTATCACACTTGCGTTCGCCCGGGTATCACACTTGCGCGCACGACGCCTCCAGGGCCCGGGGCCGACAGGTCAAGCGACTTCGTTCCTGTAGCGCTGACGGGCCGCCTCACCCGAGGTGCCAACGAAGAGTCCGATGGCTGACCAGGACATGCCAGCGACTCGCGCTGCCCTGATTGCTTCCACGACGTGGCGCTCGGCGTCGGACCGCTCCTGGATCGCGGCGCGCAGCAGCGCGACGGCGCCCGGATCGAGCTCATCTGCGGGGTCGGGCTCGTAGTCCTTGAACCGGGCCGCAAGGTCATCCGCGTGCTGGAGGATCTGGTCGACTGTGCGAGGCATCGTCATCACCTGAGGTACTCGGGCCGGTCCTCCAAGATAACTTGCGAGCCGTTGTCCGGCAACCTCGTCGTCGCCGGACCTGATCCGACCCGCACGTCGGGCAATGCCCTGGGTCGTGAAGTCCTCATCATGCTCGACGACGATGAGTGGATCGTTGATCGACCACGATCGGACGGCAGACCCGCTCGAGATCTGCGATCCGCACGCGGATCAGGCGGGCGCCGATCCGGGACGCGGGGAGCGCGCCGGTGGCGATGCGGCGTCGCAGTGTGTCGACGCTGACCCCATAGATGAGGGCGGCTTGCTGGAGCGAGAGCCACTCGGGCGCGGGCTGGCTCCATTCGGCTGCGTGGCTGGCCATGTCAGTTCCTTTCCGGTGGGGTCAGATGCTGATGCCGCGGTCGTGGCCGTGGCGGGGTCCGTGCATGGGTGGTGGGGGCTGGGGGTGTGTTTGGCGGGCCCGCATGATGCTTGCGGCTTCGCTTCGGGCCATCTCGTCCTCTTGGTGGATGAGGTCGGTGATGCGGTAGCGAAGGGCGTCGGCGGGGTGGTCGACGGGGAGTGGGCCGAGCCCTGCTGCCTCGGCGAGCTGCTGTTCGAGTTCGGGCCTGTGCCGGGCGAGGTTCGCCAGGTGTGCAGCGAACGCTGGCAGTGAGGGATCGCCGGCGCACGCGGGCGCGGCAGCGGTGATCTTGGGGAGCCATTCGCGGATCCCGGTCTGGCTGGTCTTGAGGGCATGGTCGAGGCGGCGTTGGGCATCATGCTCGGCCCCCGAGTATTGCGGTGCGCCGGTGGGCCGGAGGTCGGTGTCGCGGGTTTGGTGGGCGGCGCGCCACTGCTGGATGTCGGCGACCAGGGCCGGGTCGAGGCCGTACAGGTCTTGGGCCCACCGCGGAGTGTGAACCGCCCCGGGTGTCGTGGAGGGTCTGATTCAACGGAAGGATGCAGGGTCAGACCATGCCAGCACCTAGGAAGTATCCGCAGGAGTTGCGGGAGAGAGCGGTCCGTCTTGTCGGGGAGGCTCGTGTTGAGGAGCCGGAGTTGTCGGTGACGGCGGCGGTGAACCGGATCGGGACGAAGGTGGGTGTGAACCCGGACACGTTGCGTGGCTGGGTTAAGCAGGCCGATATCGATGCGGGAAAGCGTCCCGG
>JBGALC010000007.1:0-93125 GCA_044224095.1 Micropruina sp. | reverse complement strand
GAGATGATGGTGGACAGCTTCCACCACAGCGTGCCGTCGCCGAGGTCGGGGATCAGCAGGTACGAGGTGAGGTAGGTGGCGACGATCGAGGCCACCGAGGTGATCCAGACCAGGTTGGTCAGCGGCCGTTCGAAGTCCATCCTCCGCAGGTGCCGGTACTTGGCAGCGGTGATCACGCTGTTCACCTCATAGGACGCCGCGGAGGCCAGCACCATGATCGCCCGGATGAAGAAGATCCAGCACAGCAGCTGGACCTGCACCAGCGGGTCGTGCACCGCGAGCAGGATGAAGGTGACCAGGGCGACGCCCGTCACGCCGTAGGTCTCGAAGCCGTCGGCGGACGGGCCCACCGAGTCGCCGGCGTTGTCACCGGCGCAGTCGGCGATCACGCCCGGGTTGCGGGCATCGTCCTCCTTGATCCGGAAGACGATCTTCATCAGGTCGGAGCCGATGTCGGCGATCTTGGTGAAGATGCCGCCGGCGATCCGCAGCGCCGAGGCGCCCAGCGACTCGCCGATCGCGAAACCGATGAAGCACGAGCCGGCGATCTCGGCCGGCAGGAACAGCATGATCGACAGCATCATGAACAGCTCGACGCTGATCAGCACCATGCCGATGCTCATCCCCGACTTCATCGGGATCTGGTGCAGCGGCAGCGGACGCCCGCGCAGCGCGGCGAACGCCGTCCGGCTGTTGGCGTAGGTGTTCAGCCGGATGCCGAACCAGGCGATGCCGTACGAGCCGGCCATGCCGACGATGCTGAACGCCAGCACGATCGCCACCCGGTCCCAGCCGAGCCCGGCCAGGAACCTGAAGTAGACCAGGATCACGGCACCGATGAACGCCCAGAGCAGCAGCAGGAACCGGCCCTGCTGGATCAGGTAGGCCTTGCAGGTCTCGTAGATCAGCTCGGAGACCTCACCCATCGACGAGTGGGTCGGCAGCCGCCTCACCTGCAGGAACCGGACGACGCCGAAGGCGAGGCCGGCGATCGCGATCAGCAACCCGATGCCGAGCAGCTGCTTGCCGTTGACCAGGCCCAGGAACTGCACCTGGTTCAGGTCGGGCAGGGTCAGGTTGGCCTCACCGCCACCGGCGTGCGGCGGCGGCGCCTTGGCGCTGCCCGAGCAGCCGGCCAGGACGATGCCGAGCAGGGCGCCGAGCAGCAGCAGCGCGGCGGGCGTACGGCGGGGGACAGGGGGCTGGGCCGTGGTCACAGATCCTCACCAGGGTTGGCACGGCGGCCGGCGATGGCCGTCTCCGACCAAACTACTACCGGGCGTCGTAGCTGTCCGGGGGTTCACCGGGAGGTCGAGGGGCGGTCGGTGCTGTCTCAACGCGTGGTCTCGGGGCCCGGTCCTCGGTCGCCGCGGGTCGCCGGTGAGGTCAGAACAGGCCGAGTTCGTACGCCTTGACGGCCAGGGTGACTCGGTTGGTCGCGCCCAGCTTCTCCATCAGCGCGGTGATGTGGTACTTGACCGTCGACGCGGAGAGGAAGACCTCGCTCGCGATCTGCTCGGTGGTGCGGCCGTCGCGGATCAGCAGCAGGATCTGCCGCTCGGTGGCGGTGAGCAGCTGGCCGATGTCGGGACGGTGGCGCCGCTCGACCATGCCGGCACCCGCGCCGCCGAGCACGGCGAGGCCGTGCCGGGCCGACTGCACGGCATGGGCGATCGCCTCCGGGGCGAGGTCCTTGGGCAGGAAGCCGAGGGCGCCGGCGTGCAACATCGCGGACGCCGCCTGCGGGTCGGTCAGCGAGGTGAGCGCCAGCACCTGGGTCTGCGGGGACGCCGCCCGCAGCCGCCGGGTGGTCTCGGGGCCGTCCGGGTCGGGCATCACCACGTCCACCAGGGCGACGTGCGGCCGGTCGACGGGCAGCGCCGCGACGGCGTCCGTCCCCGAGGCGTAGCTGCCCCTGACGACGAGGCCGGGGGTGCCGCTCAGCTCACCGGTCAACGCCGTCCGGACGAACAGGTCGTCGTCGACGATGATCACCCGGGTCATCGCAGGCCCGCGATCGGGATCGTCGCCCGGGTGATCCAGTGCGAACCCTCCTGGCGCGCCTCGAGCTGCCCGCCGACCAGCGCCAGCCGTTCCGCGGCGCCGAGCAGGCCGAGCGGCCGGGCGGAGCCGGACGGGCTCGCCGGGCCCCTCACCTCGTTGATCAGGGCCAGGTCGGCCGCCAGCGGATCGATGCTGACCACCAGCGCGCAGGGACGATCCGGGGCACCGTGCCGCTCCACGTTGGCGGCCGCCTCCTTGACGATCTCGGCCAGCACGCCGCCGGCCTGGGCGGGTACGTCGTCCAGGCTGCCCTCGATCGAGGTGGTGACCTGGAAGCCGCGTTCCTGCAGCTGTTCCATGCTGTCCCGGACGGCGGTGGCCAGCGAGCTGCCGGAGCTCAGCGTGGTGGCGGAGTCGGAGTCGCGCAGGGCGCCCAGTACCCACCGGAGCTGGCCCGCGGCCTCGCCGACCTCGTCGGCGAGTGCCCGCAGCTGGGACGCGTCCCCGGCGGCCGCCGCCTGGTGCGCCCGCCGGGAGGCGCGGGCCAGGCTGCGGGCCACGGTGTCGTGCAGGTCGCGGGCCAGGCCCAGACGCTGCTGGGCCAGCGCGGCGATCCGGGCCTGCTCCTCGGCGCGCTGGAAGGCGGCTATCGCGCCGCCCAGCAACCACATCAGGGCGAAGAGCATGGCCCAGACCAGGCTGCTGACGACGCCGGTGTAGTCGCCGGGATAGGCGATCAGCTGCCGGACGGAGAGGATGAGCCAGTAGGCGACGGTGAGCTGGAGCCGCGCGCGCCGTTGGTTGCGGACGCCGGTGCCGAGCACGGGGACGAGCGCCGCGTACTCGCCGGTCTCGCCCCAGGCCGGCGGTGCCGCCAGGTACACCAGGAGGACGGCGCCCAGCGCCGCGCCCGCCGCGCGGGGCCAGCGCACCGCCAGCACGGCGGCCGCACAGGCCGTCAGGTCGACGGCGATGGCGAGCGGCTGTCCGAAGTTCAGCCCGACCAGCACGCTGAGCGCGGCGACGAACCCGGCCAGTACCAGATCGAGCGCGCCGCCGACCAGCAGGCGGTGGAATCCGGCGGAGCGCATGGCGTAATCCAACCCTCTCCGGGCGGGATTGTCGGCCAGGCCCTGCCGTTCTGGACAGTGCGGGCGGGTGGCTGATCGGACTTAAGTCCGAAATCGGGCGGGCCGATCGGACGAACGGGTCACGCTCAGGGTGCCCAACGGTGTGTCCAGCGAATCGGATGAGAGCGTCGGGCCATGCCGAAGCCTCAACGGCGCCGCGGCAGCGCCGGCCACGTGCTTGTCCCACACGTGGTCGTCGCGCTGACGGTGGCATCGGTGGTGGTGGGGGTCGCCCCCAGCTCGAACGACGAGGGCTGGTGCGATCTGTTCCCCCATTGGCCGGGCTGCCTCAGGTAGCCCGGCCTGGCACAGGGAGGCTCGCGGTGGCGCCGCCGACCGACGACCGGCATCAGGAGGGATGATGTCTGGGGTCTGGTTCCTGGCCGGCGCCACCGCGGTCGGGGTGATCCTGGTCGGCGCCAGCGTCCTGCGCTGCCTGGCCCGCTCGCGCCGGTGCCGCGCGCGTCCCTCGACCCCCGTATCACCGTGCGGGACGCGAAACGGCACTCCCAGCCGTGGCCAGGGTTAGGCGATCCTAAGAAGTTTGACCCTTGCCAGGATTCGACAAGAATGGTCTTGTGAAAAAGGAAGCGGTCAGCAAATCCGGCGCTGTGGCGCCGGTGGCCGAGTCCGACGCGTCCACCCGGGCTCGCGTCGCCCGGTCCATCCTGCAGCACGGCCCGTCCACGGCGTCCGAGCTCGCCCAACGGCTGCATCTCACTCCGGCGGCGGTCCGGCGGCACCTGTCGGTGCTGATCGGCGTCGGTCACCTGCACTCACGCCAGCAGCGGGTCTACGGCGCCCGTGGCCGCGGCCGCCCGGCGATGGTGTTCGCGCTCACCGACGCGGGCCGCGCGGAGTTCCCGCACGCCTACGACGCGCTGGCCATCGACGCCCTCGGCTTCGTCCGCAACGCGCTCGGCCCGGACGGCGTCCAGCGGTTCGCCGAAGAGTTCGTCGCCGGCATCGAGACCCGGTTCAACGAGCTCCGCGGGGAATACGACAATCCCGCCGACGCGTTGGTCAAGGCGTTGAACGATGCCGGCTACGTGGCCTCGGCCCACCCCGTGGCCACCGGCAAGCAGCTCTGTCAGCATCACTGTCCGGTCGCCCTGGTGGCGGCCGAGTTCCCCGAGTTGTGCGAGGCCGAGACCCGGATCTTCGCGCAACTCCTGGACAGCCACGTCCAGCGGCTGGCCACCATCGCCCACGGCGACGGGGTGTGCACCACCCACGTCCCGCGGCCGGTGCGGCCCTCCGACCACCCGAATAGAAAGGCCGCCTCATGACCACCACCGCACCGCAGGCCCCCGGCCTGGGGGCAACCCAGGAAGAGCACCTGCAGGCGCTCGGCAACTACCAGTGGGGCTGGCACGACTCCGACGTCGCCGGCGCCGCCGCGCAGCGCGGGCTGAACGAGGCCGTGGTGCGCAACATCTCGGCGCTGAAGAACGAGCCGGAGTGGATGCTGAACACCCGGTTGCGCGGCTTGAAGCTGTTCGACCGCAAGCCGATGCCCACCTGGGGCGCCGATCTCGACGAGATCGACTTCGACAACATCAAGTACTTCGTCCGCTCCACCGAGAAGCAGGCCCAGACCTGGGACGACCTGCCCGCCGACATCAAGGACACCTACGACCGGCTCGGCATTCCCGAGGCGGAGAAGGCCCGGCTGGTGGCCGGCGTGGCCGCCCAGTACGAGTCCGAGGTGGTCTACCACAAGATCAACGAGGAGCTGGAGCGCCAGGGCGTCATCTTCCTGGACACCGACACCGGCCTGAAGGAGTACCCGGAGCTGTTCCAGGAGTACTTCGCCACGGTGATCCCGGTCGGCGACAACAAGTTCGCCTCGCTGAACACCGCGGTGTGGTCGGGCGGCTCGTTCGTCTACGTGCCGAAGGGCGTCCACGTCACCATTCCGCTGCAGGCCTACTTCCGCATCAACACCGAGAACATGGGCCAGTTCGAGCGGACCCTGATCATCGCCGACGAGGGCTCCTACGTGCACTACGTCGAGGGCTGCACGGCGCCGATCTACTCCTCGGACTCGCTGCACTCGGCCGTCGTCGAGATCATCGTGAAGAAGAACGCCCGGGTGCGCTACACGACGATCCAGAACTGGTCGACCAACGTGTACAACCTGGTCACCAAGCGCGCCACCTGCGAGGAGGGCGCGACCATGGAGTGGATCGACGGCAACATCGGTTCGAAGGTCACCATGAAGTACCCGGCCGTCTACCTGATGGGCGAGCACTCCCGTGGCGAGACCCTGTCCATCGCCTTCGCCGGCGAGGGCCAGCACCAGGACGCCGGCTCGAAGATGGTGCACTGCGCGCCGCACACCTCGAGCTCGATCATCTCCAAGTCGGTCGCCCGGGGCGGCGGACGCTCCTCCTACCGCGGCCTGCTGCAGGTGCAGGAGGGCGCGCACCATTCGGCGTCCTCGGTGAAGTGCGACGCGCTGCTGGTCGACACCATCAGCCGCTCCGACACCTACCCCTACGTCGACGTCCGTGAAGACGACGTGTCGCTGGCCCACGAGGCCACCGTGTCCAAGGTGAGCGACGACCAGCTGTTCTACCTGATGCAGCGCGGGATGGGCGAGGACGAGGCGATGGCGATGATCGTCCGTGGCTTCGTCGAGCCGATCGCCCGCGAGCTGCCGATGGAGTACGCGCTGGAACTGAACCGCCTGATCGAACTGCAGATGGAAGGAGCCGTCGGCTGATGGCCGCACCCGTGATGGAGGCCGTGGAGGCCCTGGAATCGCACCTCCACCCGACCCCGTCGTTCACGATCGACGACCATCCCTATCCGAAGGGCCAGGAGGAGATCTGGCGGTTCACCCCGCTGCGCCGGATCGGCTCGCTGCTCACCGACGCCCCGAGCGAGGCGCACCTGGACTGGGACGAGTCGCTGCCCGCCGGTGCCAGCAGCCGGACGGTGAGTGTCGAGCAGGCCCGCGAGCTGGTGGTCGAGGCCCCGATCGACCGGGTGTCGGTGCTGGCCGCGGCCCGCTCCGGCGGCGCCCGGGTGGTCGAGATCGCGCCTGACGCCGAACTGACCGAGCCGGTGAGCATCACCCTGACCGGGACCGGGCAGCACGTCTGGGGCCACCTGGTGTTCAAGGTGGGGGCGCACGCCAAGGCGACCATCCTGCTGCGCCACGAGGGCTCCGCCAGCTACGCGACCAAGGTGGACGTCCTGGTCGGCGACGGCGCGAAGGTGAACTTCGTGTCCATCCAGGACTGGGCGGACGACGCCGTGCACGGCGGTCATCACAGCGTCCTGGTCGGCCGGGACGCCGAGGTGCGCACCGTCACCGTCAGCCTCGGCGGCAAGGTCGTCCGGCTCGCCGAGACGGCCCGGTTCGCCGGACCCGGCGGCTCGCTGGAGCAGTTCGGGCTGTACTTCGTGGACGCCGGCCAGCACATCGAGCACCGGCTGTTCGTCGACCACAACGCCCCGCACACCCACTCCAACGTCGACTACCGCGGCGCGCTGCAGGGTGAGGGCGCCCGCTCGGTCTGGATCGGCGACGTGCTGATCCGCAAGGTGGCCGAGAACATCTCCACCTACGAGTCGAACAAGAACCTGGTGCTCACCGACGGCTGCCGTGCCGACTCGGTGCCCAACCTGGAGATCGAGACCGGCGAGATCGAGGGTGCCGGGCACTCCTCGACCACCGGCCGGTTCGACGACGAGCAGCTGTTCTACCTGCGCTCGCGGGGCATCTCCGAGGCCGAGGCCCGGCGCCTGGTGGTGCGCGGCTTCTTCGCCGACATCGTCCGCCGGATCGGTGTGCCCGAGGTCGAGGAACGGATGATGGCCGCCGTCGAGCGCGAACTCTCGGTCACCATGGGTGCCTACGCATGACCTTCCGGCTTGCAGCCACCCTCGACGAGATCCCCGTCGGCACCGTGATCCCCGTCGACCTCGGCGGCGACGCCGAGGTGGCCGTGGTGAACACCGACGGGGGGGTCTTCGCGATCCGCGACGTCTGCAGTCATGCGGAGGTCGCGCTCAGCGAAGGTGACGTCGACGGCTGCACCCTGGAGTGCTACATGCACGGCTCCCGCTTCGACCTGCGCACCGGCGCTCCGCTGGAGCTGCCGGCCACCGAACCCGTGCCCGTCTACCCCGTGCGGCTGGACGGCACCGACATCTACGTCGACATCGACAACCCGATCAATCAGGAGAGCTGAACCCGAATGTCCACACTGACCATCACCGATCTGCGCGTCGAGGTCGCCACCGAGTCGGGCCCGAAGGAGATCCTCAAGGGGGTCAACCTGACCGTGGCCTCCGGTGAGGTGCACGCCATCATGGGCCCCAACGGCTCCGGCAAGTCGACGCTGGCCTACGCCATCGCGGGTCACCCCAAGTACACCATCACCGGCGGCTCGGTAACCCTCGACGGCGTCGAGCTCACCGACCTGACCGTCGACGAGCGGGCGCGTGCCGGCCTGTTCCTGGCCATGCAGTACCCGATCGAGGTGCCCGGGGTGTCGGTGGCGAACTTCCTGCGCACCGCCAAGACCGCGCTGGAGGGCGAGGCGCCGAAGGTCCGCACCTGGGTCAAGGACGTCAACGCCGCCCTCGACCGGCTCGGTCTCGACCAGACCTTCTCGGCCCGCTCGCTCAACGAGGGCTTCTCGGGCGGCGAGAAGAAGCGCAACGAGATCGTCCAGCTGGAGCTGCTCAACCCGAAGTTCGCGATCCTCGACGAGACCGACTCCGGGCTCGACATCGACGCCCTGCGGATCGTCTCCGAGGGGGTCAACCGGTTCGCCGCCCAGGGTGACCGCGGCGTGCTGCTGATCACCCACTACACGCGGATCCTGAACTACATCAAGCCCGACTTCGTGCACGTCTTCGTGGACGGCCGGATCGCCGAGGAGGGCGGCCCCGAGCTGGCCGAGAACCTCGAGATCGAGGGCTACGAGCGGTTCGTCAAGGCCGCCGCCGCCAACTGAGGCGCGTCGGCCGGCGACAGGAGAGCCAGTGAGCTACGACGTCGAACTGATCCGCGGGGACTTCCCCATCCTGGACCGTCGGGTGGGGGAGTACCCGCTGGCCTATCTCGATTCGGCCAACACCTCGCAGAAGCCGCAGGTGGTGATCGACGCGATGGTCGACCACTACGAGCGGCACAACGCGAACGTGGCCCGGGCCATGCACCAGCTGGGCGGTGCCGCCCGGGCCGAGGAGGTGGTGTTCACCAAGAACGCCTCCGAGGCGCTCAACCTGGCCGCCCATTCGCTGGGCGCCGGGCTGAAGCCGGGTGACGAGGTGGTGATCTCGGTGATGGAGCACCACTCCAACATCGTCCCCTGGCAGCTGCTCTGCGCCCGCACCGGGGCCACCCTGCGCTGGTTCGACGTCACCGACGACGGGCGGCTCGACCTGGCCAGGGCCGCCGCCGAGAACCTGATCAACGCCAACACCAGGATCGTCTCGCTGGTCTGGGTGAGCAACGTCCTGGGCACGGTCAACCCGATCGCCGAGATCGCGGCGCAGGCGCACGCCGTCGGCGCGGTGATGGTGGTGGACGGCTCGCAGGCGGTGCCGCAGCTCACCACGTCGGTCGCCGACCTGGGCGCCGACCTGATCGCCTTCACCGGCCACAAGATGGTCGGGCCGACCGGCGTCGGCGCGCTGTGGGGACGCTACGACCTGCTCGCCGAGCTGCCGCCGTTCCTGGGCGGCGGCGAGATGATCGAGGTCGTGCGGATGACCGGCTCGACCTTCGCCGCGCCGCCGTACCGGTTCGAGGCCGGGACGCCGCCGATCGCCGAGGCGGTCGGGCTCGGCGCCGCCGCCGACTACCTGCACGAGCTGGGCATGGCGGACGTCGCCGCGCACGAGCGGACGATCACCTCTTACGCCCTGGACGTCCTGGGCCAGGTCGAGGGGTTGCGCATCCTGGGCACCACCGCGGTGGGCCCGGAGGGTCGCGGCGGGGCGGTCTCGTTCACCCTGGCCACCGCCGACGGCCTGGACATCCACCCGCACGACGTGATGACCTTCCTGGACTCGCGCGGGGTGGCCGTCCGCGGCGGCCATCACTGCGCGCGGCCGCTGCACGAGCGACTGGGAATAGCCGCGTCCACCCGGGCGTCGTTCTACCTGTACACCCTGGAGCGCGAGATCGATCAGCTGGTCGAGGCGCTCGACTACACCAGGGACTTCTTCGGGAGGGTCGCGTGAGCGTCGAGGCGATGTACCAGGAGATCATCCTGGACCACTACCGGACCAAGCATCACGCCGGGCTGCGCGAGCCCTACGGAGCACAGGTGACCCACGTCAACCCCAGCTGCGGCGACGAGGTGATGCTGCGGGTGGCGCTCGACGGCGACCGGGTGACCGATGTCTCCTACGAGGGGGTCGGCTGCTCGATCTCGCAGGCGTCCACCTCGGTGATGAGCGACCTGGTGATCGGCAGGACGGTGCCCGAGGCGCTGGCGCTGCACGAGGAGTTCACCGAGATGATGCACAGCCGCGGCGAGATCGAACCCGACGAGGACCGCCTCGAGGACGCCATCGCCTTCATCGGGGTGGCGAGGTTCCCGGCCCGGGTCAAATGTGCCCTGCTGGGCTGGTCGGCGTTCAAGGACGCCGCCGCCCAGGCGTTGGCGAATACGAAGGAGTCATGATGACCGAACTGCGTCCGTCCGACCTGGTGGACGACACCTTTCCCGACAGCACCGCACCGCCGTCGGCGCGTCCGAGCCTGGAGGACCTGACCGAGGCGATGCGCGACGTGGTCGACCCCGAGCTGATGGTCAACGTCGTCGACCTGGGGCTGGTCTACGGCATCCACCTCGACGACGACAACAACTGCACGATCGACATGACGCTGACCTCGCCGACCTGTCCGTTGACCGACCGGCTGGAGTTCGACACCGAGATGGCCCTGGACGGGCTGGTCAACTCGGTCGCGATCAACTGGGTGTGGCTGCCGCCGTGGACCCTGGACAACATCACCGAAGAGGGCCGCGAGCAGCTGCGCGCGATCGGCTACAACGTCTGAGCGAACGTCGGCGCCGGTCCGGGTCGCCGCGCCCTCGGCCGTTGCCGTCCGTGCCCATCGTGCGGAGTGCCTCTGCGGGATGACCGGGCCGGTGGCCTACGATCTCCGCTGTGGATGAGGTGCGTTGGCTGTCCCCGGAGGAAATGGCTCTGTGGCAGCACTTCATCCTGGCCCAGCAGGACCTCGACCGGGTGATCTCGGCCGACCTGGCCGGCAGCGCCCTCTCCCACGCCGACTACGCGGTGCTGGTGGGGTTGAGCGGGGGCAGCGACGACGGCGTCCGGGTGGGCCGGCTGCGGGAGTGGATCGGCTGGGAGAGCAGCCGGCTGGCGCACCAGTTGCGGCGGATGGAGACCCGCGGACTGGTGGTCCGCAGCCCGGCTGCCGAGGACGGCCGGGGCACCGTGGTCTCGATCACCGAGGAGGGGCTGGCCCGCATCCGGGCCGCGGCCCCCGGGCACGTGCGCACCGTCCGGGCGAACTTCCTCGACCTGATGACCGACGACGAGCGGACGGTACTGGGCACGGTCTTCGAGCGCGTCGCCCGCAGCATCACGCCCGATCGACCGCCGCTGTCCGGTCTCTTCTGACCACCCCGGCAGGCCGCCCACGGGGGCAATTATGCGTACACCCTTTTGGGCGGCTGGTTCTCAGCAACCGTTGACCTTGGGCACAGCCGAGACACAGGATTGCGGCTGGGTCCCGTCAATCGTGAGGCCCTCCGGCGGTCGGCGAGGGGGTTCGCCGTCGCAGATCCGATTCGGTCCGGCAGAGCCGGGCACAAAGGGGGAGGCATGCGCACCCGTTCATTCATCATGGCCGCCGGCGGTTTGTCGGCGAGTCTGCTGCTGGTCGTCCCGGGCGTGGCGGACGCCAAGCCCAAGCCGGCACCGGACCCGGTCGTCAAGTCCTCGGCGCTGGCCGCGCCGTTCAACCTGGACGTCCGGCGGAACTCGGTGCTGGTCGCCGACGGCGGGCTCAACCTGGTCGGCAAGCTCAAGAAGGACGGCACGATCGCCACGATCGCGGCCGACCAGCCGGGGGCGTCCGGGGTGGCGACCTCGCGCGACGGCAAGCGGCTGGCGTTCACCACCACCGTCACCAATCCGGAGACCTTCGAGAACAGCGCCAGCGGGCTGCACATCTGGGGGACGAAGGGCAAGCGGGTCTATGCCGACACCCACGCCTACGAGACGAAGTACAACCCGGACAAGGGCTACCAGTACGGCGTGAAGAACCCGAGCCAGTGCGTCACCGACGCCCTGACCGAGATGCAGTTCCCGGTCAGCTACAAGGGCCTGGTCGACTCGCACGCCTATTCGGTGGCGGCGTTCAAGGGTGGCTGGGTGGTCGCCGACGCCGGCGCCAACGCGCTGTTCTCGGTGTCCAACAAGGGCAAGATCCGCACCCTCGCGGTGCTGCCGCCGCAGCCGTTCACCTTCGACGAGGCCAGCGCCAAGGCACTGGGCCTGCCGGACTGCTTCCACGGCGTCACCTACGCCTTCGAGTCGGTGCCCACCGACGTCGAGGTCGGCCGGGACGGCTACCTCTACGTGACCACCCTGCCGGGCGGTCCGGAGAGCCCGGCGCTGGGTGCCCGCGGCAAGCTGTGGCGGGTCAACCCGTGGACCGGCAAGGCCAAGGTCGTGGCATCCGGCTTCCTCGGAGCGACCAACCTGGCGATCGGCAAGCACGGTGAGTTCTACGTGGCCGAGCTGTTCGCGGGCCAGATCACCCAGCTCAAGCACGGCAAGCGCTCCACCCTGGTGCAGCTGCCGGGCGTGGTCGCGGTCGAGACCGGGCCGGACGGCAGCATCTGGGCCGGGACCCTCGGCAACGAGGATCCGCCCGCACCGGGCACCATCGTGAAGATCGTGAAGGGCAAGGCGAGCAAGCAGTCCCGCTCGTAAGAGCGGCTGGCGTCCGCCCGGTAGAGTGTCCCCTCGTGCTGGTCGCGAGGGAAGTCGAAGTCCGGGCGGGCGCCAGGCTGCTGCTGGCGCCGGCGTCCTTCCAGGTATCCCCCGGCGACAAGGTCGGGCTGGTGGGCCGCAACGGTGCCGGCAAGACCACGCTGACCAAGATCCTGGCCGGCGAGGCGCTGCCCGCGGCCGGCCGGATCACCCGCTCGGGGCAGATCGGCTACCTGCCGCAGGACCCGCGCACCGGTGACCTGGACACCCTGGCCAGGGACCGCATCCTGTCGGCGCGCGGCCTGGACGCGATCCTGATCCGGCTCACCCGCTACTCGGTGGAGATGGCGACCGAGACCGGCGAGGCGCAGGACGCCGCGATGCGCTCCTACGCCCGCGCCGAGGCCGAGCTGGCGGCCGCCGGTGGCTACGCCGCGGAGGCGGAGGCGGCCCGGATCGCCGCCAACCTCGGGCTCCCCGACCGGGTGCTCGGGCAGCCGCTGCGCACCTTGTCCGGCGGCCAGCGGCGGCGCGTCGAGCTGGCCCGGATCCTGTTCTCGGGTGCCGACAACCTGCTGCTCGACGAGCCGACCAACCACCTCGACGCAGACTCGATCGTCTGGCTGCGGGACTACCTGAAGGCGTACCCCGGCGGGGTGATCCTGATCTCCCACGACGTCGGCCTGCTCGAGGCGATCGTCACCAAGGTGTTCCACCTGGACGCCAACCGGGCCGAGCTGGACCAGTACGCGATGGACTGGAAGCGGTACCTGCTGCAGCGCGAGACCGATGAGAAGCGCCGCAAGCGGGAGCGCGCCAACGCCGAGCGGAAGGCCGAGCAGCTGCTGGCCCAGGCCGACAAGATGCGGGCCAAGGCGACCAAGGCGACCGCGGCCCAGAACATGGCGAAGCGGGCACAGCGGCTGCTGTCCTCGGTGGAGGGCGAGCGGGCGTCCGACCGGGTGGCGAAGATCCGCTTCCCGACGCCGGCGCCGTGCGGCAAGGTGCCGCTGCGCGGCGAGGACCTGTCCAAGTCGTACGGGTCGCTGGAGGTGTTCACCGACGTCAGCCTGGCCATCGACAAGGGCTCCCGGGTGGTCATCCTCGGCCTGAACGGCGCCGGCAAGACCACCCTGCTGCGGATCCTGGCCGGCCTGGAGCCGTCCGACACCGGGGAGGTGCAGCCGGGTCACGGGCTGCGGCTCGGCTACTACGCCCAGGAGCACGAGACCCTGGACGTCTCCCGCAGCGTGCTGGAGAACATGATGACGGCGGCGCCGGACGACATGACCCCGACCGACGCCCGCAAGATCCTCGGCTCGTTCCTGTTCACCGGCGACGACGTGGACAAGCCGGCCCGGGTGCTGTCCGGCGGGGAGAAGACCCGGCTGGCGCTGGCCATGCTGGTGGTCTCGGCGGCGAATGTGCTGCTGCTGGACGAGCCGACCAACAACCTCGATCCGGCGTCCCGGGCCGAGGTGCTCGCGGCGATCCACTCCTTCGCCGGCGCGATCATCCTGGTCACCCACGACGAGGGCGCGGTCGAGGCGCTGGAACCCGACCGGGTAGTGCTGCTGCCCGACGGCGACGAGGACCTGTGGAACCCCGACTACGCCGACCTGGTCTCCCTGGCCTGACGCGCGCGCCCCGATCCCCGAAAGGCAGGGCCCTGGGGGGTCCGTGATGGTGGTCAGAGCGCGCCGGCCAGCCGCGCACCGGCGACGTAGCCGGAGGCCAGGGCCAGCGCCACCGTCCGGATGGTGTCCTCGTCGGGCAGGTAGCGGGCGTGGTGCAGCCCGATGTCGTGCCGCGTGCCGGCCTCCTCACCGGTGCCGACGAACATCATCACGATCGGCACGTGCTGGCCGAAGTGGCTGAAATCGTCGGCGCCGAGCGACCGGAACGGCTGGTCGGCGACCTGCAGGCCGGCCGCCTGCAGCACCGGGTCGAGCGACTTCACCAGGTCGTGGTCGTTGGCCAGCACCGGGTCGCCCCGCAGCAGCGTGACCTCTGCGGTGGCGCCGCGGGCCGCGGCGGTGTGCTCGGCGAAACGACGCACCTCGGCGTGCAGCACCCGGCGGTCCGACTCGTGCATGGTCCGGATGATGCCCTGCAGCATCGCCGAGTCGGGAATGATGTTGTGGGTCGCCCCGGCCTCGATCCGGCCGATGCTGATCAGCGCGGCGTGGGTGGGGTCGATGAGGCGTCCGACCAGCTCGTAGAGCCCGGACGCGATGCTCGCCAGAATCGGCACCGGGTCGATCGTGACGTGCGGGTACGCGCCGTGCCCGCCGTGTCCGCGGACCACGATGTCGAAGGCGTCGGCGGCCGCGTTCACACCGCCGATCCCGCTGCTCACCAGGCCGGCCGCCACCCGGGGCTGGACGTGCGCCCCGATCACCGACCGGACGTCGAGGTCGGCGAGCAGCCCAGTCCGCAGGATGTCGGGGGCGCCCGAGGGCTGGCACTCCTCGCGGGGCTGGTAGATCCCGAGCAGCCCGGTCGGCAGCTGGACCGACTCGGCCGCCTTCAGCACCGCCCAGACCGCCGCCATGTGGACGTCGTGTCCGCAGGCGTGCATCGCGCCGTTGGTCGCGGCCCAGTCGACGCCGGTGTCCTCCGCGATCGGCAGGGCGTCCAGTTCGCTGCGCAGGGCGACCGTGGCGCCCGGCGGGCCGAGGCGGGTCCAGAAGCCGGTGTCGGCGACGGAGGTGGTCGGACGCCCGAGCGCGGCCTGCAGCAGGTCGGCGGTGGGCTGTTCGAAACCGCCGATGTAGGGGTCGGAGTGGATCGCCCTGCGCAGGGCCCGGGCCTGGGGGAGTACCTCGTCGATCCCGGCGATGAACTGCTCGATCAGGGCGGATGCGGGAGGGTTGGGCCAGGCAGACGTCACGGTCGGGCAGTTTACGGCCTCGGCGTGACCGTGCCGCCGGACGGCCACGGATCTGATCGTTCCGCGGGGCCGCCCGGTCAGCCGTCCCCGCGGCGCAGCCGGTAGAAGTGGGCGGGCTGGGGGACCGGGCGGTAGGCGTCCGGCATCGACTCGTCGGCGATCAGCGTCCACCCCGGCAGGACGGACATGATCTCGTCCGGCGTGGTGCCGACGGGTGCGTTGGGCGGGGCGGATTGCCCGTCCGGCCATGGGTCGAAGGCCACCATCAGCAGGGTCGCGTCGGGCGCGGCGAGAGCGACGACGCCGCGTCCCCAGCCGGCGCGCTCGTCGGCGCCGAGGCCGTGGAAGCAGCCGCCGTCGAGGAAGAAGTCGAACGGTCCGGTGACGCAGGCGGTCAGGTCGGCCGCGTCGCCGACCACGAAGTCGACCCGCTCAGCGCCCGGCAATCGGCGGGCCGCGTCGACCGCTTCCGCGACGAAGTCGACCCCGGTCACCCGCCAGCCCCGGTCGGCGAGCATCAGGGCATGATGCCCGCGTCCGCAGCCGACGTCGAGGGCGCGCCGGCCCGGCGCGCGATGGGTGGCGTCCTCGGCGTCGAACAGCCTCGCCTCCTGTTCGGCGCCCGCGGCGGCGGCTCGCTCCCACGGCACGAAGCCGGTCCGGTAGGCCTGCGTGAAGAACGCGTGGGCGTCCTGGTGAACGTTGAACATGACCTCCCCCTATTCGATATGTTTAAGACATAATAAATATGCACTAGGGTCAGCCCCGTGGTCAAGAGGTCCTATGACGCGAGCCGGCGGCAGGCCTCGGCGCGCCGCACCCGGCGGGCGATCCTGGACGCCGCGGCCGAGCTCTTCGTCGAGCCCGGGTACGCGGGGGCGCGGATGGCGGACGTCGCCGAGCTCGCCGGGGTGGCCGTGCCGACCATCGCCGCGCACTTCGGCTCGAAGAAGGGCCTGCTGTCGGCTGTGCTCGACGTCACCATCGCCGGCGACGACGAGCCGGTCCCGATGGCCGGCCGGTCCTTCGTCGCCGACATCGAGGCGCTGCCCGCCGCGCGCGACAAGCTCGGCCGCTACGCCGACGAGATGTGGGCAACCATGGGCCGGGTGGCGGGCGTCCTGCTCGCCCTGGAGAGCGCCGCGGCGGTGGACGCCGACGCCGCGGCGATCCTGGCCAAGAACGAGGACGAGCGACTCGCCGCGATGACCATGTTCGCTGCCGGGCTGATCGCCACCGGCGAGGTGCGGCCCGGGCTCGGCCGGGACGCCGTGGTGAGCGTCCTGGTGCTCGCCATGGACGTCCGCAACTACGACTGGCTGGTCCGGCGCCGCGGCTTCGACGCCGCGGCGTACCGGGACTGGTACGTGGGCAGCGTCGCGGGAGCGATCCTCGGCGCCGGGCGCTAGGAGCCCCCGATCGCCGAAGGGTTCGCGGTTGGGGTCGTGGAACCCGTTGCCAGAGGGGTCTCGACGAGCTGCCCCGGCGATGATCAGGGTTGCCCCGCCGGCTCAGGGCCGCAGCGGCGTGAAGACGTCGAGCCGCACCGCCAGCTCCACCCGCTCGGACGCCGTCGCCGCGGGCCGGGCATGGAAGGCGTTCGGGCCCATCCCGATCAGGTCGGCGACCAGTCCGGCGTCCACGGTCGCCGTGCTCTCGGCGACCGTGCCGTCCCGGCGGACGAGGTGCCCGGCGGTGGACGCCAACAGCCGCTCCCGCTTGTCCGCCTCGACCCCCAGCAGTCCGTACTTCCGGCGTAGCCCGCCCAGATGGCCCGGCCCGGGGGTGACGACCACCACCAGCCCGCCGGCCGCCAGCACCCGGGCGAACTCGACGATGTTGCGCGGCGCGAAGACGCACAGCACCACGTCCAGCGAACCGGTCCGGACCGGCAGCCCCTTCCAGACGTCCGCGACCACGGACGCCACCCGCGGGTGCGCCCTGGCCGCGCGCCGGGCGGCCGCGCGGGAGACGTCCAGCGCCACCCCGCGGCCCGCCGGACGGTCCTCGACGAGCCCGGCCAGGTAGTGCCCGGTGCCGGCGCCCACCTCGAGTAGCCGCTCCGCGGTGGCCGGCACCACCGCGCGCACGGCCTCGGAGACGAACCCGAACAGCCCGGACGCCTGCACGCGCGCCCTGGCGTCGAGCATCGCCGCGGTGTCGGCGTTGGCGGGTTCGGGTCCGTCGGCCAGGTTCAGGTAGCCCTGCCGGGCGACGTCGAAGGAATGGCCGTCCCGGCACGCCCAGCGCGAGCCCCGGGCCTCCAGCGCCGAGGCGCAGTGCGGGCAGGCCAGCAGCCCGCGGGCGGCGTCCAGGCTCATGCCGCGCCCCGGGCCGCGGTCACAACGCCCGCAGGGCGCCGCCGTCGACCGGAATCACCGAGCCGGTCACGTAGGACGCCGCCGGCGACAGCAGGAACGCCGCCACCCGGCCGAACTCGTCCGGGGTGCCCAGCCGGCGCAGCGGGATCGTCGCTTCGGCGCCCGCCCGGGCCGCCGCCGGGTCGGCGCTCCGGCCGTGCAGGAACCGGATCCGTTCGGTCAGCACGGTGCCCGGCAGCAGGCCGAACACCCGGCTGCCGTCGGGGCCGATCTCGTCGGCGAGCTGCTTGATCAGCATGGCCAGCCCGGGCCGCAGGCCGTTCGAGATCGCCAGCGCCGGGATCGGCACCTTCACCGAGGTGGACAGCACCAGCCCGATCGCCGCCGGGCCGGTCGCCGCGGCGAGCACCGCCCGGACGGTGCGCAGGGCGGCCAGGAACACCGACTCGAAGGCGGCCAGCCATTGCTCGTCGGAGTTGGCCAGGGCGGCCCCGGGCGGCGGGCCGCCGACGCTGACCAGGGCGCCGTCGAGGCGTCCGAAGGTGCGCAACGCGAGGTCGGCGGCGGACCGGGCCGTCGTGGGGTCGGCGAGGTCGGACGCCAGCGCCACCGCGTTGGCACTGCCCAGGTCGGCGACGGCGTCGTCGAGCGCCTCCGCCCGCCGGGCCACCAGCACCACCCGGGCGCCCTCGGCCACCAGCTGGTCGGCGACCGCGCGGCCCAGGCCGCCACTCGCCGCGGTCACCAGGAACACCCGGTCGCTCAGTCCCAGATCCATGCCAGCACCCTAGTGCCGCGCCCACCAGCCTTCGCCCGCTGTGCGACGTCTCGGCGCGTTATCCTCCGTCGCCGTCCGACCGACACCGCTCGGGCGAACCCGGTGGACGCGGCAGATCAGTGACCCGTCGCGGACGCCGTGGCGCGAGCCCTGCGGCGATCGCGCAGATCGGAGCGGATCAGCACCACCAGGCCGACGCCCGCGATGGCCGCGAAGGCGAACCACTGCAGCGCGTAGGAGAAGTGGTTGCCCTCGGTCAGCTCCGGCGGGTTCACCGGCACCAGGCCGTCGGTCGCCGCGGGGGTCAGCTCGATCGCCCCGATGTAGCCGTCGACCAGCGGATACGGCAGCGTGCCGGCCACCGCCTCGGAGTTGATCAGCCGGACCTGGCCGTCCACCGGGACGATCGCACCGGGACCGCCCTGCTCGTTGCGGCGCACGTAGCCGACCACGGTGACCTCGCCGGGGGGCGGTGGTGGCGCGGTCCGCGGGAAGTCCTCGGCGGCGGGACGCTCGGCGAAGCCGCGACTGACCAGCACGTTGCCCTGCGGGGTCCGCAGCGGGGTGACGATCTCCCAGCCGGTCTGCTCGCCGTTCGACCGGTACCGGACGACCAGCGAACGGTCGGCGTCGAAGGTGCCGGTGACCCGCACCCGCTGCCACTGGTCGGCGTCCTCGATCGGACGCCCGAACACCGTCTGCCAGTCGACCACCGCGGACTTCTCGTGGGCCACCACGACGCCGTTGTTGTCGCGACGCTGCTGCAGCCGGTCCAGCTGCCAGCGGCCCAGGTTGACGAAGGCGACCGCCAGGCAGACCACGGCAACCCCCATCACCACCCAGCGCAGCCACAGCCGGCCTTGCGGGGCCTGGCCCATCGTGCCCAGCGTCGGCACCTCAGTCGTCCTCCACCGATCCGGGCACCACGCCGCCGGAGGTCAGTTCCCTGCGGTCGGCGCTCTGCTCGTCGGCGGCGTCCGGGCCGCGGCGCAGGTCGACCGCGTTGGCCAGCATCACCGCGACCGGCGGGATCACCGCGGCACCGATGAACAGCACCCAGTTCCACGGCGTCGGGGACGCCACCCCGCCCAGGAAGCAGGCCACCCGGACCGCCATGGTCAGCAGGTATCGCTTGTTGCGCGCGTCGGCGTCCAGCGACCGGGCCCGGCGGGCATTGGTGATCAGGACCGGCCGGCCCTGTGCATGCGCCCGAGTGCTCACCCAGACACTGTATGTCTTCGGCCGGGGGCGGATCGCACACCCCCCGCGCCGTTCTCCGCCTCGGGGGCGACAATCCACTAGGTTGTGCTGCGTGACGGATACGGAAGGCACCGGCGGCCGCAGCGCCGTGGTGACCGGAGGCAACAAGGGCATCGGCGCCGCCATCGTCGCAGCGCTGCTGGAGCAGGGCCACCGGGTGGCCAGCTTCTCCCGGGGCGGGGACGCCCCCGAGGGCGCGTTGGGCATCGCCTGCGACGTGACCGACGCCGGCCAGGTCGACGCGGCGTTCAAGCAGGCCGAGGAGGCGCACGGCCCCACCGAGATCCTGGTGGCCAACTCGGGCGTGACCAGGGACACCCTGGTGCTGCGGATGAGCGAGGATCGTCTTCACCGGCTCCGTGGTCGGGCTGTACGGGTCGCCGGGGCAGGTGAACTATTCGGCGTCCAAGGCGGCGCTGGTGGGCATGGCCCGCTCGCTGACCCGCGAGATCGGCGGCCGCGGGGTGACCGCGAACGTGGTCGCTCCGGGCTTCATCGAGACCGACATGACGGCGGTGCTGCCCGAGGAGGTGGTGGCCGGCTACAAGGCGTCCATTCCGGCGGGCCGGCTGGGCGTCACCCGCGAGGTGGCCGCCACGGTCGCCTTTCTGGCGAGCGAGGACGCCGGGTACATCTCGGGCGCCGTGATCCCGGTCGACGGCGGCCTGGGCATGGGCCACTGAGCGTTCGGGCACTGAGGAAGGAAACGGAATTGGGAATCCTGGAAGGCAAGAACATCCTGGTCGCGGGCGTGACCATGAACACCTCGATCGCCTACCGGGTGGCCGAGATCGCGCAGCGCGAGGGTGCCACCGTTCTGGTGTCGAACTTCGGACGGGCGCTGAGCCTGACCCGGCGGATCATCAAGCGGCTCGACCCCGAGCCGCCGCTGCTCGAGCTCGATGTCACCAACGAGGAACACCTGGCCAGCCTTGCCGACCAGGTCCGCGAGCACGTCGACCACCTGGACGGCGTCGTCCACTCGATCGCCTTCGCCAACCCGGAAACCGCCCTGGGCGGCAAATTCCTGACCACGCCGGCGGAGGACGTGAAGACCGCGATCCACGTCTCGGCGTACTCGCTGGCCAGCCTGACCATGGCCTGCCGGCCGCTGATGGGCAGCGGCGGCTCGGTGGTCGGGCTCACCTTCGACGCCCGGCAGTCCTGGCCCACCTACGACTGGATGGGCGTGGCGAAGTCGGCGCTGGAGAGCACGTCGCGCTACCTGGCCCGCTACCTGGGCCCGGACGGCATCCGCTGCAACGTCGTCGCCGCCGGCCCGCTGTCGACGATCGCGAAGAAGGCGATCCCGGGCGCCGAGACCTTCGACGACATCTGGGCCGAGCGCGCCCCGCTCGGCTGGGACCCGAAGGACCTCGACCCGACGGCGCGAGCGGTCGTCGCCCTGCTCTCGGACTGGTTCCCGGCGACCACCGGTGAGATGGTGCACGTCGACGGCGGGTTGCACTCCACCGGAGCCTGAGGCCCGCGGGAGGCCGCGCGCCGATCCCGCGGCGCCGGTCGCAGCCGGTAGGTTGGCCCGCATGGCGGCTGTTGCGGAGTTGGCGGACGTGTCCATCGTGCGTGGCGAGGCCACCCTGCTGGACAAGGTCGACTGGCGGGTGGACGAGAGCGACCGCTGGGTGATCATCGGCCCCAACGGCGCCGGCAAGACCACGCTGCTGCAGATCCTGGCCGCCCAGCTGCACCCCTCGTCCGGGGTCGCCGAGATCCTCGGCGAGGTGCTCGGCGCCGTCGACGTCTTCGAGCTGCGGCCGCGGATCGGGGTCGCCTCCGCGGCGCTGGCCGATCGCATTCCGCGCAGCGAGCGGGTGGCGGACGTCGTGGTGTCGGCCGCCTACGCGGTGATGGGTCGGTGGCGGGAGTCCTACGAGCAGGCCGACTTCGAGCGGGCCGTGGAGCTGATGGCCCAATTGCGGGTCGGGCAGCTCGCCTACCGCACCTTCGGCACGCTGAGCGAGGGCGAACGCAAGCGGGTGCAGATCGCCCGCGCGCTGATGACCGACCCCGAGCTGCTGCTTCTCGACGAACCGGCCGCCGGGCTCGACCTGGCCGGCCGCGAGGGCCTGGTCGCGACGCTCAGCGAGCTGTGCGCCGACCCGTTCGCGCCGGCCACCGTGCTGGTCACCCACCACGTCGAGGAGATACCCGCCGGCATCACCCATGCCCTGCTGCTCAAGCAGGGCACGGTGCTCGCCGCCGGACCGATCGACGAGGTGCTCACCGCCGAACGGTTGAGCGCGACCTTCGACCTCCCGCTCGAGGTCACCCACACGAACGGACGATGGAGCGCCCGGGCCCGGGCATGATGGCTGCATGTGGGAGTGGCTGAGCAGCAATTGGTGGGCGGTCTGGCTGGTCGCCGCGACCCTGTTGGCGCTCACCGAGTCGCTCACCCTCGACTTCACCCTGCTGATGCTCGCCGCCGGCGCCCTGGCCGGCGCGGGCATCGCGCTGCTCTTCCCCGGGATGATCCTGGTTCAGGTGCTGGTCGCGGTGGCTGTCGCCTTCGCGATGCTGTTCCTGCTGCGGCCCACCCTGCTTGAGAAGGTGCGCTCGGCGCCGGGCTACCGCTCGTCGCTGCAGCGCATGGTCGGCAGCACCGGGCAGGCGATGACCGCGATCACCGGCCGCTCCGGCGAGGTGAAGGTGAACGGCGAGGTGTGGCAGGCCCGCAGTTTCGGCGATGTCGACATCGAGGCGGGCGCACCGGTCGAGATCTTCGAGGTCGACGGGATCACCGTCGTTGTCTACCCCAAGGAGCCGTGACAGGCATGGAATTCATCGTCCCCATCGTCATCGTGGTGCTGGCGGTCGCGCTGCTGACCCAGGCGTTGAAGGTGATCCGGCAACAGCAGGTCGGCATCGTCGAACGGCTCGGCAAGTTCCGCCGCACCCTCGACCCCGGCCCGCACCTGCTGGTGCCGCTGATCGACAACGTGCGCTACACGATGGATATGCGCGAGGCCGTCGTCCCGTTCCCGCCGCAGGGCGTGATCACCGAGGACAACCTGATGGTGAGCATCGACTCGGTGATCTACTTCCAGGTGGTCGACCCGGTCCGGGCCGCCTACGAGGCGCAGAACTACATCCAGGCCATCGAGCAGCTGACCATGACGACGCTGCGCAACATCATCGGCGGCCTCGACCTGGAGCAGACGCTGACCTCGCGCGAGGAGATCAACGCCAAGCTGCGGGCCGTCCTCGACGAGGCCACCGGCAAGTGGGGGATCAAGGTCAACCGGGTCGAGCTGCGTTCGATCGAGCCGCCGGCCACCATCCGCGACGCGATGGAGAAGGGCGCCCGGGCGGAGCGCGACAAGCGGGCCGCGATCCTGCTGGCCGAGGGCCAGCGGCAGTCGCAGATCCTGTCGGCGTCCGGCGACCGTGAGGCGTCCATCCTGCGGGCCCAGGGCGAACGCGAGTCCGCCGTGCTGCGCGCCCAGGCCGACCGGCAGGCACAGATGCTGCGCTCGGAGGGCGAGGCGCAGGCGATCACCACGGTGTTCAACGCGATCCATGCCGGCAAGCCGGACCAGTCGCTGCTGGCCTACCAGTACCTGCAGATGCTGCCCAACCTGGCCAGGGGCGACGCCAACAAGGTCTGGATCGTGCCGTCGGAGCTCAACGATGCGCTGAAGGGCCTCGGACGCGCCGCCGGCGACCTGCTGGCCGGCTACGGCGAGTCCGCCGGCGGCGACTTCGAGGCGCCGAAGAAGGTGGACGTGTTCGCCGAGATCGCCCGGCAGAAGGCCGAGGCCGAGAACGAGGCCGGGCGGGCCGTCGAGCAGGCGATCGCCGAGGCGCAGCAGATGGAGCAGAACCGGTCGGCGCGGCGGGCCAGCATCAACGGCCCC
This sequence comes from Micropruina sp., assembly GCA_044224095.1. GTDB lineage: Bacteria > Actinomycetota > Actinomycetes > Propionibacteriales > Propionibacteriaceae > Micropruina. The sequence goes on along the minus strand of JBGALC010000007.1, from coordinate 69,918 downwards.
GCCGAACTGGACGCCCCGGTCCGGACGGAGCCGGCGGAGGCCGCGGCGCAGCCGGAACCCGAGCCGCAGCCGGAACCCCAGCCGTTGGCCGAGCCGGAACAGTAGCCGGGGCGGCGTCAGTCCAGCTGCTTGGCGTAGCGGGTGGCCAGCGAGCCGCAGGCCATCAGCTGCGCCTGGTGGAAGAGCATCAGCGGCAACACCAGCAGCCCGACCGGTGAACCGGCGAACAGCACGTTCGCCATCGGCAGGCCGGTGGCCAGCGACTTCTTGGTTCCGCAGAACTGGATGGCGATGACGTCCTCGCGGCTGAAGCCGAGCCGCCGGGCCAGCCAGTGGCTGAGGCCCAGCATCACCGCGAGGATGACCAGGCAGACTCCCAGCAGGGCGACCAGCGCCAGCGGCTCCACCTGTTGCCACATGTGCTCGCGGATGCCGGCCGAGAACGCCGAATACACCACCAGCACGATCACGCCGTTGTCGAACAGCTTCAGCCGCGGGTGGGCGGCCACCCGGTCGGCCGTCCAGCGCCGGGAGAACTGGCCGAGCAGGAACGGCACCAGCAGCTGGACGACGATGTCGAGGATCGCCGACGGGTCGAAGCTGACCGTGCCCGAGATGCTCATCAGTGCCCAGCACAGCAGCGGGGTGAGGAACACGCCGAGCAGATTGGACGCCGAGGCGCTGACGATCGCGCCGGCGACGTTGCCCTTCGCCAGCGAGGTGAAGTTGATCGAGCTCTGCACCGTCGACGGAACCAGGGTCAGGTACAGCACCCCGGCGTACAGCGCGGGGCTGAGCAGCCACGGCGACAGCACCTGCAGCGACCAGCCGAGCAGCGGGAACGCCAGGTAGGTCAGCGACAGGATGGTCAGGTGCAGCCGCCAGTGCTTCACCCCGGCCAGCGCCTGCTCGGGCTTGAGCCGGAAGCCGTAGACGAAGAACAGCACCGCGACCGCGACCTTGGTCAGCCAGTCGAGCACGGTGATGGCCGCGCCCTGGGCGGGCAGCAGGCTCGCCACCAGCGCGGCGCCGACGATGGCCAGCAGGAAACGGTCGAGTCGTTTCAGCCAGCCCATGACGAACACCCTAGTGAGCCCAAACCGGTTCGTTGTGCTTTTGACAGGGTCGTTGAAGCTGGGTCGGCAGTCGAACCGGTCCGTGGTTGATATGGGTACCCCCGGGGGGTTACCGATATCAACCAGAAGGAGGTTCGAGGTGTGACCGACACATGAGCCTGTAGCGAAACCCACCAGAAGTCGGTTCGACCCTGGCGCCCGCGGTGCCGGGCGCTCGAAGGGCGGGGTGCGCCAGACTGTGACGGTGCCCGAACCGATCGACGTCGCTGACCCGACCGATCCCCGGCTGGCCGACTACGTGGCGCTGCGGGACGCGTCCCTGCGCCGCCATCTGGAGAGTGAGCAGGGCCTGTTCATCGCCGAGGGGGAGAAGGTGATCCGGCGGGCCGTCGAGGCCGGGTACCGGCCGCGGTCGTTCATGCTGGCCGCCCGCTGGCTGGAATCGCTGCGGGACGTCGTCGGCGACGCCCCGGTCTACCGGGTCAGCGAGCAGACCGCCGAGCGGGTGAGCGGCTTCCACGTCCATCGCGGCGCGCTGGCGTCGCTGCATCGCGAGACCAGGCACACCATGGCCGACCTGCTCACCGCCCGCCGGTTGATGGTCTGCGAGGACATCGTCGACCACACCAACGTGGGCGCGATCCTGCGCAACGCCGCCGGGCTGGGCTGGGACGGCGTCCTGCTCTCGCCGCGCTGCGCCGACCCGCTCTACCGGCGGGCGGTGAAGACCTCGATGGGCGCGGTGTTCTCGCTGCCCTGGGCCCGCGCCGAGGACTGGGGGAGTGCGCTGCCCGCGCTGCGGGCGTCCGGGTTCACCGTGATCGCGCTGGCGCTCGGCGACGGTGCCGTCGAACTGGACGCGGCGGCGGCCGCGCTGGGCCCGGACGCCCGGGTGGCGGTGCTGCTCGGCACCGAGGGCGCCGGCCTGTCGCGACGCTGGATCGAGCAGGCGGACGTGGTTGCCCGCATCCCGATGCGCGCCGGGATCGACTCGCTCAACGTGGCCGCGGCCAGCGCCATCGCCGGCTACGTGCTGCGCTGACCGGGCAGCGCGCACCGGCGGCTGCCGGAAAGCGTCCGGAACCGCGACTACCGTCGCCACATGACGTGGAGCGCAGACCTGGCCGACCAGCTCGACTTCTACTGGACCGTGCACCTGCGGCCGCGGCTGGCCGGGCTCACCGATGAGGAGTACCTGTGGGAACCGGTCGCGGGCATGTGGAGCGTCCGCCCGGACGCCGCGGGCCGGCTGCGACCGGACTTCCTGGTCCCCGAGCCGCCGATCCCGCCGGTGACGACGATCGCCTGGCGGCTGGACCACGTCACCCGCGAGGTGATGGGCAAACGGGCGCGGGCGATCTTCGGCGGCTCTCCGGCCGGCGAGGCCGACGACATCGACATGTACGACGACCGGCACTGGCCCGAGCCGGTCCCGGCCACCGCCGCCGACGCCCTGGCCGACCTCGACCTGGCCTACCGGCTCTGGCACGACGGGCTCGCCGCCCGCGACGACGAAGCGATGCTGCGGACGCTCGGGCCGCGCGGTGCGGCGTACGCGGACGATTCGCTGGCCCAGCTGGTGCTGCACATCAACCGCGAGGTGATGGCGCACGGCGCCGAGCTCTGCCTGTTGCGCGACCTGTTCCGCGCCGAGCAGGACGGTCGCGATCCGCTGGTCGCGGCGGCGCTGCGCGGCGACGCGGACGCGGTGCGGGCGGACAATCCGGCCGCGGCGCGTCCGAGCCTGGCCGCCGAAGCAGCCGGCCTGCGGCATTGGGCGGTGGTCGACGCGCTGGTCGAGGGCGGAGCACCGAGCGACGGAGCCCTGCACTATGCCGCCGCGGCAGGCGAGCGCGCGACCGCGGAGAAGCTGGTCGCGCACGGCGCCGACGTCGCGGCCGTCGACGACCGGTTCGGGCTCACCCCGGCCGGGTGGGCCCGGTACTTCGGGCACGCCGAGCTCGCCGGCTGGCTGGACGGGGCGGGCCGCTAGCGTCGTGTCCACCGACCGGGTCGGATGGCCACCGAGCGGACGTCGCGGGGCGCCGGTCCGGGCGTCGCGCAGCGGGCGAAGGCCGGTGGGCGCGGCACTAGGTTGGCCACATGACGATGCCACCCAGCACGCCGGCCGCGGAGGGCGTGGACGGAGCGGGCCTGCTGGCCCTGCTCGACGCCTTCGAAGCCCCCGGTCATGGCTTCCACTCGCTGATGGTGGCGCGGCACGGACGGGTCATCGCGCAGGGCTGGTGGGCGCCGTACGCCCGTGACCGGGCGCACCTCGGCTACTCGCTGAGCAAGAGCGTCACCGCCACCGTGCTGGGCGGGCTGGTCGGCCACGGCCTGATCGAGCTGGACGCCCCGGTGCTCGGCTACCTGACCGACCTGGCCGGGGTGTCGCCGAAGTGGCGCCGGGTGACCGTCCGGGACTGCATCACGATGACGGCCGGGCACACCGCGGACGCGTGGGAGTGGCGCGGCGACGCCGCGCCGACGGCCGTCCGCGACACGGACTCCGATCCGCTGCTGGCGCTCATCCTGGCGCGCGAGCCGGACGGCGAACCCGGCCGGGTCTGGGCCTACAACCAGGTGGCCACCTACCTGGTCGCCCAGGCCGTCGCCGCCGTCACCGGCGAACCGCTGACGAGGCACGTCCGGCGGCTGCTGCTGGACCCGTTCGGCGGTGGCGCCGGCAAGGCGCAACGCACCCCGCAGGGCCGGGACCTGGGGTTCAGCGGCCTGCATCTGACCACGCCGGCGATCCTGGCGCTGGCCCAGACCTGGCTGGACGGCGGCGTCTGGCAGGGTGCCCGGATCGTGCCCGAGGCCTACGCCGCACTGGCGCCGGACCCGACGCCGGCCTCGCTGGCGACGGACGAGGTGGGCGACTGGGCCCACGGCTACGGCTGCTCGTTCTGGGGCGCGAGCCACGGCTATCGCGGCGACGGCGCCTTCGGGCAGTTCGCCGTGGTGCTGCCGGAACAGGACGTGGTGGTCGCCATCACCTCCGAGGTCGAGGCCATGCAGGTGGTGCTCGACCGGCTGTGGCAGCATCTGCTGCCTGCGGTGGACGGCGCACCCGACCCGCACGCCGACGAGCAGCTGGCGCGGCGGCTCGCAGAACTGGAGCATCGTCCCTTGTCGGGGTCTGAACGCCGGCCGCCGGTGCGGGCCCTCCGCGAGCCGGCGTCCGGGTTGCCGGCCGACTACCGTGCGGCGAGCCTGGAGACCACCGCCGGCGGGCACCACCTGCTGACGATCGAGCACCCGGCCGGGTCCCTGGTCACCGTGGTCGGCGACGGCCAATGGCTGGAGTCGCGCTGGGCCACCCCGGCCGGCCCGGAGTTGCCGGTGGTCGCCAGCGGCGGCTGGCGGCGGGGGGTCTTCGAGGCCCAGCTGCGACTGGTGGAGACCCCGCACACCATCCTGCTGCAGCTCGATCCGGCTGCCGGCAGTGTCCGGCTGGACTGGCGGATGGTGCCGCTGACCGGCGCCGATCCGCTGAACGCGGCGTCCTTCCCGATCTGAGCGCCCGTCCGGCGGGGGATCACTCCCCGGCGTTGAACCAGTCCTTGGATTCCGGGAACTGCTCGGCCAGGTACTCGTAGAGCTGGCCGGAGGTGCCGACCATGCAGCGCACCTGCTGGCGCAGGAAGTCGTCGGTCACGCCGGTCTCGATGTCGATCACCAGGTCGCCGAAGACGCCGAGGTGCTCCTCGCCGCGGACCACGCTGGCCTTCGGCCAGAAGTGGTCGCGGTTCCAGCTGTTGACCGCCTCCAGCACGTAGTCGTAGGAGGCCACCGGCGGACGGACGTCCCACATCGACCGCATCGCCATCAGGTCGTTGTTGTTGCCCTCGACCAGGAACCAGAGCCGCATCGTCTCCCAGTCGGCGAACCGGTCGCCGTCGTCGTCGATGGCGAACTTGACCTCCAGGCTGGTCAGCACGGCGTCCCAGCGCTCGCGGTTGAACGGCTGCGAACCCTGCGGCTGGTTAGGCGGCTGGGTGGGACCCCAGTTGAACATGGTCATCGGCTGTCCTTTCGTGGCCTGAGCCGGTTCGTGCCATCCACCCAACCAGGCTCGGGCGGGCATCTCAACCGGACGGCGACCGGTCAGTCGGCCGAGGTCCGGCGCGGCGTGACCGGCCAGTCGTCGGGGTACAGGTGGGCGAGCTCCTCATGCTGCTTGCTGAGCAGCCGGCGGGACCGGGTGGACAGCCGGTCGCCGAAGACGGTGCCGTTGAGATGGTCGGTCTCGTGCTGCAGGCAGCGGGCCAGCAGGCCGGTGCCCTCGACCCGCACCGGGTCGCCGTCGGCGTCCTGACCGGTGCAGACGGCGGTGTCCGGCCGGGCCAGCACCTGGTAGCCGCCGGGGAACGACAGGCAGCCCTCCTCGGCCGAATCCAGGTTCCGCTCGCGGCTGTCGGGAACGGTGACCACCGGGTTGCAGACCACGCCGCGGTGGATCGCGTCGTCGGCGTCCGGGCATTCGAAGACGAAGACCGCCAGGTCGACGCCGACCTGGGTGGCGGCCAGGCCGACGCCCTGGGCGGCACGCATGGTGGCGAACATGTTCCGGACCAGGTCGTGCAGGTCGCCGTCGAACGTCTCCACCGGCCGGGTCTGGTTGTGCATCACCGGGGTGCCCCATCGGGTGATCGGCAGCACCGTGCCACCGGTGGTCAGATCGTCGCTCATAGCCGCCCTTCTCTCGGCCGACACGGTACTAGACGCGCCGCGGCCTCCCGGACGGGGCGGTCGCCGTAGGCTCGCCCCATGGCTGCGGACCTGGTCGAGGCGTGGGTGCGGCACCTGAACGCCGAGCGCAACATGTCGCCGAACACCGTGCGCGCCTACGCCGGCGACCTGGCCCACCTGGCCGACTACCTGGAGCGCACCGGCTCGGGTGACCTGGCCGAGGTCGACCTCCGCACCCTGCGCCGCTGGCTGGCCGGCATGCATGCGGCGGGCGCCGAGCGGGCCACCATGCAGCGCCGCGCGGCCGCCGCGCGGGTCTTCTTCGCCTGGGCACACGGCACCGGACGGATCGCCGCCGACCCCGCCACCGGGCTGCGGTCGCCCCGGGTCGACCGGCGGCTGCCGCCCACCCTGGAGGCGGATCAGGCCCGCCGGCTGCTGGAGGGCCTGGCCGCCCATGCGGCCGCGCTGGAGGACGCCGTCGCGCGGGCCCGCGCATTGCGCGACGTGGCGATGGTCGAGGTGCTCTACGCCAGCGGCATCCGGGTGGGGGAGCTGTGCGGACTGGACGCCGCCTCGGTCGACACCGACCGGCAGGTGCTGAGGGTGCGCGGCAAGGGCGACAAGGAGCGCACGGTGCCGATCGGCGATCCGGCCGCCCGCGCCCTGGACGCCTGGCGGCGGGTGCGTGGGCTGGTCGCGGGTGCCCGGGCCGGCGACGCGCTGTTCGTCGGCGACCGGGGTGCCCGGATCGACCCGCGGGTGGTGCGACGGCTGGTGCACCGGGCGCTGGCGCAGTTGCCGGACGCCCCCGACCTCGGCCCGCACGGGCTGCGGCACGCGATGGCGACGCACCTGCTGGAAGGCGGCGCCGACCTGCGCAGCGTGCAGGAGATCCTCGGCCACGCCTCGCTGGCGACCACGCAGATCTACACCCACGTGACGGCGGAGCGGTTGCGGGCCGCCTACGCCCAGGCCCACCCGCGGGCGTAGCCGCCGAGTCCTGGCGCTCGACCTGGACAGGCCGACCCGCGTGCGCAGCTGCCGGACGCTGGTGCTACCCGGGCTCACGCCCCGATCGTGCCGGGAGCGGCCAGGTAGGGCTGGAAGAACGGGTTGGCCGGCACCCCTTCGAGCGTCATGACGAGCGCAGGCACCGCCATGCCGTCGATCTGCTCGCGGATGATGTCGGCGTGGCCGGCGTGCCGGGCCATCTCCTCGACCTGGTGCAGCAGGTAGTACCGGGTGAGGATCGGCCGGGCGTCGTGAATGCCCTGCCAGGGCGCCGGCGGCGCCACCGACTCGGCACCGGGGTCGCTGCCGGAGATCGCGGCGAGGTACCCCTCCCGTGCGGTGTCGAAGGCGGCCAGCACCTCGGCCACGGTCTCGTCGTCGCCGACCACGAAGCCGGACTGGTAGCGGGCGAAATCGCTCTGCGTGAGCGGCTCGGTGGCCGGCCCCTCGGTCAGATTCCGGATCGCGCCTGCATGCCCTGGGTCACATGCTTGATCAGGCCGCCCACGGACAGGGTGCTGCGGCACGGGGCCTGCCTGGCCTGCTGCTCGGTGAGGCCGTGGACGGCCGCCCGGATCGCGCTGAGCTGCTGATCGACGTAGTTGGCCAGGCTGGTGGCCTCGTCGTGGCGCTGCGGTTCGTACATGTCTCCACCTCACTGCGGGTCGGCTGTCGCTCCCAGTCTGAACGCCGCGACCGACAGTTCGGGTCAGAGCAGTCGGGCCGGGTCGACGAGGCGTCCGTTGATCCTAGTGCCCAGGTGCAGGTGGCAGCCGGTCGACCAGCCGGTGCTGCCGACCAGCCCGACCACCTGGCCCCGGCTCACCTTCTGCCCCTTGCGCACCTGGTACCGCTTCAGCGCATGCAGGTAGTGGGTGGTGAGCCCACCTGCGTGGGCGAGCACCAGCCGGTGACCGCCCGAGGAGTCGTAGGAGACCGACCGGACCACCCCGTCGGCGGCGGCCCGGATCGGAGTGCCGCAGGACGCCCGCAGATCGACTCCGGCATGCAGCCGCCACTCACGGAAGATCGGATGGAAGCGGCGCCCGAACGGGGAGGAGATCCGGCCGCCGACCGGATTCAGCATCAGCCCCGACCCGGACGGCTGCACGCCGTCGGCGGCCAGGGCGGCAGCCCGCTCGGCGGCGAGCGTGCGGGCCCGGGCCACCGCCGACTCGGGCAGCAGCCGCACCTCGGAGCCGCCGAGCGGGTCGAGGTACTCGTCGCCGCGCTTCAGCCCGAAGTGCAGGCAGCCGGACGCGCAATGGCCGGCCTCGACGGTGCCGATCACGTCGCCGGCGTCCACCTGGTCGCCGACCCGGACCCTCGCCCGGACCGGCTCATAGGTGGTCCGCAGCTCGCCGTGCACGATGGTGACCACGCCGCGTCCGGCGATCACCCGGGCGACGCTGACCCGTCCGGACGCCGCGGCGCGCACACTGCTGCCGACCGGTGCGGCCAGGTCGACCCCGCGGTGGCCGGGCAGCCAGTCCTTCGCCGGCGGATCGAACCCGCGGACGACCGGGCCCGGCACCGGGCGCACCGACCCGAACGCCCCGCTCTCGAGCGCCCCGGCGACCAGCACCACCCAGGTCAGCGCCAGCACCACCGCCAGCCGGACCACCCCGAGCCGCATCGGAATCACCTCCACCCTCATTGAGTGCCCGTGCCGGCGAAAGTGTTCAAACCGGTGGCCGCGAGATCGTCGCGGAGCGGTCGGTCCGGAGGGCGACGCCGCCGACCACGGGCAGGTGCCGGAGCGCACGGCAGGACGGTGACGATCCCGAGATCGTGACGGCGGGGGGAGGAGCGTCGTCGGGCTCGACCAGCATTCCGGTCGGCAGGGCTCTCCGCCGGCGGCCGTCTGGGCGGGGCCCAGACGGGCTCGACCATCAACGAGACCGGCGATTTCGACAACCCCAACCCGCCCGCATAGAATCGGCTCAGCGACTCGGCAGATCCGGGTCGACTTCGCATGCACCTCGAACCGTCGCGCTCGACGGGTTGCCTCCGCGGTCCCCGCAAGGGGTGGAACGGCAACGGTCGCATCAGGCGGGCCGAAGGTCTCGGTCCGGACAACCCAAGCGGGTACCGCGCCGCCGCGCCACCCGCGCAGAAAGGAACGGCCATGGCCGTCGTCACCACGCGTCAGCTGCTGGAGAGCGGTGTCCACTTCGGGCACCAGACCCGTCGTTGGAACCCGAAGATGAAGAAGTTCATCTTCGCCGAGCGCAACGGCATCTACATCATCGACCTGCAGCAGTCGCTGACCTACATCGATCAGGCCTACGGCTTCGTCCGCGACACCGTCGCCCGCGGCGGCCAGATCCTGTTCGTCGGCACCAAGAAGCAGGCCCAGGAGGCCATCGCCGAGCAGGCCACCCGGGTCGGCATGCCCTTCGTCAACCAGCGCTGGCTGGGCGGCATGCTCACCAACTTCGCCACCATCAGCAAGCGGATCGGCAAGATGAAGGAGCTCGAAGGCATCAACTTCGACGACGTCGCCGCGTCCGGCCTGACCAAGAAGGAGCTGCTGCAGCAGCGCCGCAAGAAGGACAAGCTGGCCAAGACGCTGTCCGGCATCCGTGACATGGGCAAGCTGCCGCAGGCGGTCTGGGTGGTCGACACCAAGAAGGAGCACCTGGCGATCGACGAGGCCCGCAAGCTGCGGATCCCGATCGTCGGCATCCTCGACACCAACTGCGACCCCGACGAGGTCGACTTCGCCATTCCGGGCAACGACGACGCGATCCGCTCCGTCGCCCTGCTCACCCGGGTGGTCGCGGACGCCGTCGCCGAGGGCCTGCTGGTCCGCAGCCGGGGCGCCGCCGCGACCGGTGAGGAGGCCGAGCCGATGGCCGACTGGGAGCGCGAGCTGCTGGGTGCCACCGATGACGAGCCGGTCGCCGAGGCGCAGACCGTCGAGGGCTCCGACGTGCAGGCCGCCGAGCTGGCCGACGCCGTCGAGGACGCCGTGACCGGTGCTGCCGAGGAGTCCGCCGAGGTGGCGCAGGACGTCGAGGCCGCCGAGGCCGCCGCCGACGAGACCGTCGAGCCGGCGGTCGAGGCCGAGGCCGCAGCCGAGACCAAGTGACCCATCGCACGAACAGGAACGAAGAGAGCAGAACAATGGCAATCACTGCCGCTGATGTGAAGAAGCTCCGCGACGCCACCGGCGCCGGAATGATGGACGCCAAGAAGGCCCTCACCGAGGCCGGTGGCGACTACGAGGCCGCCGTCGAGATCCTGCGGGTGACCGGCCAGGCCAAGATGGCCAAGCGGTCCGACCGGGAGGCCTCCAACGGCCTGGTGGCCGCCTCCGGCAAGGCCGTCATCCAGCTCGGCGCCGAGACCGACTTCGTCGCCAAGAACGCCGAGTTCATCGCCCTGGCCGACGAGATCGCCGCCGCCGCGGACGCCGCCGGTGCCGCCGATGTGGCCGCCGCCAACGCGGTGCTGCTGTCCTCGGGCAAGACGGTCGCCGACACGGTGGCCGAGCTGGCCGCGAAGATCGGCGAGAAGCTCGAGGTGGCCAACGCCGCCAGCTACGACGGCGACGTCACCATCTACCTGCACAAGCGGTCCTCCGACCTGCCGCCGCAGGTGGGCGTGATGGTCGAGCACGAGGGCGGCGACGCCGACTTCGTGCGTGGCATCGCGATGCAGATCGCTGCCATGTCGCCGCAGTACGTGACCCGCGACGAGGTTCCGAGCGAGGTGCTCGACCACGAGCGGCACATCGCCGAGCTGACCGCCAAGGAGGAGGGCAAGCCCGACAAGATCATCCCGCGGATCGTCGAGGGCCGTCTCGGCGGCTTCTTCAAGGATGTCTGTCTGATCGAGCAGCCCAGCGTCTCCGACGACAAGAAGACCGTCGGCCAGCTGCTCAAGGAGAACGGCGTCACCGTGAAGCGCTTCGTGCGCTTCGCCGCGGGCGCCTGACCCCACGACACGGCCAGTACCATGACGTGCGCCACGAGTGATCTCTCGTGGCGCATATCAGCCCCCGAGCGAGGAGAACAATGACCTACCACCGCATCATGCTCAAACTGTCCGGCGAGATGTTCGGCGGCGGCCGCGGCATCGGCGTCGACCCGGAGGTGGTGGCCAGTCTCGCCGGCCAGATCAAGGCGGTGGTGGACGCCGGCGTCCAGGTCGCGGTGGTGATCGGCGGCGGCAACTTCTTCCGCGGCGCCGAACTCTCCGAGCACGGCATGGACCGCGACCGGGCCGACTACATGGGCATGCTCGGCACCGTGATGAACTGCCTGGCCCTGCAGGACTTCTGCGAGAAGGCCGGCGTGCAGACCCGGGTGCAGACCGCGATCGCGATGGGCCAGGTCGCCGAGCCCTACATTCCGCGCCGCGCCGAGCGGCACCTGGAGAAGGGCCGGGTGGTGATCTTCGGCGCCGGCTCGGGCATGCCGTACTTCTCCACCGACACCGTCGCCGCCCAGCGGGCGCTGGAGATCGGCGCCGACGTGCTGCTGATGGGCAAGCAGGGCACCGACGGCGTCTACGACTCCGATCCGCGGAAGAACCCGGACGCCGTCCGCTTCGACGAGCTGACCTACGACGACTACCTGGCCCGCGACCTGAAGGTGGCCGACGCCACCGCGATCAGCCTGGCCCGGGACAACAACCTGCCGATGATCTTCTTCGACCTCGGGGTGGAGGGCAACATCCTGCGGGTCGTGCAGGGTGAGAAGATCGGAACCACCGTCCACGCCTGACAACGTCCGCAACCCACCGAAAGGATCACGATGATCCCCGACATCATCAAAGACGCTGAGCAGAAGATGAAAGGCGCGGTCGAGCACGCCCGCGAGGAGTTCGCGGCGATCCGCACCGGGCGCGCCCATCCGGCGATGTTCAACAAGCTGATGGTCGACTACTACGGTGCGCCCACCCCGCTGCAGCAGCTGGCCACCTTCCAGGTTCCCGAGGCCCGCACCGTGCTGATCAGCCCGTTCGACCGGGCCTCGATGGCCGGCATCGAGAAGGCGATCCGCGACTCCGACCTGGGCGTCAACCCGGCCAACGACGGCAACGTGATCAGGGTGGTGATGCCGCAGCTGTCCGAGGAGCGCCGCCGCGACTACGTGAAGGTGGCCCGTTCGAAGGCAGAGGAGGGCCGGGTCGCGGTGCGCAACATCCGCCGGCACGCCAACGACTCGGTGCACAAGCTGGTCAAGGACAAGGAAGTGGGCGAGGACGATGCCCGCGGCGCCGAGAAGCAGTTGGACGGCGTCACCAGGAAGTACGTCGAGACCATCGACGAGCTGCTGAAGGCCAAGGAAGCGGAGTTGCTGGAAGTCTGATGGCAGGCGAGCAGGAGGCATCAGCAGCCGACCAGGTCGTCCGGAAGTCCCGCGCGGGGCGCGATCTTCCGGCCGCCCTCACGGTCGGTCTCGCCCTCGCGGCGACGGTGGTGCTGACCCTGCTCTACTGGCACTGGGGCTTCGTGCTGCTGGTGACCGCGATGCTCACCCTGGGCACCATCGAACTGCACGACGCGCTGAAGCGGATCGGGATGAACTCGGCGGTGATCCCGATCGTGGCCGGCACGGTGGCGGTGATCTGCGGCTCGTACGCGGCCGCCACCCAGGAGGGCATCGGAGCCCTGCCCTGGCATTCGGTGCTGCTCGGCTTCCTCGGCGCCACCACGCTGGCCGCGCTGATCTGGCGGATGCCGGGCGGGGCCGCCGGCTACGTGAAGGACGCCGCCGCAAGCCTGTTCACCATCGGCTACATCCCGCTGCTCGGCTCGTTCACCGGCCTGGTGCTGGCCTCACCCAACGGTGCGGCCAAGATGGCCACCATCCTGCTCGTGGTGATGGGCACCGACACCGGCGGCTATGCCGTCGGCGCCCGGCTGGGCAGACACCCGATGGCGCCGCAGATCAGCCCGAAGAAGACCTGGGAGGGCCTGGCCGGATCGGTGGCGCTGGCCGGCGCGGTCGGCGTCCCGCTCACCGTGTGGTGGCTGGACGCGCCCTGGTGGGTCGGGCTGCTGCTGGCGCTGGCCATCGTCGCCGCCGGCACCTGCGGCGACCTGATCGAGTCGCTGGTCAAGCGCGACGTCGGCATCAAGGACATGTCGTCGTTCCTGCCCGGCCACGGCGGCGCCATGGACCGGCTGGACTCGATCCTGGTGGCGGCCCCGGTTGCCTGGCTGATCCTGTACCTGCTGGTACCCAACTGACGAGGGCGAACATCCGATGACCGACGAACCGATGCCCACCGGCGACGGCCTGCGGCCCGACGAGGTCAGCGCCTATTCCGCGTTGGAGGACCGGGTCCGCGCCGGCGCCACGGTGCCGCTGACGATGGCGGCGCCGCGCCGCGGCAGGCCGCCCCGGCACTGGCTCGACCTCACCCGCGACGAACGCCGCGAGGCCGTGCGCGCTCTCGGACTGCCGGCCTTCCGGGCCGACCAGATCTCCCGCCACGTCTTCGAGCACCTCGACCTGGACCCGTCCGGCTGGACCGACCTGCCGGCCGCCGACCGGGCGCGGGTCGCGGACGCCTTCCTGCCCTCGCTGCTCACCTCGGTCCGGCCGTTGTCCTGCGACGGCGGCACCACCCTGAAGACGCTGTGGCGGCTGCACGACGGCTCGCTGATCGAGTCGGTGCTGATGCGCTACGGGGTGCCGGGCATCCGGGCGTCCGGCTCGGGCCGGAACCGGGCCACGCTGTGCATCTCGTCGCAGGCCGGCTGCGGCATGGCCTGCCCGTTCTGCGCCACCGGCCAGGGCGGGCTGCAGCGCAACCTGAGCGCCGCCGAGATCCTCGCCCAGGTGGTGGCCGGCGCCCGGGCGCTGCGCGACGGCGAGATCCCCGGCGGCGCCGGGCGGGTGAACAACATCGTCTTCATGGGGATGGGTGAGCCGCTGGCCAACTTCAAGGCGCTGACGAGCACCATCGAAACCCTGACCGCGCCGGCCCCGCACGGGCTGGGCATCAGCGCCCGCGGTGTCACCGTCTCCACCGTCGGCCTGGTGCCCCGGATCAACGCGCTGGCCGACGCCGGCGTCCCGGTCACCCTGGCGGTCAGCCTGCACGCCCCGGACGACGAGCTGCGCGACGAGCTGTGCCCGATCAACACCCGCTGGAACGTGGCCGAGGTGGTCGAGGCGGCGCACCGCTACTTCCGGCTGACCAGGCGCCGGGTGTCCATCGAGTACGCCCTGATCAGGGACGTCAACGACCAGGTCGCACGCGCCGAGCTGCTCGCCGAGGTGCTCCGCCGGGACGGCGGCCACGGCTGGGTGCACGTCAACCTGATCCCGCTCAATCCCACCCCGGGGTCGAAGTGGACGGCGTCCCGGCGGCGCGACGAGGCCGCCTTCGTCGCCGCCCTGGAGCGGCGCGGGGTCGCGGTCACCGTGCGCGACACCCGGGGCCGCGAGATCGACGGCGCCTGCGGCCAGCTGGCCGCGAGCGTGGCCGCCGAATAGGCCGCTTCGTCCCCGCGGATGCTCGGGTGAGCGCAGGGAGCCGTTGTTGCCCGGCCGAAACCTAGCGGCAGTACGCTGAACCATGCGCACGACGGCTCGAGCATCCGGCTTCGTGCTCGCACCGTCCCTGGTGGACGATCTGACCACCGGCATCATCGCCGAGGACGCCGCCGAGCGGCTGCTGGTGCGCACCCCGCTGTCCGACCGGCCGCTGGCCGAGGTGCCGCTCTCCACGCCCTCCGACGTCACCTGTGCGGTGCAGCGGGCCCGCGCCGCCCAGCGGATCTGGAGTTCGCTGAAGCCGCAGCGCCGGGCCGCGATCGTGCTGGACTTCCACGACCGGCTGCTGGCCCGCCGCGAGGAACTGCTCGACCTGATCCAGTTGGAGACCGGCAAGACCCGCGCCCACGCGTTCGAGGAGATCGCCGAGGTCGCGAACGTGGCCCGGTACTACGCGCGCACCGCGGCCGACCTGCTCGCCCCGCGCCGCCGCCGGGGGGTGCTGCCGGTGCTGGCCACCGCCACCCAGACCCGGCTGCCGCGCGGCGTGGTCGGCGTCGTGACTCCGTGGAACTACCCGTTCGCGCTGTCGCTGGGCGAGTCGATCGCCGCGCTGCTGGCCGGCAACGCCGTCGTCCTCCGCCCCGACCCCCGCACCGCGCTGTGCGTGCTGTGGGGGTTGCGCCGGCTTCAGCAGGCCGGCCTGCCCGCCGGGGTGCTGCAGGTGGTCGTCGGCGACGGCGAGCCGGTCGGCGAGGCGGTCGTCCGGCAGGCCGACTACGCCAGCTTCACCGGGTCCACCCAGGTGGGCCGGACGGTGTCGGCACTGGCCGCGCAGCGGATGGTCGGCTGTCACCTGGAGCTCGGCGGGAAGAACGCCTGCTACGTGCGCGGCGACGCGCCCCTGGACGCCGCCGTCCAGATCGCCCTGCGGAGTGCCTTCGCCGGCGCCGGCCAGGTCTGCGTGCACACCGAGCGGCTGGTGCTGCACAGCGCGATCGCCGACGCGTTCCTGAACCGCTTCCTGCCCGCCGTCGCGGGAATGCGGATCGGCGTCGGCCTGGAGTACGGCTACGACATGGGCTCGCTGCTCGGCTCCGCGCAGCTGCGGCGGGTCAGCGACCACGTCGAGGACGCCCGCCGGCACGGCGCCCGGGTGCTGGCCGGCGGCCGGCACCGGCTGGACATCGGTCCGTGGGTCTATGAACCCACGGTGCTGGAGGGCGTCACCGCCGCCATGGAGGTGCGGGACGCCGAGACCTTCGGCCCGGTGGTCAGCGTCTACCGGGTCGACGACGACGCCGCCGCGGTGCGCCTGATCAACGACTCCGACTACGGCCTGCACGCCACCGTGGTCACCGGCGACCGCAGTGCGGCCCGGCGGCTGGCACCGCAGCTGCGCACCGGCACGGTGAGCATCAACGAGACCTACCTGGCGTCGTGGGGCGCGACCGGGGCGGCGATGGGCGCCCGCGGCCACTCCGGGACGGGTGGCCGGCACGGTACGGACGGGCTGCTGAAGTACACCGCGGTGCAGAGCGTGGCCGAGCAGCGCGTCGGTGCCCTGGGGGCGCGCGGGCACGACCAGCAGCGCCGCTTCGTCGACTGGTTCAGCCGCGGGTTGTCGGCGGCGCGACGGTCCCGGCTTCGCTGAGCGCGGCCAGCACCTCGGCGGTGGAGTCGACCAGCCGGACGGCGTCGGCCATCCGGCGTCCGGTGGCCAGGGCGCGCAGCAGCGGCCAGACCGGCAGGACCTTCGTCCAGTACTCGGCGCCGACCAGCACCAGGGGCGTGATCGGGTCGGGTTCGGCGGCGTAGAAGTTCGGGGTGACCGCCTGGAACACCTCCTGCACCGTGCCCGCGGCGCCCGGCAGATAGACCAGCCCACCGCGGCAGACCCGCAGCAGCACGTCCTCGCGCAGCGCGTTGGTGAAGAACTTCGCGATCCGGGTGGCGAACAGGTTGGGCGGTTCGTGCCCGTAGAACCAAGTCGGGATGCCGAGCGACAGCCGGTCGCACGGGTACCGGTCGATGACCGCCCGCGCCGAGCGTGCCCAGCCGGTGACGTCGACCGCCCAGGATCCGCCCCGCGCCAGTTCGTCGATCGCGGCCCGCAGCCCGGCGTCCGGACCGGCGAAGGCCGCGCCCAGGTTGGCGGCCTCCATGGCACCGGGGCCGCCGCCGGAGATCACCACGTGACCGGTGCCGGCCAGCCGGTGGGCCAGTTCGGCGCTGGCCCGGTACGCCGGTGAGCCGCGGCGTTCGGCATGGCCGCCCATGATGCCGACGATCCGGCGGATGTCGACGCCGGCCAGTTCCTCCTGCAGGGCCTCGGTCACGGAGTGGTCGTGCAGCGCCGCTGCCAGGTCGGCGGCCAGGCCGCCGGGGCGCAGGTGCGCCGACTGCCAGCCGAAGATCGCGGCGTCCACGGTGGCCGGGTAGCCGTGCTCGAGGCCGCGGTACAGCTCGTCCGCGGTGTACAGGGCCGGACGGTAGGGGTCGAAGGGCAGGTCGGGCAGCCGCGGGAAGACCAGGGCGCCGTGCCGGGCCAGCTGCGAGGCGTCCGCGGGACGCAGGCCGCAGCCGAGGAAGACCGCGCCGGCCACGTCGCTGGAGCGCAGGGCGGCGGATCGTCCGGTCAGGTCGATCGACTGGACGAACACCCCCGTCAGCGAGCCGCCGGAGGCCAGGTGCGCGTCGAAGGCGTCCAGCGATTCCAGGTCGATCCGCACCGGTTCACCCTAGTCCGGGACGCGCCGCCGGGACCCTCCGCCGGTCGGGTCGGTCGAGACTCATCCCGCCGCCGGCACCAGTGCCGTGTCCACTGGGCGAAGGTCGGTGGACGCGGTACTAGCGTGAGGACGACGAAAGGAGGCCGGCATGCCCCAGCAGGTGCCACAGCCCGGGCCGGAGCGGATGACACCGTTTCGCGGGGGCGCAGTCGTGGTCGGGGTGCGGCCGGGCGGCGACCCGCTGGTGCTGCTCACCGCGGCGGCACTGGCCAGGGCGACGGGCGGCGAGCTGTTCGTTGCCCATGTCGACGAACAGCGTTTCACCGAACGCGAGTTCCCGGACGGGACCGTGCAGCACAGCGACCTCAACCCGGACGCCGCCGACGACTCCTGGCGGCAGGTCGAGGCCGAGGTGAAGGCCGAGGCGGCCGCCGTGCTGGGCGGGGCGGGCCCGGCCTGGCAGTTCCGCTACCTCGCCGGACGTCCGGACCGCTCGCTGACCCACCTGGCGCGCGCCGTGGACGCGGCGGTCATCGTGGTCGGCAACCGGGCTCCCGAGCACGGGGCGAAGGTGCGCGAGTTCCTGGACGGGGCGCTGGCCCTCAAGCTCGCCCAGCATCAGCACCGGCCGGTGCTGACCGTGCCGCTGTCCGTGGTCGACTGGAAGGCGCCGATGCCGTGGGCCTGAAGCCGTTCCTGGGAATCTCCTCGACGGTGGTGCTGGTCGGGGGAGCGATCGGTACCGCGGCGCGCGCGGCGTTGGAGTCGGCGTTCCCGGCGCAACCGGGAGGCTGGCCGTGGACCACGTTCGCGATCAACGTCACCGGCTCGTTCCTGCTCGGCCTGCTCCTGGAGACGCTCAGCCGGCGGGGTCCGGACGCCGGGCTGCGCCGCTACCTGCGGCTCGGACTGGGCACCGGCGTGATGGGCGGCTACACCACCTACAGCACCTTCGCGGTGGAGACGGTGCGGCTGCTGGGCCTGGGCGGCGGAGCGGTGGTCGTCGGGCTCGGGTACGCCCTGGGCAGCGTGGTGCTGGGGCTGGCGGCCGCGTTCGCCGGCATGTGGGTGGCGGCCAGGTGGTCGCGATGATCGCGCTGCTGGTGGCGCTGGCGGGCGGACTCGGGGCGGTCGCGCGGTTCCAGCTGGACGCCGTGATCGCCCGCCTGCACTCGCTGCGGATGCCGCTCGGCACCCTGACCATCAACACCCTGGGCTCGGGTTTGCTCGGCCTGATCACCGGCTACGTGGCGTTCCACACCGGGGCGCCGGAGTGGGCCGCGATCGCCGGCACCGGCCTGATGGGCGGGTTCACCACCTTCAGCACCGCCAGCGTCGAGGGCGTCCGGCTGGTCCGCGCGGGGCGTCCGGTGGCGGCCGTGGTGCACGCCGGCGGCGGCCTGCTGGCCGGCCTGGCGGCGGCCACGCTGGGGCTGTGGGTGATGTCGCTGTAGCCGGACGGCCCGGTCGGGAATCCGGCACCGCCCGGCTCGATCCCGCTCGGACGGACGGTTCGACCCGAGGCGGCCTGAGCCCTACAGCCGGAACCACGCCGTCCAGGTCTGGTCGCCTTCCGCGTCGCTGAGGCCCAGCCGGACCAGCGCGCCGCGGCCCACGCCGGTCGGCAGCGGCAGCTCGAACCAGCCCGAGGCGTCCAGTTCGGCCGTCGCCAGAACCGCTCCGGCGCTGTCGTAGAGCGCGAGCGTGCGCGGTTCCGGCGCGAGGGCCAGCCCCCGCAGTCGTCCGTCGAGGAGTTCGAGGTCGATGCCGACCCCCTCGGCGGTGAACCGCAGCAGCCGCGCGTCCCCGGCCGACCGGACGCCCGCCAGCGGTTCGGTGGCCGAGTCCGAGACCAGCTCGGCCAGCCGGGCGTCCGGGTCGTGCCAGGCCCACAGGGTGTGGCCGACCGCGGCCACGTCGTCGGCGTCCGCCGCCTCGTCCAGGGCCCGGCCCAGCTCGGCCAGCAGGAACTCGTCGGGTTCCATCACGCACCTCCCCAGGACGCCAGCGCCGGTTGCCGGCGCAGGACGGCGAGACAACGGATCCGGGTCGGGCCGATCGTCCCGATCTGGACGCCCAGCCGGGCCGCGACGTCCGCGTAGGGCACCGGAGGATCGCCGAACAGCATGCTCAGCAGTTCGCGGCAGCGATCCGACAACCCGGCCCAGGCCTCGCGGAGTGCCTGCCGGCGCAGCCCGGCGATCAGGTCGGCGCCGGCCTCCGGCCCGTCGTCGGGCACGTCGTGGTCGAAGTCGGTGGGGAAGCTGCGGCGGCGTGAACGCAGCAGGGCCAGACACTCGTTGCGGGTGGTGGTGGCGATCCAGCCGGGCAGCGCCGCGGGTTCCCGCAGGGTGTGCAGTCGTTCCAGCAGCCGTAGCCACACGCCCGCGGCGACGTCCTGACGATCGTGCGGGTCGAGGGAGAACTTCCGGCACACCGATCCCACCAACGGGGCGAACCGGTCGACCAGCCGGTTCCAGGCTCCCTGGTCACCGCCGAGGGCGGCGGCGACCAGGTCGGCCACCGGCTCGGTGGCGGTCATGACGGCTCCACGACGGGAGGACGCTGCAACGACACGCCCTCGTCGAGCAGTGCGTCCCAGGCGTCGACCGCGGCAAGTCCCGGCTCGGAGAGCATCCGGGCCGCGACCAGCCCGGCGGCATAGGCGGCGGAGAACGAGGTGCCGGTCCACCTGGCCAGGCCGCTGAAGCTCTCGGCGGCCCCACCGCCGAGCAGCACCACGCCATGGAAGAACTCACCGACGAAGGAGAGCCGTCCGGTGACCGCGTCCACCCACGGCTGGACCGGCGGCAGCCCGGTGGCGTCGAAGTCCTTGATCTCGCCCGGGTTGACCCCGATCGCCTTCACCCGGGGGAGCCCCGCCGGCCAGGCCGGGTTGGTCGGCCCCCGGCCGAGCGCCGACCAGCCCGGATCAAGGGTCTGGTTGCCGGCCGCCGCGATGATCAGGGTTGACGCCGGTACCGCCTCGACCGCGCGTTGGATGAGCAGCGGCGGCTGTCCGTCGGCGGTGAAGCAGGCGAGGGGCAGCAGCAGAATGTCGACGCCGCCGGCGGCCAGTCTGGCGATCGCGTTGGCGACCTTCCAGGCGGTGCCGGTGCCGCCGGGACCGTCGAGCGCCGGCTCCAGTTCCACGGCCACGCCCTCGGCGGCGGACTCCACGATGCCGCGCACGAAGCTGGCATGCCCGCGCCAGGCCTCGACATCGTCCACCTGGGCGTTCCAGTCGGCCTCCTCGGTGTCGACCAGCCCGACCCGGACGGCACCGGCGGAGGCGCCGAGGGCCGCCCTGCCGGCCGCGGCGGGCAGCAGCTGCAGGTCGTCCTCGGTCGGCAGCTGGGGCGCCAGCCCGGTCGGCTTCGGGTTCCCGCCGCGCATCATCGCCAGCGCCGTGTTCGCCTCCCGGTCCTTGCCGAGCGGCGGGACCCAGCCGCCGTGGTCCCGGGCGATCCGCCGGCGAACCTCGCCCAGCAGGCCGTCGAGCTCGATCAGATCGTCTCCGTTGGAGTCGCGCAGCGGCAGCCGGGTGAGTCCGAGCGCCTGCTCGCCGGGGTCCTCGGAGGTGGCGTTCACCAGCAGACCCGCCAGGGTCTTCCTGACCAGTGCCAGCTGCGCGGTCTCCGCCACCAACGCGGGGCGATGCGCGTCGTCGGCGGCCTGAGATCGGGGTGCTTCTTCCATGGCTCTCGCCTTCGGCTCGTGCGGAGGGCTGGGTGTTCATCCTCCACCAGCGGATCGGTTTCGTGGAAGGCCTGGCCTGGCCCGCCGACCGACGGAGTCGCGAGAGCGCCCGATGATGCTGCGGCGGGTCGACAATGGCACATGCCCAGCGCGCGCGAGAGGGCCGAGGCGGCGGTGGCCCGAGCCGACCGTGACCTGTCGGCCGCCCTGCCGCGCCTGCGCACGGTGGTCGCCGAACTCGCCCTCGCCGACTCCGCTTCCCGGTCGCTGGGCCACCGGGCTCTCGGCCACGCCCTGCTGCACGGCGGCCGCGCCGACGAGGCCGTCGCCGAGCTGCGCACCGCCGTCCGGCTGGCCGAGGCCTCCGCCGAACCGGCGTTGGTCGCCGACGCCCGCACCAAGCTGGCCTACGCGCTGCACCTGAGCGGACGCCTGCCCGCCGCGCTGCAGCAGGCGGACCGGGCGCTGGCCGAGGCGTCCGGCGACGTCGTCCGGGCTCGCACCCTCGGCACCCGGGCGCTGATCCAGCGGGAGCTCGGACGTCCCGAGCTGGCCCTGGCCGACCTCGATGAGGCGGTGGCCACGCTGCGCCGGGCGGGGGACGACCTCGGACTGCAGCGGGTGCTGATCAACCGCGCCATCCTGCGCGTCGACGTCGGGTCGTGCGCGGCCGGCCGCGCGGACCTCGTCGAGGCCGAGGTGCTCGCCACCGGGCTCGGACGCCCCGCGGCCGTCGCGCTGATCGCCTCCAACCTGGGCTACGCGGCCAGCCGGGCCGGCGACGTGCCGCGGGCGATCGCCGAGTACGCCCGGGCGGAGGAGGCGTTCCGGGCCAACGGGATTCAGGTCTCGGGGTTGCTGATGGACCGCGCCGAGCTGCTCGCACGGGTCGGCCTGGACGCCGAGGCCCTGGTCGACGCGGAGGCCGCGCTGGCCGCGGCCCGGGCCGAGCGGCGCACCCTGCGCATCCCCGAGGCGCGGCTGCTGCTGGCCCGCTGCGCGGCGGCCGGCGGCGACCACCGGCTCGCCCACGACCAGGCCCGCTCGGCCGGCGACGGATTCCGTCGTCAGCGGCGGACCACCTGGGCGGCCGCGGCCCGGCTGCTGCGAGACCTCAGCAGCCACGAACTGGGCGGACGGCCCCGGTGGCGCACCCTGGTCGGGCAGGCGGAGCTGCTCGCCACCGCGGGCTGGGACGCCGAGGCGGTCGAGGCGTACCTGCTGGTGGCGGCGCTGGCGCCCGAGCCGCACCGGACGGCCGCGCTCGCCGCCGCCGCGTCGCGCCGCGGCCGAGGGCCGGCGCTGGTGCGGGCGCGGGGGTGGTACGCCCGGGCACTGCAGCTGGCCGACCGGCCGGGACCGGCGGGGCGGGCCGTCCGCCGCGGCCTGGCGGTGCTGGACGACCACCTGACCGGGGTCGGCGCCGACGAGCTGCGCGCGGGCCTGGCCCGGCACCGGCTGGAACTGGCCGGGCTCGGGGTCGACCTGGCGCTCACCGGGGGTCGCCCCGGCGCGGTCTTCGACGCCGTCGAGCGGGCCCGCGCGACGGTGCTGGTCCGCGACGCCGTCCGGCCACCGCCGGACCCGGAGCTGGCCCGGCTGCTGGAGCGCCACCGGGCGGGGGGCGGCGGCGAGCGGGAGAAGGCCGCGCTGGCGGCGCGGATCAGGGACCGCAGCCGGACCGCCCGAGGCGCCGGCGAGCTGCTGCGTCCGGTCCGGATGGCGGAACTGGACGCCCGGCTGGGCGACGCCGCGATGGTGGTCTGGTTCGTCCGCGGGCCGCACCTGCACGCGCTCACCCGGGTGGCCGGCCGGACCCGCCTGCACCAGCGGCTGGGCGCCGAGCGGGCCGTCCGGTCCGCGGTCGACCGGCTCGGCTTCGCGATGCAGCGGCTGGCCGCGGACGGGTTCGACCACGGACCGTTGGGGCCGTCCCTGCACCGGCTGCTGGAGACCGCCGCGACCGAGCTGCAGACCGTGCTGCTGACCGCGCTGCCGGAGACCACCGGACGCCACCTGGTGGCCGTCCCGCCGGCCTTCCTGCACGCCGTGCCCTGGCACGAACTGCCCGCGCTGACCGGACGCCCGCTGGTGGTGGCGTCCTCGGTGCGGCAGTGGTGCCGGGCCGTCGCCGGCGCCGGGCAGGCGCCCGGACCGGTGCTGGTCGCCGCCGGCCCGGGGCTGCCCGGCGCGCTCCGTGAGGCGAAGGCCGTCGCCGCGGTCCACGGGGTGACGCCGCTGCTCGATCCGGACGCCGGCGTCCGGCCGGTCCTCGACGGGCTGGCCGCGGCCGAACTGGCCCACCTGGCGACCCACGGCTGGCTGCGTCCCGACAATCCGCAGTTCTCCGAGCTGACGATGTCGGACGGCGCGCTGCTGGTGCACCACCTGGACACCCTGGCGCGGCTGCCGCGCACCCTGGTCCTGGCCAGTTGCGACAGCGGCCGGCCGGTGTCGCGTCCCGGGGAGGCGCTGCTCGGCTTCGCCGCGGCCTGCCTGGTGCGCGGCACCCGGACGCTGATCGCCCCGGTCGCGCCGGTGCCAGACGGCGGCACCGACACGGTGATGACCCGCCTGCACGCCGCCCTGGCGGGGGCGGGCCCGCCGGCGCTCGCCCTCGCCGACGCCCAGGCCGAGCAGCCTCCCGGACGCCGTGCGTTCGTCTGTTTCGGCGCCGGCCTCGCCACCATGGCGCATCACCCGGCCGGTGACTGACACTTTCCGGTGGGGGATGCAGCGGAGGGAGCCCGGGAATGGATGCACAACTCGTGCCGGCGGCGTTGGCCGCGGAGACCACGACGTCGCCCGAGACGGCGGCGCTCACCGTGGCGCTGCTGGAGACGCGGCTGCGCGCGTTCGCCGAGGACGCCGCGGGCGCGCAGGCCACCATCGTCCAGCTGGACGGCGCGCTGTCCCAGCTGGCCGCCCCGCTCACCGGCGACCTGGCCAGCCTGGGCGCGCTGACCCTGCCGGTGCAGGCGGCCTGGAAGGCCGCCACCGCGCTGATCAGCAAGGTGCTGACCGAGGCGACCGGGTTGTCCGCCGAGACGTGGCTGGGCCTGATGGCGGCGGGCCGGACGTCCTTCGACGCCTACCTGGAGACGCTGCGGGCCGTCGCCACGATGAGCCCCACCGCCGAGGAGGAGGGGCTCGCGCTGCTGGCGGCGGCGAAGGCGGCGACCCTCGCCTGGGGGCTGGCGATGCGTCCGGTCGGCGGCTTCGCCAAGGCGCTGGACGCGGCGCTCAGCGAGCTCACCCGGCGCTCGGCGCCGCCGGCCGAAGCCGGCTCACCGCAGCAGGCGGCGGGCTGGCGGGCCCAACTGCAGCGCGCCCAGCATGCCGTCGGGGAGGCGGTCGACTCCACCGCCGACCGGCTGCACCTGTCCCGCGCCGAGATGGTCACGCTGGTGCTCGGGCCGCTGCAGGACGCCCGCGAGCGGGCCGCGACGCTGCCGGCCGACCTGGCCCGGCTGCACGCCGAGGTCGAACGGCTGGACGACCTGCTCGAGCTGATCGAGGCGCAGCTGCGGGTCCGGCTGGGCCAGGGCGCGCCCGAGGAGGCGGAGGTGACCGCGCTGGTCTTCGCGGCGCTGGTCCAGGTTCCCCGGCTGGTGGACGACCTCGCCGAGGTGCGCGCCGAGCTGTCCGCGGTGACCGGCTACCTGGAGGGGCTGGCGGGACTCGTCCGGGAGGGAGCGGTCCGCGAGCCGGCGGCCGACGCGCTGCGCCGCGAGTACACGGCCGCCCGGGCGGCCGGGGAGCAGCGGCTCGCCGCGCTGGAGCAGCGGGCCGCGACATGGCGGGACCACGGCGACGGGCTGCTGCTGGCCGGTCTGGCCTGGGTGGACCACGAGGTGGAGGTGGCCAACCTGCGGCTCGGGCTGGGGCAGTGGACGCGGGCCGAGGCCGACGCCCGGCTGCGCCGGCTGCATCGACGCGGGCTGGCCATCCGGGAGGCCAGGGAGCTGGTCGGCGGGCTGCGCCTGTAGCCTGGCTCGGTGCGTGACGTCGTCCTGCTGGGCAGCACCGGCTCGATCGGAACCCAGACCCTGGAGGTGACCGCCGGCCATCCCGATCGCTTCCGGGTGATCGGGCTGTCCGCCGGCGGCAGCAACCTCGACCTGCTGGCCGAGCAGGCCCACGCCTGCCGGCCCGACGTGGTGGCCGTGCCGACCCCGGCGGCCGCCGCCGCGCTGGAGGGACGCCTGCCGGCCGCCACCGCGCTCTGGGTCGGTCCGGACGCCTCCCAGCGGCTCGCCGGACTGCCCTGCGACGTGGTGGTCAACGCCATCACCGGCGCCGCCGGGCTGGAGCCGACGCTGGCCGCGCTGGCCGCCGGCAACACCCTGGCGCTGGCCAACAAGGAGTCGCTGGTGATCGGCGGCGAACTGGTCACCTCGGCCGCCCAGCCCGGCCAGATCGTGGCCGTCGACTCGGAGCATTCTGCCTTCGCCCAGGCGCTGCGGGCCGGACGCGCCGACGAGGTCCGCCGGCTGATCCTGACCGCCTCCGGCGGGCCGTTCCGCGGCCGCGGCCGCGCCGAGCTGACCGCGGTCACCCCGGAGCAGGCGCTGGCCCACCCGACCTGGAACATGGGCCGGATCATCACCATCAACTCGGCGACGCTGATGAACAAGGGCCTCGAGCTGCTCGAGGCGGGCCTGCTCTACGGCATCGACCTGGACGCCATCGAGGTGGTGGTGCATCCGTCCTCGGACGTGCATTCCATGGTCGAGTTCTGCGACGGTTCGACCATCGCCCAGTGCTCGCCGCCGGACATGAAGCTGCCGATCGCGCTGGCCCTGAACTGGCCCGACCGGCTGCCGGGCGCGGCACGGGCGTTCGACTGGACCCGCTGCATCGACTGGCGCTTCGAGCCGCTCGACGACGAGGCCTTTCCCGCGGTCGGACTGGCCCGCCGCTGCGGCCGGGCCGGCGGCACGGCGCCGGCCATCTACAACGCCGCCAACGAGGTCTGCGTGGACGCCTTCTGCGAGGGCCGGATCGGCTTCCTCGACATCGTCGACACGGTCACCGCGGTGGTCCAGGAGCACCTGGCCCAGCCGTCCGACGCGGCGCTCAGCGTCGAGGCCGTGCTGGCCGCGGACGCCTGGGGCCGCACCCGCGCCGCCCAGCTGATCGCGGCCCGGCCGATCGCGGGACAAGCATGAACGCCCTGCTCACCGTCGTCTTCGCGGTGGTCTTCTTCGGCTGCATCCTGGTCTCCATCGCGCTGCACGAGATCGGTCACCTGGTGCCCGCCAAGGCGTTCGGCATCCGGGTGCCGAAGTACTTCGTCGGCTTCGGGCCGACGATCTGGTCGACCAGGCGCGGCGAGACCGAGTACGGCGTCAAGTGGATCCCGCTGGGTGGCTACGTCCGGTTGATGGGCATGTACCCGCCGGTGCCCGGGGGCCGCCGGGACGGCCGGCTGGCCCGCTTCGCCGACACCGCCCGTGCCTACGAATGGTCCGAGATCACCCCGGACGACATCGCCGACGACCGGCTGTTCTACCAGAAGAAGACGTGGCAGAAGCTGATCGTGATGGCCGGCGGGCCGGCGATGAACGTGCTGATCGCCTTCGTCCTGTTCTGGTCGATCCTCGGCCTGCACGGCAGCTGGCAGCCGCAGCCGGTGGTGGCCGAGATCCAGCCCTGCATCGTCCGGGAGAACCAGCCCACCACCCAGTGCCTGGTGCCGGACACCCCGGCGGCCAAGTCGGGCATCCGGGCCGGCGACCGGGTGGTCGAGTTCAACGGCGTGCCGGTCACCAGCTACCCGCAGCTGGTCGAGCTGATCCGCGTCAACCTCGACGGCGAGGCCCGCGTCGTGGTCGACCGGGACGGCGTCCGGACGCCGCTGACCCCGGTGCGCACGGTGGTCACCGGCGTCCCCGACGAACTCGACCCGAGCCGGCGGATCCCGGCCGGCTGGTTCGGCATCACGCCCACCTCGGTGCTGGTCAAGGGCGGTCCGGTCGAGGTGGTCCAGCAGATGTGGACGATGACCAGGCAGGGCGCGGTCGCCATCGCCCAGTTCCCGGTCAAGGTCTACAACGTGGTCGCCGACCTGGTGCAGGGCAGGCCGCGCGACATCTACGGTCCGCTCAGCATCGTCGGCGCCAGCCGGGCCGCCGGCGAGGTGGTGGCCAGCGACCGGATCGACGTCACCGACAAGCTGGTGCTGTTCGGCTCGCTGCTGGCCGCGGTCAACCTGTTCCTGGCCCTGTTCAACTTCGTCCCGCTGCCGCCGCTGGACGGCGGCCACATCGCCGGCGCGCTGTGGGAGGCCGCCCGCCGCGGCTGGGCCCGGCTGTTCGGCCGCGACGACCCGGGACACTTCGACACCGCGCAACTGCTGCCGGTCGCGTACGCGGTGGGCGGCTTCCTGCTGCTCAGCGGCGCGGTGCTGATCCTGGCCGACATCGTCAGCCCGATGCAGCTGTTCTGATGCCGGCGCCGGTCACCTTCCTGGCGGTCGGCTCCCGCGGGGACGTGGAGCCGATGGCCGTGCTGGCCGGCGCGGTCGCCGCCCGGGGACGTCCGGCGACGGTGGTCGCCGTCGACGAGTACGGCGACCTGGTCCGCGCCCACGGCGCCGGCTTCCGCGGCCTCGGCCCGGCGATGGCCGAGGTGGCCCGGCTGGGGTCCGGACGGCTGGGCCGGCTGGCCTACCGGACGCCGCTCGCGCAGCCGGTGCTGCTGGGGCGCTGGCTGGCCGGGCTGGCCGAACCGCTGGCGTCCGCACTGGACGAGGTGCCGGCCGGCTCGCCGGTGGTGACCGGGGTGGCCTCCCGGGACGCCGCGCTGGCCCTGGTCGAGAGCCGCGGCTGCCGGATGGCCACCGTGCTGCACACCGCGGTCCTGCCCACCCTGCGGCCGGCGAGCCACCTGGAGGGCCACCGGTTGTCGGGTCCGCCACGGCTGCGTCGCCGGTTCGTCGACTGGTACTGGCACACCGTGCAGGGGCTGTCCCGGCACACCGCAGGGGTGTTCCGACACCGGGAAGGGCTGCGGCGGCACAGCGCCGCCGGCCTGGCCGCCGCCGCCGACCGGCACCCGATCTGGCTGGCGGCGGACGCCGTGCTCGTCCCGCCGGCCCCCGACTGGCCGGAACGCTGCGTGCAGACCGGCGCGATCCGTCCGCCGGTCCCGCCGGACTGGGCACCCGCCGAGCCGCTGCGGTCGTTCCTGGACGCCGGCGAGCCACCCGTCCACGTCGGCCTGGGCAGCCTGAACGACGCCGGCGGCACGGCCTGGCTGGACCTGCTCGGCGAGGCCGCCCGGCTGTCCGGACGCCGGCTGGTCGTCCCGACGGTGCCCGGCGGTCCGGTCGGGGTGGTCACCGAGCTGCTCTGCACGACCGGCTCCGTGCCGCACGACGCGCTGCTCCCGCGGCTGGCCGGGGTGGTGCACCACGGGGGCGCCGGCACCACCGCCGCCGGGCTGCGGGCCGGGGTGCCGTCAGCCTGCGCCCCGGCGATCCTCGACCAGCACTACCACGGACGCCGGCTGGCCGAGCTCGGGGTCGGGCCGGCCCCCGTCCCGCTCCCTCGGCTGACCGCGCGCCGGCTGGCCGGGCTGATCGCCGACGTCGCCGGCGACCGCCATCGGGCCGGAGCGGTCGAGGCGGGCCGGGTCGCCCGGGCGGTCGACGGCACCGCCGCCGTGCTCGCCGAGCTCGACCGGTTCGCCGGCTGAGTACGCCGACGGCAGGAGCCGGACGCCGCTGGTTGAGCCTGGCGGAACCCGCGGGTGCCCAACTGTCACACTGACCCCCATGCGTCGCATCGTCCAGTCCAAGAAGCTGCAGCACGTCCGCTACGACGTGAGGGGTCCGATCCTGGTCGAGGCTCAGCGGCTGGAGGCCGAGGGACACAAGATCCTCAAGCTCAACATCGGCAACACCGCCCCCTTCGGGTTCGACGCACCCGAGGGCATCCTCGCCGACATGGCCCACCATCTGCCCAAGTCGCAGGGCTATTCGGATTCGCGCGGCATCTATTCGGCGCGCACCGCGGTCGCCCAGTACTACCAGTCCAAGGGGCTCACCAGGACCACCGTCGACGACGTCTTCATCGGCAACGGAGTCTCCGAGCTGATCATGATGGTGCTGCAGTCCTTCATCGACGACGGCAACGAGATCCTCGTCCCCGCCCCCGACTACCCGCTGTGGACCGGCGCGGTGACGCTGTGCGGCGGCGTCCCCGTCCACTACTGCTGCGACGAGAGCAACGGCTGGAACCCGGACCTGGAGGCGATCGAGGCCACGATCACCGACCGCACCCACGCGCTGGTGATCATCAACCCGAACAATCCGACCGGGGCCGTGTACAGCGAGGACACCGTCCGCGGCCTGATCGACATCGCCCGCCGGCACGACCTGGTGGTGATGGCCGACGAGATCTACGAGAAGATCATCTTCGACGACGCCGTCCATCACCACGCGGCCACCTTCGCCGGCGACGACGTGCTGTGCCTGACCTTCTCGGGCCTGTCCAAGGCCTACCGGGTCTGCGGGTACCGGGCCGGCTGGGTGATGATCTCCGGTCCGCGGCACCTGGCCACCGACTTCCTCGAGGGCCTCACCCTGCTGTCGAACATGCGGATGTGCTCCAACGTGCCCGGCCAGCACGCCATCCAGACCGCGCTCGGCGGCTACCAGTCGGTCAACGAGCTGATCGTTCCCGGCGGCCGGTTCTACGAGCAGTCGAAGCTGGCCGCCAGGCTGCTCAACGAGATCCCCGGGGTCAGCTGCGTCGAGCCGATGGGCGCGCTGTACTGCTTCCCCAAGCTCGACCCCGAGGTCTATCCGATCGCCGACGACGAGGCGTTCGTGATCGACCTGCTGCGCACCAAGAAGATCCTGGTCACCCACGGCACCGGCTTCAACTGGCCCTCGCCCGACCACTTCCGGCTGGTCACCCTGCCGGACGCCGGGGTGCTCACCGAGGCGATCGGCCGGATCGCGGAGTTCCTGGTGGAGTGGCGCGAGTAGGCTGTCTGGCGGCGGTCGTCCAGGCCGCTGCACTGTTGTCGAACGAGGAGTCCATGACCGTCAACCTGGGCATGCCCGCCACGCCGCCCCCCGTCCTGGCCCCGCGCCGGCCGACCCGGCAGATCAGGGTCGGCAAGGTGCTGGTCGGAGGCGACGCGCCGATCTCGGTGCAGTCGATGACCACCACCAAGACCACCGACATCAACGGCACCCTGCAGCAGATCGCCGAGCTGACCGCCACCGGCTGCGACATCGTCCGGGTGGCGGTGCCCAGCCAGGACGACGCCGACGTGCTGTTCATCATCGCCAAGAAGAGCCAGATCCCGGTGATCGCCGACATCCACTTCCAGCCGAAGTACGTGTTCGCCGCGATCGACGCCGGCTGCGCGGCCGTCCGGGTCAACCCGGGCAACATCCGCCAGTTCGACGACCAGGTGAAGGAGATCGCGCGGGCGGCGTCCGATGCGGGGGTGTCGATCCGGATCGGCGTCAACGCCGGCTCGCTGGACAAGCGGCTGCTGGCCAAGTACGGCGCGCCGACGCCGGAGGCGCTGGTCGAGTCGGCGCTGTGGGAGGCGTCGCTGTTCGAGGAGCACGGCTTCCGCGACTTCAAGATCTCGGTGAAGCACCACGACCCGGTGGTGATGGTGCGCGCCTACGAGATGCTGTCCGAGGCCTGCGACTACCCGCTGCACCTCGGCGTCACCGAGGCCGGGCCGTCCTTCCAGGGCACCATCAAGTCCGCGGTCGCCTTCGGCGCGCTGCTGTCCAAGGGCATCGGCGACACCATCCGGGTGTCGCTGTCGGCGCCGCCGGCCAAGGAGGTCAAGGTCGGCATCAAGATCCTGGAGTCGCTGAACCTGCGGCCCCGGCAGCTGGAGATCGTCTCCTGCCCGTCCTGCGGACGCGCCCAGGTGGACGTCTACACGCTGGCCGAGGAGGTCACCAAGGGCCTGGAGGGGCTGCAGGTGCCGCTGCGGGTCGCGGTGATGGGTTGCGTGGTGAACGGCCCGGGCGAGGCCCGCGAGGCCGACCTCGGGGTCGCGTCGGGCAACGGCAAGGGACAGATCTTCGTCAAGGGCAAGGTGATCAAGACGGTCCCCGAGGACCAGATCGTCGAGACCCTGATCGCCGAGGCCAACCGGCTCGCCGAGGAGGCCCCGGAGGGGGCGCCCGAGGGTGCGCCGATGGTGTCGGTCAGCTGAACCGGGAACCTCGGGAATGAGCCGCGCGCGGGTCCTGACGACGCGCGACGACGCGCTCGTCAGGGGCCTGCTGGCGGCCGATCCGGTGGGCAACGTCTTCGTCTCCTCCCGGGTGGACGCCGGGGTGCTCTGGCAGGGCTCGCCGGCCACCGTCTACGGCTGGCCCGGCGACGCCCCACGGCATCTGCTGCACGCCGGCTCGAACCTGGTGCCGGTGTTCGCCCGCTGCCTGCCGGACGAGCGGGACGCGGCGATCGCGGGGTTCGCCGAGGCGATCGGCCCGCACCGCTGGTGCCAGTCGATCGTCGGCGAGAGCGCCACGGCGCTCGCCCTGCACCGGGCGTTCGCCGTCCACAGCCGCAGCTACGCCGGGCAGCGCGAGATCCGTCCGCGGCAACCGCTGATGGTCGCCCGCGAGATCACCCTGGAGGCGGTTGACGCCCCGGTGCGGCGGATCACGATGGCCGAGTTCGGTTCCTACCTGACGGCGGCGGTGGCCATGTACACCGAGGAGGTGGGGGTGGACCCGACCTCCGGCGGCGGCCGGGCCGGCTATCGGATGCACTGCCAGGGGCTGGTGGAGAGCGGCCGGGCCTGGGGCATCGTCGACGACGCCGGCACCGTGGTGTTCAAGGCCGACGTCGGCATCAGCTGCGGCGGCATCGCCCAGGTGCAGGGGGTCTGGCTCGACCCGCGGCTGCGCGGACGCGGCCTCGCCGCACCCGCGATGGCGGCCGCCACCCGGCTGATCCTGGAGCAGCACGACGTGGTGTCGCTGTACGTCAACGACTTCAACACCCGGGCGGTCCGCACCTATCTGCGCACCGGGTTCACCGTGGCCGGTCAGTTCGCCACGGTGCTGTACTGACGGCGGCCCGCCCCGCTCCGCAGCCTTCCGGTCGATGTCGGGCGGACGCCGTCGTCCCCCGGGGCGATGCCGTGCCCGGCCGGCATGCCGTCGCTGCCCCTGGCATCCGGTCGGTGCGCCGACGCGTCGGCCCGGGCATCCGGTCGGAGCGCCGACGCGTCGGCCCGGGCATCCGGTCGGTGCACCGACGCGTCGGCCCGGGCATCCGCGCATCCCGGCCCTGCGGCGATCTCGACATCGTCGTCCAATGGTCGGAAAGCTCGCCGATTTCGGGTCAGGACGCGAGATCGGCGAGGTTTCCGTCCACCGGTGAGCGATCTCGACATCGCCGCACCGTGCCGGACCGGTGGGGGCGGTTCCGGTGGCCAACTGGGGAGCTCGACATCGCCGCACCGTGCCGGACCGGTGGGGGCGGTTCCGGTGGCCAACGGGGGAGCTCGGCATCGCCGCACCGTGCCGGACCGGTGGGGGCGGTTCCGGTGGCCAACTGGGGAGCTCGGCATCGCCGCACCGTGCCGGACCGGTGGGGGCGGTTCCGGTGGCCAACTGGGGAGCTCGGCATCGCCGCACCGTGCCGGACCGGCGGGGGCGGTTCCGGCGGCCCACCCGGAAGCGCTCCCGCCGGCCCAACTTGGGAGCGGCCCCGCGGCATAACTCGGGAGCGGCCCCGCGGTGCCCCTCGGGAGCGGCACCGCGGCTGCCCTCCGGGGGCCGAAGGAGCAGCCGCCACCGGGCGCCGATCTGAAAGACTCGACCGAACCCGATCCAAGGAGACACCGATGACCGACCCGATCCGCTGGGGCCTGCTGGGGGCCGGGGGCATCGCCGGCGTCTTCGCCGAGAACCTGCTGACCGAGGGCCTGCGCATCCAGGCGGTCGCCGCGCGGGACGGCGCCAAGGCCCGGGCGTTCGCCGACCGGTTCGGCATTCCGACCGCGCACGCCGGCTACCGGGCGCTGGTCGAGGACCCCGAGGTGGACGCGGTCTACGTCAACACCACCCACAACTTCCACGCCGAGCATGCGCTGCTGGCGATCGGGGCCGGCAAGCCGGTGCTGGTCGAGAAGGCCTTCACGGTGACAGCCGCCCAGGCCCGTCAGGTCGCGGCCGCCGCCCGCGCCGGCGGCGTGTTCGCGATGGAGGCGATGTGGACGCGGTTCCTGCCCTCCACCGACTTCGTCCGGCGGCGGATCGCCGACGGCTCGATCGGCGAGGTGCGGGCGGTGATCACCGACCACAGCCAGAAGCTGAACCCCGATCCCAGGGGCCGGCTGCACAACCCCGAGCTGGCCGGCGGCGCCCTGCTCGACCTGGGCGTCTACAACGTCTCGTTCGCGCTCGACCTGCTCGGGACGCCCACCGACGTGCTCGCCCGGGGCACCCTGACCGCCACCGGCGTGGACGCCGAGGTGTCGACGATCCTGACCCATGCCGGCGACGCCCGCTCGGAGGCCCACACCACGATGCTCAGCGCCGGCCCGTCCCGCGGTGTGGTGATCGGCACCGACGGCTACCTCGAGCTCGACGGCGCCTTCTACAACTGGACCACCGTGCGCCGCTACACCGGACGCCAGGAGCTCGCCGAGACCTTCGAGCCGCGGCCCACCTCGCGCGGCATGCACTTCCAGGCCCTCGAGGTGGAACGCTGCCTGCGCGAGGGCGTCACCGAGAGCCCGCGGCTCACCCTGGACGACAGCATCGCCGTGCTGGGGGTGCTCGACGAGCTGCGCCGCCAGGTGGGCTGCGTGCTGCCAGAGGACGGCTGAGCTCCTCGGAACGCCCGGAGCCGTCCGATCAGGTCCGCGGGCGGCGCCGGGTCGCCGCCAGGTAGAGCGCGGCCAGCGCCGACACCCCGGCCGGCCACAGCATCGGCCACCCGATGCTGACCGCCAGCGCCACGGACGCCGCGGCGGCCACCCAGGCGCCCCGCCGTCCCCAGCCGGCCGGCAGCAGCCGGATCGCGGCGGCACTGCCGAGCAGGTAGACCAGGGTGAACGAACTGGTGGCCAGCAGCATGGTGGCGGTGAGGTCGAGCCCCGCCACGGTGGTGACCGTCAGGGACGCCACGCCACCGCCGCCGACGATCAGCAGGCTGCGCCGGGGCACGGCGCCGGCGCTGCTGCCGCGGGCGAACCAGCGCGGCAGGGCACCGTCCCGGGCCAGCGCGGCGCCCAGCTTCGCGGCACCCGCGAAGAACGTGTTCATCGTCCCGATGGTGAGCAGCACCGCGATCACCGCGGTGGCCGGACGGGCCGCCGGGCCGATGCCGAGCGCCATCAGGTCCGACAGCGGTGCCACGCTGGCACCCGCCCGCGGACCCAGCACCAGGATGGTGGTGGCGGCCAGCGCGAGGTAGAGCACCCCCACGGCGACCAGCGCGATCGCGGTGGCCCGCGGCACGTCGCGGGACGGCTCGCGGTACTCGCCGGCCAGCGAGGACATCGCCTCCCAGCCGGCGAAGGCCCAGACCAGCAGGCCGGCCGCCGCGGCCACCGATGCCCAGCCGTGCGGCAGCAGCGGGCCGACGGCGTCCGGGCGGATGTGCGGGGCGGCGACCGCGACGGTGAGCACCATCAGCGCGGCCAGCGCCGCGGCCACCGTCAGCTGGACCCGTCCGGACAGCCGCAGACCGGCCGCGTTGAGCGCCCACACGACGCCGATCAGCACTGCCGCGGTGCCCAGCTCGGTCGTCCGGCCGCCGCCGAGAGCGTCCGCCACGTAGCGTCCGGCCATCATTGCCGCGGCCGGCGCAGCGGCTGGCACCGCGGTGTAGAAGCACCAGCCCACCATCGCCGCCGCCCGGTCGCCGAAGGCTCTGCGGACGTAGGTGGACACCCCACCGGCATCCGGATAGCGGGCGCCCAGCGCCGCGAAGGTGCCGGCCAGCGGCACCGACAGCAGGATCAGCGCCAGCCAGGAGAGCAGGCTCGCCGGGCCCGCCACGTCGGCGGCCAACGCCGGCAGGGTGAGGACCCCGGTGCCGAGGACGGCACCGATGCTCAGTGCCACGCCCTGCCCGATGGACAGCCCACCGGTGGCCGGCTGTGGCCGGGCGCCACGCGGCTCCCGGGTGTGCTGTGTCATCTGCCCGCCCTTCGCAAGTGTGCCCGGCTCGCCGCGGAGACTACACCGCCCGACCGACACCGCCGCCGGCTCAGCCCGAGCGCCGGCGGGACGTCGCTGACGAAGGTCAGCGTGAGCCGACCGACGCGGCCACGAACACAAGACCGCCGAGCGCGATCAGCACCACCAGCAGCACGAGCAGGGCGTGGGCGCGGGCGTCCGGTAGCCGGCGTCCGGCGAACAGCGCGGCCAGGGTGCGGCGCAGCCGGCGGCTGTGCACGAAGGTCACCACGCCGGCCACCGACGCGCTCAGCGCCGCCAGGGTGTAGCCGACTGCCGGCGAGATCTCGACCACCAGCCGGGCGCTGACCAGGCTGGCGCCCAGACCGGCCAGGTTGACCCGCTGCCAGGCCAGCGAGGTCCGCTCAGGCTGCAGGCCCCGGTCCCAGATCCGGTCGGGGAGCTCGATCGGCCCGTTCATCAGCCGAGCAGGGTGAACGCCGCGAGCCCGGCGATGAGCAGCAGGATCACCGAAAGCATCGGCAGCACCGACGGACGGATCAGCGGCGAGCCGAGCCGCATGGCGCGCTCGTTGCGTGCCCAGCGGGCGAAGCCGGTGAAGCCGCACAGGACGCCGCAGCACAGCATGACCACCCCCGCGATGACGAACCGGCTGCCGGTCTCGGGGGCGAAGTGGGCCAGGGCGGCGATGCCCAGACCGGCGGTGACGAAGGCCAGGCCGGTGCGCACCCAGGCCAGGAAGGTGCGTTCATTGGCGAGGCTGAACCGGGGATCGGGTTCGTCCCCGACCTCGTAGACCCAGGCGGGCCACCGAGTGCTCACGTCCTCGTGTTGCATGCGGCCGAGAATAGCGCCGCGCGCCCCGCGAGTCGGGGCACCCGGGACCGTAGAATCTCGCTCACAGCGGGAAGGACACGCAGGTGAGTCAGAACGGACCTTTTCCGGGCGGAGGAAACCCCGACCCCCAGCAGCCGCAGCGGCCGCCGCAGAATTTCGGCGGCCCGGACGCCGGTGGCTGGCAGGCGGCTCCCGGCGGCTATCCGCCCCCCGGGTCGCCCGGCGCGGGATGGGGCGGACAGCCGGCCAACCCCGCCGAGCAGGGCTGGCCGGCGGCGGGCCAGGGCTGGCAGCAGGCCCCCGGGCAGCCCGCGGGCTGGGCGGAGCAGCCCACCCAGCAGCAGCCCGCCGGGTACCCCGGTGGCTACGGCACCGATCCGTACGGCGGCAGCCAGTACGGCCAACCGCAGGGACAGTACGGCCCGCCTCCGGGAGCCTACGGCGGTCAGCCGCCCCAGCAGGGCTGGGGTGCGCCCCCGCCGGCGCCGAACCCGTCCGGCCGGTCGAACAAGCTGGTCCTCGGCATCGTCGGCGGTGTGGTCGGGCTGGCGCTGATCGCCGGCATCTTCTGGGCGGTGCGGAACAACAACTCGGCCACCCCCACCCCGACGATCTCGGGCCAGTCCCAGCCGGTGCCGTCGATCTCGAACCAGCCGACCGTGGCCACCCCGAAGGCCTCGGACGCCGTGGTCGCCTACCTGCGGGCGCTCGGCGCCGGCGACGCGACGACGGCGCTGAGCCTCGCGGCGGCCGCCCCGACCGGCGACACCAGCTACCTGACCAACGGGGTGCTGGCCAAGGCCACCGCCGGCAAGCTCTCCGACGTCGCGGTCGGCGAGGTGAGCGATCCGAACGCCACCAGCGTGTCGGCCACCTACACCCTGGCCGGCAAGCCGGTGACGGCGACCTTCCCGGTGACCCGGGTGGGCGACCAGTTCCGGCTCGGCCAGATCGTGGCCAGCGTCGACCTCTCCCGGCTGCAGCAGCCGCTGGCCCCGGTCAGCCTGGCCGGGGTGCCGGCCAAGGCGACGGTGGTCTCGCTGTTCCCCGGCGTCTACCCGGTGACCGCCACCAACCGGAACCTGTCCTACGGGTCGGCGAAGGTCACCGTCGGCGACCTGGAGACCCAGACGCCGGGCAGCGGGAAGCTGTCCATCAGCTCCGCCGGCAAGTCGGCGATCCTCAAGGCGGTGAAGTCGAAGTACTCCTGGTGCCTGAAGCAGAACTCGCTGCGGCCGTCCGGCTGCGCGGTCTGGTTCCGCCAGCCGTCCGGGGTGAAGTTCCGCACCTCCACGATCTCCTATCGCACCAGCAGCGGGGCCAAGTGGAGCAGCGCCAAGCTGAAGTACGTCGGCGGCGGCATGGTGGAGGCCGCGGCGAAGACCAAGGTCCGCTTCGACGTCCGTTCGACCGACGGACGCCGCTGGTACGGGACGGCCACGATCTACGGCTTCCGGGCCATGGTCGGCACGTCGAAGGTGACCGCCAGCTTCTACTGATCGGAAGGGTGCCGTCCCGCTACCGGTCGTCCGGGCCCTCGTCGTGCAGCTGGTCGAGGTAGCACCACCGCCAGTGCTCGCCGGGCTCGATCGAGCGCATCACCGGGTGGCCGGTCTGCCGGAAGTGCTGCGAGGCGTGCCGGCCGGGGGACGAGTCGCAGCAGGCGATGTGCCCGCAGGTCAGGCACATCCGCAGTTCGACCGGATCCTGACCGGCGGCGACACAGTCCAGGCACTCGCCGTGCGCCTCGAAGTCGACCTCGGCCGGTGCGGCGTCCAGGTGCGCGCACGGCGCCCCGCCGGTCGCCCGCAGCGGCGCCTCGCGCACCTCGCGCTCCCGGCTCTCCCGGGACAGCAGGCTGGCCTCCTCGACGTCGAGCTCACCGAGCAGGGCGCTCAGCACCTCGTGATCGGCGAAGCCGCGGTCGCGGATCTCCAGCAGCTTGGTCCGCTCGGCGGCCAGCCCGACCAGCCGCAGCCGGCGGTGGGCCATCGCCCGGCTCTCCGCGGTGACCTCGGCGCGGGCCATGCCCAGCCGCTCCCACTGCAGGTCGACCCGGCGCTTGGCCGACTCCTTCAGGCCGAGCAGCAGGTCGCCATCGTCGGGTCCGGCGGCGGCCTTCATCGCCGCCACCCCGGCGGTCACCGAGCGCTGGGTGACCATCGCCTCCTGCAGGGCGTCCTCGCGTGGATCGGGGCCGTGGACGCCGAGCCGGCGGGCCACCAGCGGCAGGGTGAGGCCGTGGATCAGCAGGGTGCCGGCGACCGTGACCAGGGCGATCAGCAGCAGCACCGGGCGCAGCGGGGTGTCGACCGGCAGCGTCAGGGCGGCGGCGAGGGTGACCACGCCGCGCATGCCGGACCACGAGATGATCGCCGCCTCCTGCCACGACAAGGGGCGATGGCTGCGGCCGAGGAAGGGTCGGACCACCATGACGTAGACGATCCGCAGGCCGATCGCGGTCGCCAGCACCGCCAGCGAGGCGCCGGCGATGGTCAGGTTGGAGACCGGGTAGGCGGCCGCGGCGTCCAGGATCTGGTGGGTGTGCAGGCCGATCAGCAGGAACACCGTGTGCTCCAGCACGTACTGGATGGTCGACCAGTTGATCCAGGTGGAGAGCCGGGCCGGGGCGGACCGCACCACCGGTGTGACATGGCCCACCATCAGGCCGGCGACCACCACCGCCAGCACGCCCGAGGCGTGGAAGCTCTCGGCCAGCGCGTAGGCGGCGAACGGGATCAGGAAGGTCAGCGTGGTGCTGGTCACCGCATCGGTCAGGATGCCGAACAGCCAGATCGAGACCTTGGCGACCACGAACCCGGCCAGCGGCCCGACCAGGACGGCGAGCGCCAGGTCGGTGCCCACCTCGACAAGGGTGACGGACGCCCCGAGCGCCGCGATCGCGGTGCGCAGGCCGACCAGGGCGGTGGCGTCGTTGAGCAGGGACTCGCCCTCCAGGACGGTGACCACCCGGCGGGGCAGCCCGGCCCGCCGGGCCACCGCGACAGCCGCCACTGCGTCCGGCGGTGCCACGATCGCCCCGACCGCGAAGGCGGCCGCGAACGGAACCGGCAGCAGGCCGGTGATCACCAGGGCGACGCCGAGCGCGCAGACCAGCACGAAACCGATCGACAGGTAGCCGATGGCGGGCAGGTTGGTGCGGAAGTCGACCAGCGAGGTGTTCACGGCGGCCGCGTAGAGCAGCGGCGGCAGGAAGCCGAACAGCGCCATCTCGGCGGTCAGCTCGGGCAGCGGGAACCAGGGCTCGTAGGAGCCGGCGGCACCGATCACCAACAGCAGCAGCGGGGCCGGCACCGGCAGCCGGCGACACAGCCAGGTCGCCGCCAGCACCGTGCTGACGCAACCCACCACCAGCAGCAGAATCTCCATGGGCTTCCTCCCACCGTCGATGCTCGCGGATATCTCATCACGCCGGGGCCGTTAGGCTGGCCCCTGCTCGTCCGGCAGTCGGCCGGGGAAAGTGAAGGAGCGCCGTGATCACCCGCCTGTCGAAGTTGTTCGTCCGCACGCTGCGCGACGACCCGGCCGACGCCGAGGTCGCCAGCCACCGCTGGCTGGTCCGCGCCGGTTACGTCCGGCGTGCCGCCCCGGGGATCTACAGCTGGCTTCCGCTGGGCCTGAAGGTGCTGGCGAAGGTGGAGGCCATCGTCCGCGAGGAGATGGACGCCATCGGCGCCCAGGAGGTGCGCTTCCCGGCGCTGCTGCCACGGGAGCCCTACGAGGCGACGAACCGGTGGACCGAGTACGGGCCCAACCTGTTCCGGCTGAAGGACCGCAAGGGCGGCGACTACCTGCTCGGCCCGACCCACGAGGAGATGTTCACCCTGCTGGTGAAGGACCTGTACAGCTCGTACAAGGACCTGCCGCTGAGCCTCTACCAGATCCAGACCAAGTACCGTGACGAGGCCCGGCCCCGGGCCGGCATCCTGCGCGGCCGCGAGTTCGTGATGAAGGACTCCTACTCCTTCGACATCGACGACGCCGGGCTGGAGCGCTCCTACCGGGCGCACCGGGACGCCTACATCGCGATCATGAACCGGCTCGGCCTGGAGTTCGTGATCGTCCAGGCCACCTCGGGTGCGATGGGCGGGTCGGCTTCGGAGGAGTTCCTGGCGGTGGCCGAGTCCGGCGAGGACACCTTCGTGCGCTCGCCCGGCGGCTACGCCGCCAACGTCGAGGCGGTGGTCCGGCCGCTGGCGCAGGTGCAGGACGCCTCCGGCGTTCCCGCCGCGCACGTCGAGGACACCCCGGACAGCCCGACCATCGAGTCCCTGGTGGCGCTGAGCAACGCCCGCTTCCCCCGCTCGGACCGGGCCTGGCAGGCGTCCGACACGCTGAAGAACGTGCTGTTCATGCTGCGCAACCCGGACGGCACCCGGACGCCGCTGGCGATCGGCCTGCCCGGCGACCGCGAGGTGGACCTGAAGCGGCTCGAGGCCGCGGTCGCGCCCGCCGACGTGGAGCCGTTCGGCGAGGGCGACTTCGAGGCCTACCCCGACCTGGTGAAGGGCTACATCGGCCCGGCCGCGCTGGGTGTGGGCGAGTTCGAGGGCGACGAACCGCCCGCCGGCACGGTGATGTACCTCACCGACCCGGCGGTGGTGGCCGGCACCCGCTGGATCACCGGCGCCAACGAGGCCGGTCATCACGTCTACGACCTGGTCTGCGAGCGCGACTTCCGCTCCGACGGCGTCCTCGATGTCGCCGAGATCCGCGAGGGCGACCCGGCGCCGGACGGCTCGGGCCCGCTCAGCCTGGCCCGCGGCATCGAGATGGGCCACATCTTCCAGCTCGGCCGCAAGTACGCCGAGGCGCTGGGCCTGAAGGTGCTCGACTCCAACGGCAAGCTGGTCACCGTCACCATGGGCTCCTACGGCGTCGGGGTGTCCCGTGCGGTGGCCGCGGTCGCCGAGTCGCACTGCGACGAGCGCGGCCTGGCCTGGCCCCGGACGCTGGCGCCGTTCGACGTCCAGATCGTGCCGGCAGGGAAGGACGCCGCCATGACCGAGTACGCCGAGCGGCTCGCCCTGGAGCTCTCCGCCGCCGGCATCGACGTGCTGCTCGACGACCGCAAAGCCAGCCCGGGGGTGAAGTTCACCGACGCCGAGATGCTGGGCATGCCGACCACCGTGGTGATCGGACGCGGGCTGGCGTCGGGGCTGATCGAGCTCCGTGACCGGGCCAGCGGCGAGCGCAGCGAACTGGCCGCCGAGGGCGCGGCGGAAGAACTGATCGCGCTGCTCCGCTCCTGATGATGCCGCGTTCCCGATGGTGACGGGACTGGAGCTCCCGCTGCTCACCCTGGCGCTGCTGGTGCTGGCCTCCTTCGTCGCCGGCTGGGTGGACGCCGTGGTGGGCGGCGGCGGGCTGATCCAGCTGCCCGCCCTGCTGATCGGGCTGCCCGCCGATGCGCCGGTGGCCACCATCGCCGGCACCAACAAGCTGCCGTCCTTCCTGGGCACGGCGACCGCCAGCGCCACCTACCTGCGCTCGATCCGGGTGGACTGGTCCCTGGCCTGGCCGCTGCTGGCGATGGCGGCGGTCGGCTCGGCGGCGGGTGCCCAGCTGACCCACTTCCTGCCCCGGCAGCACTTCACCCCGCTGGTGCTGGCCGCGGTGGTCAGCGTGGGCTGGTACACCTGGCGGCGTCCGCAGCTCGGGCTGCACGGGCACGTCAAGCACACCGGCAACGACGCCCGGCTGCGGATGGCCGCGATCGGCGCCGTGGTGGGCGCCTGGGACGGCTTCATCGGCCCGGGCACCGGCACCTTCTTCGTGATCGCCCTGGTCTCGGTGATCGGCCACGACTTCCTGGCCTCCAGCGCCCTGGCGAAGCTGGCCAACCTGACCACCAACGCGGCCGCGATCGT
Source organism: Micropruina sp. (assembly GCA_044224095.1). Lineage (GTDB taxonomy): Bacteria > Actinomycetota > Actinomycetes > Propionibacteriales > Propionibacteriaceae > Micropruina. The sequence goes on along the minus strand of JBGALC010000007.1, from coordinate 28,356 downwards.
GGCCTTCGCCGTCACCGGCAACCTGCTCTGGGGCCTGGGCCTGCTGATGGGTGCCGCCAACCTGACCGGCGGCTTCCTGGGCGCCCGGACCGCGCTGAAGCAGGGCAACGCGTTCGTCCGCAAGGTGTTCCTGGCGGTGGTCTCCGCGCTGGCGCTCAAGCTGGCCTGGGACACCTGGTTCAGCTACGTCGGCTGAACGGAAAGGGGACGGTTCCTTTTCCGTTCAGCCCGGCCAGCCCGGCCACCGCAGGGCCTGCCCGCCGAACCCCACCAGGGCCGCGTTGCAGCCGGTGAGGGCGTCCACGCCGAGTCGTCGCTCGGCCGCGGACGACGTCCCGGCCAGCCAGGCCCCGAACAGCGGCAGCGCGGCGCTCTCGGTCCGGACGGCGAGCTGCCGGGCGGCGGCACGGCTCCGGGCGGGACGCTGCTCGTACCCGACCGGGGGAGGGCTGGGCTGCAGCCCGGGGGACGCCGCGAGGACCGCCGTCCGCAGGCTCCGCCACTGGCTCAGCCGGCTCCGCAACGCGGCCGTGTCGGCCTTGCCCAAGCCGGTGGCGGCCAGGGCCGACTCGTAGCCGTAGGCGGCCTGATCGGCCAGCTGCACGACCCGGACGGCACCGGTCCCGGTCAGGTCGGGGGTGAGGTCGGTGCCGTCGTCGCCGAGCGCGGCGACGCCGCTCGGCAGCCACGTCGCCATCGCCGCGCTGAACGCCGCCAGCGAGGCCCACAGCAGCGCCGCCGGGCCGGACGCCGAGCGCGCGGAGCCCTGGTGGGACGCGTGCAGCGCGGCGAGCTCCTTGGTCAGCGCGGTCTGGGTGGCGGCGGCCGTCGGCTGCGTGGGGGCGGGCCGGCTCGACGGGGTCGCCGTCGCCCGCTGCCGGCGCGCCGGGTCGCCGGACTCGATGACCTGGAGGTGCTCGGTGGTGGCACGCCGGAACCACTCCAGGGTGGCGACCCGCTGGGCGCTCAGCTTCCAGGCGGCGGCGTTGGCGAGCAGGTGCCCGGCCAGCGCGTCGGTCTTGGCGAGCCGGGCCGGCAGGCCGTCCGGCACCGTCACCGGCAGCGGGCTCGGGGCCGTCCAGGGCAGCCACTGGACGTTCTCGCCGACGGTGCAGCCGGCCAGCGCCGCGGCCCCGCCGAGCAGCAGCAGCCGGCGTCCGATCACGGCCCGACGGTACCGGGTAAACTCGCCGGACAGCCGCATCGGCCGACAACTGCACCGAAAAACCGGATCGAGGAGAACCATGGACCCAGCAACCGTCTCTGAGCTGGTGACTCCCGTGGTCGCCTCCTGCGGGCTGGAGGTCGACCGGGTCGAGGTGCTGCCCGCCGGCAGGCGCCGGGTGGTGCGGATCTTCCTCGACGGTGACGGCCCGAAGGGCCGCGGCCCCTCCCTCGACGAGATCGCGGACGCCACCCGCGCGATCTCCCGCCTCCTCGACGACGCGCCCGCCATGGGCAGCCGCCCGTGGACGCTGGAGGTGTCCTCGCGCGGGGTGAGCCGACCGCTCACCGAGGCCAGGCACTACCGCCGCAACACCGGCCGGCTGATCACCGCCGTCACCGCCGACGGCGAGGTGACCGGGCGGATCGCCGGCGTCAGCGACACCGAGGTGACCCTCGACGTGGACGGGACGCCGCGGGTGCTCGCCCTGGACAGCCTGACCCGGGCCGTGGTGCAGGTGGAACTCAACCGCAGCATCGATGACGACGACGAAGGACAGTGACATGGACATCGACATGGAGGCCCTGCGCGCACTCGAGCGCGACCGCGAGATCCCGATGAACGTGCTGATCGGCGCGCTCGAGGACGCGATGCTGAACGCCTACGAGAAGACCGACGGCGCCGTCCACGGGGCCCGGGTGGAACTCGACCGCAAGACCGGGCACGTCACCGTGTTCGCGCCCGAGCTGGACGAGGACGGCGAGAAGATCGGCGAGTACGACGACACCCCGGCCGGCTTCGGCAGGGTCGCCGCGACCACCGCCCGGCAGGTGATCTACCAGCGCATCCGGCAGGCCGAGGACGACCAGAAGTACGGCCACTTCTCCGCCGTCGAGGGCGACATCGTGGTCGGCGTCGTCCAGCAGGACCGCGATTCGCGCACCGTCCGGGTCGACCTGGGCAGCATCGAGGCGATCATGCCGCAGGCCGAGCAGGTGCCCGGCGAGGACTACTCGCACGGCAAGCGACTGCGGGTCTACGTGGTGTCGGTGCGGCGCGAGTTGCGCGGCCCGCAGGTGGTGGTATCCCGTACCCATCCGAACCTGGTGCAGAAGCTGTTCAGGCTGGAGGTGCCCGAGATCGAGCAGGGCGTCGTCGAGATCAAGGCGATCGCCCGCGAGGCCGGCCACCGGAGCAAGATCGCGGTGCTGTCGCACAACCCGGACGTCTCGGCCAAGGGGGCCTGCATCGGCCCGATGGGGCAGCGGGTGCGCGCGGTCATGCACGAGCTCAACGAGGAGAAGATCGACATCATCGACTACTCCCCGGACCCGACGATCTTCGTCAAGGAGGCGTTGTCGCCGGCGAAGGTCTCCCAGGTCATCGTGACGGACGCCACCGCGCGAGCGGCCCGGGCGATCGTGCCCGACTACCAGCTGTCGCTGGCGATCGGGCGCGAGGGCCAGAACGCCCGCCTCGCCGCCCGGCTCACCGGCTGGCGGATCGACATCCGCCCCGACACCCAGGCGTAGGGTCCCAGCACCGATCGAGCCCCGCCGCGGCGCCTGCCCGCCCCGTCCACGGATCTCAGCATCGGTGGTCGATCTCGGCCTCGGCGGCGGATCTCGTGTTGTTTCATGGTGTCGGTCACCCATCCGGCCAGTCGGCACGGATGGTCGAGATCGACCGAGCACCGATCAGGGTTATGCCCCGATCGGCTCGACCGGTGCTGGTCAGGCGGTCGCGCTGGGCTGAGGATCGGGGGCGTTCCCGCCGTCGTCGGGACGGTTCGCCCGCTGTTCCGAGCGGATCTCGGTCAGCGCCGCGGTCACCTTCGCCTCGTCCACCCCGAGCTTCTCGGCCAGCGCCTTCGCGAGGGTCGCGTCGCGACCGGACCGATCCTGCCCGCTGCCGCCCGGCTGAGCGCCGGCGCTCGGCGGGGTGCCCCGGCCCTGGCCGTCGCCGTCCGGGCGGTTGGCTCGGGCGGCCTCCTGCAGCGCCTCGGCGACCGCGCTCTGGTCCAGGCCCAGCTTCTCGGCCAGGTTGCCCATGCCGCCGGGGCCGTTCCGGCCACCCGGGCCGCCGCCGTTCTCGCCGCCCGGAACCGTGCCGTCGGCCGGCTGACCGGCCTGGGGTTGTGCCCGCTCGCCGGTACCGGCGACCGCATAGCCGACGCCCAACGCGGCGCCGACGCCGATCACCGCGGCACCGACGGCCAGCCCGGTCTTCTGCTTGATGTTCATCTGTCTCCTGAGTTGGTCGGCTCTCTGTGATTCCAGTCAGCCGGACGCCGCTGGCCGGCGGCTGGCGGGGGCCTGTTCCCGCGCTGTGAGAGTCGGCGCCGCCGCGTCCGGGCGGTCTTCGCCGCACCCGCGGACTACCCTGTGCGGGTGCCGTCCGAATACCACCGGCCCCGCCGGCCCGCGTTCCGCGATCCCGCGATGCTGGAGCTGCTGGGGGAGGGGTCCGACCCGATCGCCCAGCTGCATGCCGCGCACGAGACCGCGGCCGTGCTGCTGCACACCGGGCGGGCCGCCGACGACCCGTCGGTGACCGAGCGGCTGGTCGACCTGGTCGGCGAGATCGGGCTGTCGACGCTGGCCGACCTGTGGTCGACCCGGCCGGCCCGGACGCTGCCCGGCGCGCTGTGGCGGCTGTACTTCCTGCGCGAGTGGATGCGCACCGACGCCGAGGGCGTGGCCCGCTGTTACGCGGCCGGCGTCCGGTTCACCGAACCCAACCACGTGGTCGCCGGCATCGAGCCGCCGCGGCCCGACGACGTCCGCCGGGTCGCGGACGACCTGATGCGCGGCGCCTTCACCGGCGACTTCGCGGTCGCCCTGGAGCGCGCCGCGGCGTTCTGCCTGGTCGCCTCCGCGGGCAGCGCCGACCTGCAGGGCATCGAGCCGCTGGCCCGGGCGGCCAAGCTCCAGGAGATGGCGTCCGACCTCACCGCCTGCGCCCGGCTGTGGCGCAACGGCTCGCTGCGCTAGGTGGCTGCGGCGTCCGCCCGGTGCTCCGGACGACATCGCCTGCGTCGGCACACATCGCCCGCGTAGCTACCCGGGCGATGTGCGCTACCGCAGGCGATCTCGGGGCGGCCGGCCGTGCCGGACTCCGATTTGGTCTGCGGACCCGGACGCCTATGATGGTCGATCGGTGTCGGGCTGAGGTAGCCCCGGGCTCCAACACTTGCCGCTGCGAGCGGCCACGCGCCGAGAGGCGCTCCCAGCCCGACACCAACCTCGCGTGGGCAGCCGGTGGCCCACGCCCGACCGCAGGGGATTTGCGCGTGGGCAGGCTCCACTACGACCTGACCGACGACGACCACATCGCGTTCCACCAGCAGGTCTACCGCAGCGCCCCGAGCTTCGTGGCCTACGCCGCCGGGCAGCGCCGGACGCTGGCCGTCATCGTGGCGGCGATGCCGCTCATCCTCGGCCTCGCACTGACACCGATCGATCGGCACTGGGTCGGCGGCGTGCTGGACGGGCTCGTCGTCACGCTGCCCCTCGCCGTTCTCGCCGGACTGGTCGCATGGTTCGGCTGGCCCTGGTTCCAGCGCCACGCGCTCGACTCACAGCTGCGCAACCTGGCCAAGCGGGGCGGCCTCGGCCGGACCGGCCCGGTGCTGCTCAGCTGGGACGACGTCCGGGTCTACCAGGAGTACCCCGGGTCGGGCGGCTACGCCGACTGGGCGCGGATCCGGCGGATCGACGAGGGCCCCGAACACCTGTTCCTGACCCTCGAGGACACCGAGGCGCTGATCGTCCCGAAGCGGGTCGGCCCCGGGTTCGCCGAGTTCGCGCGGCTGGCCCGGACGCGGGTGGGCGGCAGCTCCTAGGAGCGCGACAGCGACCCGGCCGCCCACTGGGCGGCCGGGTCGGGGAGAGGAATCTGTCGATCGACGGGTCAGCGGCACCCTCCCTCCCCGGTGCCGCCGGCGGCTGGTGCGGTCCGGTCGGTCCCGATCTTCGTTGCGTCGTCCATGGCCACCACTCAACCGGCCGTACCCGGGAACGCACTGGTCAGCGGCTGTGCGTGATCTGTGAGTAGCCTGACCCGCATGACCACCCCGCAGCGGATGTGCGCCGGCTGCCGCGTCCGCGCCGACAAGGACGCCCTGCTCCGGCTGGTCTGGGACGGCGGCAGTTCGGTGCGGGTCGACGACCGCCAGCGCCTGCCCGGACGCGGCGTCTACCTGCACCCGGCGTGCGCGCCACGGGCGCTGAAATCCCGGGCGATCGGACGTGGTCTGCGTCGCAGCCTCGACCACGCCGCCGTCGGGAATGTCCTGCTCAGCCGCTCGGTTGGGTGAATCGAGGGCGACGGCGATACACTCGCAGGTGCGCCTCCGCCGATCCGGGCGGATCCCAACCAGAAAGTGGGCTAACGCTCATGACCACTCGATGAGTACCTCGAAATGAGCAACAACAACTAGCTGGTCCGCGCGCCCGCGGACCTGAAGGAGAGTAGTGGCCAAGGTCCGCGTCTACGAGCTCGCCAAGGAGCTCGGACTCGAAAGCAAAGATCTTCTCAAGAAGCTGAATGACATGGGCGAGTTCGTCCGGTCCGCTTCGTCCACCATCGAGCCGCCGGTCGTCCGGAGGCTCAGCGAACGCATGTCCGCAGAGAAGGCGGGCAGCGCTCCCGCCGCCAAGGCGCCGGCCGCCAAGCCGGGTGCCCCGGCGCGCCCCGCCGCGCCCAGTTCGTCCGCTCCCGCGGCGACCACGTCCGCGCCGGCCCCGGCCTCGGGTGCCGCCACCCAGGCGCCGTCGGCGCGCCCGTCGGCGACGCCGCAACCGCGTCCCAGCGCCCCGCAGCCCCGGACCAGCGCCCCGCAGCCGCGTCCCGGCTCGGGTGCGCCGCAGTCGCGTCCCGGAGCCGCGGCGCAGCCGCGTCCCGCCGGCGCGGCACCGCAGCAGCAGCGGCCGTCGTCGGCCCCGCAGCAGCGACCCGCCGCGTCCGCCGGCGACACGTCCGCCGGCGGCACGTCAGCCGGCCCACGGCCGACTCCGGGCCCCGGTGCCGCGGCGCCGCGTCCGGGTGCTCCCCGGCCGATGCCGCGTCCGGGTGGCACCGGTGGCCTGCCGGGAGCCGGCAACGCCAACCGCCGCTCGGGCACGCCCCGGCCCGGCAACAATCCGTTCTCGTCCAGCCAGGGCATGGGTGTGCGCCGGTCCCGGCCCGAGGGCGCTGCGCCCGCCGGCCGCGGTGATGCCCGCACCGGCACCCCGCGTCCGGGCCAGGCCGGCGGCCCGCGTCCCGGTCCCCGGCCCGGTGTGCCCGGCATGCCGCGTCCGAACCCCGCGATGATGCCGCGCCAGGCGAACCCCTCGCTCGGTGCGCCGGGCCGTGCCGGCGGCGGTGGCCGTCCCGGTTTCGGCGGCGGTGCGGGTCGTCCCGGCGGGGCCGGCGGTGGCCGTCCCGGTTTCGGCGGCGGGCCGGGACGTCCGGGCGGTGCTCCCGCGGGCGGCGGTCGCGGTCGCGGTGGCCGCGGCGGCTCCGGTACCCAGGGTGCGTTCGGACGCGCCGGTGGTCCGGCCAAGCGTGGCCGCAAGTCGAAGAAGCAGCGCAGGCAGGAATTCGACCAGATGGAGGCGCCGACCATTGGTGGCGTCCGGATCCGTTCCGGTGACGGATCCACCGTCCGGTTGCGTCGCGGCGCCTCGCTGACCGACCTCGCCGAGAAGATCGGCGTCGATCCCGCGTCGCTGGTGCAGGTGCTGTTCAACCTGGGCGAGATGGTCAACGCCACCCAGTCGGTGGCCGACGACACGCTGCAGGTGCTGGGTGCCGAGCTCAACTACTCCATCGAGGTCGTCTCGCCCGAGGACGAGGACCGCGAGCTGCTGGAGAGCTTCGACATCGAGTTCGGCGAGAACGAGGGCGACGAGGACGACCTCGCGCCGCGTCCGCCGGCCGTGACCGTGATGGGTCACGTCGACCACGGCAAGACCAAGCTGCTGGACGCCATCCGCAACACCAACGTGGTGGCCGGCGAGGCCGGTGGCATCACCCAGGCGATCGGCGCCTACCAGGTGGCCACCGAGGTCGACGACATCGAACGCAAGATCACCTTCATCGACACCCCGGGTCACGAGGCGTTCACCGCCATGCGTGCCCGTGGTGCGAAGTCGACCGACATCGCCGTGCTGGTGGTGGCCGCCGACGACGGTGTGATGCCGCAGACGATCGAGGCGCTGAACCACGCCAAGGCGGCCGAGGTGCCGATCGTGGTGGCGGTCAACAAGATCGACAAGGAGAGCGCCGACCCGACCAAGGTGCGCGGCCAACTCACCGAGTACGGTCTGGTGCCCGAGGAGTACGGCGGCGACACCATGTTCGTCGACGTGTCCGCGACCGCACGGCTGGGTCTGGACGAGTTGCTGGAGGCGATCGTGCTGACCGCCGACGCGTCGCTCGACCTGCGGGCCAACCCGGACATGCCGGCCCAGGGTGTCGCCATCGAGGCGCACCTGGACAAGGGCCGCGGCCCGGTGGCCACCGTCCTGGTGCACCGCGGCACGCTGCGCACCGGCGACTCGATCGTGGCCGGCTCGGCCCACGGCCGCGTCCGCGCCATGATCAACGATCTCGGCGAACAGGTGGCCGAGGCGCCGCCGTCCATGCCGGTGCAGGTGCTCGGCCTGACCTCGGTGCCGGGTGCCGGCGACAACTTCCTGGTCGTCGACGACGACCGGATGGCCCGCCAGATCGCCGACAAGCGGGAGGCCCGGCAGCGGGCGGCCCTGCTGGCCAAGACCACCCGGCGCAAGACCCTCGACCAGCTGTTCGAGCAGCTGGAGAAGGGCGAGACGCAGGAGCTCAAGCTCATCCTCAAGGGCGATTCGGCCGGTTCGGTCGAGGCGCTGGAGGACGCGCTGGCCAACATCGACATCGGCGACGAGGTCAGCCTGCGGGTCATCGACCGCGGTGTCGGTGCGATCACCGAGACCAACGTGTCGCTCGCCGAGGCGTCCGACGCGGTGATCATCGGCTTCAACGTGCGGGCGCAGGGGAAGGCCACCCAGATGGCCGACTCGGCGGGCGTGGACATCCGCTACTACTCGGTGATCTACGCGGCCATCGACGACGTCGAGGCGGCGTTGAAGGGCATGCTGAAGCCGATCTTCGAGGAGAAGGTCAGCGGCCAGGCGCAGATCCGGGAGATCTTCCGGTCGTCCAAGTTCGGCACCATCGCGGGCTGCATGGTCATCGACGGGTCGATCCGGCGGAACTCCAAGGCGCGGCTGCTGCGCGACGGTGTCGTGGTCGCCGAGACCTCGATCGCCTCGCTGCGGCGTGAGAAGGACGACGTCACCGAGGTTCGCGAGGGCTACGAGTGCGGCATGACGCTGGCCAACTACTCCGACATCAAGATCGACGACGTCATCGAGACCTTCGAGATGGTCGAGAAGCCGAGGGATTGATGGGTAACCCGCGCTACATCAAGGTCGCCGAGCAGATCAAGGTGATCGTGGCGGAGCTCCTGGAACGGCGGATCAAGGATCCCCGCCTGGGCTTCGTCACCATCACCGACGTCCGGCTCACCGGCGACGGCCGTGAGGGCACCGTGTTCTACACGGTGCTGGGCGATGAGCAGGCGCGCGCCGACACCGCGGAGGCGTTGGAGTCGGCCCGTGGCATGATCCGTTCGCAGGTGGGCAAGCAGTTGGGGATGAAGTTCACCCCGACGATCGCCTTCGTGCTGGACGCCGTGCCCGAGTCCGCCGCCCAGATCGAGGACGTCCTGGCCCGGGCCCGTGCCGCCGACGAGGCGGTGGCGGCCCAGGCCGCCGGCGCCTCGTACGCCGGTGAGGCCGACCCGTACCGCAAGCCGGACGAGGACGACGCCGCGGAGGACTAGTTGTACGCGGCCGGGCCCCCGCCCGAGCGCGGGCCGTCCATCCGCTCCCCTAACTGTCGAGGGCTCCCCAAGGTTGGGGAGCCCTCGATAGTTAGGGGAGCGCGGCGGTTCGACTGCTCCGACAACGCCCTCCCTGGTGTGCCGCCATTGTGAGTACCACACGATCTTGCCTTTACAGCGATGCCAGCGTATTCTCCACGAATGAAAGCAGTTGGACTTCTATTCGCGCTAGTCACGACGGCTTTTTCGTTGATTTCCAGCGCCTCCCCTGCTGCGGGGCTGCCGGTTGCCTCGCCCCCTATGGTCACTCAGCAGCTAGCCATTCCGATCGGAGCTCCCTGCACGGTTTCGTACTACACGACCCATGCGCGGCTCCGAATGGCGGAGCGGGATATCTCTAAGGCGGAGGTGGTCAGCGCGGTCAAGGATGCCTGCCGCAACAGTAACGTCCACTACCAGTGGTGGGACGGAACGTATAAGTACGAGTCAGGCTTCCTGGGTGTCATCATGAATGGCCGAGGCGGCGTCGTAACCGTCTATTGGCGAACCTCGAGCGGCGGCTGGTCCCAGCCCGAGGAACCGGTGGACTGATGCGGTCGTTGACTCGCCGGGTAGAGATCCAGGTGGACGAGGAAGCTAACGCTGCCGTTATCAAGTTTGGGCCGAGGTTTCCTTCGCCGCCCGACGTGCGGGACCTCCCTATCGAGATGAATGGCAGTGTAATAGGTATCCTGACGACTACTGCTCAAGGCAGAGTAGTCCAGCTTGAACTACTAATGGCGGACCGCCAGTTGGGCGATTTGGTCGACGACGAGTTGGTGCCAGATCGACCACCGGGTCCGTGAGCGCATAGGGCCCTGGGCTTCTTCCTTCTTCTGCCCTCGGCAAGGAGCGCGAGACCAGGGGAGTCGAGCCGACCGGCGACAGCGTGCCCGTGTTTCTTCGTGGTTCCCAATCACCGCCTCCCCGGCGCCCGGGCGATCGCGTCAAAGGGGCCGTCGCAGATATCGTGCCCGTCGCCGATGCCTCGCGTTGGGTGGACGGAGGTCCGGTGCGGTCTGAGTGATCGGGACGAGGTTCGTCCGGGTCCGGGGGTACCTTCCCTGCTATGAGCGAGTACCGGGTCGAACCGCTGTCCGAGGCCACCTGGCCGGCCTTCGAGGCCCTGGTGGCCAAGCACAACGGCATCTTCGGCGGCTGCTGGTGCATGTGGTTCCAGCCGGACGCCGACCGCGACGGCCACGGCGGCGGGCAGGCGGCCAAGCACCGGCTGGTCGTCCAGGGCCGCACCCACCATGCCCTGGTGATGGACGGCGACGCGGCGGTCGGGTGGTGCGAGTACGGCACGCCCGAGGAGCTTCCGCGGATCTACCACCGCAAGGAGTACGAGACCAGCGGCATCGAACCCACCCGGTACCGGTTGCCGTGCTTCTTCGTCGACCGGAACCATCGCCGCCGGGGTGTCGCCACCCTCGCCCTGCACGGCGCCCTCGACCTGATCGCGGCCGCCGGGGGCGGCACCGTCGAGGGCTATCCGCGGGTGGACGTCGGCGAGCGCACGATGTCGGCGTCCTTCCTGTTCAGCGGCTCGATCGGCATGTTCGCGGGTGCCGGCTTCACCCGGGGTCCCAACCTCGGTAAGTTCCGCTGCATCATGCGCCGAACCGTCGCGCCCGCGTCCGGCTGACCGCCAACCCGGGCCACCGTAAAGGAGGACAGATGGGCCCAGCACAGCCGCGGCGGAGCGTCCGGTGGTGAGCATCGACCGGGACAACTGGGGCGGCAACGTCCGCTACCGGGCCGCTCACATCGTCGCGCCGGAGACGCTGGAGGAGGCGCAACAGCTGGTGGCGTCCAGCGCCCGGGTCCGGCCGCTGGGCACCCGGCACTCGTTCAACCGGCTGCCCGACACCGAGGGCACCCTGGTCCACCTCGGGTCGCTGCCGCCGGACCCGGTGATCGACACCGACGCGATGACCGTCACCGTGGGCGGCGCGACCCGTTACGGCGTGGTCGCCCGGTACCTGGAGGACAACGGGCTGGCCCTGCACAACATGGGATCGCTGCCGCACATCAGCGTCGCCGGGGCCGTCTCGACCGGGACGCACGGCTCGGGTGACCGGCTCGGCACCCTGTCCTCGGCCGTCCGCGGGCTGCAGTTCATCGGGCCGTCGGGCGAGCTGGTCGAGGTCGGGGCCGGCGACCCCGGATTGCCGGGCATGGTGGTCGGGCTCGGAGCGTTCGGCCCGATCACCCGGGTGACGCTGGCCGTCCAGCCCTCCTACCGGATGCGCCAGGACGCGTACCTCGACCTGCCCTGGCAGCGGCTGACCGACGACCCCGACGCGGTGTTCGCGGCGGCCTACAGCGTCAGCCTGCTGACCCGGTGGACGGCGCCGGCCGTCGAGCACGTCTGGCTGAAGTCGCGGCTCGACGAGCCGATCGCCGACGCCGGCCGGCTCGGCGTCCGGCTCGCGCCCGGTGGCACCCCGGACAACATGAACCCGTTCGGGGTGGAGGGACCGTGGTGCACGTGCCTGCCGCACTTCCGGCTCGATCGGGTGCCGAGCCTGGGCGCGGAGATCCAGACCGAGTACCTGGTGCCGCGCGACCGCGCCGTCGAGGCGATCGGTGCGCTGCGGGAGATCGGCGGACTGATCGATGACGTGCTGGCGATGTCGGAGTTGCGCTCGGTGGCCGCCGACGAGCTCTGGCTGTCCCCGGCGACCGGACGCGACAGCCTCGGCATCCACTTCACCTTCCGGCGCGACCCCGAGGGGGTGGCGCGGGTGCTGCCCGAGATCGAGGCCCGGCTGCTGCCGCTGGACGCCCGGCCGCACTGGGGCAAGCTGTTCCACGCCGGTGCCGACGTGCTCGCCGCCCGCTACCCGCGGATGGCCGACTGGCGGAACCTGGTCGCCGCCCACGACCCGGACGGCAAGTTCTCCGGCCGGTTCCTCGAACGGCACGTCACCGGAGCCTGATCGAGGCCCGTCGCCCGCTTTCCGCCCGGCCCTGGGCGACCGGCCGACCTCGCCGGGCGAGCGGGCCCGGAGCCGTGGCGTAGCCTGTTCGGGCCGCCGTCCGCAGCAGAGGAGAGCCATGCCCGACTCGGGAATCCTGGTCGTCGACAAGCCGTCCGGCTGGACGTCGCACCAGGTGGTCGGGCGCTGCCGGCGTCTGCTCGGCACCCGCAAGGTGGGCCATGCCGGCACCCTCGACCCGATGGCGACCGGCGTCCTGGTGATCGGCGTGGAGAAGGCGACCCGGCTGCTCGGTCACCTGGCGCTGTCCACCAAGACCTACTCCGCGACGATCCGGCTCGGCCAGGCCACCGTCACCGACGACGCCGAGGGCGAGCTCACCACCGCGCCCGGCGCGAGCGGGCTCACCGACACGGCGATCGAAGCGGCCCTGCGGCCCCTGCGCGGCGACATCGTCCAGGTTCCCTCCACCGTGTCGGCGATCAAGATCGACGGGCAGCGCGCCTACGCCCGTGCCCGTCGCGGTGAGGACGTGGTGCTGGCCGGGCGCCCGGTCACCGTCTCCCGCCTGGAGGTCCTCGGACGCCGCGACGGCGCCGCCGGCGGAACCCCGGTCGTCGACCTGGACGTGATCGTCGACTGCTCGTCGGGCACCTACATCCGCGCCCTGGCCCGCGATCTGGGCGCCGCGCTCGGCACCGGCGGCCACCTCACCGCGCTGCGCCGCACCCGGGTCGGCGGCTTCGGGCTGGACGGCGCGCTGACACCGGAGGCGCTGACCGCGGACCCGCCCCGCACCCCACGGCTGCTCGGGATGGCCGAGGTGGCCCGGCGCTGCTTTCCCTGCGTCGAGCTGGACGCCGAGCAGGCGGTCGCCGTCGGCTACGGACGTCCGCTGCCGCTCGGCCTGCCCGCCGACCCCACCGCGGTGCTGCACGACGGCCGGCTGCTCGCCCTGTACCGTCCGGACGCCGGGCGCGCCGTCCCGGTGGCCGTCCTGGTCTGAGCCGGCTCAGCCGCGGATGCCGGCGCCCAGCCGCCAGCCGGCACCCTGTCGTTGATGCTCCCAGAACGCCGCGAAGCGTCCGCCCCGGGCCAGCAGCTGCTCGATGCCGCCGTCCTCGACGACCGTGCCGTTCTCCAGGAACAGCACCCGGTCGGCGGTCCGGATGCTCGACAGCCGGTGCGCCACGATCACCCGGGTGCGGGGAAGCGGATCGCGGGTCAGCGCGTCGACCACGGCCCGCTCGTTCTCGGGGTCGAGCGCGCTGGTCGCCTCGTCCACGAGCAGCACCGGCGCCGGTTTCAGCAGCGCTCGGGCGATGCTCACCCGCTGCCGTTCGCCACCGGAGAGCTTGACCCCGGCCTCCCCGACGGCGGCCGCGTCGCCGTCGGGCAGCCGGCCGGTGATCTCGTCCACCCGGGCCAGGCCCTCGGCCGTCGCGACGGCGTCCGCGGTCGCGCCCGGATCGCCGACCAGCACGTTCTCGCGCAGCGTCCCCTCGAACAGGTACGGATGCTGGAAGACCACGCTGACCGCGTCCCGGTGCGCCTCCGCGGTCAGTTCGGCGACGTCGCGGCCGTCGAACAGCACGCGTCCGCGGGTGGGCTGCTGCAGGCCCGCGATCAACGACAGCAGCGTCGTCTTCCCCGATCCGGACGGTCCGACGATCGCCGTCGTCGTCCCCGGTTCCAGGGCCAGTCCGAGCCCGTCGATCACCGGCGGGTCGTCACCGTAGCGCACCTCGACGTCACGCAGCTCGATCCGCGGCGGGGCGCCGAACCGGGAATCGTCGGCGCCGGAGGGCGCCAGCGGGGCGTCCAGCACGGTGCGGATCCGCGCCAGCGCCAGCCGGGTGGTCTCCAGCGCAGGAGCGAAGGCGGCCAGCGCGGTCATCGGCTCCAGGTAGCGGACGATCACCACGATCAGCCCGACCGCGGCGCCCACCCCGAGCTCGCCGCGCAGCACCAGCGCCGCCGCTGTGCCGGCCAGCAGGACCAGCGCCAGCTGGCTGGCCAGGGCGAACAGCAGTTGCCCGGGCAGCTGCATCAGCACCAGCCGCATGGTCGCGGCGTGCTGACCGGCGAGCGCCTGCGCGACCTGGCTGCGGGCCGGTGCGGCGCGCCGGCTGGCCCGCAGCACCCACCTGACAGTTATACCCCACAACTAAGGGTGCCCTAACTAAGGGTGCCCTAACTTCCACCTGTCGGCCGGGACGGAACTCCTGACCAGGGTCCCTCCGGCGTGCGCACGCGGGCCGGCCGGCGCGTCCCTGCGAGGGTGGCCGGCCGGCACAACCCCTTGGGGGGTGAACGCTTGTCGTGCCCGTCCGGGCCCGTGCAGGGTGGATCCACCGACTCCCGGAGGTGGGTTATGGCAACCACGGCGACCGAGCGACCGCACGAACTCAAGCGGGTGATGGGTCCGGGACTGCTGCTGCTGTTCATCGTCGGCGACATTCTCGGCACCGGCATCTACGCCCTCACCGGCGTCGTCGCCGAGGAGGTCGGCGGCGTGGTGTGGCTGCCGTTCCTGATCGCCTTCGTGGTCGCCACCATGACCGCCTACAGCTACCTGGAACTGGTCACCAAGTATCCGCAGGCCGCCGGTGCGGCGCTGTACACGCACCGCGCGTTCGGCATCCACTTCCTCACCTTCGTGGTGGCGTTCACGGTGATGACCTCGGGCATCACCTCGGCCTCGACCGCCGCCCGGGCGTTCGCCGAGAACCTGCAGAAGGGCTTCGGCCTGGGCACCAGCGAGCTGACCACGATGCTGGTGGCGATCGGCTTCGTGTTGCTGGTCGCGGCGGTGAACCTGCGTGGCGTCGGAGAGAGCGTCAAGGCCAATGTGGTGCTGACCGGCGTGGAGCTGTCCGGGCTGCTGCTGGTGATCTTCGTCGGGGTGTACGCGATGAGCCAGGGCCGGGCCGACTTCTCCCGGGTGACGGTCTTCGAGACCCCCGAGGACAAGGGCATCTTCATCGCGGTCACCACCGCGACCTCGCTGGCCTTCTTCGCCATGGTCGGCTTCGAGGATTCGGTCAACATGGCCGAGGAGACCAAGGAGCCCAGCAAGATCTTCCCGCGGATCATGCTCACCGGCCTGAGCATCACCGGCCTGATCTACGTGCTGGTGTCGATCTCCGCGGTGGCGCTGGTGCCGCCCGGCGAGTTGTCCAAGGAGGGCGCCACCCCGCTGCTGCTGGTGGTGCAGACCGGAGCACCCGGGCTGCCGATCGCGGCGATCTTCCCGTTCATCTCGATGTTCGCGGTGGCCAACTCGGCGCTGATCAACATGCTGATGGCGTCCCGGCTGCTGTACGGCATGGCCAACGAGGGCGTCCTGCCCCCGGTGTTCGGACGGGTGCTGCCGTCCCGCCGGACGCCGTGGGTGGCGATCCTGTTCACCAGCGCCCTGGCGGTCGGGCTGATCACCTTCGTCGGCCAGGTCTCCGAGCTCGGCGGCACCACCGCGCTGCTGCTGCTCGGGGTGTTCACCCTGGTCAACGTGGCCGTCCTGGTGCTGCGCAAGGACACCGTCGAGCACGACCACTTCGTCGCCCCCAGCTGGCTGCCCATCCTCGGTGCGCTGAGTTGCGCCTACCTGGTCGGGCCGTGGACCGGACGTTCGCTCGACCAGTACGGGATCGCGGCGGTGCTGCTGGCGATCGGCGTCGGGCTGAGCCTGATCATGTTCGTCGTCCACAGGCGGCAGCGCAAGCCGATGCGGTTCGAGCATCCGGACGACGACCTGCGGTCGCGGGGCCCGCTGAACTGAGCCGGGCCCCGGCACCGCGTCGCGCTCAGGACGGCCGGGAGGCCGGCGTGCTGTCCCTGGTCAGCGCGGGGTCGGAGACCACCACGTCGCCCAGCGCGGCGTCGATCGCCGCGAGGGTCTCGGCGGACAGCTGCACGCCCGAGGCCGCCGCGTTGTCGGCCACCTGCTCCGGACGGGAGGCGCCCACGATGGCGCAGGCCACGTTGTCGTCGGCCAGCACCCAGGCGACCGCCAGCTGGGCCATGCTCAGCCCGAGGTCGGACGCGATCGGCTGCAGCTGCTGCACCCGCTCCAGAATCGTGTCGTCGAGGAAGCGGCTGATGGTGCGCTTGCCGCCCTTGGCGTCGGTGGCCCGCGAGCCCTCCGGCACCGGCTGGCCGGGCAGGTACTTGCCGGTCAGGACGCCCTGCGCGATGGGCGACCAGACCACCTGGGAGAGGCCCAGCTCGCGGCAGGCCGGGACCACCTCGCCCTCGATCACCCGCCACAGCATCGAGTACTGCGGCTGGTTCGAGACCAGCGCGAAGCCCAGCTGCCGGGCCAGCCCCTGACCGGCCCGGATCTGCTCGGCGGTCCACTCGCTGACCCCGATGTAGAGCGCCTTGCCCGAGCGGACCACGTCGGCGAACGCCTGGATGGTCTCCTCCAGCGGTGTCTCCACGTCGTAGCGGTGGGCCTGGTAGACGTCCACGTAGTCGGTGCGCAGCCGGCGCAGCGAGCCGTCGATCGACTCCAGGATGTGCTTGCGGCTCAGCCCGCTGTCGTTGTGGCCGCGCGGACCGGTCGGCCAGAACACTTTGGTCATGATCTCGATCGACTCCCGGCGCTCGCCGGCCAGCGCCTCGCCGAGCACGGTCTCGGCCTTGGTGTTGGCGTAGACGTCGGCGGTGTCGAAGGTGGTGATGCCGGCGTCCAGCGCGGCCCGCACACAGGCCAGCGCGGCGTCGTTCTCGACCTGCGAGCCGTGGGTGAGCCAGTTGCCGTAGGTGATCTCGGAGATCTTCAGCCCCGAGCTGCCCAGATGACGAAACTCCATGGCCCCATCCAACCAGTCCGGGCAACGGCGTGCGCCCCGGACCGTGCCGTGCCGGAGGCGGACTGCACGGTCGGCGGCCGGCGACTCCGGAATCTGCGCACCCGTCGGTGTCCGGAAGGCTCGGCGCGGCGGCGGGGAGCCGGCGAGCGCGCACATTTCGGGTCCCCGGTTGGCTGGGCAGTAGGGTGGTCCCTCGTGAGCGAATCGGTGGTGGTCGTCGGCAACTTCGATGGCGTACACCCCGGCCACGTCGAGGTGCTCGCCGAGGCCCACGCCCGGCGTCCCGATCTGCCCCTGGTCGTGGTCACCTTCTGGCCGCACCCGGTGCGGGTGCTGCGTCCCGACCGGGCGCCGATGCTGCTGACCGGGCTGGACGACCGGATCGCCCTGCTGCGGGACGCCGGCGCCGACCGGGTCGAGGTCGTCGACTTCACCCCCCAGTTCGCCCAGCTCAGCCCCGAGCAGTTCGTCACCGAGGTGCTGCTGCCGCTGCACCCGGCGCTGATCGTGGTGGGGGAGAACTTCCGGTTCGGGCACCGGGCCGCGGGCACCGTCGACACCCTGCGCGAGCTCGGCCGGGGGCGGTTCGAGGTGGACGCCCTGAGACTGGTCCGCTTCGGCGACGAGGAGACCTGTTCGACGGTCATCCGGGAGGCGCTGGCCGCCGGCGACGTCGCGCACGCCGCCGAGCACCTGGGCCGCCCCTTCCGGTTCACCGGCGTGGTCGCCCACGGCGATCACCGCGGCCGCGAGCTGGGCTTCCCGACGGCCAACCTGCCCGTCCCCGACGAGCTGGCCTGCCCCGCGGACGGCGTCTACGCGGGCTGGGTCCGCCGCCTGGACGACCTGGACGCCCACGGCGCACCGCGGGCCGCCGGCGAGGACGCCCCGCGCTGGCCGGCCGCCATCTCCGTCGGCACCAACCCCACCTTCGACGGCGTCCAGCGCCGGGTGGAGTCCTACGTGCTGGGCCGCACCGACCTGGAGCTGTACGGGGCGCCGATCGCCGTCGACTTCGTGGCACGGATCCGCGGTCAGGTCCGCTTCGAGGGCATCGATGCGCTGATCGTGCAGATGAACCACGACGTCCGGCGCAGTCACGACATCCTGCAGGCCTGACCGCCTTGCGTGGCGCCGGAGCGCAGCGCACAGTTGGAGTATGACCGGGTTGGTCGCGCTCGTCGTCGTGGCGGCGCTGGTGGCGCTCGTGGTCGGCGTGATGCGCCGGCCGAAGACCGCCCGCCGGGCGCGCCCCCGGGTGTGGACGTCGGAGGAGCTGGGGCTGCTGGAGACCGACCTAGCCGAACTCACCGCGGTCGGTCACCGGGTCGCACAGGAGTTCGGCAGGGCTCCGGTCCAGGTGCTCCTGCACCGGATCGGCAACGTCGTCCGCCGCAACGTGCCGCTGCGCGCCATCCGTCCGGGCCCGTCCCGCGGGCTGGCCCGGATGTGCTTCGCCGACGGCACCACGCTGCAGGTCCAGGGCCGCCAGGTCGGCGACCTGGGCCAGCTGGCGGTGACGGCGATCACCCACAAGGTGCGGGTGTCCGACTACCACGCCGAGCAGAGCCTGGTGGTGGTGGACCTGGAATGGGGACGCGGACGGGTCAGCGTGCTGGCCGTGGGGCTCGATCAGGCCGACTGAGCGAGGCTCAGTGCAGCATCCGCAGCGACTTGCGGTAGATGGCGTCCATCTCTTCGCGGCTGTGGGTGTTGCCGAGGCCGTCGACGTACTCGTAGGTGGTCAGCTTGTGGTCGCCGGTGGGGGTGTAGTCGAGCGAGATGTACATGGGGATGGCGGCCGCGTTCTGCGGGTCGACCCGCAGGAAGATCTCGTCGAAGCCCAGTTCGACCGCCTGCTGCTCGAGGAAGCGGGTGAGCGCCCGGGCGGCGCCCTGCCGGCGTGACTCCGGATACACCCACAGGCTCTTCAGCTCCGGCTGCAGCAGGTTGTCCGGCCGGCAGTCCAGGACGCTGGTGCCGAGCTCGACGTCGCCCCGGACCGCGAGGGCGAAGTAGTAGTCCCCCTCGAGCTGCCGTTCGTAGTGGCCCTGTGCGTAGTGAGCGTTGGCATGCGGCTCCCGCCTGCCCAACGCGGCGAGGTCGTCCGCCGTGCACAGCCGCACCACGATGGGCTCCGTCATAGGTACCTCCGCAGGTCGGGATGGGGCCGAGTCGCCCTGATCTGGCTCGCGTCCACCGGATGACTCATCTTGCCAGACCGGTGCAAGCCTACGTCGGTCGATCGGCGTGCCCCGATCAGCCGAGTTCCTTCAGCTGGCCGATCACGTCGGCGATCGCCTGCTGGGCGCTGCCGTACAGCATCGAGGTGTTGTCGGCGTAGAACAGGGCGTTCTCGATGCCCGAGTAGCCGGCGCCGCGTCCGCGCTTGATCACGACGCAGTTGCGCGCCCGGTCGGCGTCCAGGATCGGCATGCCGTAGATCGGGGACGTCCTGTCGGTGCGGGCCACCGGGTTCACCACGTCGTTGGCCCCGATCACCAGCGCCACGTCGGTCTGGCCGAACTCGGCGTTGATCTCGTCCAGGTCGAAGATCTTCTCGTAGGGGACGCCGGCCTCGGCCAGCAGCACGTTCATGTGACCCGGCATCCGACCGGCCACCGGGTGGATGGCGAACGACACCTGGACCCCCGCGTCCTCCAGGAGCTTGGCCATCTCCCAGACCTTGTGCTGGGCGCCGGCCACCGCCATGCCGTAGCCGGGGACGATGATCACCTTCTCGGCGTACCGCATCAGGGCGGCGGCGTCGGTGGCGGTCAACTCCTTCAGCCGGCCCTCGATCGCGCCGCCGGCCTGGGCCTCGCCGCTGATCGGGGTGAACAGCACGTTGAGGATCGGCCGGTTCATCGCCTTCGCCATCAGCTGGGTCAGCAGCGTGCCGGACGCCCCCACCACGATGCCGGCGATGATCAGCGCCGGGTTGCCCAGCACATAGCCCTCGAAGCCGACGGCCAGGCCGGTGAAGGCGTTCAGCAGCGAGATCACCACCGGCATGTCGGCGCCGCCGATCGGCATGGTGACCACCGCGCCGAGCGCCAGGGCGAGCAGGAAGAACAGCACCAGCAGCACCGGGTCGGCCGAGCCGGTGCCCATCGACGAGACCACGATCACCGCCCCCAAGGCCAGGGTGATCAGGGCCAATGCGATGTTGACCAGGTTCTGCGCGGGCAGCCGGACGGCCCTGGTCATGATGCCCTGCAGTTTCAGGAAGGCGATCACCGAGCCGCTGAAAGCGACCGAGCCGATCAGCGAGCCGAGGACGGCGAGGGTGCCGACCACCGGCCCGTGCACCTCGGCGCGGGCGAACTCGACCGCCGCGATCAGCGCCGCCGCCCCGCCGCCCATGCCGTTGTAGATGGCCACCATCTGCGGCATGTCGGTCATCCTGACCACGCGTCCGGCCCACCAGGCGACGCCGCCGCCCAGCACGATCGCGACCGCGATCAGCGCCAGGTTGCGCATCCCGGGCACGAAGAACGTGGCGGCGGTGGCCAGCACCATGCCGACCCCGGCCCAGGCGATGCCGCGCCGGGCCTTCACCGGGGAGGCCATCGCCTTCAGGCCGACGATGAACAGCACCGAGACCAGCAGGTAGACGCCGTTGACGATCCACTCCATGCGATCAGGCCCCCTGGCCCGGGCCGGGCAGCTTCTTCTTCGGCGCGAACATGGCCAGCATCCGTTCGGTCACCACGTAGCCGCCGGCCGCGTTGGCGGCGCCCAGCAGGACGGCCAGGAAGCCGAGCACGATCTGCAGCGGCGTCTCGGCGTGCCCCAGGGCGTACATCGCTCCCACCAGCACCACGCCGTGGACGAAGTTC
The DNA here is from genome assembly GCA_044224095.1 of Micropruina sp. Lineage (GTDB taxonomy): Bacteria > Actinomycetota > Actinomycetes > Propionibacteriales > Propionibacteriaceae > Micropruina. Next base: position 7,678 of record JBGALC010000007.1, on the reverse strand, counting down.
GAGCCCGACATCAACGGGGTGTGCAGGATCACCGGCACCCGCGAGATCACCTCGTAACCGGTGAAGGCCGCCAGCAGGAAGATGTACAGATAGAGAAGGTCGGTCATGTCAGGCGTTCCCTTCCGGTGTGGCGGGCGGCCGCGGTTCCGGCGGGCCCGTCAGCCGGCGCACCAGTGGGTGCACCACGTCCCCGCCCAGGGTCAGCGCCGTGCCGGCGATCACCTCGTCCGTGGTGTCGATGACCAGCGCCTGGTCGACGACCATCGGCGCGGTGAAGTTGAACAGATTCTTGGCGAACATTTCGGAGGCGTGTACCGGCATCCGGCCGGGCAGGTTCACCGGACCGACCACGTGGGCCGGACCGACCCGGACTTCCTGGCCGGCGACGGTGCCGGCCACGTTGCCGCCCTGTTCGGCGGCCATGTCGACGACCACCGCGCCGGGCCGCATCGCCCGCACCATCATCTCGCTGACGATCCGCGGCGCCCGCTTGCCGGGGACGGCGGCGGTGGTGATCAGCACGTCGCACTGGGCGATCGCCTTGCCCAGCTTGGCCTCCTGGGTGCCCTTCTCGGCCTCGGTCAGCTCGCGGGCGTAGCCGCCGTCGCCGACCGCACTGACGCCGGTGTCGACGAACTTGGCGCCCAGCGACTCGATCTGCTCCTTGGTCTCGGGCCGGACATCGTAGCCCTCGACGATCGCGCCCAGTCGTTTCGCGGTGGCGATGGCCTGCAGGCCCGCGACGCCTGCCCCGATCACCAGCACCCGAGCCGGCCGGACGGTGCCCGCGGCGTAGGTCAGCATCGGGAAGAACTTCGGGCAGCGGGCGGCGGCGATCAGGGCGCACTGGTAGCCGGCGGCAGCGCCCTGGGAGGACAGCACGTCCATCGACTGGGCGCGCGAGATCCGGGGGAGCAGTTCCATCGCGAAGGAGTTCACCCCGCCGGTCGCCAGCGCCCGGACCCGGGCGGCGTCCGCGAACGGCGCCAGGGTGCCGATCAGGACGGTGCCGGGCCGCAGGGCCGCGATCGCCTCCGGTGATGGCGGGCCGATCGTCCAGACCACGTCCGAGCCGGCCATCACCTCCTCGGCGGTGCGCGACCAGGTCACCTCGCCGAGCGAGTGCTCGGTGATGTGGGCCCGCTCGGTGGCCCCGCTCTGGATCAGCAGGGACGCCCCCAGCGCGCGCAGTTTGGTCGCCACGTCGGGCACGATCGGGGTGCGCCGCTCGGCCGGATCGGCGCTGACCGGAATGCCGAGAACGAAGCCCATGGCCGTTGCTCTCTCCCTCGCCTTGTCAGACGTTGTCAGACGGTGATGATTCCATCCAACTCCGGTGTCATGGCCTTGTCACATCACCCGTGCGGTGGTGTGTCGTGCACTACGATTCTTCGGTGGATCATCGCGTGGCGGACCTGAACCTGGCCGATTTCGGACGCAAGGAGATCGCGCTCGCCGAGCACGAGATGCCCGGGCTGATGGCGATGCGGGAACGCTACGGCGACTCGAAGCCCCTTGCCGGGGCGCGGATCGCGGGTTCGCTGCACATGACCGTGCAGACCGCGGTGCTGATCGAGACCCTGGTCGCCCTGGGCGCCGAGGTGCGCTGGGCGTCCTGCAACATCTTCTCCACCCAGGACCAGGCCGCCGCCGCGGTGGTGGTCGGCCCGCACGGCACCCCCGAGGACCCGCAGGGGGTGCCGGTGTTCGCCTGGAAGGGTGAGACCCTCGCCGAGTACTGGGCGTGCACCGAGCAGATCCTGGACTGGGGCGACCGGCGTCCGAACATGATCCTGGACGACGGCGGCGACGCCACCCTGCTGGTGCACAAGGGCGTCGAGTTCGCCAAGGCCGGCGCGGTGCCCGAGGCCGGTCCCGGCGACTCGGCCGAGTATGCGGTCGTGCTGCAGCAGCTGCGGGCCTCGACGCTGGACTGGGTGACGATCTCGAACGAGCTGCGCGGCGTGACGGAGGAGACCACGACGGGCGTCCACCGGCTGTACGAGATGGCCAGGCAGGGCTCGCTGCTGTTCCCGGCGATCAACGTCAACGACTCGGTGACCAAGAGCAAATTCGACAACAAGTACGGCATCCGGCATTCGCTGATCGACGGCATCAACCGCGGTACCGACGTCCTGATCGGCGGCAAGACCGCGGTGGTCTGCGGCTACGGCGACGTGGGCAAGGGCGCCGCCGAGGCGCTGGCCGGCCAGGGCGCCCGGGTGATCGTCACCGAGATCGACCCGATCTGTGCCCTGCAGGCCGCGATGGACGGCTACCAGGTCGCCCGTCTGGACGACGTCCTGGAGCAGGCCGACATCGTGATCACCTGCACCGGCAACCGCGACGTGGTGACCGCCGACCAGATGGCCGGGATGAAGCACCTGGCGATCGTCGGCAACATCGGGCACTTCGACAACGAGATCGACATGGCCGGGCTGGAGGGCTACCCAGGCGTCCAGCGCACCGTGATCAAGCCGCAGGTGGACCGCTGGACGTTCCCGGACGGCCATTCGATCCTGGTGCTCTCCGAGGGACGGCTGCTGAACCTGGGCAACGCGACCGGGCACCCGTCGTTCGTGATGAGCAACTCGTTCACCAACCAGGTGCTGGCCCAGATCGAGCTGTTCACCAAGCCGGCGGACTACCCGGTCGGGGTGTACACGCTGCCCAAGGAACTGGACGAGGAGGTGGCCCGCCTGCACCTGGACGCCCTCGGCGTCCGGCTCACCGAGCTGACACCCGCCCAGGCCGACTACCTGGGCGTCCCGGAACAGGGCCCGTTCAAGCCGGACGCCTACCGCTACTGAGCCGTCGTCCGGCGTCCGCCCCGTGGTTCGCCGCCCCACCTTCGCGACTCTTCCGGGCTTTGGCGTCGTTTCCGGGTTCAAACCCGTGAAAGGACGCCGAAACCCGGAAATGTGAGCTGGCAGGCGCGGGATGGTTACTCGCTCCTCACCGGGGCGATGCCGGCGGATGCGTCGGACGGCGGCCGCGTCCAGGAGGGCGCCGACGTCCGGGCGCGGCGGCCGGATGGAGAGCATCTCGACAGGCCGGCTCGCGGCCGGTCAGAGCGGACCGAGCACGTCCGTCGGGTCGGCGTCCAGCTCGAGCGCCTCGAGCACCCCCAACAGGCTGCGTTCCTCGTAGCGGAAGTGGCTTTCCATGATCGCCGCGATGCCCTCGAGGTGCTGGTCGAGTTCAGCCGGGGGCGCGGTCCGGTCGACCGCCGCCCGGAGCCCGGTGAGCAGGTGGCCGATCATCGAGTGATCCTGCTGCAGGTTGCGCAGGGTGTCGCGGAGTTCGGGGTGGGCGGTGGCGATCGCCGGGAACAGCTCCCGGTCCTCGCCTTCGTGGTGCCCGGTCAGCGCGGCGCAGAAGCCGTGGCAGAACAGCAGCAGGTCGCGCCGCGCGGGCTCTGCGGGCTCGCCGGCGGCCAGGGCGGTGCGGGTCAGCCGCAGCGCCTCGCGGAGCCGCTCGTGAACGGTCCGCAGTTCGTGATTCCAGGCGATCAGCCTGGCCTTCTCGCCCTCGGTCACGCCGGGGGCGAAGGGGTCGACGCGATCGTCGTCGCCTCCTTCGTGTTCGACGCCTCCATGCCTGACATCGTCTGCCACCGACACGCGACGTTGTGCCGCAGATTACTACTCCTCGCTCAGCGCCCCGCGACGCAGCCGGCTGCGCAGCAGTCGCCGCTCGGCGTCATTGGCCGTGAGCCGGAGCGCGACCGCGTCGGCGTCCTCCGCTTCGTCCGGACGCCCCAGCCGGCGCAGCAACTCGGCCCGCGCGGCGTGATACGGGTGGTACTTCGCCAGCGGCTCGGCCAGGGCGTCCAGGTCGGCGAGCGCGCGTGCCGTGCGGGACGGCAGGAACTGGGCCAGCGCGACCGCCCGGTTCAGCCGGATGATCGGGCTCGGGTCGATCCGCAGCAACGCCTCGTACAGCCCGACGATCTGTGCCCAGTCGGTGTCGGCCCAGCTGGCAGCCTCGCCGTGCACCGCCGCGATCGCCGCCTGCAACTGCAGCGGTCCCGGACGCCGCAGCGCCGCCGCCCGCTCCAGGTGCTGCCGGCCGCGCGCCAGCAGCCCGGTGTCCCAGCGGCTGCGGTCCTGGTCGCGCAGCGGCACCAGGTCGCCCGAAGCGCTGAACCGGGCGCCCGAGCGGGCGTGCTGGGTGGCGAGCAGGGCGGCCAGCCCCCAGTTCTCGGCGTGGTCGGGAAGGGCGTGCGCGACCAGTTCGGCGAGCCACAGCGCGTCCGCGCCCAGGGCCCGGTCCTGGGTGCCGGTGGTGGAGACGAAGGCCTCGTTGTAGCAGGCGTAGATGACCGTCCGGACGTCCGCCAGCCGCGCCGGCAGGGCGGCGGCGTCCGGGATCTGCAGCGCGATGCCGGCGGCGAGGATCGTGCGCTTGGCGCGGACGATCCGCTGGGCGAGCGTCGCCTCAGCGACCAGGAACGCCCGGGCAACCTGCGCCGTGGTGAGGCCGGTGACCGCCCGGAGGGTCAGCGCGATCCGGGCCTCGATCGCCAGCGCCGGGTGGCAGCAGGCGAAGAGCAGTCCGAGCCGGTCGTCGGTGCGCGAGCCCAGCGACTCCGGTCGATCCTCGGACGCCGGCGACCACTGCTCGGGCAGCGCGACGGTCCGGCCGCGGCCGCGGACGGCGTCCAACCCGTTGCGGCGGGCGGCCAGCGCGAGCCAGCCGGCCGGATTCGGCGGCGGCCCGTCCCGGCGCCAGGCGACCAGAGCCTCGACCACCGCGGCGGCGACCGCGTCCTCGGCGAGCGCGAAGTCGCCGAAGACGCGGCTCAGCCGCATCACCAGCCGCCCGGACTGCTCACGCAGCAGGGCGGCCAGTGCGTCGTCACTCGAACTGTGAGTAGTCAACGACCATCGGCCTCACTTCGACGCTGACCCCGGGCAGGTCGAGCGCGGGCCAGCTCTTCGCCAGCGCGATCGCCGCGTCCAGATCGGCGACGTCGACCACGGTGAAACCCCCGATCACCTCCTTGGCCTCGCTGAACGGCCCGTCGACCACGACCCCGCCGGAACGGACGGTGGTGGCGGTGTCGGCGCCCAGCAGTTCGGCACCGTTGTCGGTGATGACGGCGGCGTTCTCGCCGAACCACTGGTAGATCCGCCCGTAGACCTCCTGGGCCACCTCGGGATCGATGTCCGCCTGGGCGGCGGGGTCGGTGGCGAACATCAGCACGTACTTCATGGTTCCTCCTCGGGATCGGCAACAGCGTGCACCCCCATAACGCCGCAACGGAACCGGAATCGACAGCGAGGCCCCGAGAACTTTTGCGACGAGCGGCGGATCGGGTGGGTGGCCGGCCGCCCGCCCCGGCACCCCCTTCTCCAGGCTGGTGGTGGGTGATCGGGGCCGGCTACAGGGTGCCGAGGATCCGCTTGAAGTTCGACCGGAACTGGTCGTGGATCTTGGCGCCGGTCACCCGCAGCAGCGTCTCGTCGTTGTCGCGCAGCGAGCCGTAGGAGAAGTTGTGGCTGCCGGTGAACACCACCTTGGCGTTCTTCTTCCCGGCGAAGTGACCCTCGATCAGCAGGTACTTGGAGTGGATCAGCCGGCGCTGACGATTCTCGGTGGTGCTCGGCCCGGCCAGGTACAGCCGGATCCTTCCGCCCGGCCGGGTGAGCGGGCGGCGCAGCGTCGACACCACGGCCGCGGACTGGCCGAGGTAGGGCTGGAAGCCGGCCGGTTCGTCGTAGGCGACGTCCACCAGGCAGCCGTCGTCGGCGAGCTGCCACAGGGCCTGGGCGACCTCCAGCCGGTAGAAGTCCTTCATGGCGACCCGGATGATGGTGCGTCCCTTCGAACCCACGGAGGTGTTGCCGGTGCACCGGACGTCGCCGGCGAGCGTCGCGGCCACCGGGTCGCCGGCGGCCATCGGGAAGTGCCAGACCTTGGCGGTCCCGCTGGTCGCCACCCGGCCGTAGTCGGACGACGGCTGCTGGGCCCACAGGTCGTCGAAGTAGGCCACGTAGTCGGTGTAGAGGCCAGGGTTGACCAGGACCACGGCGTTGTTCCAGTAGCTCACCGCGTTGGTCTTGTTCAGGTTGGCCGACGACTGCACCACGACTCGCTTGGTTCCGTCGGTACGGGAGAACAGGAAGAACTTGTTGTGGTTGTTCGACTGCGGGTCGGCGTCGCCGATGCATCCGCGTCCGATCGGGCAGAACGCCACCTGGAAGGTGGGGTGCTTGCGCGCGAGGCCGCGGAAGTAGTCGGCGTAATGGGTCCACCCGGGTTCCAGGGTGTTGTTGCTGTCCAGCAGCAGCCGGACGGTCACGCCGCGTTTCGCGGCCCGGACCAGGGCGTCCGCGGTGGCCTGCTCGGTGCTCGAGTAGATGTACATGGCCACCCGGATGATCGCGCCGGGCGCGTTCTTCGACCGGCCGGGGGCCTTGTCGATCAGCGTCCGGATGCGTTTGCTGATGGTGTACTGCCTGGACTTCACCAGCGGATCGTTGAAGACGGCGCCGTCGGTCACCTTCGCCGCCGCCGGGGTGGCGGGAAGGACGAGCAGGGTGGCGGTGAGCGCCCCGGTGAGGACGCCGATCAGGGGACGCAGGACTCGCATGGTCGTTCTCCGGATGAAGGGGGGTGGTCTCCGGTACCGGCCCGGACCGGGGCCGACGGATAGCCCAGGAGTGTAGCGGCGTCCGCCGGTGCCGCAGTGCGGGACGCCGACGTGCGGACGCCGCCGATTCGCCCTGGTTGAACGGCTGCGGTAAAGTCTTGCGTTGGCGTCAGGACGCCCGCGGAACCCCAAGAGCCGCCCAGTCGATCACCCAGTGTCGAACCGCCAGGTCGGGCAGCGCCGCGCAACGGGAAACCGAGAGGAGAGCAGCACCCTTCATGGACGCTGATCTGAAGAAGAAGACCATCGAAGAATTCGCCACCAAGCCGGGTGACACCGGTTCGCCGGACGTGCAGATCGCGCTGCTCACCCGCCGGATCGCGCACCTGACCGAGCACCTCAAGGTGCACAAGGGCGACCACCACAGCCGTCGCGGCCTGATGCTGCTGGTCGGCCAGCGCCGCCGGCTGCTGAACTACGTCGCCAAGCAGGACATCGAGCATTACCGCGCACTGATCGCGCGGCTCGGCCTGCGTCGCTGACTTCACGAGGGGAGTGGCTCCGGCCGCTCCCTTCGCGGCATTCCCGGGGTTTCGACAGGGTGTCGACGAGTTCGACCAACGGAGAGCCCGACAGGCTCGATCAACGAGGTCCCGGGGAACCAACTGAATATCCACACCACCGTCCGCCGCGCGACCGCACGTGAATCGTCGGTCCTCGGTAGTGGCTCTCGGGTCGAAAGCCCCGCGGGCCTCGATCGAAGACCGGGTTCAACCGCCGCCTCGGCCGTGTCGCCGCAGCGGTGGGCATGACCCGAAAGGAGGGTCCCGTGGAGGGACCTGATCTGCAGTACACCGAGGCCGTGATCGACAACGGAGCGCACGGCAAGCACGTGGTTCGCTTCGAGTCCGGCCTGCTCGCCCGCCAGGCCAACGGCAGCGCGAGCGTCTACCTGGACGGCGACACCATGCTGCTGTCCGCCACCACCGCCTCCAACAACCCGCGCGACGGCATCGACTTCTTCCCGCTCACCGTCGACGTCGAGGAGCGGATGTACGCCGCGGGCCGCATCCCCGGCTC